>JAKVKP010000009.1 GCA_022484805.1 Streptococcaceae bacterium
CCGAAAAAAGTCTAACTTATGGGTCTCACAACAAAATATTTATCAGTCCAATTTATTATAGAGATGAGGTTTTTTAATGCTCTATTAATTGTTAATTGCTAACTGTTGATGAATAAACTCAATGGTTTGATTTAGGCAATTCAGTGCTTCATCGGTACTGTAATTAAATTGATATTCGTGATTAATTTCTTTTTTCTGTTGATTATAGAAAAGTCCGGTGACAGGAACCTTCAGCTTTTCCAATTGGTTGGAAAAATCGATACCTTGCTCTTGGAAAGAGAAGTTATTCCCATCAGTAATATAAGTTGGCGGGAAATCTTTAGTAAGTTTATCAACGAGCGATATTTCCTCGATTTTTGGACTATCTTGCCAATTTCTCTTACCAGTTAATGACCAAGCAACTGTTCGAATAAATAATTTCATCATCAATTGATCACTTTGCTTTTCAGTAACCTGCTTCAAATCAAGTGGACCACAATAGGAAATGAAGCCCTTAAGATAATCATTTTCAATTTCAGGCTTAAAATTCATAGCTTCGGCGTAGCTTGGATTCGTTTGGATTGCCACGTATTGTCCTGCGATTTGTGCGCCGGCTGAATCACCACCCCAAAAAATTTGTGTTAGGTCTAACATAGGATATTTTTTAGTAGATTTGGCGACATATTGATAAAGCTCATTCATTTGTTCAACTTGTCCCGGATACTTTAAAGCTGGTGCAACCTGATAATTCATTGCGATGACCGCAACATTTGTTTCACTGACCAAATAATTTGCAAATTCTTCAATTGATACCTTATCGCCACCGATATATCCACCACCATGTGCCCAAAAAATAACAGGTACTTTTCCAGTTGTGTTTTTAGGATAGTAGATATCAAAAGTGTTACTTTGATATTTTGAAGTATATTTTAGATTTTTAATTGCAGTTACAGATTGATTGGCCTGTTCAAATTTTGTTTTATTTTGAATTTCGACTTCACCGTTAAAAACAGAGCTGAAGATATAGAGCCCCGGTTTGACAGAGACTTGGAAGGCGATGACAACAATTAGACAGACTGTGAGTATAATGCCAAATAGCCAGATAAAAAATTTTTTCATTATAAACTCCTATATAAATGATTTATCATATTATTATATAATAATAATTGGTAAAATTAATGAAATAATATTTATTTTTTATGATTAATCGGTATATAAAGTGATAATAAATATCTTTAGATTTGGAGGTTGCAATTAGTTTTTACAATTCTTTTAGTTGAAGATGATTTAAGTTTATCGAGCCTTATTGCAGAAGAGTTGAAATTTGAAGACTAACAGGTTCTATTAGCAGAAGATGGTCAAGAAGTAATTCAATTTTTTAATCAGTATCAAACCCCAATTATTTTAATTTTATTAGATTGGATGTTGCCGGTATGTGATGGCATTACCGTTGCTAGAAGAATTCGTCGATTAAGTGATGTACCAATAATTATGATAACTGCAAAAACACATAATGGATTAGATTGGTTTGCTTTATTATCAATTGAGGCTGTGAGTAAAATTGCTGTAAATGCAACTGGTTCGGGCGAAGCAGTTGAGTGCTCTCTGGATAAGAATGATGGTTCTATGCTGTGGGAAGTTACTGTTAAAAGTTATCGTTCACAAACCGCTGTGAAAATTAATATTCAGACAAGTGAGGTGATAGAAATCGAGCTAGATTAGTAATCAATTTGCTGATTGGTATTTGACAGATTAGGCTTTTTAGTATAATCTAAGATATATACCGATGGTATGTATAAAAGAGGTGATTAGTTTGGCACGTGGTGCAAATCCAGAACAGACACGTCAAAAAATCCTTGATGTTGCTGGTGAGCTTTTCTGGGAAAAAGGATATGATAATACATCAATTCAAGATATTATTGATGGGCTTGGTGGCTTAACAAAAGGTGTTATTTATCATCATTTTAAGTCAAAATTTGATATTTTACAGACGGTAATTGAATCTTCATATGAGCCGACTAATTTATCTGATTGGCGTGGTGATACAGGCCTTGAAAAACTTCAGAATTCCCTATTAGATGCAATAAAAAATTTTCCATTACAGAAGATTGGTTATTCTGCAGGAATTACGCTGAGGAGTCCGCGTCTTTTGGGGGAACAATATTTAGATATGTTTCAGTATGCAGTACCAGAGTTGCAAAAGGTTGTTGAAGAAGGCATTGCAGATGGCTCAATTAAAACAGAATATCCAGAGGAAGTAGCTGATTTGATTGTTTTGACATTTAATACTTGGATTGGCTTTCAGGTTTCTGTTTTGAGTGAGGAACAATTGCGACGAAAAATTTCTTTCATTAAGTCAACTTTTGATGGCTTAGGTATTCCCTTGATTACTAATGAGCTTTTGAATATGTCATTTAAACTTTTTACTTATTTAAAAAAATAGCAATGAATGCTATTTTTTTTAATCTAATACATACCATTGGTATGAATAACTGTTGAAACATTAGCCTATGAATTGTATGAGAATCAAAGAATCCTTTAATGGATAGTTTGCTTAGATTATTTGCGGTAAAAATGCAAAGTGCAAAAATTTTGCGCCTGTCAATCAAAATTTTGAATCTTATATTGAAATAGAAGAGGTATAAATGAATTTAGGTGAATAAATTAAAACAAAGCGCGCAGAGCTTAGTCATACGCGCAATATTTAGCGGATAAAATACACGTATTGAAACAAACAATTTCAAATTGGGAATTGACTCGAAGTTATTATGACCTTAAAAGTTAAATTTTGCTGAGTGATTTATTTTCAGCGTCCGTTGATGCAATGTTAAAGGAGGATTTTAAAATGGTTGAAAGGTTGAAAAAAAGTAGTATTTGGACAATATTATACTATTGCAGCTTAGTAAGTATTGTTCTTGGGATTTTAATTTGTTTAGGAGTTGATTTTCTAATGAATCAAAAATTGAGTTGGTCGTTGATTAGTTCTGTCGCTTGTCTAATGGCAGTCAGTGTTTTGACGATTATGAAATATACTCAAAAAAATCAATTACTCAAAAGTAGTTTAGCAGTGAGTGGACTATTATTCTTATTATTTGGTGCAATTTCAACGATTAAAGTGATTGATTTTATGGCACTTTGCTTGTTTGGTAGTCTTTGGTTAATTTATTATTGGATTATTTTATTAGTGTTTATCTTAAGTAAACTGCGTTTTTGGTATTGGTTAGCCTTTGCTTGTGGTCTAAGTATTTTGATGGAAGGCCTGAACTTATTTGCTTTGCAGCACCCAATTATAACGAATGAATTTATTATCAGCAATTCACTAGAAATGATTATTGTTGCGTTTTTTATTTTTTTTGGCGCAATATCAATTGATAAGAGGCGAATTGATGATTGGATAGAAAAATCTAATTTAAAAAAAGGGGGATTTAATGTTTAAAGGTAAAAATTTTTATTTATTAATTGGAAGTCAACTTTTTTCGGTATTAGGAACAACAGTGATTCAATTTACGATTGCTCTTTATGTTTTAGATGTTACCAAGTCAGCATTTACTTTTAGTGTTATTACTGCACTTTCAATTGTCGGCCGGTTAATCAGCTTACCCTTTTGTGGTATTCTAGCCGATCGCTTGCCTAAACGTAATTTAATGCTGACTATGGATTGCTTATATGCAATATTAGCTCTTGGCTTGTTAGGAGCAAGCTTTTCCAGTCAACCAGTAGTTCTTATTGGTTTATTGACCATTCTTATTGGTATGGTTTCGGCTTTTGAAACACCTGTTGTCCAGTCGACGATTCCCTTGATTTGTCGTGATGAAGACATTCCGAGAGCAAATGGGATCATTAGTTCAGTTGGCATGCTTGGCAATATTATTGGACCAGTATTTGCAGGTATTGTATATCATTTTGATAGTGTTTATTGGGCATTTCTTATTAGCTGCTGTCTCTTTTTGTTTGCTATTTTCTGCGAAATATTGCTCAAAATTCCAATTATTAATACTAAACAGTTTATTAATGGCTCGTTTTGGCAGGTAATAATTGCAGATTTTAGCGAATTGTACGAATATTTGAAAAAACATCTGATTATTGTCAAAATTTGTATAATTGCTTTTCTAATTAATTTTCTCTTAGCAGCCTTTGTTCAAGTTGTTATTCCTTATGTTAGCCGTATTCAATTTGGTGTAAATGATGAGCTTTATGGTTTAATGAATACCTGCTTTGCAATAGGCAGTTTACTTGGGACAATTGCGTATGGATTGTTTGCCAAAAAATTATGCGAAGCTAGTATTGGTAGGATTTTAGTTTTAACCAGTTTAATTTTTAGTCTACTTATTTTGCCCTTTGGAATGATTCAAAATTTAAATATTGCCTTTTGGCTAATGACAGCCATTATTTCAGTGATGATGAGTTTGGTAACTATGATTTCGGTCCAGTTAATTGTATATATACAATTGATTTCAGAGCAATTATTTTTAGGTAGAATTATGTCATTTGTAATGATTGTTTCAACATCAGCAATGCCTTTAGGACAAGTTTTATTTGGTAGTTTAATTGGGTATCTTAGCCAAATTCAGCTGATAGTTTTGGTATTATTGGTAGCGATAATTACTTTAATGATTTCGTTATTTTCAATGAAAGTTTTTTCAAGTATTAATAAAATTAATTGATAAATTGATTTATTGGTATTTTTAATTATTTTATTTCAGAGAACTTGACTTATAAATAAAATGCTGATATTATCAATTACGGAAAATTAAATAGGATTTGTTAGGTGAGGCTCCTATACAAACACAGGCTACTGCCCAAAAATATCGAGAGATGCCAATGGGTAGAACAGGGATTGTCGAAAACAAGGCTTTCCATAAGGTAGCTAAATGATTAAATGTTTAATCATTTTACGTTGTATAGTGTCAAAACTCAACGATTAGATCGAGAACTTGCTTTTTTACTTTGCATTTTAACGCCTTTCGTTGAGACAACGGAAGGTGTTTTTTGCCATTGCCACTTACCTCCCGAAAATTGCTCAGCAATTTGAGGCGGTTAGTGGCAAAGGTACTCAGCGTTCGGTTTAACTAAGTAATTGGTCAAGCTTAATAAATCAGTTGGATAGCATTATTGGCTATTAATTAGAAAAGAGGTGAGGTAAATGGACGATAGTCATCCGAAAATAGGAATTGAGATTGAAAAGCAAGTTGTAAGCCGATTATTGTTCAATTATCTTACTGACTTTCATGAAGCCGATTAGGCATTATAATTTTTTATTCTTAGTTCCTGAAAATAAGCTACGAAACCAATAAATACAAGAAATAGGTTGGGATCAAGCAATATCCTATTTTTGTAGAAGGGCAACTTGAAAAGCAATCCAGAAACCATTAATCACCTTGATAATTTAAATAAATCGTCTACAGTATTTGTTTTTATATCTTTAAATTAATGCGTTTGTATTTGTTAGATAGAGTTGTCCAGCTTTAAGTAAGGAGAAGGAAGATGAAAAATAAAAAAGTGGACTATGCAACTTTTGCAAAATTGTCTATAAAAGCAATTTTCGAAAAATTTAATGGCAATTTTGACGGTATGACGAAGGAAAATGTGGAACTAGCAAGAGAAAATTTTGGTGAAAATATAATTTCACAAGGTAAAAAGACGCCTTTTATTATTGAAATTTTAAAAGCGTATATAACACCTTTTACACTCGTTTTAATTGCTTTAGGTATTATTTCATTTATCACAGATTATGTCATTGCTAAGCCGGCAGATCGTGATTTATTTGGTGTAATTATTATTTTTACAATGGTGATTGTCAGTGGCACAATGACTTTGATTCAATCCGTACGCTCCAATCAGGCGGCAGATAAATTAAAATCTTTAGTAAAAGTGACTGCGAATGTGAAGCGCGATGGCGTTTATAATGAAATTCCGATGTCAGAGATAGTTTGTGGTGATATGGTTCAATTGTCTGCAGGTGATATGATTCCTGCGGATTTACGAGTAATTAATGCTAAGGATTTATTTATTTCACAGGCCGCTCTGACCGGAGAAAGCTATCCAGTTGAAAAGAAGAGTGTGCTTACATCGAACGAAGAGACCAATGCAACCAATTATGAAAATTTGGTTTTTATGGGCAGTAATGTAATTAGTGGTAGTGCTGAGGCAATAGTTATTGCGGTTGGCAATCAAACTCTTTTTGGCGATGTTGCAAGCGACCTCTCGGAGGCACCTGTTCCAACTAGTTTTGAATTAGGCATTCATAAAACATCGATTTTGTTAATAAAATTTATGGCGGTAATGACGCCTACGGTAATTGTAATCAACGGTTTTGCTAAGGGTGATTGGATGGAGGCCTTCCTTTTCGGCTTATCTGTTGCGGTTGGTTTGACGCCAGAAATGTTACCAATGATTGTCACAACGAACTTGGTTAAGGGTGCTACCAAAATGTCAAAAGAGGGTACAATTATCAAGAATCTGAATGCGATTCAGAATTTCGGTGCTATTGATGTTTTATGTACGGATAAGACAGGTACATTAACACAGGATAAAATTATTTTAGAATATCATTTAGATTGTAATGGTAATGAAGATAATCGCGTTTTAAAGCATGCTTTTCTAAATAGTCATTATCAAACTGGTTTAAAAAATTTATTGGATGTTGCCATTATCGAAGCTGCTAATCATGAGCTTACTGAAGTGCCTGATAATTATCAAAAAATTGATGAGATTCCTTTTGATTTTGAAAGACGTCGAATGAGTGTTGTTGTGCAAGATGATGATGGTAAAACACAAATGATTACCAAGGGTGCAATTGAAGAAATGCTTGCAATTTCAAGTTTTGTTGATTATCAAGGTACCGTGATAGAACTCAATGAGACGGAGAGAACAAAGGTTCTAGCCAAGGTTAAGGAATTAAATGAAGATGGCTTGAGAGTAATTGGTGTAGCTCAAAAAACGAATCCTAGCGTAGTTGGCGAATTTTCAGTTAAGGACGAATCAGAGATGGTTTTGATTGGTTATCTTGCCTTTCTTGATCCGCCAAAGGAAACAACAAGGCAAGCTTTGACTGCTTTAAAAACAAGTGGGGTTGATGTTAAGGTCCTAACTGGTGATAATGAATTAGTTACACGTTCAGTTTGTAAACAAGTCGGCTTGGAAAATGAAGCATTAATATCAGGTGAAATGCTTGCACAATCTAGTGAAAAGGAGTTTCAGGAAATCATTGAGCATAATCATATTTTTGTTAAGCTAACACCAAAGCAAAAAGCGCAAATTGTTAAAGGCTTAAAAGCAAATGGTCATTCGGTTGGTTTTATGGGCGATGGGATCAACGATGCACCGGCAATGAAAGATGCTGATGTTGGTATTTCCGTAGATACGGCAGTTGATATTGCCAAAGAATCTGCAGATGTTATTTTATTAAAAAAAGATTTGATGGTGCTTGAAAAAGGCATTATTTCTGGTCGCGAAACCTTCGGTAATATTATGAAATACATCAAGTCAACAGCGAGCTCAAATTTTGGTAATATGTTTTCGGTCTTGATTGCGAGTACCTTTTTACCATTTTTACCAATGCTGCCATTGCAAATTCTCTTCTTAAATTTAATTTATGATATTTCCTGTGTCTCAATTCCTTGGGATAAAATGGATAAGGATTATCTTGAAAAGCCTAAAAAGTGGGATGCCTCTAGTTTAGGTAAATTTATGGTTTGGTTTGGCCCGACGAGCTCTATTTTTGATATTACAACTTATTTATTAATGTATTTTGTAATCTGTCCTGCTGTTTTGGGCGGGCCGTTCCATTCCTTAAATGGCGGTGAGCAAGTATTATTTATTGCATTGTTCCATGCGGGCTGGTTTGTTGAATCACTTTGGTCACAAACAATTGTACTTCATGCGCTTAGAACAGAAAAGCTTCCATTTATTCAAAGTAATGCTTCTTTTGTGATGACTACAATTACTTTAATTGGTATCATTGTTGGTACAATTTTACCTTTCACTGACTTCGGTGCGGGTCTAGGTCTAGTTGGTTTACCAACAGCTTATTGGTTATGGTTAGCTGTAACTATTTTGGCCTATTTATTACTTGTGACGTTAGTTAAGCATGTTTATGTGAAACGGTATCAGGAATTACTATAACTATTTTGATAAACTCATGGTATGATAAAAACAAAGGAAATTGAAACGTCTTCTTCTGGTTAATGCAAACATGGAGAGGGATTCCTAAGATAAAAAATATTAAACATTTTAGCAATTTAGTTAGCTAATCACAGAAAATAATTGTTTTGATTGTATATTGTTAAGTTGTTAAGATAAGACAAAGAAAGGAATGTCTGTCACTGTAAGTGAAAACTCGGTGGCGCAAGTTGGTATTTTGATGAGTAGTTATCTTGAATTGCCAGAGTTTGATGGTCCATTAAAGTTTCGTGCCTTTTTAAATGATGGCTTGACAATTGTTAATCCACATTTTCATAAGGAAATTGAAATGATTTATGCGAAGCGAGGAATGGTCCGCATTGGTCTGGGTGACGAGTTGGTAGAGCTGGCAGAAGGGGAAATTATTTATTTCGCGAGTGGTGTGATTCATTATTTTCTTGCTTCGCCAGAGAGTGAACGTTATGTTTATCAATTTGATTTGTCTATTTTTGATGAGGTGGATTTAGGAGATTCTAAAAAAAGCTTGATGTCATTATTTGACCAAGGTGCGCCTTGTAGTCGAACGTGGCCAGAAGAGCTGTACCATGAGGTTAAAGAAATTTTAGAATTACTCTATCAAAGTGTTTATAGTAGCTTGCCGGGTACAAATTATTTAATTTTATCAAATCTTTATCGTTTGATTGGCAAATTTTACCAAGAATTACCGATGACCAATTATAGAAAAAATCATGCTGATTTTCCGATTACTCATTATCAGGAAACATTAAAACAGATTAATCAAATCTTTGATTATATTGAACTGCATTATCAAGATGTGATAACACTTGATGATGTTGCAAACGCTGTTGGCTTTAGTCCTTATTATTTCACACGACTTTTTAAAAAAAATACAGGTAAAACCTTTACTCAATTTTTGACGGAATATCGAATTAATCGGGCGAAATTTATTCTTGGAAATGAAAAAATTCCAATGGTAGAGGTGGCTGAAAAATCTGGTTTTGCGAGTGTTAAAACTTTCCATCATGTCTTTAAGGATGCCGTTGGTATGCCACCTTTACAATATCAAAAGCAATTGAATTTAAAATAAGGATAGCCTTTATTAATCTGCGGAATAGCGATTAATAAAGGCTTTTTATAATCAATAGTAATGGGTAATAAATCTTTTGAATATACAGGTCAATTTTCGGGAATTTTTGGAAATGAAATAAGGAAGAAAGCAGAAATAAAAATGCTTATAATGAGTTTATAATAAAAATAAAGCGTTTTCAGGAGGCGTAAATGACATTTAAGGTTGCTGTAATTGGTTGTGGTGGTATTGCAAATGGAAAACATTTACCTGCATTATCTCAAGTTAAAGAAGTTGAATTGGTTGGATTTTGTGATTTGATTATTGAGCGGGCAGAAAAGGCGAAAGCAGATTATGGAACAAGCGATGCTCAGGTTTTTTCGGATTATAAGGAATTATTAGCAAAGGTTGATATAGATGTTGTTCATGTCTGTACACCTAATGCTTCTCATGCTGAATTAACCATTGCTGCTTTGGAGGCGGATAATCATGTTATGTGTGAAAAGCCGATGGCGAAAACATCAGAAGAAGCAAAAGCGATGATTGAAGCTGCTGAGCGAACTGGGAAAAAATTAACAATTGGTTATCAAAATCGCTTTCGTACGGATTCTAATTATTTACATCAGGTCTGTGAAGCAGGTGATCTCGGTGAAATTTACTTTGCGAAGGCTCACGCAATTCGTCGTCGTGCTGTACCAACATGGGGTGTATTTTTGGATGAAGAGGCTCAAGGCGGTGGTCCTTTAATTGATATCGGTACGCACGCACTTGATTTAACGCTATGGATGATGGACAATTATCAACCAAAATATGTAGTCGGAAACACTTATCATAAATTATCTAAAACCGAAAATGCAGCAAATGCTTGGGGTCCTTGGGATCCATCTAAGTTTACGGTTGAGGATTCGGCATTTGGCTTTGTCGTGATGGAAAATGGTGCAACAATTTTCTTGGAATCTAGCTGGGCATTAAATAGTCTTGACGTAAAAGAGGCTAAGACAAGCTTATGTGGCACTAAAGCAGGGGCTGATATGAATAACGGCCTGTCAATTAATGGTGAGGATCACAGCTTGCTTTATGATAAGCAAATCGAATTAGAAACAGGTGGTGTTGACTTTTACGATGGTGCTGCCGACGATCCAGCTTTATTAGAAGCTAAATCATGGTATCAAGCAATTGCTGATGATACAGACCCAGTTGTTAAACCAGAACAGGCATTGGTGGTAACACAAATATTAGAGGGTATTTATCAATCAGCTAAAACAGGAGAACCAGTATTTTTATGAGTTCAATTAAGGAACTGTTGAATTAGAGGAGAATGAAATGAAACCTAAAATAGCGCTTCAACTTTGGAGTGTTCGTGAAGCTTGTGAGGCTGATTTTCTTGGAACATTGGTGAAAATTAAAGCACAGGGCTACGATGGAGTTGAGTTTGCAGGCTATTATGATTATTCAGCTGAAAAAATTAGATTGACACTTGAACATCTTGATTTAGCTGTGACTGCTTCACATATTCCTTATGAAAAATTGATTGAAAACCCTACTGCGGTTTTCTCATTTGAAAGAGCAATCGGTAATTGCCGTCTTGTTGTGCCGTATGCATCATTTAATACGCAGGCTGAATGGTTAGCATTTATGTCTAAAATCAATACGCTTGCGATTGAGGCAGCAAATTATGGCTTGAAAATTTACTATCATAACCACGCTCATGAATTGACTGAAATACCTAACGTAGATATGTTAGAATTGTGGGCTGAAACTGCCCCAGAGGTTAAGTTAGAGGTAGATTTATATTGGTTGGCATTTGCGGGAAAGACTGTGCTACCTTGGCTAGAGCAGCACCGAAATGCAATTGGTTTATTACATATTAAGGATATGCAAGCTGACCCTAAGGAAAGTACGGAGATTGGTCACGGTATTTTGCCGATTAAGGATTATATTGCATGGGCTCAAAAAAATGAATTGCCTTGGCTAATTATTGAACAAGAGGCTTTTCAAAAGTATCAGCCTTTAGTAGCTTCGGCTATGAATTATCAAGCTTTGGTAAAAATTGTGAATGAAGTTGATTCTGCGGAAAAATAGAAAAGGAGTTTGAAATGAAATTAGGCGTATTTACACCACTTTTTAATAATTTAAGCTTTGAAGAAATGATTGATATGGTCTCAAAAAAAGGCTTGCAGGCAGTGGAAATTGGAACAGGTGGTTCACCCGGTAATGCCCATTTAGATATCGACAAATTATTGGCAAGTAGTGACGAAAGAAAAGAATATTTAGCGAAACTGGATGATAAGGGGTTAGAAATATCAGCATTGAGCTGTCATCATAATCCAATTTCACCTTTACCAGCCGTAGCTAAGGAAGCCGATGAATTGTTGCGCAAGACGATTAAATTAGCAAATTTGATGAATGTACCTGTTGTTAATGGCTTCTCGGGTGTTTCAGGCGGCAATCCAACTGATACACAGGTGAACTGGCCAGTATTGCCTTGGCCAACTGAATACGAGGATAACTACAAATATCAATGGGAGAAAAAATTGATTCCTTATTGGAAAGGAATTAATCAGGAGGCTGAGGCAGCAGGAATTAAGATTGGGATTGAACTTCACGGTGGCTTTTTAGCACATACCCCATATACAATGCTGAAACTAAGAGAGGCTACTGGTAAAGCTATCGGCTGTAATTTAGATCCAAGTCATTTATGGTGGCAAGGAATTGATCCAGTAGCTGCGGTTAAAATTTTAGGTGATGCGGGGGCAATCCACCATTTT
The DNA here is from genome assembly GCA_022484805.1 of Streptococcaceae bacterium. GTDB lineage: Bacteria > Bacillota > Bacilli > Lactobacillales > Streptococcaceae > MMGLQ5-1. The sequence continues at coordinate 11,956 of JAKVKP010000009.1, forward strand.
CACGCGAAGGATACATACTTAGATAAAGATAATATTAATATGCATGGCTTAACCGATATGCAGCCTTATGGTGACGTTAAGACGCGCTCATGGACATTTCGTTCAGTTGGCTGTGGTCACAGCCTTCAGATTTGGTCAGATATTATTTCAGCATTACGAATTCATGGATATGATTATGTTTTGAGTATCGAGCATGAAGACCCAATTATGAGCACTGATGAAGGCTTAAACAGGGCGATTACCAATTTGCGTAGCATCATGATTGAAGAACAGCCTGCATCAATGTGGTGGGTTTAATTATTAATTAGTTAGAAACTGATAGTGGATAATTTTAGGAGAGGGAATATGGAAGCAATTAACTTTGTCATTATTGGCTATGGTGGTATGGGTTCCTATCATGCTAATGGTATTATGCCAACGGAGAGTGAACGAATTCACTTGGTTGGTATTTATGATATTTCTGCTGAAAGGCAAAATGTAGCAGTTGAGACGGGCTTAAAAAGCTATGCCAGTCTGGAAGCCGTTTTATCGGATCAGACGATTGAGGCTGTTTTAATTGCCACACCCAATGATTATCATAAGGAAATCGCAATCCAAGCCTTAAAGGCAGGTAAACAGGTTGTCTGTGAAAAGCCTGTTGCGATGAATACAGCGGAGCTAGATGATATCTTAGCTGTTGCTAAGTCAACGGGTAATGTTTTTATGGTACACCAAAACCGACGTTGGGATCCAGATTTTCTAGTTGTTCGAGATTTATATCATAATCAAAAAATCGGAGACATTTTCCAAATTGAATCACGTGTTCAAGGTGCTAATGGTATTCCGGGTGACTGGCGACATTTGAAGGCGCATGGTGGCGGTATGCTTTTAGACTGGGGCGTACATTTACTTGATCAGTTGCTTTGGTTGGTTCATAGCCCAATTAAACAGGTATCGGTTGATTTTAGTTACATCTTGGGTGACGAGGTTGACGATGGCTTTATAAGCTATTTCACCTTTGAAAACGGCGTTCGAGCAATAGTAGAGGTTGGCACAACAAACTATACAAAATTACCAAGGTGGTATGTTAAAGGAACGAATGGTACTGCAAAAATTGATGATTGGGATTTATCTGGTGAAATAGTTGTGGCAACTGGTAGGACCGACGTAGTTTCACCGAAGCCGATTCAAGCTGGAGTGGGGTTAACTAAGACAATGGCGCCACCTTCAGAAGAAGCAACTGAAAAGTATCCAATTCAATCTGTTTCAGCAAATTTTGTACCTTTTTACCAAAATTTTTATGAAGTTGTACGTAATGGCTCAGAACCAATTGTTAATAATGAGCAGATTAGATTGGTGCTTTCATTGATTGATCAATTGTTCCAGCAGGCGGGAATTAGCTAAACATTTTAATATTAATAAATAGTTCTGGTTCAATAGCTAGGACTATTTTTTATAATCATTTATCGCACATTTCTATATTGAATCAATTAAAGTATAATGAAAGTATTGGTTCTTTCAAAGTAAATTAATTATTTTAAAATGATTTATCGTCAAAATAATGAAAAAAGGAGGTGTTGATATTGATTACAATTAAGGATTTAGCCAAAATTGCAGATGTTAGTCCGACAACAGTTTCCAATGTATTGAACGGTCGATTTCAAAAGGTGTCCGATGAGACATTAGCGAAAGTTCAAGCGGTGATTGAAGAAACAAATTATGTTTCAAATATGGGTGGGCGACTGCTTGCCAATCATGGCTCAAGGATTATCGGTGTGATTATTCACTACAATCGTAGTCGTTTAGAATTGAGTATTGCCCAAACACCGTTTCATAGTGAGTTAATTGGTTTTTTAGAGGAAAGTATTCGCAATAATAATTATTATATGATGCTGCATACATCAATGAATTATGAGGAAAGTATTCGTATGGCTTCTGCCTGGAACGTCGAAGGTTTAATTGTCTTAGGAGGTAATGCCAATGAGATAGAATCATTTTTAAAAGCAACGGATATACCAGTGGTTTTTATTGATAGCTATGCTGACCCTCAGTTGCCGAATTATTATAATGTTGGTTTAGCGGATTTTGAAGGTGCTAGATTAATGACTAGCTATCTAATTGAAGCAGGCTTTAATAAAATAGGTTTTTTGGCAGATATGGTAATTCCAGACGGTGTGGATGCTGAGCGTTTAAAAGGCTTTCAGCAAGCCTACCGTGAACATCAATTAGCCTATCAACCTGATAACTTTATTTCAATTGATTATCGAAAAGCTGTTCGTCATCAAATGTTTGAGCAGTTCATCAAAAAAGATTTAAACACGTATGATGCTTTATTTTTTGCTTCAGACTATTATGCAGTTGATACAATGAATTTATTTTTGGATGCTGGAATTAGCGTACCAGAACAGATTTCAATCACTGGTTTTGATAATAATATCTTATCGGAACAGTCACGTCCTAGATTAACAACGGTTTCGCAAAATATCTTAGAAAAGGGTCAGACTGCAGTTGAAATGTTACTTAAAATTATTAGAGCTGAGAAAATAGAAGCAAATAATATCGCCTTACCAGTAGAAATAGTTAAACGTCAGTCCGTAAGCAGTAGAAAAATTGACGTATAATTTTGCTGTAGATGCAATCAAGTTTTTATTATGGATTCAAAAGTCTTTTAATTCTATTAATTATTTTTAGCGCTTCAGTCCCAAAAAATCTATCGTTTCCCGTTTAGAATTTTTCAGAAATGGGCTTTCGCCAGCCTACTCAAAGCTAGGATTAAATAATTAACTAATTGAAACGTGAATATCAATCTCAAAAAAAGCAATGATTTCATGAGGTTGATATTTTTATCTCAAGTGCTTTCGATTTGTATATTTAAGTTAGATTCGCTATAATTAATAATTGAGAATGATTATCATTATCATAAAAAGTAATTCTCAGGAGGGTATATGGTTAATAGTGAAGTATATGATGTGACAATTGTCGGTGGCGGTCCGGCAGGTTTATATAGTGCTTTTTACAGTGGCTTGCGTGAAATGAAGACCAAATTGATTGAATATAATCCTTTTTTAGGCGGCAAATTGAACGTCTATTTAGAAAAAGTAATTTGGGATATTGGTGGTCTACCACCAACCAAAGGCAGTCAAGTAATTACTCAATTAGAGAATCAGGCGAAAACATTTGATCCAACAATTGTCTTGGGTGAAAAAATCGTTTCAATTCAAAAGGAAAATAATATTTTTGAATTGATAGCAGAAAATGGAAATGTTCATCTGTCTAAAACGATTATTATTGCTGTCGGCTCGGGTATTTTAAAACCAACAAAGTTAGCAATTACTGATTCACAAAAATATGAGTCAACAAATTTATATTATAAAGTTGAAAATCTTGAGCAATTTCGAGATAAGCGTGTCGCGATTTCAGGTGGTAGTAATTCGGCGATTGATTGGGCGAATACTCTTGAACCAATAGCTTCAGAAGTGACCTTAGTATATCGTGGCAAAGCATTACGAGGGCATGAAGCAGAAATAACTAAGCTGCTTAATAGTAGTATTAAATGTTATTTTAATAACACAATTGACCAAATTTTGCCGACAAATGACCTGACCAGAATTAAAACGCTTATTTTAAAAGATCATGAATTGGAATTAGCGACAGAGTTGGATATAGATGCTTTAGTGGTAAATCATGGCTACGATCGAGAAAATGTCTTAATTGAGAAACCAATTTCAGGTATTGAAATTGTTGATAATCATTATTTTAAGACTGGTTCAGGCTGTGATACGAATATTGCAGGTATTTATGCTGCAGGTGATATTTCATTACATGATGGCAAAATTAATCTAATCAGTGGTGCCTTGCACGATGGTCTCGTCGCGGTGAATGCAGCCAAAACCTATATTGATCCAAAAGCTGAATCATATGGTATGGTTTCAAGCCATCATGATGCATTGCAGGCACGATCAAAATAAATATTATTTCTTAATTAAGCTATTAATTTTACTGGTTATTAAGTAATATCCAGTTATAATAATAAGAGTAAATAATAAATTTTTATTATTATATTATTAAATGAGAGAAGGAATTATTTTATGACAACAACTGAGCAATTCGTCGTTCAATTAAAAGAAAAAATTCATAGTAAAGATGCTAATCAAGCGGAATTTTTACAAGCAATTGATGAATTTTTACCAACAATTATTCCCTTTTTAGAAAAGCATCCGGAATATATCGAAAAAAATATCGTGGATTTGATTACTGAGCCTGAACGAATCATTCAGTTTCGTGTTCCTTGGCAAGATGATGCTGGAAAGTGGCAAGTAAATCGTGGCTTTCGTGTTCAATATAATTCTGTACTTGGCCCTTATAAAGGTGGATTACGCTTTCACCCAACAGTAAATTTAAGTGTCTTGAAATTTTTAGGCTTTGAGCAAATTTTTAAAAATAGCTTGACTAATCAAGGCATTGGTGGCGGTAAGGGTGGTAGTGATTTTGATCCAAAAGGTAAATCGGATAGTGAAATTATGCGCTTTTGTCAAAGCTTTATGACAGAGCTGTATCGACATATTGGCCCTTCGTTAGATGTTCCAGCTGGTGATATTGGCGTTGGTGGTCGTGAAATTGGCTATTTATATGGCATGTATCGGCGTTTAGCTGGCTCCAAACAAGGCGTTTTGACAGGAAAAGGTCTTGATTTTGGAGGTAGCTTAGCACGTACTGAAGCTACTGGTTATGGTTTGGTTTATTTTGTGAAACATCTTTTAAAGGATTCGGGTGATTCTTTTAATAATAAAACAGTTCTAGTATCTGGTAGTGGAAATGTTGCGATTTATGCAATTGAAAAGGCACAGGCTTTGGGTGCTAAGGTTATAACTTGCTCTGATTCGACAGGGTATATTTATGATGCTGAGGGGATTGATGTCGCGCTATTACGTGAGGTCAAGGAGCAAAAACGTTTACGCTTAACTGCTTATCGGGATGCAAGACCATCCTCAGTTTATATCGATGGAAAAAGCGTTTGGAGCTATATAGGTGAGGCAGATATTGCCCTACCTTGTGCTACACAAAATGAGATTCAAGCTGAGCATGCAAAACAATTAATTAAAAATGGTGTAAAAATTGTTGGTGAGGGTGCTAATATGCCTACAGCTTTAGATGCGGTTGCCATTTTTCAAGAGGCAAAAGTTGCCTATTGCCCTGGTAAGGCCGCTAATGCAGGTGGTGTTGCGGTATCGGCTTTGGAAATGAGTCAAAATAGTCAACGACAAAGTTGGGATTTTGAAACTGTTGATCAACAATTAGATGACATTATGTTTGATATTTATCGTAATTGTCGAGATACTGCACTTGAATACGGTTTAGCAAATGATTTACTAGCAGGTGCAAATATTGCCGGTTTCAGTAAGGTTGCACACGCAATGTTAGCTCAAGGCTTAGTATAAAAGCAATAAGTCAGAATTTATTTACTGAATAAAAAAGAGATTAGTCAGATTAATCTTCTTTATTCAGCAAGTATTTACTGGCTTTTTTATTTTCTAAAAATAATCGATTTTCTTTGAGAAAATAAATTCAAGTAGTATAATGAATGTTGGTTATTTATTATATACATTTGTTATTTTAACTTAAAATTAATCTGTTTTTATTTTTTGTTATTATAACCTTTGTAATTTGAGTTGGAGGAATTATTATGGATATTGTAACACTTGGTAGAATCCAGTTTGCAATGACAACGATTTTTCATTATTTCTTTGTGCCATTTTCAATTGGAACCGCTTTATCTGTTGCGGTGATGGAAACAATTTATGTTGTAAAAAAAGATGAAAAGTTTAAAAAAATGGCAAAATTTTGGGGTAATATTTTTCTACTTAGTTTTGCAGTTGGTGTTGTCACAGGTATTATTCAAGAATTTCAATTTGGGATGAATTGGTCGGATTATTCTCGTTTTGTTGGTGATATTTTTGGGGCACCTTTGGCGATTGAAGCATTATTGGCTTTCTTTTTAGAGTCAACCTTTTTAGGGCTTTGGATGTTTACTTGGGATCGCGTTAAACCGAGAACTCATGTTATTTTTATTTGGTTAGTGACCTTGGCTTCTGTCATGTCTGCCTTTTGGATTTTAGTGGCCAATAGCTTTATGCAGCATCCTTCAGGCTACCGTTTAAATAACGGCCGCGCAGAAATGATTGATTTCGGTGCTTTATTATCTAATCATCAAGTTTGGTATGAATTCTCACACGTGATTGCAGGTGCTGTCACTCTAGGTGGGATGGTTGTTGCTGGTTTATCTGCTTTTCAACTATTGAAGAAAGATGTTAATCGGGAAATTTTCAAATCATCTATTCGTATCGGCCTAGTGATTACGCTATTAGGTTCAGTTACTGTGTTAGGTGCTGGAGATGCTCAGATGAAGGCATTGATTGAGGATCAACCGATGAAATTCGCTGCAATGGAGGGCGCCTATGAAGATAGTGGAGATCCTGCTGCTTGGACCTTAATTGCATGGGCGAATGAACGGGAACATAAGCAAATTTTTGGTATCGAAATTCCTTATATGCTAAGCATTCTTTCCTATAACAAATTATCTGGTTCAGTGGAAGGCATGGATACAGTTAATCAAAAGCTAATTGAGCAATATGGTGATGATAAAAATTATTACCCACCAGTCAATACATTATTTTACAGCTTTAGAATTATGGCGGCATTTGGAATGTTAATGTTGTTGGTCGCAATATTAGGCTTATTTTTCACTCGCAAGAAAAAACCTATTTTATATGAAAAGCGTTGGATGCTATGGATATTAGGCCTATGCACCTTTGCACCGTTTATTGCAAATACAGCGGGGTGGTTAAATACTGAATTAGGGCGTTATCCTTGGACTGTTTATGGTTTGTTTACAATTGAAGATAGTATCTCACCTAACGTTTCCGCCACATCATTATTAATAACTAATATTGTTTATTTCTTGTTGTTCTCTGGTTTAGGGGGGACTATGATTTACTTGGTTCGCCGTGAATTGAAAAAAGGGCCAGACTATGAAGAGCTACAATTAGCACATGAAGGCGCAACTTCAAGTGACCCATTTGATAGGGGGGCATATTAATTATGAGCGGTTTACAATTACTTTGGTTTACTTTGATAGGCATTTTATTCTCAGGCTTCTTCTTTTTAGAGGGCTTTGACTTTGGAGTAGGAATGTCCGTTCAGACATTAGCAAAAAATGAGGGTGAAAAGGATCAAATTGTTCAAACAATAGGACCGGTTTGGGATGGTAATGAGGTTTGGCTATTAACGGCTGGGGGTGCGATGTTTGCATCGTTTCCTGCTTGGTATGCATCATTATTTAGTGGCTACTATTTAATTTTATTTGCAATTTTATTTGGCTTAATTATAAGGGGTGTTTCATTTGAATTTCGTCATAAAGTACCGAAAGCGCAAAAGCAATTTTGGAATTGGACTTTGACGATTGGTAGTTTTATTGTACCTTTTTTCTTTGGCTTATTATTTACCAGTATGGTTCATGGTATGCCCATTGATGCAAATGGTAATATGAATGCTGGCTTTGGTGATTATTTTAATCTATTTTCACTTGTTGGCGGTGTTGCTCTGACTTTATTGTGCTATTTACACGGTTTAAATTATATTTCATTAAAAACCGAAGGCATAATTCGTGATCGTGCAAATCAATATGCAAAAAAGGCTTATCTTGTTTTGTATGTAGGTCTTGTCGTGTTTGTTTTGCTTTTATGGCTACGAACTGATTTCTTCACAAAGCATTTTATCATTTCTTTGAGTATAGTCGTTTTAATTGTTTTATTAACTGCTTTTGCTAATCTTGCTGTTGTTAAACGTCAGGAATTTACGGCATTCATTTTAAGTGGCTTAACACTAGTATCACTGGTTGCCTTGTTGTTTACTGGCTTATTCCCACGTGTTTTAATTAGTTCAATTAATCCAGATTTTGATTTATTAATTCAAAATGCGTCTTCTAGTCCTTATACATTGAAGATAATGTCAATTATTTCACTTACGATTTTACCTTTTGTTTTAGTTTATACTGGTTGGACTTATTTTATTTTTAGAAAAAGAATTAAACAACCTGTTTTAACAGAGGGAGTTAAGCATGTTTGACAAAAATGTCTTTAAGATGAGTGGTATCAAACAGGTTTTTGCTTTGCTTGTGGGGCTTGCTGTCTCACAAGCCTTCTTTATTCTAGGACAAGCCTATTTTTTGGCATCGGTAATTTCTAATTTATGGTCTGGTCAGTCCTTTAAGAATCAAATGATGCCTATCCTTTTATTTTTTTTATGTTATTTATGTCGCCATTTAGTTACTTTTTTTCGAGATAGGTATTTAGAATCTTATGCGCGTCAGCAATCTAAGACATTGAGGATTGAACTGCTTGAAAAAATATTTCGAATGGGACCTTTATTGATTCAAAAACACGGCACAGGAAATATCACAACAATGCTAATTGAAGGTATTCATCAAGTTGAAAATTACCTGCAATTAATTCTCGTTAAAATCATTAATATGTCGATTATTCCAGTCGTCCTTTTAATTGGTATTTTTATTTTAGACTGGGAGTCGGGTATTGTTTTACTTTTAGTTTTTCCATTAATCATTATTTTTATGATCATTTTAGGCTACATGGCACAAAGTAAAGCAGACCGTCAATATCGTACTTTTCAGATTTTATCGAATCACTTTATTGATTCATTGCGTGGTATTGACACCTTGCAACTATTTGGCATTAGTAAGAAATATGAAAAAAGTATTTATCAAACAAGTGAAAATTTTCGTAAAGCAACGATTAGCACATTGAAAGTAGCCATTTTATCGACCTTTGCCTTAGATTTTTTTACAACATTGTCTGTGGCGATTGTGGCTGTTTTATTAGGTTTACGGTTATTAGATGGTAATATTTTATTATTTCCTGCGTTAACCACTTTAATTTTGGCACCTGAATACTTTCTGCCTATTCGTGATTTTGCGAGTGACTACCATGCGACGCTTGATGGTAAGAATGCGATGGCTGAGATGGGGGCAATTATTTCTGAACCAGAAGCTGAAATTCAACAAATTTCAGTTTCTAATTGGTCGGCTAAAAGCCAAGGTCACTTCAATCAACTTAGCTACAATTATGGCGAAAATTTGGCTTTAAGTGATGTATCCTTTTCAATTTCAGGTTTTCAAAAGATTGGTATCGTTGGGATGAGTGGTTCAGGGAAGTCAACGCTAATTAATATAATTAGTGGCTTTTTTCAACCAACTCAAGGTGAAATTCAGTTAGATCAAGTAAAGCTTGGCAATTTATCGCAAAAGGATTGGCAGAAACAACTCGCGTATATTCCACAAAGTCCGTATATTTATCATCGAAGTTTACGTGAAAATTTGGCATTTTATCATCCAGAAGCCAGTGATGAACAGCTAATGACAGTGATTGAGCAGCTCGATTTGCAAGAATTTTATGATGAATTGCCAAGGGGGTTGGATACGATTATTGGTGAGGGTGAACGCAGTCTAAGTGGTGGACAAGCACAGAGAGTCGCCTTAGCTCGAGCGCTATTGGATTCAAATCGAAAAGTTTTATTGTTTGATGAGCCAACGGCGCATCTAGATATTGAAACTGAGGTTGCCTTAAAGGCAAAAATGTTGCCCTTGATGGCTAATAAACTTGTTTTTTTCGCGACTCATCGCTTGCATTGGATGCGCGAAATGGATTACATTTTGGTACTGGAGCATGGTCGATTGGTTGAATCGGGTACTTATAATGAGCTGAAAGCTAAGCAAGGTGCTTTTGCTCGTTTAATACAGGAAATGCGAGGTAATCAGCATGCAGAAGATTAAACTATTTAAGACATTAGAAAATGATGTTTGGGTCAAACCTTTTCTTAAGCAATATAAAAAAACTTTATTTCTAGCAATTTGTCTTGGCTTTCTTACCTTTTTCAGTGCGGGTGCTTTAATGTTTAATTCGGGTTACTTGATTAGTCGAGCAGCATCACTGCCAGAGAATATTTTAATGATTTATATTCCAATTGTTTTAACACGTGCCTTTGGGATTTCTCGTCCTGTTTTTCGTTATATTGAAAGATTAGTCAGTCATAATTGGGTTTTAAAAATGACTTCTAAATTGAGATTAAAATTATATCAAGTTGTTGAGCAAGATGCTATTTTTTTCCAAAGGCATTATCGAATGGGTAATATTTTAGGCTTATTAGCAGAGGATATTAATCATATTCAAAATTTATATCTAAGAACAATTTTCCCAACAATTATTGCATGGTTGCTTTACTTGTTTATTATTATCGGATTAGGCTTCTTTTCAATATGGTTTGCCTTAGTTATGCTGCTGCTACTGGGAGTGGTTGTCATTTTGCTGCCAATCGTTAGTGTGCTGGTCAATGGCGCTCGTCAAAATCGACAAAAGCAATTAAAAAATCAACTATATCCTCAATTAACAGATAATGTTTTAGGTGTTGGTGATTGGATTTTTAGCCAGCGCACAGAAAGCTATCTTGAAACGCATGAGGTTTTGGAAGCTGAGTTACGCCAAACGAATGAAGTTATTCAGTCATTTAATCGCTTTCGCGATTTGATTAATCAATTAATTTTTGGATTAATCACAATTGCATTAATTTATTGGACAAGTGGTTATTTTACTGGTGTACGGGGTGGAGAAGCTAATTGGATTGCTGCCTTCGTTTTAACTGTATTTCCTTTGATTGATGCCTTTGCACCGCTATCCAATGCAGCGCAGGAAACTAATACATATGCTGACTCAATTCGACGCTTTAATGATTTGCCTGCTATAAAGGTAAGGCAAGCTCAGTCGTTTAATCTGACATCACCGTTTGAGTTGTCTGTTGCTGAGGTTAATTTTAAATATACAGAAAATAGTAAATTGATACTCAATCAACTCTCCTTAAAAATTACCCAAGGTGAAAAAATTGGAATTCTAGGTAAGAGTGGCGCGGGCAAGAGTACCTTAGCATCTTTGCTGCGTGGCGACTTGAAACCAACGTCTGGTCAAATTAATTTAAATGGGATTCCAACCAATCAATTCGGTGAAGCAATTGCCGACTACATCGGTGTCATCCAGCAAAAGCCATATTTATTTCACACGACAATTGCTAATAATATTCGGATTGGACAAGAAACTGCATCAGATGAAGCAATTATTGCTGCGATTCACCGTGTTGGACTTGGATCGCTAATTGATTCGCTACCAGATGGCATTGAAACTATGGTTGATGAGGCGGGGTTGCGATTTTCAGGTGGGGAACGTCATCGCTTGGCCTTGGCACGAATTTTACTAAAGGATGTTCCAATTATCATTCTAGATGAGCCAACAGTTGGTCTCGATCCGATATCAGAGCAAGCATTATTGAATACTTTTTTTGATGTCTTAAAGGATAAAACGATTATATGGATTACACATCATCTACAGGGTATTGAATTGATGGATCGTGTCATTTTCATTGAGGATGGCCAATTAGCAATGAATGGTTCTCCTTTGATATTAGAAAAAAATAATCCTAAATTTCAACAGCTTAAAGCCATCGATTTAGGATTAGATTGATTGCTGAGTTCAGATTAATATGGTCTTACTAGTAAATCATTTACTAATTGTTTAAGGTCTGATTGGGCAGCCGAATCTGGAAATTGCTCTAGAAGTCTAAGCGCATTTTCAGTCAATTGACTAGCAATTTGTCTTGCACGGTCAATACCGCCATACTCAATCACATATTGTGCAATTTTTTCAGCGTCTTGAGTGGTCAGCCTGTTCCCTTTATTTAAGAGGGGACTGACTGACTCAGGATGTGTTTTTAAAACTAGGAGCAAGGGCAATGTATAGACACCTTGAGCTAAATCTTCCAGAATTGGTTTTTTGATAATTTTTGTATTGCCGATATAATCGAGGATATCATCGTGAATTTGGAAAGCCATGCCAACATTTTTACCAATCCGTTGTGCTTTAAATTGAGCTTTAGCATCCATTTTTGCAAATGCGCAGCCTTCAAGGCAGGCGAGTGAAAATAATTCTGCTGTTTTTCCTTTAATACTTCTAAAGTAGGCATTAATATCAGCATTTTGATTAAAACGGAAACGCATTTGATTAAGTTCACCTAAAAGCAAGGATTTCATCGTTTTGGCATTCAATTCTAAAAATCGTTTTTCAGTCATGGTTTCAATTAATAAATTGAAAAATTCAGTAAATAGTAAATCACCAGTGTAAACGGCAATATCCTTACCAAACTGCGATTGAATTGTTATTGTATTACGTCTTAAGGGCGAATCGTCAATGATATCATCGTGAATGAGAGAAGCCATGTGTAAGATTTCTAAGGAGCTTGCCATTTTAATTCTTCTTTGATGATCTATATTTTCTTGAGCGCCCAGATAGCTAAATAATAAAAAGAATGCTGGTCGTAAAAGCTTACCACCAGACTGACTAAAGCGGATAAGTGCTTCGCGGATGGGTTGATTTTGAATTTTTAATTGTTGATTGATACACTCTTGAACTTCGATTAAATTTTCTTGAATTTGAGGATATTTGTCCCAATAAGTAACCATTTGTAAATTCCTTTCAAGTACATATTTATTATTGTACCCTATTATTGAAAAATCTTACTAATCATTTGTATATAATATAAAGAAAAGAGTTGATTAATTGAGTATTTCAGTGTTTTTAGAATTAGTTGAATTTAAAGCCAAAACGGCAAGTGTTCTCCCTTTCTTTATCGGACTTGTTTTTAGTTGGTATAATTATCAATCTGTTCATATTGGGTATGTTTTTATTTATTTTGTTGCCATGTTTATTTTCAATATGGCCGTTGATATGCTTGATAATTATAATGATTATCACCACGCGACTGATTTACATGATTATCGTGAAAAAACGAATATTATTGGTCGAGAAAATATTTCTTTAAAATTAGTGAAGAATTTAATGATTGGTATGATTGTGATTTCAGCACTATTAGGAATTGGCTTATCAATGATTGTAGGCTGGCCTTTATTTATTATGGGTATTTATTGTTATCTAATCGGGATTTTTTATTCAAGTGGACCCAAGCCACTATCAAGTTTACCGCTAGGTGAATTCTTTTCAGGGATAACGATGGGTTTTATGATTTCATTGATTTGTGTCTATATTAATACATATTCATTTTTTACTTGGGATTATAAAACAATTTCTGCTATCTTTTTGATTGCATTACCAAACACACTTTGGATTGCCAATTTAATGCTGGCCAACAATATCTGCGATTTACAAGAAGATGAACTCAATCATCGATATACGCTTGTGCATTATTTAGGACGTAAAAATAGTCTAAAATTGTTTGTCAGTTTAAACTGTTTCGCCTTGCTAGCAATTTTAATTAGTCCTTTTGTGAAGGTAGCACCCATGACTGTTTTACTGACTTTTTTGATTTTACCAGTTATTATTAAACAAATTAATTTATTTATAAAAAAGCAAGTTAAAACTGAAACATTTATTTGTGCAGTGAAAATTTTGGCACTCGGATCGGTAGCGCAAGTGATTAGCTATTTTATTGGTATTTTTCTATCATAATCAGCTGTATTTTTGCTGATTAATAACTTCAGCTTTCTTTTTATAAAATAACATTTTTAACAAAAACAAAAAAGATAACTAGATAAAAATAGTTATCTTTTTTTGATGATTATAATCTGTAAATACATTTTTTTGATTTTGATAATCATTATCATTTAGGCGTTTTTGGTTGTTTGAAGACTGAAAGTAAAGTATACTGTAAAAAAATAGAAAAGGTGGCTTTATGAATCATTCTTTAAAATTTAAAATAACAATAATCGCTGGTTTTTTAGCGTTGATTTCTGAATTTGTGCTGAAACAAAGTAGCTTGGCTTTTTTGATTGTCGTAATTATTGGGGTGTTAATTACTGTTTCAATGTTACTAGAAATGATCAAGACAATTAAGGCTGGTCGATACGGCGTTGACATTTTAGCGGTAACTGCGATTATAGCAACACTTGTTTTGCAAGAATATTGGGCAAGCTTAATGATTTTGATTATGCTAACTGGTGGGGATTCTCTGGAGGATTATGCGACTAGAAAAGCTAGTACAGAGCTGAAATCATTATTGGACAATTCACCACAAACAGCCAATCGTTTAGTTGATGGTAAAATGGTCTCTGTAAAAGTAACAGAGCTATTGGTAGGTGACGAGATGGTCGTCAGACCGGGCGAGGTGATACCAGTTGATGGCCATTTAATTAAAGGACAGTCGACTGTGGATGAATCTTCGTTAACTGGAGAGTCTAGGCCGGTAGAAAAGATAGTTGGTGATGAAGTCTTATCAGGTTCGGTTAATGGAGAATCTTCAATTACGATGGTTGCTGATAAGAGTGCAGCAGATAGTCAATATCAGACGATTATCAACCTGGTCAGATCCTCTGAAAATCAACCTGCCCATTTTGTCAGAATGGCTGATCGTTATGCTGTACCATTTACAATTATAGCCTATTTAATTGCTTCAATTGCTTGGTTTGTTTCCAAGGAGCCAATTCGTTTTGCTGAAGTTTTGGTTGTTGCTTCGCCTTGCCCGTTAATTTTAGCGGCCCCAATCGCTTTAATTTCAGGTATGAGTCGTTCAAGTCGCAATGGGATAATTGTCAAAACAGGTACGACTTTAGAGCAGCTTTCATTGGCCAAAACAATTGCTTTTGATAAAACAGGTACAATTACTAAAGGAATGCTTGCAGTTGAGAATGTTGTGCCGATTAATGGTGTCACTCAAGAGAGACTTTTAGAATTGGCAGCGAGTATTGAGCAGGAGTCGACGCATATTCTCGCAAAATCTTTGGTCAATTATGCAAAGCAATATGTTGACTTGAAACCAGCAGAGAATATCGAAGAAATTGTAGGGCATGGTGTGACCGGTAAGATAGACCATAAATGGATTAGCGCCGGAAAAGCATCTTATGTAAGTCCTGATGAGAAAATCAAATCAATGCAGCAGACCACAATTTATGTTTCGGAGGAACAAAAATTATTAGGCTATATTACGTTTTCAGATCAAATTCGTAATGAAGCTAAGGCAACCATTGAACAGATTAGGCATTTAGGCATTAATGAAATTATGATGCTGACGGGTGATCACCAAAGTGTTGCTGATGAGGTTGGTAGGGCAGTTGGTATTAAAAAAATTTACGCTGGCTGCTTACCTCAAGATAAGACTAAAATTATTGAAGATGTGCCAAAGGCTAAAAGACCAGTGATTATGATTGGTGATGGCGTAAATGACAGCCCATCATTAGTCAAAGCAGAAGTTGGCATAGCAATGGGAGCACACGGTGCGACCGCCGCTAGTGAATCAGCGGATGCTGTTATTTTAAAAGATAATTTGCAAAAGGTAAGTCAAGTGATTTCGATTTCAAAGGACACAATGCGTATTGCTAAGCAGTCCGTATTAATTGGTATTTTCATTTGTATCATTCTGATGTTGATAGCTAGTACCGGATTAATTCCTGCCTTATTGGGCGCCGTTTTACAAGAAGCGATTGATTTAGTCTCAATTCTTTCTTCACTCCGTGCGCGCAAGGAATATGCTATGAAGTAAGAATATTCAGCTTTTACAACTGCTTGATATTTCAAGAGAATGAGCGATAGATGATAGTCAAAAACTTAAACGTGATAATAAAAAACTAATATTACTTTCTAATGATCCGTGTTAGCATATATTTAATTTAACGAATATTGTTTATAAGGAGGTAATTATGGTAAAGCAGTTGGCGACAATACCACGTCCGTTGGTAAGAGCAAATCAATTTTCAATTGTTATTTTTATTGGTTTAACGTGGTTATTTCACAATGAATTTTTCTTATTGGTACCGCTATTATCGGGTTTATCAGGCTTAATCTGGCAATTTAATCCAGTCATCGAACTGAGACGATTGACTTTAAGGCTTAATCCCTCTGATTATCCTCAGGAAGATAAGTTAGACCAGCGATTTAATCAACGAATTGCAGTAAGTTTATTAACGCTCTCTTTTATCAGTTTTATATTTAATTTTGCATTTTTGGGTTATTTATTCTCAATTCTAGTCTTCTTAGCAGCTTCAATTGCTCTTTTAGGTTTTTGTATCGGTTGCTTTTTACGATTTCAATATATTCAGTATCGCCATAAAAAACAAAGAAAATAAAAACTAGAGTATTATCAAGATAAATCGATTTCTTAATTGAAATCGATTTTTTTGATGCTTCAAAGCTTAGCGGTATAGACAGATTTGACGTGATTTTTATTTTTAATTTATAAATAACGAAAATAATAATTAAAAATTTGTATTTTTAAGTTGATATAATAATTTAGGTTTAAGAAAACTGGAGTTATTTGGGAGGGAGATGGAAAAAGGATTTGAAAAAAATCTTAAATGTTATCGTTGTTTTGCTTATGTTTTCTACGACCTTTTCTAATTCCTTAGGAGTAGTTGCAGAATCAGTAACGACGGACTCTGGACAGGTTTCTAAAGAATCAGATTCTTTAGAAAATACTCAAAATAGTAATGATGAAACTAAATTAAGCAATGCTAATGAATCAGAAAGTACTAGTGAACCCAGTACTTCTGTAATATCTGACGGAGATACTGCAGAAACTTCGGAAGCTACTACGAGTGAGGAACAAAATAACAAAATTACCATTACTTGGCAAACTGATGAAGCACATCCTTTTGAGGGGGCAGTGATTAGTACTCAGTCAGAAATGGCGAAGGATACGACTATTAATGAGGCGTCGATTCCGAATTTTGAAGAGGAAAGCAAATTATTTAAAGGGTGGTTGGTCAACTCACAAACACTCACGACAGAACAACTCTTAAAAACGACTCTGGCAGAAGATACAACAATCAAAGCGGAATTTGAAAGTGTTCAAAGGAGCTTATCCGTTAATACAGATAGTTCAATCGCAAGTATAATTACTAGCGCCAATCAAAGTAAAGTAATTGTCGTTCCAAGTCCTTCAGGAAATGGTGCCGCTTATCAAGAATATGATGCGAATGAAACCGGAGTTAAAAAAGCACTTTTTGATTTATATCAAAATGGTGGTAACGCGGACTTTGTAATGTATATTGGTACCAATATTGCACTTTCAGCGGCTACGACAGCCAAGTCAATTCCAGCAGCACCTTCTGCAACTGATATCACGTTTTATGCTTTGCAAGGAAAGGTTAATGGTATTACGTTTACAGGAACAGCCTCAGATCCAATTTCTGATAGCACTACTTTACCAAGTGGCGCCAAAACCTTGAATTTTGGTACAAATACTTATTTTGGTAGTAATATCAGCCTTAGAAACATTGCTTATAGTGCTTCAAATTTTTATATGTACGGACACAATCTAAATTTAAATGGTGGCTCTGTTGGTAATGGGGTAACAATCTATGGTGGTGCGGAATCTGAGGATATTTCTGGTAATCCGACGATTAATATTAGAACAACAGGTTCTGGTACATGGAATATCTATGGTGGTAATCGAAATGGTGGAACTTTAACAGGTAATACGGCAATTAATATTACTAAAACCGTTGGTGCAATTGCGACCTTAACAGGTGGTGCCAACATTGGAACGGTAAATGGCAGTACTCAAATAAATATTTCCGATACAAACGGTTCGGTTAATAATATTTATGGTGGTGGTGTTGGTTCGAGCGCTTCAAATAAGGCAAATGTAACGGGAAATGTTAGTACAACGATCAATATTACAAATTCTAGTTCAGGTTTCCAATTAGGAAATTTTTATGGTGGTACCAATTATGGTGATATCAATGGTCAAATTACAACGAATATTTCAGGGTACGGTCGTTGGAATACCAATAGATTTGTTGGTGGTTCATTAGCTGGAAATATTGGTCTTGATCGTAGTACCAATGCGATTACAACTAATTTGGATACTAGTCTTTATAATGGTAGCTATGCTGATTTCGAGGGTGGTAATAGAAATTCAGGGACGATCACAGGTAACATTGCAAATACTGTAAAGGCAGGATTGAGCTCATCTAATGGCGGGATTGGAGATTTTAACGGTGGCGGTGGTAATAATGTCAGCACCCTATCTCAATCAAGTATGGGTGCCTCCAATCAAACAACTTATGATGCCTATACACCCGCTCAGCGTAGTGAAATTGCAAAAAATGCAGCAGCCTTTAAAGTTTTTGGTAATATTACCTCTAAATTAATTAGTGGTTCTTTCTCTAATGGTGGTAACTATTATACGACGGCTGCTGGACGTGGTGGTTATATTGAAGGCAATACAACAATTGAAGTTGGTACGTTGACTTCTAGCGGTACACCAGGTGGAGATGGAATCGCTTATCGAGGTAGCAAGCCGACTGATCTTGATTACTCAACGACCAGTAAAAGCCGAGGTCTAAGCAGTACCTGGGATATTGTTGGCGGTGGCGGTACACCAGGTACAGCATGGGACATTTATATTAACGGCAATACAAAAACAATATTAAATAATACAGTTGCCCGCTGGACCTATGGTGGCTCTTTCTCAGGTGTAATCGAAGGTAATACTTCTAATACTTTAAACTCAGGAATTGTAGATACGCTTGAAGGTACGGGATATACAGGTCGACGTGTTTATGGTAATGGACAAAGTACCGTAAATAATGGACAGGTTGACTGGTTCTTATCAGGTGGTGGCTGGGATGATGCTAAAATTGTTGGTAATGTTGGCGTTACTGTAAACGATGGGGTAATTAATGCTTCAATGGGCGCTTCTTATGGCGTGGCAGGCTCTCATACTGTAACTGGCAATTCAGATAATAGAATTTATGGTGGTAATTTTTCTGGAACACCAAGGACAGGCTCCAACGGCTTTTCAGGTGGTATAACGAATAATGGCTCATTATTAGGAAATGCTAGCTTAACAATTGATTTAAGAAATTATAATGGAGAGTTTAAACTGCCCACAGGTACTTATATCTCTGGTGGTGATCCATATAACAGTACTAATACAGTTGGTACAGACAGTTCAAATACGATTACCTTAAATATTTTTACAAAACCAGGCTCAGATGTATTAAATGGTGCAGATATTTATGGTGATGGTGGTTATTCAGCAAATAATACTAAAAGTGGCGCAATTAATGTCAATATCCAAGCAACTGGTTCTAAAATTGGTAATCTTTATGCAACAAATTATTCAAATATTTCATCTAGCAAAATTTTAAGAAACGTTACGATGAACATTCAAGGCGCCCAAAGTATTAATGGGCTTTCGGGTGGCTCGGCATCGGATGACTTCAATAATACTATTGTAAGCAATAGTACCAATCAAGCAATATTTAATTTTGGTCAGAACGTCGACGGCACAGGGAAATATCAAACAGATGATTTAAGTGCGACTGGCTTAGGGATTGTCAATTTTACTCAGTTAAATGTTACTAATGGTATTAAGTTGATGGCGAATGGCGGTAATATCAATAATGGTCGTTCTGCAACGGCGGCTAACCATGCGACAACCTATAATCAATTTGGAAATATTCATTTATCAAAAGGTGGCGGTATTGGTATCACGGCTACTAGCAATCGAATTTCTGGTGGTAAATTAACCGTAGAGGATGAGTCAACGATTGAGTCATCACCGGGCACAGGTAAAATTAATATTTCAGATTTTGAAGTACCAGATGATTCAAAAGATCATTTAACTTGGATTAAAAATACAACTGGCGATACAGCATCACAAGTTGCGAGCCAAGGAACTTGGTTTGGCAGTATTAAAGCATATCAAGTGCTTACAATTAATCCAACAGTCAATAATGCCACGCATATTACACCGGTTAATTTTTCAGGAATTGAAAAGGCAACAGGAAAGACCTTTATTGGTGATAATGATGTCAAAACCAATAGTTCAAATGGATATGGGATTGCGATTCCAGGCTCAATCATTAACTATGAAGTAGAGACACCTGGTATTGCGGACGGTGATGGCAATATTTCTCATGATGTATCGCAAGTTAAGGCCAACAATTCACCTTTAACAATTGAGGCTTGGGGAACTGATATTGCTGGAACAAAGGTTAAAAAGGGACGTCTATTGATTCCGTCCTCTAATGGTATCAAGCCAACGCTTAGCTTTGTTCCTGAAACAGAAAATACAGGTTCATGGCTATACAGCGGTGAGATTTCATCAACAAAAATTGGTAGCACGGATACAATTATTAATGAGCAGTCTAATTCTAATAATGTGAATTGGGCTTCCCCAGATAATGATTATAGCTATCAAGTGACAGTGAAGTATTCAAATCAAGTCGAATTAACGGCTAAAAATGTCATTGTTAGTGAATCGGAAGCGGCAGCAATACAAGATAGGTCAGATATTATTGACTTAACAGCTGCTAAAGGACGACCATTCTTTGATGATTCTGCGATTACGTCAGAATTAATTTCAGAAATTCAACAGCCACTCTCGACTGATGAACTTTCTCGCAAGCATTCTATTAATTATCAAGCAGGAACGACAGCAGCTAATAAAAAACAGCTCCAAGTTAATATTGTAGTTGTTAAAGACGATGCTGTTATTTCAGACAATCGTGATTTTGCAATTTATGCTAAATCTACACGCTTAACTTTAGCTCAGGCACAAGCATTAAATGAATCATCCGATTTAATTGCCTATACGCAAGCGACGACTATTTTTGCTAATGATGATACGGCAGTCAGCCCATCCTTACCAGCTGAAACCTTTAATAGTATTAAAAATGCACAGGAATCAGAGCTGTTGAAAAACGTTTCATCAGTATATTCATATACCTATAATGGTATTTCATTGAATAAGACAATAAATGTTGCGATTTCTGGTGAATTGAAGCTTTCAGAAGTTCCCAATCAATTTAATTTTGGAACTCAGAAAATTAGCACCAAGACGCAAATCTATTGGCCGACTATTAGCGGTAATTTAACGGTAAAAGATACAAGAGGCTCTGAAAGAAGCCCGTGGACACTTAGTGTTAAAGAGACTCAGGCACTAACTGATGGTAAACATACACTTAATGGTTGCTTATCTTACGCTTCGGATGGTTCGGAGTCGATTCTCGGTGATAACGCGGTTATAGTTGATCAACGGGAGCTATCTGCAAATGGTGAGTATGTTGTAAATAGTGATTGGGGTGCGGCAAATCAACGTGGTATTAAATTGACTGTTCCAGTTGAGAAACAATTGACTGGAAATTATCAAGGCACTCTTTCTTGGTCATTGGTTTCTGCGCCGGGTAATCCGTAACCATTAATAAAGAAAGGTGCTTCTATATGAAAAGATTAATAATTTTGGGTCTACTTATAATCACAAGTCTTTGTTCTTTCACGCATGCTCTTGCAGAGGAAGCTGCGGATTATCAGACTAACGGTCAAACGAGTTTTTACGGTGTTTACGAATATCCTGATGAAAGTAAAGATGATTCTAAGGCCTCATCAACATCAAATGGTACAAAGACAGAAATTCGACAAGTAAATGCAAAAGGACAGGCAGTTTTAATTGCTACTGGTGATAATTATTTCAACAGTATTCAATTTTTGGGATTGTGTATTTTGACAATCATATTTATATATTTAAGGAGAAAAAATGAAAAAAAGTTATTTATTATTAACAAGTTCAATTTTACTAAGTAGTTTTGCTTTTGCTGGTCAAGCTCAAGCAGAGAGTATTTCACAAAACTATTCATCAAATGGCTCAATTACTTTTGAAACGGATGATTCAAAAACAGATCCAGTTGATCCGACTAATCCTGAAAATCCTGTTACACCAACTGATCCATCAGAGCCTGGTACGGATGGTCCACTATCAATTGACTTTGCTTCAAATTTTAAATTTGGCACTCAAAAGATTACAACGGCAACTAAAACTTATTATGCAGCTTTACAAACATTTACGGATGCTGCCGATGCGCCCAACTATGTTCAAGTAACTGATAAAAGAGGAACAGCGGAGGGCTGGATTTTAAGTGTTAAGCAAAATGAACAGTTTAAAACAGCAGAAAATGACGAATTAAAGGGTGCTGTAATTTCGACCAGTAATGGTACTACAGCTTCTATTATGGATGATGATTACCGTCCTACTACCGTTAATCCAGCTGTTAACTTTACGCCTGGTGCAGAAAATGTACTTGTTTCTGCGAGTGCCAACCAAGGTATGGGAACTTGGATTTATAAATTTGGTACAGACGCCAATGAAGGAGCTAGCGCAATTGCTCTAGAAGTACCTGGTAAATCAGTTAAATTGGCAAAGACTTATACGACTACCTTGACTTGGAATTTGAAATCTGTACCAACTGATTAAAGAGAAGGAGAATAGAGATGAAAAAGATTAGTATTTTGTTTTTAAGCACATTGATTTTGGGGACTGCGACAGGTATTGCTTCAGCGGAAGAAGTAAAAAATTATGATTCAAATGGGGTAGTTAGCTTTATTCCTAATACAGACCCAACTGATCCGGTAAATCCAATTGATCCTGATCCAAATAAACCAGTAAATCCAACTGATCCAGATGGTCCAAAACCAGGTACTGACGGTCCTTTATCAATAGATTTTGCTTCAAGCTTAGATTTTGGTACGAATAAAATTTCAAGTAAAGATCAGGTTTATTATGCTCGTGCGCAAACTTATAAAAATACAGATAACTCAACTAGTGATTTAGTAACACCTAACTACGTTCAAGTATCTGATAATCGTGGTACGAATGCTGGCTGGACTTTGAAAGTGAAACAAAATGGTCAATTTAAAAATGATACGACACTTAACAAGACATTAACTGGTTCAGTGATTAATTTCAATACGCCAGCTGTTAGATCAAATGCTGAAGGGATAACTGCACCAGTTGCAACGTCTGATATTAGCTTGGATGCTAATGGTAGTGAATCAGTAGTTTTAACTGCTAAAGAAGGTGCTGGTGCTGGTACATGGATTAATGCTTGGGGCACGGTTGAAAAGAATAGTGAAACTGATAAAGATAACAATTCAATTGAAGCAGATGTAACTAAAGCAATTTCGTTATCTGTTCCAGGTAAAACACCGAAAGATGCTGTTAAATACACAACTACTTTAACTTGGGCTTTGTCTGATATTCCAGGCAATTAATTTAGGAGGAATTTAAAATGAAAAAAACATTAGTTTCGCTATTTTCAGTAGCAATTTTAGGGAGTTTAACAGTTACATCTTTGACAGTGAGCGCTGACGATGGCGGTCAATATGACTCAAATGGGATTATTACTTTTATTCCTAATACAGATCCAACTGATCCAGTTGATCCATTAGACCCATCAAATCCAATTACACCGGTTGATCCAACAAATCCAGATGGACCAAACCCAGGTACCAATGGTCCATTATCGATTGATTATGCTTCTAGCTTATCATTTGGAGAACAAAAAATTACATCAAAAACAGAGACTTACTATGCTGATTCTCAAAAATATAAAGATGCTAGTGGAAATACTTTAGAAGGACCAAACTTTGTTCAGGTATCTGATAATCGTGGTACAGAATCTGGCTGGACATTGAAAGTGAAACAAAATGGACAATTTCAAACAGCAGAGGCTCAAGTATTAACAGGTGCTAAGGTAACGTTTTCTAATGGGAATATTGTTACTGCTTCACAATCAGCTAAACCATCAAATGTTTCTACAACAATGACATTAGATCCGAGTGGTGCCGAATCAACGGTGATGGGTGCTAAGGTCAGTGAAGGAGCCGGTACTTATTTAATGGATTGGGGAAATTCAGTAGATACTGCAAAAAACAGTATTGCGCTTGAGGTTCCAGGTTCAACAACTAAGTATGCTAAAAGCTATTCAACTACATTTACATGGGTGTTAACTGATGCACCTGCGAATTAAAGTAATAAATTAAATTTTATATTGATAACCGTGAAGGTCAGTAATCATTTTTGATTGCTGACCATAGCTTGTTTATAAACAAAAGGAGAAATTTCAAAATGAAGTATCGGAAACAAATTTTCTTGGGACTAGCACTCTTTTTCAGCTTTTTTATTGGATTAATTAATGCTGAAGCTTCCGAATTTAATTATTCTGTTACACCAGTAATTCCCGATAATCAAATTGATAAGTCAAAGACATACTATGATTTATTAATGTCCCCAGGTCAAAGTCAAACGGTTGAAGTACAATTGCAAAATGACACTGAAAATGATCTAGTCATTGAAAATTCAATAAATAGTGCGACTACTAATTTAAATGGTGTCGTTGAATATGGTGCGAATAACATCAAAGCTGATGCCAGCTTAAAATATAATCTTAAAGATTTAGCAACCGTCGATTCAGAAGTTACAATTCCTAAGAAATCAGGTATTGTATTATCTATTAAATTGACAATGCCAAATGAAAAAATTGATGGTGTCATTGCTGGCGGAATTACATTTAAGGAAAAACAAGCGGATTCAACAACAGCTACTTCCTCCGATGAGCAGGGCTTGGCGATTAAAAATGAATATTCTTATGTTGTTGCTATTCTATTGCGCCAAAATGAAACTCAACTTGCACCAAACTTAAATTTACTCGATGTAACTGCAGGTCAAGTTAATTCGCGAAACGTTATTAATGCTCAGTTCCAAAATCCTGAAGCAACCTATTTAAATCAGCTTAAATTAGAAAATAAAGTTACAAAAAAGGAAGTAGTCAAGTATTATTTTCATCATCAGCTGATCAGCTACAAATGGCACCTAATTCAAACTTTTCTTATCCAATTTCATTGAATGGTAAGAAATTGGAGGCTGGTACCTACACCTTGAATACTGTTGCTTACGGTGGTAAAAGTGAAACCGGACAATATGAAGTGAAAAATAGTGATGGAGAAACCGAAAAATATCAATATAAGTGGGGATTTACTAAAGATTTCACGATTAAAGCTGATGAGGCAAAGGAATTAAATAGTAAAGATGTAACAATCGAAAGAGATTACACTTGGCTTTATATCTTGATTGGTATCTTAATTTTACTGGTTGCTGGTTTAATTTTTTGGTTTTTAATTGCGAAGAAGAAAAAATCAAAAGAAGAAGCAGATGAATGAAAAGAAGCTATTAGAAAAACTAGGAATTGATTTATTAATTATTATCGGTGTTTTAATGATTAGTATGCCGCTAATTAAAAATAGTCTAGTTGGAATTGTGACTCAAAATTCAGTGCTCGTTAACAAGACAAAGTTACCAAGCGATGTTGAAACCGAATCAATACATCCTGTTCAGTTTGAAGATATTATCAAGCAAGCAGGTCAAGCTGCTGATACATATGGTAGTGTTCAAATTGAATCATTGGGATGGGGCGTTCCGCTATTGATTGGTGTTACAAATGCAAATCTAGCTGTTGGTGGTGTTGTGCTTTATCCAGAAAGAACAATTGAAAATCATAATATCGTAATTGCAGGACATCATTTGGGAATCTCTCAACTTCTTTTTGGACCAATTTTAGAGGTAAAAGAGGGTGACCAAATTGATTTGAATTATCGTGGTGAAGCAGCTAGCTATTTTGTAACATCACTCAAAGAAGTCGATGAAACAGATTTGACGGTTTTAGAGGATACGGATAGTACACAATTAACTTTGATTACTTGCCCGTCACCTCAACTGTCCAATAAACGTTTTGTGGTAATCGCTAAGCTCAATTCACAGGTAAAAAAAACTAAAGCAAATGTCGAATTAAATGTTAGGCAGTGGCAACAATCAAAAAATGGATTCTTTATTTCGTGGCTATCTTTATTTTTAGTTTTATTGGTTATGATTGGACTTATCACAATTAAGCATTATATTTCTAATAAAATAAATGATAACTAATAAATAACTTTGATTAATAAAGGGTTTTGAATTGAATAATTACTATATTAGTTTTACTATTGAGTATAGTTGTTCTATGTGTGTATAGTTATTTAATTTTAAATTTATTCAAGCAAAGTGATGTCTAAAGTATCTCCATTGATTGAGAAGTCGATAAACGGTTTAATTTATTGAGGAGAATCAATGTCTGAAAGGTATAAATATTTAATATTATGCACTACATTTTTATCAAGTTTTTTGTTAATAAAGGAACACCCTGTCATTGCTGAGACAATAATTTATAATCCTTTAAATCCAGCAGAGCCGATTCAACCTGAGGAACCGATAGTTATTTTAATCCCAGAAAATCCACCAGAATCTAATCAAGAGGTTGGTGTAGTTGTTGAATTTCCAGTAATTAAAGATGAAAAAAAAGAAATAGTTGAGAAAAAGGCTGAGTTTGGCAATTATATTCCACAAGGTCAGGAAAACACCTTTCAATTTGATGAAAAATTTAGATTGAGAGATAGTCGTTATCAGAAGCGTTATGTTTTGAATGAACATCTTTTTGAAGACGAAAAAATGACTGTTGCAAATTCTGCTTCTCAAAATGGACTTACTGGCGGCGGCGAAAATTCGAAAGATTCTTATCTTTCGAATGTTTGTTATTTATTATCTGGAGTTATTTTATTTGGAAAAAAGGAAAGAAGTGAGGATAAGCTTTATGTTCACGATATTCTTGGATAAAGCGAGTAATCGAAAACTTGCATTATTGCGTTACTTAGAAAATCAGCCACAATTCATGGAAAGCAAGGAAAAATTAATTGATACTTTGGAGTTGTCTGATTTTTTATTAAATAAAACGGTTGATGAATTGAATCAAGATTTCATCGAAAGTGAATTAATTGATGATATTCATGTTTATCTTGATAAAAACAATGTTTGGCTTGTTGAAAAGCGAATCTTTTTTTCAAATGTTATCGCAGCGGTTTATATTCGTAATTCTATTTCTTTTTTATTAATTGAAAGCTTTTTTTGGGGCAATTGTATCTCAATTTCAGATTTTTCAGATCAGAAATTTATTAGTCATACGATTGTCTATAAAGAATTTCGTAAATTAAAAAAACTATTAGCAAAAATGAACATTCAGGTAAACAAGAATTTGCGATTAGTAGGTGATGAAACGGCAATTCGTGATTTAATGACTTTTTTGTTTTTATCAATTTACGAGCGCGACATAACAATTTATCCTCCAGAGATCATGCAAATAATTGAAAAAACATTGGAAATAATTGAAAAAAATTATCCAGATGATCATTTTAGTGAGTATGACCGAAGTCGATTTATTCATTTTACAGCAGTTAACATTGCTAGAGTAGCCTCTGGAAATATGCTTAAGCATGATACAGCTTTAAAAGACCTTAAATTGAGTTCTGAAATCGAAAAACATATTGAAAAGATGACAATAATTCTTTCTCCACTAACTAGTGAGAAAATTTTTGAAAAATATTATAATGCAAATTATTTTCCAAATGAAATTTTAAGAATCACATTATTTTTTGTCAGTATTAATTTAATGGGCCTATCTCCGAAAATTATTGAAAATAATTCTGAAACAATTCGAAAGTTGAATTTGGACTTTCAAAAAGCAGTTTCCACTAATTTTAATTTAAGTCCTGAAGCAATTGATTCTTTGAGATTAGATCTTACCCGAATTCATTTTAAGAGTATTTATGTTGAGATTGAATCCTTGGATTATAAAGAAGATTTTGATATTACTTATTTTGCTGAAAATTATCCTGAGTATTTTGCTTTCTGCTTGGATTATATTAAAGTGAATAAGCAGAATAAATATATTAATCGTGCTAAAAATTTTTTATTCCTTGAATATGTCTTAGTTTTAGTTAATAATGTGCCACTTAAAGATATATTGGCGCCGATTAAAATATGTGTTGATTTTTCTTTAGGTAATAATTATAACGAAATGATTATCCGTAATATCGATAAAATTACTGAATTAAATATTGAATATCATTCAAAAATTGACACTCAAATGGATATGATATTGACCGATGTTTTATTTGATGAAACAATAGAAAGCAACTTCATTGTTTGGGCCAGTCCACCGCGACCCGTTGACTGGGGAAATTTTATGGAAGAGTTACTGTTAATTCGCCGTTCTAAATCGCGATAGTTAGGAATTGATTTTTCAATTTCTAGCTTTTTTATTTTGGTTTGGTTCAGATGTTTGTCTGCCATTCTCGGATGACTGTTTTTTTGTGTTGTTCAAGCTTACATTGAATGCTGCAGTTGTAAAAATGCTTCAAAATTACTTTTTCATACGAAATGCCCGATGTTTCTTAGAAAGCTTGGATTATTCGCAGTTATTAGTGTGATTTTGTACGAAATGCCCGATGTTTCTTAGAAAGCTTGGATTATTCGCGGTTATTAGTGCGATTTTGTACGAAATGCCCAATGTTTCTCGGAAAGCTTGGATTATTCGCAGTTATTAGTGCGATTTTGTACGAAATTCCCAACGTTTCTCGGAAAGCTTGGAATATTCGCAGTTATTAATGCAATTTTGTACGAAATGTCCAATGTTTCTCGGAAAGCTTGGATTATTCGTAAGTATAAGATTGATTTCATTGCAGGACGTTATCATTTCAAAACATATTCATATAAATCAATTAAATACTTTTGCTTATGCGATTTAGAGACTATCTGATGAGGGGGCATGTCTATTTATTGATACGTATCCTAAACAGTGGCATAAAACCAATGCATTCTGTCGTAAAAAAACGATTTTGCCTAAATTATTTATTTAATTAATATTAAGTTAAATATAAAGACTAATCAGAATATATTTAAAAAGTGCTTTTTTCCTTATTCTCGTTTATAATTTATAATAAGGTGTCACAGTAATAGACTCGTTTTTAATCTAAAATAGCAGATTGGAAACAATGATACTAATATGTAAAAGAATAGGAGTTATTTTGACAGAAAATTTAGAAGCAAAATTGGATTTTATGGTTGAAAATCCTGAAGAACTAATTGAGATTTTTGGCAGTCAAGATAAAAATTTAAAGTTAATCGAAACTGAACTGAAGGTTCGGGTTTTAAATCGTGGTGAAAAAATTCAGATTATTGGTACACAAGCTAAAATAGAGCAGACTCGTCAAATCATTGAAGCACTTTTAATTTTAGTGCGTCGAGGTCAAAAGGTTAATATTCCAGATATTGTTACCGCAATTGAGATGGCGGATAGTGATGAATTAAATCAATTTATTGGCTTGTATGAAAAAGAAATTATTCGCGACAATCAAGGAAAGCCAATTCGAGCAAAAAATCTGGGACAAGCGAAGTATATTGAAACAGTTGGCAAGTCTGCGATTACTTTTGGGATAGGACCGGCAGGAACAGGGAAAACCTTTTTAGCAGTGGTGCTTGCAGTTGAGGCACTGAGAAGTGGCAGAGTCAAGCGAATTATTCTTACAAGGCCTGCTGTAGAGGCAGGAGAGAGTTTGGGTTTTTTACCCGGCGATTTAAAAGAGAAGGTTGATCCTTATTTAAGACCGGTTTATGATGCTTTATTTCAAATATTTGGAACAGAACATACCAACCGATTAATGGATCGAGGGGTAATTGAAATCGCTCCCCTTGCCTATATGCGTGGTAGAACCTTAGATGATGCCTTTGTGATTTTGGATGAGGCTCAAAATACGACTGTACCACAAATGAAAATGTTTCTAACTCGTCTAGGATTTAATTCTAAGATGATTGTAAATGGCGACATCTCTCAAATTGATCTTGGAAGAAATGTGAAAAGTGGGTTAATTGATGCACAGGAAAAACTAACAAAAATTAATGAAATTAGTTTTGTAACTTTTAGTGCGAAAGACGTTGTCCGTCATCCGGTTGTTGCTAAAATAATTAATGCTTATGAAAGGTCTGAAACTCATGGAAATTGAATTAATTGATGAAACGTCACAGGTTTCAAAAGAGGATCAGGAGTCAATTAATAACTTGTTAGAATATGCAGCTAATTACTTAAAATTGGCACCGTCTAAGGAAATGCGCGTTACTTTTGTCGATAATCCAGCAATTCAGAAAATTAACTTAGAATATCGTGCGAAGGATGTACCAACAGATGTTGTTAGTTTAGAATATCAACCAGATGATTTTGATTTTTCGGATTTTGAAATTGATGAGACCGAGCTTTTAGAATTAGATGATGAACTAAACAGCTATTTGGGAGAGCTTTTTATCTCGGTAGACAAGGCGCGTGAGCAGGCAGAAAGCTATGGACATAGCTATGAGCGAGAACTTGGTTTTCTAGCTTTACACGGTTTTTTACATATTAATGGCTACGATCATATGAATGAAGCAGATGAAGCGGTGATGTTTGGATTGCAGAAAGAGATATTGGATCATTATGGGCTTAAAAGAGAATAAGAAATATAAAAATAGAAATTTTATATCTTCCTTTGAATTTGCCAAATCGGGCTTAATTACTGTTTTTAAGGAAGAGAGAAATATGAAAAAACATGCCATTTCTGCTGTCTTGGTTTTCATTTGCGGTTTCGTGTTTCAAATTACACGAATTGAATGGCTCTTTATTCTGTTTGCTGTCTTTTTAGTGATTATCTTAGAGGTTGTGAATACGGCGATTGAAAATACAGTCGATTTGGTCACGGATTATCACTTTCATCTTTTAGCCAAGAGTGCCAAGGATATGGCAGCAGGTGCGGTTTTGCTTGCTTCGATTCTTGCTGCAATTATTGGTATCATTATTTTTACACCGCATATTTGGCATTGGCTGAATCAATGGATTAATTAATTTTTTTAAAGAATGGAGAAAAAATGACCTTTAAATCAGGTTTTGTTTCAATTATTGGACGTCCAAATGTTGGAAAATCAACTTTTCTGAATCATGTTTTAGGACAAAAGATCACAATTATGAGTGACAAAGCGCAAACGACTCGTAATAAAATTCAGGGTATTTATACAACCGGGAATGAGCAAATCGTCTTTATTGACACACCGGGTATTCACAAGCCGCATAATGCACTAGGTGATTATATGGTACAAGCAGCTTATTCAACTTTGAATGAAGTAGATATTGTTTTATTCATGGTTGCAGCTGATGAAAAAAGAGGTAAGGGCGAGGATATGATTCTTGAACGCCTTAAAAATAGCGATGCTAATATCTTTTTAGTGATTAATAAAATTGATAAGGTTCATCCTGAGCGTCTTTTGGATATTATTTCAGATTATCAATCCGTATTCGACTTTAAGGAAATTGTACCGATATCTTCTCTCCAAGGTAACAATACAGAAAAATTATTGTCATTATTACCCTTATATTTGTCAGAGGGACCTCAGTATTTCCCAGAAGATATGGTGACAGACCATCCCGAACGCTTTATTGTATCAGAAATGATACGTGAAAAAATTCTGATTTTAACTCGTGAGGAGGTACCTCATTCGGTTGCAGTTGTTATCGATAAGATGAGTCGTGATGCAAAGACAGATAAAATTTTGATTCAAGCAACAGTGATTGTCGAGCGTCCTTCACAAAAGGGGATTATTATTGGCAAGCAAGGCTCAATGATGAAAAAAGTTGGTACAATGGCACGGCGAGATATTGAATTAATGCTAGGCGATAAAGTTTTCCTAGAACTTTGGGTAAAGGTCAAGAAAGACTGGCGTGATAAAAAAATTGATTTGCAGGATTTCGGCTATCGAAAAGATGATTATTAATAACTGGGCTTTTTGATAATTTTGCTTGATTTTTAAAAATACGTTATAATTATGGAATAAAATCCTTAGAAGGAGTTGAGTCTACTGAAAAGACAGCATAAGGATCAAGTTTCAGTTAAGAATGTCATTTTTCGCATTATGAAATCAATTATTTATTTTGGCTTAATCATCATATTCTTTATGGTCGTTTTTGGAGCTGGGATTGGAATTGGTTATTTTAATTCGTTAGTCAGCAAGACTGATTCACTCTCAAAAACAGAGCTCTATGATAAAATTAATGATATTTCAGAAATTTCACAGATTAATTACAGCAATAATCAAACGGTATCAAAGATTTCCAGTGATTTAATTCGAACAAAAGTTTCAAGTGAACAGATTTCGGATAATCTTAAAAATGCTGTGATTTCAACCGAAGATGAGTATTTTAAGGTGCATAAGGGTTATGTGCCCAAAGCTGTACTTCGTGCTGTTTTAGCGGAGGCGTTTGGTGTAGGCAGTTCTTCAGGTGGGTCAACGTTGACTCAACAGCTAGTTAAACAACAAATTATTGGCGATTTACCTACATTCAAGCGTAAAGCAGAAGAAATTGTATTGGCAATGCAAATTGAGAAGTATTTTACAAAAGATGAGATATTAACGACTTATCTAAATGTATCACCGTTTGGCAGAAATAATAAGGGTGAGAATATTGCTGGTGTGCAAGAAGCAGCAGTCGGTATTTTTGGTGTTTCAGCCAAGGATTTATCAGTTGCTCAGGCCGCTTTTATTGCTGGTTTGCCTCAAAGTCCAATTTCTTATTCACCTTATGATGGTAACGGTGCGATTAAGTCAGATGAAGATTTGGCATTAGGCTTAAAACGAAAAGATGCCGTCCTCTTTAATATGTACCGTGAGAAGATGCTCACCAAAGCGGAATACGAAGAGGCTAAAGCTGTTGATTTGAAGTCTCAATTTTTAAGTCATGAGGCCCAGTCTTCAGATAATAAGGGTTATCTTTATTATGCAGCATTAGATGATGCAACCAAAATTGTTTTAAAGCAAATCGCAACTGAAGAAAAGATTTCGGATAGCCAGCTTGAGGATCAAACACTTTATGAGCATTATTATTCACTTGCTTCGCAAAGAATTCGTCAAAGTGGTTATCAAATTACCACAACGGTTGATCAGGGAATCTATGAAGCGATGCAAAATGCTGTCGCAAATTATGGCTATTTTGTAGGTAACGGGATTGAAGTCGGTAATGTCTTACTGAATAATGAGACTGGCGCTATTCTCGGTTTTGTTGGTGGGCGAGACTTTCAAACGAGTCAAGTCAATCATTCGGAAACAGAGCGTGATCCAGGCTCCTCCATTAAGCCTTTATTAGTTTATGGTCCTGCAATCGATCAAGGTCTGATTGGCTCAGCTTCATTATTATCAAATTATCCTACAAATTATAAGAGTAGCGGTGAACCGATTTATCATGATGGTAATAAAGGAACAAGTGAAATGATGACGCTCCAAACAGCCTTAAATTGGTCTTGGAATATTCCTGCTTACTGGACATACCAAATTATGCAGGAAAAGGGTATGGATGCCTCAAGCTACATGAAGAAGATGAACTTTTCAATTTCAGATTATTCAATTGAATCACTGCCAATGGGTGGTGGTGCGGAAGTTTCTGTTCGCCAACAAGCGAATGGATACCAAACGCTTGCCAATTATGGTACTTATCAGGAAAACTATATGATTGAAAAGATTACTGATAAGGCTGGCAACGTGATTTATCAACATCAGTCAAATCCAGTCCAAGTTTATTCAAAAGCGACAGCATCAATTATGAATAATCTATTAAAAGGTGTCCTGAATTCTAATATCACAACACATTTTAAATCTAATTTACAGTCGATTAATTCGACCTTGGGTAATGCAAATTGGACCGGTAAAACTGGAACCTCCAATGATTTTAAAGATAGCTGGTTAATTGTCTCAACTAGAGGCATTACTTTGGGTGGCTGGTCAGGCTATGATGATAACACATCAATGTCAAGCTCAAGCGGTGAAAATAATTCACTTTATATGTCATACCTTGCGAATGCAATTTATCAAGCAAATCCAAATATTTTTAATATTGCAGACACAATGGATTATGATTCAAGTGTTGTAAAAAGCACAGTATTGACTTCGACCGGAGAAAAAAATAATGACAAGGGAATTGATTTGTCGAAAATTGATAAGGGAACAGTTAAAATTTCAGGTGACACAACGACTTCCTACTATGCTGTTTCTGGCGGTGCACCAGTGACGACCTTCCGTTTTGGCATCGGTGGCTCAGATTCAGATTATCAAAATGCTTGGACTAAAATACTTGGTAGCACTTCGTCTTCAAGCGGCAGTACCACTAGTTCGAGCAGTAATTAAATATTTACGTTAAAATTGAAGATAAATTTAATTTAATGGAGGCACACCTTTGACAGCCAGTGTTACTTTTGCAATTACTGAAAAATTACGAAAAGAATTGAAAATTAGTCCATTGCCTAAAGCTGAAGTAAGTGAGCTGCTTGATAAAAATCAAAGCTTTTTTGCAGTCAATTTTGAATTTGTTGAGGAAATTTCACTTTATGTCTTTTCAGTTATGAATGAGCAAACTGGTGAATTTTTAATGCTTCCGTTTGAATCAATCTCAATTAGTGAAATCCAGAGTGAACAGGATTTCGGCACATTACTGATGGATTTACTTTATGATGCCTATGAAAATGGAGGCATTGCCTTTAATCAGAGCTGGTCTGAGGAATTGATGAATTTTTTTGATCAAGGACCAGAAAATTTTAGATTTGTTAAGCTACAAAATTATCCGGTGTCGCCTAAATTACCTATTAAATATAACCATCCAATTCAAAGATTGAATGGTCTGCATAAGTCCTTTAAGGAAAAGTTTTTAAAGCAGCATCATGATAATATTAGAACAGATGTGACGAATTTTGTATTCTCACGCAAGCTCTTGCGTTATTTCAAGCAGCAGGAGGCTTTGCCGCTCTTGCCTAGAGATATTCCGGTACAAACGCTTTTTCAAATTACTTACAAGATTATTCAGGATCGTGTTCATATTTATATCATTAATCCTTTAGATCAAATTATGATTCATTTTGAATTTTCAAAATTTCATAAGCCATCTTTTGAGCGTTTACTGGAAATGATTGATGATGCAATAAAAGATGCAATCACTAACCATGTGGATCATGAACACAGTTCCTTTAAAAGCTATCTGAATCATCAGGCTACGCGCTATTTAGATGGATCGAAATTAGATTTTACAAGCTTTGAAAAATTAATTCACGATCAAACTTTCTAATCATCAATCTTTAGATTGATGATTTTTTAATTGAATCATGTAGAATAGATTAAAAAGGAGGTTATGATGAAACTTTTTAATCAACTTAATTTGACTGGTGAAGTGCTTGGCTTTGCGAAACGTTCATTGGTCCTAAAGCAAACGAAAAACATTCCTGAATCATTAAGAAAGCAATCCGCTAAAGTGATTCATACAGCAAGTGTTGCAACTGGAAGTGTTGGGGCAGGTTTAGCACAGCTTCCGGGAACGGATGCGGCTGTGATTGTACCAATTCAAGTAACTATGGTTTTGTCCTTAGCCAAAATTTACCAAATTCCATTAAAAGAAAGTGTTGCGAAGATTATTGTTACTGAAACAACCGCAACATTATTGGGACGAACGGCGAGTCAATTTTTAGTTGGCTGGATTCCGGGTGTTGGTAATGTAATCAATGCAGGGACAGCAGTTGCTTTGACTGAAACACTAGGTTGGATTGTAGCGACTGAGTTTGCCAAAAAAGCGGATGAAATTTGGTAAGCATTGTGAGGTTAAATAAAATTAATTTAGAAAGAGGGTGAAAAATTGGCTAGAAAGATACCAGCTTCCGTCAGAAGTAAAGGACAACAGATTGTTGATCAAAGTGGCAAAATAGTAGTCAATTCAATTAATCCTAAAAATAAGTCAATTATTGCTCAAGTTATGACTGATATTTTATATACAGTTGAATTGAGTGAAATTGATACCTCTTATGATAATTGTAGCTGTGATTTTTTTAATCAGTATGGCTTCTGCGAGCATATTGCGGCAGTTGAAAATTATTTCCGAACTTTAAAAATACCACTTAACCATCTTTTTGATGTTTCAGGAAATTCTGTTAGCTCTGATTTAGATTTTTCAGAATTGCCAAAGGGTTCAAAGGAAATTATTGCACTTTATCCTCCTGCGATTCAATTATTTTCATCAAATCAAAGAGGTAGTCAAAGAATGAATGGCTCAGTCTTTCAGTCGCCAAAATCGATTTCTCAATCTGATGGCGAGCAATTTTATCAGCAGCTTGGTTTTTTTGAATTAGACTCGTTTTTTTATGAGAGTGAAAAGGTTGACGTCAGCTTTGAGCTAACAATTCAAAATTTTTCCCTTCAATCTTGGGAAGTATCTGAAAATAATCTCTATATTTCTATGAAAATTGGAAGAATTGATGAAAAGAAAAGGTATTTAGTCAAAAATTTTCAAAATTTTTTCAAGGCAATCGAACATCGTCAGCAATACAGGGTAACTCCTAAAATGAATTTAAATTTGGGCTGGGATTCTTTTGAATCTGCTACGAAGGATTTATTGAGGACGCTATTAAATTTTAAAACAATTTCACCAGTATCAACTCATTCAAGTTATCAATCTAATATAGAACGTTATATTTTAATTCCGCCAGCAGATGTTGGTCCGGTTTTGAAGCTATTATTGCGACAGGGAAATTATAATTTTTCTGAATCTAATCATTTTGATTTTAGAAAAACTCAGCAACATCAATTAATCTATGAACAGCTATCTGCTGAAAATTCACCGATTAAAATGGTATTGACTGAAAACCAGAAAGGCTTCTCATTAGCAATTGAAAATACAGTAACTGAAACTTTATTAGCATCAAATATTATAATTTCCGGACATCATTTTTTTCAACTCTCGGAGTCACAATATTTACGCTACTGTCAACTCGAACAAGCTCTGGTTATCTTGCGAAAAAAGAAGCCACAAAAAAGGCAATATTTAAATGTTGAGTTTCCTGTTGATGATTCGATGATAATTGATTTTTATAAAAATGAACAAGCGGAATTATTAGCGATTATTCAAAATTTTAAGGCTATCTGTCAGTTTACGTTACCAGAATTCTTTATGACGAAGTATTTTGAACCCTATTTTGAAATCAGTAAAGTTAACCAACGCTTAGTAATTGATTTTGCTTTTGTTTATGATAATCAGCACTTTAAAAGTTATCAGTCACTTGAGCATCTTAACTTTACGCGTCAGCTTAAGGCAGAGAGTTTTGTGATTAATGTGCTTTATCAGCTTGATTATGAAATTACTGATTTCAAAGGCTTTAAACCTTATCCAAAAAATCAGGCACTGATTGATTTTTTTCAAGGAGAAGTGCCAAAGTTGAAGCAATTAGGTGAGGTGGTATTATCTGACGAGCTTGAAAAAGCATTCACCTCTATTTCAAATTTTAAACACGATATCTCTGTTAAGCAATCTGAGGGCTTATTTTCCGTTAATTTTGAAATAGATGGGATTGATGAAGCGGATATTGACCATTTATTACATGAGCTAGAGTCCCAAGAAAAGTATTTTGAAACACTCGATGGGCGAATCATTTCACTTGATGATGAAGGGCTCTCGCATGTTGCACAGGTGTTGAAAACATTACGTCAAAAAGCAAAATTAAAAAATGGCGCGTTTGAATTAGCGAGTCATCAAGCTGTTTTGGCTCAGAAAGCTTTAAATGAATTTGATGCCGTTTTTTTTGATCAGGAAATTGCTAAAATGACTCATGATTTAACACATCCTGAGCTATTTGAAATTGAATTGCCGCCTGAATTGAACGCCTCTCTTAGACCTTATCAAATCAAAGGGATTAAGTTTCTAAGTATGTTGGATCATTATAATTTCGGCGGAATTTTAGCAGATGAAATGGGATTAGGTAAGACATTACAAACCATTGCTTTTTTAATGACCAAAGTGAGTGTTGAAAAACCAGCTTTAATTGTTTGTCCAGCAAGTCTTGTTTATAATTGGTTAGAAGAGTTCAAAAGGTTCGCACCAAGCGTTCAAGCAATCGTAGTTGAAGGTAGTAAAAATGAACGTTTTCAGAAAATGTCAGAAAATGCAGAAGTATATATTACGAGCTATCAATCAATGCGTCTCGATATTGAAAACTATCAATCAAAGACGATTAGCTATTTAATTTTGGACGAGGCACAGTTTGTTAAAAATAGTCAGACTAAAATTAATCAATCTCTACGTGAACTTAGACCCCGTAATATTTTTGCTTTATCTGGAACACCGATTGAAAATCGCTTAGATGAATTATGGTCTATAATGTCAATTGTGATGCCTGGTTTATTTCCATCCAAGCGTGAATTTAATAAATTATCAGCAAAAACAGTTAGTCAAATGGTTTCTCCCTTTATCTTAAGACGAGAAAAGTCAAAGGTGCTTGCAGAGTTACCCGAAAAAATTGAAAAAAATCTATATAGTGAGCTTTCAGAAGCACAAAAGGTCGTTTATTTGGCTCAGCTTAAGCAAATGCAAATTAAGGTTGAAGGGATGACTTCGGCAACGTTTGTTAAAAACAAGCTTGAGATATTAACCGGCTTGACACGTTTACGTCAGATTTGCGATTCACCAAAATTGTATATAGATGATTTCTCAGGTGAAAGCGGTAAAATTGAACAGCTTAAGGAATTGCTCTTAAGACTTAAGGCTAATGGCTCTAGGCCACTTATTTTTTCTCAATTTACAACGATGCTTGATTTGGTTGAATTAGAGTTAAAGGAGCTTAATATCAGTTCATTTAAGCTTAATGGTAGTGTGCGTTCAAAACAGCGATTAGATATGGTTGAAGCGTTTAATGCGGGAGAACAGGATGTATTTTTGATTTCCTTAAAGGCTGGGGGTACCGGCTTGAATTTAATTGGTGCTGATACGGTCATTTTACTTGATTTGTGGTGGAATCCTGCCGTTGAAGATCAAGCAACTGCAAGAGCACATCGATTTGGTCAAAAAAACAATGTAGAAGTACTGCGTTTAATTACAAGAGGTACGATTGAGGAAGAAATTTATCGTTTACAGGAACAAAAACGTGATTTGATTGACCAAGTATTGAGCGGTACAGTTGAAAAATCGACGCTGACAGAAGCAGAAATTCGGCAAATAATAGGTATTAGTTAAAATAAAGAATAGATTAAAAAGTGAGAATAAAATGCGGGCAGATCAATTATTACTTCAATTAAATATTGTAAAGTATAAAAAAGAAGTGAAGTCATTAATTCGGGAAAAAAGAATTCAAGTTGATGGCGAGCCCTTAGTTAGCATTGGTCAAAATTTGGATCCCAATATCCAAGCAATTTTTTTTGATAATCAACAATTAAAGGGAGAAATACATCGCTATATCATGTTGAATAAGCCACTAAAAACACTTTGTGCAAATAAAGATAATCAATATCCTGTGGTGATGGATTTATTAAAACAGCATTTGGATACGACTAAACTCTATACGATTGGTCGTCTAGACTTTTTGACTACTGGCTTAGTATTAATTACCGACAATGGTCCACTCGGTTTTTCAATGCTTCACCCTAAATTTCATGTTGAAAAAAGTTACTTAGTTAAAACTAGAGAATGTATTGAACTTGAAGACATTAACCGGTTTCGCTCAGGTGTGATAATTGATCAAACTGTTTTAACCCAACCCGCCCAATTAGAAATACTGGATAAGCATTCGGCAAAAGTAACGATTTCTGAAGGTAAGTATCGACAAGTGCGAAAGATGTTTTTATCCGTTGGTAAACAGGTTACATACTTGAAGCGAATTCAGTTTGGACCTTTAAGCTTAGATTCTTCACTTAAAGAAGGCGACTATAGGCTGTTAAGTTCGGTCGAATGTGCACAATTAAAGCCTTATTTTAAACCACGGCTTGAGAATTGACGTAAAACATTCGCAATATTTTTTATTGTTTTATATAATGTTAAAAATAGTGATTTGGCTTGGTTAAAGTATTTATTTAGAAATTTAATGTTTAAACATTATAAAAGATGATAGAGGAGTAGATATATTGAAAAGAATTTTTGTAGACATCGATGATACAATTTTAGATTTTAAAAAGGATTCAATTGAAGGGCTTGGTAAGGTATATCGTCATTATAATATTCCTGTTACTAATGAAACAATTGATGTTTTTAAGAAGGTAAATCAAGAATTGTGGAAATCCTATGAGCTGGGAGAATTAACATCCGAAGCCATTTTTAATCAAAGATTTGGGTTAATTTTTAATCAGCTTGGCTTTGAAATTGATGATATCCGACAAGTGGATAATTTTTATCGTCAAACACATATTGATGCCTATAGCATTTTACCGGGTGCGGAATCATTACTCCAATCTTTATTTCCAACCTACAAAATTTACGGCGTGAGCAATGGAAAAACAGGGCGGCGCCGTCTCCATCAAGCCCAACTGAGCCATTATTTTGACGGAATTTTTTTATCTGAGGATATGGGCTATCAGAAGCCACAATCTCAATTTTTTGAATATATTGGCAGTAAAATTCCAAATTATCGAAAAGAGCAGGTCATTATGATTGGAGATACCTTGACCAGCGATATTCTTGGTGGCAACCAATACGGTATCCCAACAATCTGGTATAATCCTGAACGACTAGAAAATAAAACTGAAATTGTGCCAACGCGTGAAACAGATCAATTAGCGGAAATTCCAGTGATATTAACACAATTATTTAGTTAAAATGAAACGCCTGATACTTAGATACTAAGGTGCTAGGTGTACTTATTTGAAACTTTTTAGCAGACTTAGCCCGTTTAGTAAATGAAGCACCATGAGCATACGCTCAAGTGTAACATTCTGGACGGGTTACCACTTAAAAACATTATAAGTAGTCCTACCCGATGTGCTAAAGCACAATTTATCATGATAATCTGGCTTCGTGACCTTAACAGTGCTCTCCCTAAGTATTTTATTTTTTCAATAGCTCAGCTTAATGCTTTAGCATTAAGCTGAGCTTATTTTAAAATACAATATTTACCGTTCGAGACTGTCAAAACAAGGTCATTTAGCTTTTTATGCAATTAGTTATTGAAGCTTTCTGGCCTTTTAAAGCACCTCAGTCAGATTGATTGATTGCTCATCACCGATGAATAGAGGAATGGTTTCATAGGTTGTATCACTATATTCTAAACCAAACCATTTATCAGGTGTGGTTGCAAAGCGCTTGATAAACAACTTGGCTTTCATAATTTGTCGATTAAATTTGGAAATATTTTGTTGATTGGACAACTCCTCCTGAATTAGGATATAACGAAAATCGCCAATTTCGCGGCCCGGTTTAATTGAATATTTTTGATGCTGCGGTTTTAGACGGCCGTCTGCAATCAGGCTTCTCACGATACTTGATAGATAAATTTTGATGTCCTGCTTGACTCTAAAGCCTAAGAATAGCTTTACTTTGACAATATAATCTGTATCCATAGTATCAATAGAATAAGCTTTCGTATAAGGCTCGTCGGTTACTTCGATATTGACAAACCAATATACGACAGCTTTTTTAGGCTTTTTGTCTAAAATAGAATAGATAATCCCTTCCTCAACTTGATCCCCTTGCATATGAGTGGTTAAATAAACCAAATTCGTTTGATATAAGTCAAAATTTGGATCGTGCTTTAATGTATTAATTTGCTCTAAGTAATCTTTTAAATTAACGGTTTTTAGCATATTTTCTTGAATTAAATTACCTTTTTCCCAAATTAACATGATAAGTAAGATGGCGACTGCAATCAAAACTGCAACATAGCCGCCATGGAAAAATTTAGCTAGACTTGAGATAAAAAAGATAGACTCAATTGATAAAAAGAATAAAATCACAGTCGTTGATAATAATTTGTGCCAACCACGCATTTTTAAGAAATAGTAAAGTAGAATGGTCGTCATCAGCATTGTTACTGTAATTGCCAGACCATAGGCAGACTCCATTTTATGACTTGTTCTAAAACTAATCACGATGCCGACGGTCAAAAGCCATAGTAAACCATTAATCATAGGCAGATACATCTGCCCTCTCGAATTCCCAGGATACGTGATTTTGAGTCTTGGGAGCAAGCGGAGTTTCATCGCTTCTGAGACAAGTGTAAATGCACCAGTTATCAAGGCTTGCGAAGCGATAATTGCGGCAAGACTTGCAAAAATGACGCCAAACAGCATCAGTGAATCTGGAATCATATTGAAAAATGGATTAAAACTATTAACATTTTGATATTGTGGTAATTCCTTTGCACGTAATAGGAATGCTACTTGCCCAAAATAACTTAATAGTAATGTAATTTTGATATAAGGCCAGCTCATATAGATATTGTATTTACCGACGTGTCCTAAATCAGAATACAATGCTTCCGCACCGGTGGTGGCAAGAAAAACACTGCCTAGAATCATTAAACCAGCCTTATTTTCTGAACTAAAAAGCAGTTCAATTGCATAATATGGATTAATTGCCCGTAAAACGCTTAAATCGGATAACATATTGGCAAGACCGATCACACCAATAAAAGTAAACCAGCCCAACATAATTGGTCCGAAGGCTTTACCAATCTTCTCAGTTCCAAATCGCTGAATAATAAAGAGAATTGTAATGATAATTAGAGTTAGTAAAACGATAACATTTTGGCTTGTTCCAAAAATTGCTGTAAAGGTGGGAATATCTTTTAATCCCTCCATTGCAGTTGTTACTGTCATTGCCGGTGTTAAGACACCATCAGCTAGTAGTGCCGCACCCCCAATCATTGCTGGGAGAATTAACCACTTGGCATTTTTTCTGACTAGGGTAAATAGTGAAAAAATACCACCTTCACCGTGGTTATCGGCTTTTAAAGCAATTAGAACGTATTTAAAAGTCG
Organism: Streptococcaceae bacterium; assembly: GCA_022484805.1. Classification (GTDB taxonomy): domain Bacteria; phylum Bacillota; class Bacilli; order Lactobacillales; family Streptococcaceae; genus MMGLQ5-1. The sequence goes on from JAKVKP010000009.1 coordinate 54,483, forward strand.
TCAGTAAGGTCATGGTCCAAAGCACCAAGGAGACAGCACCGATTAAAAATGTTTCTGAAATATTTTTAATTCCACCCTGCCCGTCTAAAATTGATTTCATTACATAAAGTGGACTCGTACCGATATCCCCATAGACGATTCCGGTTGCAACTAGCATCCCACCGAGAGTTGCTTTTGATTGCAATGTTTCTTTTGCCATTTTTTCCTCCAATGATTATTGCCAACAAAAAAACCAAGAAAACAGTTAGCAATTAACTTATTTTCTTGGTCTGGCAATTTAAGAATGAACCAGTGATAATTCACGGGTCAATGTTGATTCATTCCAGTCAATTGACTGTTGCTACTCCCCAAAGTGAACTGATTATATCAAATGAAAAGGCGTTAATCAAGAAATATCTGTCTAATTCAAAATTATTAATTTCGAAACAATCAAAAAGTAATATAATACTATTTTTTTATTGTTTCAAATGATCAAATAAATAATTGATAGGCGAATCTTTCTGTTTGATCTGCAACTAAAATAATGCCTCGATACTCAAAGCCACTCGCGCTAATAATATGTTGCATGATGTGATTATCGGGATGCGTGTCAATTCGAATTTCATGAAAGCCGAGTAATTTAGCTTGTTCAATTAAATATTCGAAAGTAGCTTTGGCAACACCTTTTCCAGCATGTTCAGGGTTAGTTGCGATTCGATGAATTGTTGCATAAGGCTGTTCATTAAGCCATTCACCTTCTAAGATAATCTTATAGTTAGGCTCAGGCTTAGTATCTAAGGTAGCCACACTTAATATTTGATTTTGGTCGTCAACTAAGACATAACTGATACCTTCATTAATATCGTTTTCAATAATTGCTTGATTTGGATAATTATTTTGCCATTGATTAATGCCTTGCTCTGCTAAAAATTTTGACGCGGATTGTAAAATTTCTAAAATTTTCTTGCTATCTTTTGGTAATGATTGCTTTAATTTCAATTCTATTCTCCTAAATTTTATTATAGTTTGATTATTTCATTATTATAGATTAAGATATCACAAAATAGTAGTTGGAATATTTGTTTTTTATGTTTTAATTGATTATACTGAATAGGTAAGAAAGACTGAAAAGGGGGATATAATATGTCATTTACAGATGAAACAGTCAGATTCGAATTTGACGATAGTAACAAAAAACAAATTAGTGAAACCTTATCCACAGTTTACTTTGCTTTAAATGAAAAGGGATATAATCCAATCAATCAAATTGTTGGCTATATTCTGTCTGGTGATCCAGCATATATTCCGCGTTATCAAGATGCTCGAAATTTAATCCGTCGTCATGAACGAGATGAAATTGTAGAAGAGCTTGTTAAGTTCTATTTGAAGAATCATGGAATTGATGCTTAATGCGTATTATGGGACTAGATGTCGGTAGTAAAACGGTTGGTGTTGCGGTTAGTGATTTACTAGGCTTTACTGCCCAAGGTATTGAGATTATTCAAATTGATGAGCAAAATGGTAATTTTGGAATGAAACGTTTGACTCAGCTAGTTGAAGAATATCAAGTCGAGCTATTTGTGCTCGGATTGCCTAAAAATATGAATAATACACTTGGACCAAGAGCAGAGGCTTCAAAAGCTTACGGTGAGCGAATTAATAAAAAATTCGACATTCCAGTTGTATACCAAGATGAACGTTTGACTACAGTCGAGGCTGAGCGCATGCTGATTGAAGAGGGTAATGTCAGACGAGATAAGCGTAAAAAGGTGATTGATAAGCTTGCTGCGGTAATGATATTACAAAACTATTTGGATAGACAAGGCCGAACAAGCCTTTAGTTAATATTACCAATATTTATTTAATCGAAAGGATAACAATAATGACTGAACACAATCATGACCATGAAAATGAAGAACGTGAATTTATTACTTTAGTGGATGATGAAGGCAATGAATCGTTATTTGAAATTTTATTAACTATTGATGGCATCGAAGAATATGGAAAAAAATATGTTTTATTAGTACCGACTGATGTCAGCGATGATGAAGAGGTTGAAATTCAGGCATATTCTTATACCGAAAATGAAGATGGTACTGAAGGAGACCTACAACCGATTCCAGAAGAAAGCACTGTTGAATGGGATATGATTGAGGAAGTATTCAATGCTTTCATCGATGAAGAAGCAGAATAATAAATGACTAGATAAACCTTGTTTAAGCAGGGTTTATTTTTTTATTTAATGATAAATCAGACTGCTTTATAGTTTTATTAGAAAATTTTCAGATGATTTAAAATTCTCTGCGCAGGCTAGATAGTCAAAAAATACATATTTTCATACTCTAGTCTCATTATAGATAATAACTCATATTGTATTATTAAAGTACTGATGTCAAATTAACCGAGGGCGAAAAAATGACAGCAAAAGCTGAATCAAAAATAATACATTATTTAATAGAGCAATGTAAGAATCCGAGTGGTTTTATTGGTAAGTTAATGCTTGGTATTTGGAATCATACTTTTATGTCGATGGCAAAGTGGGGACTTAGTTATACTAAATTAAATTCAAATGATATTATTTTAGAAATAGGTTGTGGTGGCGGCGCATTTATTCATCATCTTGCCAAAGAAAAAATAGTGAATCAGATATATGGTATTGATATTTCAAAAAATGCAATTGAAAAAACAAAAAAGTTAAATGCAAAATTTTTAACGAGAGAAATAGTCGATTTGACGTGCGTTTCTGCTGAGAGTATGCAATTTGAAGCAAATAAATTTAATCATATTTTTGCGATACAAACACATATTTATTGGGAAAATATTGAAAAAGTATTTGTAAATGTTTATCATTATTTGGTTGAGGGTGGCGAGTTTAACCTGATTTGTGAAAAAGATAAAATTAAATATCATCTGCTAAAATATGATGACATTGAGATAATGGAAATCGCTTTTAGGGATGCGGGGGTCGTTAAAGTATCCATTTATGAAACACATCAATGGATTCATTATAGAGCGATTAAAAATAAATTTGAGATAGATTGAGGAGATTTGGTCTATATTAAATCCAATCAATTATTTATACAATGCAAAAAGCACTTTAAGCTTGATGGCTCAAAGCGCTTTTTTGTTATCTAAAGAGTATCTATTATTCCTTGTTTCTAACGATTAAAACATCACAGGGTGCGTGACGAATCACATATTCAGAAACAGAACCGATGAGTAAACGCTCAATGGTATTTAAACCAGTTGCCCCAAGCATGATCAAGCCAATTTTTTCCTTTTCTGGAATTTGATTGGCAATTAATGATTTTGGTGAGCCAAATTCAATAATTTTTTTGACATTTGTGACACCAAAGTTCTTAGCGCGTTCAATATGCTCGTCAAGAATTTTATTAGCTGCCTGAGTTGCCTCATCTGCTAAAGTGCCATCAAATGAGCTAACGGATTGAAAAGCACGTGTATCTACAATGTGAGCAATGATTAAAGCAGTATTATTACGCTTTGCAACATTCATTGCTTTTTTAAAGGCGACATCACTTTCATCAGAACCATCAATTGCGATTAAAATATTTTGGTATTCTTGATTTTCGACTGTGGTCATTTTAATCCCTTCCTTCTTTATTGACTACACCTTCAGTTTAATATTTTTTGTCTGAAATAACAACTGATAAGGGATTATACTTATAAAATTAAGCAAGTATCGAGTGATAAGTTATAGCTATCACAAGTGATATTTTTGACTATTAATGAATTAAAAGAATTTAAATTAATCAACATTCAAAAATTTAATCTTTAAATAGTTTGTTTTTATCAGTTTATAGTTTTTCCGTAATTTACACTGAAATATTAGCTACCTATAATGAAGTCTATATGATTATTAAAAAATAAAATTAGGGGGCATTAATGTTAAAAATGACAGGAAAAGAGCGGCTTACAGCGATGATAAAGGGAGAAAGGATTGATAGAATTGGTATTTCTGGTTGGCTTCACATGCCCTTGGTTGATCATAATCTCGAGGCATTTGTTAAAGAGACGATTGATTTTACAGATAATAATCAATGGGACTTTGTTAAACTAATGCCAAGTGGCCATTATTTTGCGGAAGCATACGGTGCTGAAATTGAATTTTTGAATAATCCGAAAGAATGGTCTGGTAAGATTCATAAATACCCGATTCAAAGTTATCAAGATTTAATAAAGCTATCAGTGATTGAACCTAAGCAAAATCCAACTTTTAAACGGGAGATTGAATTTGCAAGACAAATCGTTAATCATTATCAAGGTGATAAACCGGTTTTAGCAACAATTTTTACACCACTTACTTGGATTCAAGAAATGTTGAGTTCTACGAATCCTGAGCCAGTTATTCAATTAATGCAGCAGCATAAAAGTGAACTTCATCATGCACTGGAAGTGATTTTAGCAACCAATTTAAAGCTATTAGATGAGTTTATTGATGTGGGAATTGATGGTATTTTTTTATCTACTCAATGGGCGACTTCGGATCTAATTTCTCGTGAACTGTTAGCAGAGTTTTGTCATCCCTATGATCAAGCGCTATTGAATCATATTAAAGGAAAGACTTGGTTTAATTTATTACATCTACATTATTCAGAGAATTTATTATTTGATGAGTTTGTTAATTACGAAGGCATTCATGCTTTAAACTGGGAGAATTGTGCTAAGACAGACGATTCTAGCAAATTGAGTTCTATTGAGTCAGTTAGAGCATTGTTTCCAGATAAAGTATTAATTGCTGGTATTGATCAGCATCATGATTTCACTACTGTCTCAGAAAACCGTGAAACGGTGAAGTCTATTTTAAAGAATCGACTAACAACTGCTTTAAAGGAAAGTGAAAGTCAAAAATTTATTTTTGCGCCTGGCTGTGCTTTGCCACTGGATGTGGATCCAAGTGTTTTTAGTCTGCTTCACGAAGTTGTTAATGAATTATAATATTGAAATTTCTCTTAGTAAAACTATCAATTGATAAAGAAAAACTAATTTACTCTACGTACTTTCACTTATATAATCGACACTATCATTAAAAATTAATTTTGTGATGAAAAAGGTTATTGAAGGGGGAGTTTTTGTGTCAAGTAAAAGAAAACTATTTAAAGCTGTACTTGAAAATAAAGTGGTTGAGCGAGTGCCGGTTGGTTTTTGGTTTCATTTTTTTGAGGACGAATTGGTAGAAGCAACAGGTAACGAGGCTTTAATTGAACAGAATCTTAATGGTCATCGCCGGTTTATCGAAGCATTTGATCCGGACTTTATTAAGCTGATGAGTGATGGATATTTTAATTATCCAAATTCTAATATCAGGCTTGGGGCATCTGAGGCATCGCTTCAATCGCTTCAAACGATTGGTCCTGAACATCCTTGGATTGTCGAGCAAGTTAACTTGGTGAAACGTCAAAAAGCACTATTTAAAGAAGAAATTTATTCATTTTATAATATTTTCTCACCAGCGACCTATTTGAAATTTCTTTTAGGTAGCGATGCAGCGTTTGTGGAATTTGTAAATTCATATTCAGAAGCAACGATTCATCATGTTTTAAGTACTGTAGCAAATGATATTGCAGTGCTTGTGACGAAAATTATTCAACTAGCCGATGCTGATGGCATTTATTTTAGCACTCAAAATATCAGAAGTGTTAGCGAAACGCATATTTTTGAAAATTTTATCAAACCGAATGATTTAATTGTGCTAGACGCAGCTAACTTAGCGGAAGGTGTGAATATTTTACATATTTGTGGTTTTGAGGGTGCCAAGAATCGTTTAGAGGATTTTGTTGATTATCCCGCTCAGATTATCAATTGGGCGACTGCTGTTGAAAAGGTTTCACTTGCTGATGGCCACCAATTATTTCCGAATAAAGTTGTCTTAGGTGGATTTGGTAATACGACGGACGATCTTATTTTTTCTGGTACAAAGGCGGCAATTCAAAACGAAACAGAAAAAATCATTAATTCACTTGGGGATAGTAATTTGTTATTGATTGGTGCTGACTGCACGGTGCCTAGAGGAATATCTTTGGAGCATTTAGAGTGGGTACGAAAGGCAGCAATTAATCAAGCGGTGGTTTTTGAATAAAAAGATAGAAAATAGGGAGTTTTATGAGTAGAAAAAAGATTATTATTGGTACATTGGTTGGTGTTGTTGTAATTGGCGGTATTATTGCTGTTCGTTCACTACAGACATCCAAAAATGCTGAAGCAGCCAGCTCTGAAAAGGTGACTGTTTTGCAAGTTGCTCACACACAAAATTATAAACCATATGATTACGTAGACGAGAATGGCAAATCGAGTGGCTTTGAGGTAGATGTTTTAAAAGCAGTTGATAAAAAACTAAAAAACTATAAATTTGAATATAATCCGACCAGTGATGAAGATTTATTAGTTGGTTTAGAATCAGGTAAGTATGATATTGGTACGAAAGGTGCATGGAAAACACCTGAGCGTGAAGAAAAATTTATTATTCCAGAAGAAAAAATTTCAGCATCTGTAATTGGAATTACGATTAGAACCGAGGATAAGGCGAAGTATACGAGCTTAGAATCCTTTGCCGAGGCTGGTGGCAAGTTAGTGCCAATCAGTCCTCAAAGTGCTCAGTATCAAGTGATTGAAGATTTTAATCAGGCACATCAGGATACGCCAATTCAATTGGACGCTGCTGAACAGTTTACGATTAGTGATGCTTATGCTTGGGTTTTAGAGAAACGTTACGATGCCTTTTTTGATATCAAATTAAGCTTTGACAATTCGGTTATCGCTGATGCAGGTCCATATCATCAATATGTGAATCAATTAAGTTATGTACCATACAAAGGAATTCCAACTTATCCATTAATTCACAAAGATGAAACAAATGAAAAATTTGCGAAGGCATATGATCAAGCGGTGAAGGAATTAGCCGATGATGGGACGTTAACAAAATTATCTGAAAAATACTTTGGTGAGGATGTCTTTTCATACATTACTGAGTAAATAATTAATTAAAATTTTAAATAAAAAGGAGTAATTATAATGGGGAAAAATAAAAAAATTATCGGTGGTGTTATAGCGGCAGTTGTCGTAGTTGGCGGAATTGTATTAATTCGCGGTTTACAACAAGATAAAAAAGCAGATGCAGAAACAACAAATGAGGTGACCGTTTTACAGGTTGCGCATACACAAAATTCAAAACCATACAATTTTGTTAATGATGAAGGAGAGTCAGATGGCTTTGAGGTACAGGTCTTAAAAGCAGTTGATAAGAAATTAAAAAATTATAAATTTGAATATAATCCAACCAGTGACGAGGATTTATTAGTCGGCTTGGAATCAGGTAAGTATGATGTCGGTACAAAAGGTTCTTGGAAAACACCCGAACGCGAAGAAAAATTTATTATTCCAGACGAACCGATTGCGGCATCAATTATTGGGATTACCTTTAGGACTGAAGATAAGGCAAAGTATACTGACTTAGAAGCCTTTGCTAAGGCTGGTGGTAAATTGATTCCAATCAGCCCTCAAAACGCACAGTATCAGGTGATTGAAGATTTTAATGAGGCTCATCCAGACACCCCAATTCAATTAGATGCTGCTGATCAATTTACAATTAGTGATGCTTATGCTTGGGTTTTAGAAAAACGCTATGATGCCTTTTTTGATATTAAAATTTCATTTGAAAACTCGGTTCTGGCAGAAGATGGTCCATATCATCAATATGCGGATCAATTAACTTACGTACCATACAAAGGCATTCCAACTTATCCAATTATTCATCGAGATGAAACGAATGAAAAATTTGCCCAGGAATACGACAAGGCGATTAAAGAATTGAGTGAGGATGGTACTTTGAAAAAACTTTCAGTGAAGTATTTTGGAGAAGATGTCTTTTCATATATTCAAGAATAAAATACAGCGAGGTGTTAAACAACTATGATTCCATTTAATCCGCAAAAAGTAATCGAGGCATTACCAAATATTATATCGAAATTGCCTCAAACAATTGAAATAGTACTTTTTACTTTTTTACTCGGTTCAGCGCTTGGCCTTTTATTAGCACGTTGGAGTTTAGCAGAGGGTACTTTACGTCAGTCAATTGCTGATAAATATATTCAAATCATGCGCTGTACACCTCCAATTGTTTTGATATTTTTGGTTTTTTATACCTTACCAAAAGTCATAGAAATATTACTTTTGGTGGATATTAATGGCTGGTATAAAGGTATTTTCGTGATTGCCGCCTTAACCTTGCTATTTTCTGCTAATATCGCGATTACATTTAAGGCAGCCTACTTAGCGGTACCGAAGGGACAGACTGAGGCAGGCTTAGCCAGTGGGCTGACAGAAACAAGAACCTTCGTTAGAATTGTTTTGCCGCAAGCAACAACGATAGCCTTACCGAATATCGCTAACAACCTTTTAATCCTATTAAAAGAAGGAACATTAGCTTATATGATTGGCTATGTCGATATTATGGGGGAAGCGCAAAACATTATTTCAAGAAATTTAGGCAATTATGGCCTGGAGACCTATATCGCTGTAACTTTAGTTTATTGGGCAATTGCATTAGTGATTGAGGGTAGTAGTTTTCAAATTGAACGCTTTTTGAGTAAACATCAAACTCAAGGATTGGGGGTGTAATTCGAGTGAATTTTCAGTATATTTTAGCAACCTTCATTGAAGCATTAAAGGGTGTACCAACTACCTTATTGATTAGTTTCGTCGCGTTAATTGTTTCCTTGCCATTTGGCTTATTCTTAGCATTATTTCGCTTGAAAAAAGTACCTTTTTTAAGCCAGCTTGCAAGGCTGTATACTTTAATTATTCGGGGAACACCATTGATTTTACTGATATTAATGTTTTATAGCTTTTTTCCAAGTTTTTTAAATGCGCTTTTCAAAGAAAATGGTATCGGTATTGATATTTTTAAGGTTAATCCTTTATTTTATGCTTGTATTGTTTTTTTATTAGTCAGTACGGCTTCAGTTGCCGAGATTTTTCGTTCAGGGCTTTCTGCAATTAATCCAGGTCAGTTCGAGGCAGGATACGCTGTCGGTTTGTCTAGTTTTCATATCTACCGACGCATCATTTTACCACAAGTATTTGTGAGCGCCTTGCCGAATATTTGTAATCTGGCGATTACCTTGGTTAAAGGTACATCACTTGTCTTTGTAATGACAGTAAAGGACATTACAGCGATTGCCAAAATTCAAGCAAGTTATGGTTATAATTATGCGGAAAGTTATCTGGTAATTTTTGTGATTTATATCATAATTTGTAGTTTAATTCAGTTTATCTTTAAGAAAATTGAACAACGTTTGGCAATTAATCGTCAATACAGTCAAGTAAATTCAAATGAAAAAGAGAAAGTCACAGATCAAGTAGTATCAGAAAAAGGAAAGGGGTGGCTGAATGTTAAATATCCGTAAGCTTCATAAACAATTTGGTGATTTAGAAGTATTAAAAGGTGTTGACTTATCCGTGAACCAAGGCGATGTCGTCGTGATTTTAGGACCAAGTGGTTCAGGGAAAACAACCTTACTAAGAAGTATTAATTTTTTGGAGCATGCCGATCAAGGTGAGATTGAATTAGCTGGTCAACAGCTAGATGTTGCTAAGGCGACCAAGAGCCAGATTCATCAAATTCGTCAAGAAACAGGCTTTGTTTTTCAAAATTATAATTTATTTGCTAATAAAACGGCCAGAGAAAACATTACGGAAGGTCTGATTTATGGTCAAAAACTATCAAAAACAGAAGCTAATCAAATTGCAGATGAAGTTTTGACTAAAGTTGGCTTATCGCATTTTAAGGACTATTATCCAAGCCAGCTATCCGGCGGTCAACAACAACGTGTTGGTATTGCTCGGGCAATTGCTGCAAAACCTAAGGTATTATTATTTGATGAGCCAACCTCTGCTTTGGATCCTGAATTGGTTGGTGATGTTTTAAATATTATGAGAGAGCTCGCGTTAGAGGGTAAAACAATGGTTGTGGTGACACATGAGATGAGCTTTGCTAAGGAAGTAGCCAGTGAGGTTGTTTTTATGGATGGTGGTGTTGTGGTTGAAAAAGGGACACCAGAGCAGATTTTTGAACAGCCAAATGAGGAGCGAACACAGCAATTCTTAGCGAGAATTATTTAATTTAGTTAGATTAAAGAGCAGTTGAGATAACTTTTTTAACAGGAAAAAGTTATATTTGACTGCTCATATTTTATCGAAAATAAAAATTATGGCATACTTAGAGTATGAATTGATTTAAAGTAATTTATATAAATTAAAGGAGGGTTTAAAGAAATGGTTGATAGTCAGTTTAAAAATAAAAATGTATTAATTACAGGCGGTTCACGAGGTATTGGTTTGGCAATTACTAAGTTGTTATTGAAATCTGGTGCAAATGTTGTCTTTACGGCGACCAACCAGAATAGCTTGGCAAAGGCAGAAAGTGATATAAATGAGGCTGGTTTGCCAAAAGCCTTGGGCTTAATTTTAGATTCGAATGAATTGAAAACTGGAGATTCATTATTTGAACAGGCTTCAGCTTTATTAGCAAATCAAACTTTTGATATTTTGATTAATAATGCAGGGATTGGGGCAAATCATTCGTTAGCAGAAATTGAATTGGGTGAAATTCAGCGCATTTTTCAAGTTAATTTAACGGCACCAATATTATTATCTCAAGCCTTTGCTAAACAATATCATCGAAAAAGTGATAATGAATTCGGAAGTATTATTAATATTAGCTCGATTGCTTCGCGTTATGATGATGCAACCAATTTAGTATATGGAATTAGTAAATCCGGCATCAATAAATTGACTAAAAATTTAGCCAAAAATTTAGGAAAAAGTGGTATTCGAGTTAATGCAATTTTACCTGGAATTATTGAAACGGATATGACCCGTGAAAAATATAGTAATCCGGCCGTTTATCAAGCTTTAATTGAGAGACTGCCGTTGTCACGCCGTGGCACAGGTCAGGACATTGCGAATCTTGTTCGTTTTCTTGCTAGTGATGAGGCGAGCTATATCACAGGACAATTGATTGCTGTCGAGGGTGGATGGCTACTACAATGAGTTAGAAAATAAAAAGCTGATTTGATACTGTTAAATTTATCAAATCAGCCTTTTTGATGTGTTAAAAATTATAATATTTAAAGTGATTATATTCTTACATATATTCCAATGTTTCCGAGAAAGATAGGGTAAACTGCAATAAATTGCGTATATTCTTACATATATTCCAATGTTTCTGAGAAAGATAGGGCAAACTGCAATAAATCGCATATATTCCAATGTTTCTTAGAAAGATAGGGCAAACTGTAATAAATCGCATATATTCTTACATATATTTCAATGTTTCTTAGAAAGATAGGGCAAACTGCAATAAATTGCGTATATCCTTACATATATTCCAATGTTTCTTAGAAAGATTGGGCAAATTGCAATAAATCGCGCATATTCTTACATATATTCCGATGTTTCCGAGAAAGATTGGAATATATGCAAAAAGTCTAAGTTTTATTTATTAGTTAGTCCTTAAAAAAAGGATTAAACCATTTTTCTTCTCTAATCGTGGTTGATTGACCATGACCAGGCAAAACAGTTAAGGTTTCTGGCAGCGTTAATAGCTCAACTTTTATACCATTGATTAGCTGCTCTTGGTTACCAGTAAATAAATCAGTTCGCCCAATTGTTCCCTTAAATAAGGCGTCACCCGTTACAACAAATTCATCAAAAAGAAAGCTGACCCCACCTGCTGAATGGCCTGGAGTGGGCAAGACCTTAAATGTCATCTCACCTAAAGTGTAGCTATCATAATCAACAAACTCAAATTCAGCTGGTTGGACAATTACATTTTGCATATCCTGATGGCGATCCAAGCCTGATAAATTTAGCTCAGGTGTGTAAAGCCAGTCCGCCTCTTTTGGTGAAACATAAACTGGGACATTCGAGTATGCTGAACGAATCGCCTCAACACTCATAATGTGGTCATAATGAGTATGTGTTAAAATAATTGCCGCAATTGGTAAATTGATTGTTTGGATTGTTGCTAATATTTGCTCGGTTTCGCTGCCAGGATCAACAATTAATAAAAACTTATCGTTATAAATAAAATATGTATTTTCGTTTGCAACACGATTCGTTAGTTTTTGGATATTTAGCATAGTTACCTCCTTATTTTGTTCAGTCATGCTTATATTTATTGTACAACATTTTATCGAAATTCTGCGGATGAATGGCCCTATAATTGAAAGTTAATTTTTTATTATTACGACTGAATCGCCTTATGATACAATGGTAACAGATTGTGAGGGATGTAATGAGCGAGAAATATGCAGTTGTTGATTTGGAGACAACAGGTCCCAATCCTCAGCGTGATAAAATCATTCAAATTGGCATTGTTTTGATTGATAACGGAAAAATAACTGACCAATTTGCTCAAGATATAAATCCAGAATGTATGCTACCAATTCATATTGCAAACTTGACTGGTATCACTGATAAGCAATTAAAATCCGCGCCGCTCTTTGAAGAAGTTGCGCCATTAATCTATGCTCTAATTCAAGATCGCATTTTTATTGCTCATAATATCAATTTTGATTATCAATTTCTGAAGTATCATTTTGCGCAAGCTAAAATTGATTTTGATGAAAATGGTATTGATACGGTTGAGCTGACGCAAATTTTATATCCGACTTTAGAAAGTTATCGCTTAGAAGATATTGCAAAAGTTTTTGAATTAGATCATTCTAATTCACATCAAGCGGATAGTGATGCTTATGCGACGGCTGCACTTTATCTAAAGCTGACAGAAAAAGCTAATCAGCTGCCCAAGTATTTATTGGGGCAATTAAGCGATTTATCGGCTGAATTATCTTATCAGACAGGTGCTTTTTTTCAGATGGCATATTTGCGTTCGGAGCAAAGTCAACAACCATTCATAACAGTTAACGGTTTATTATTAAAGAAAATAGCTGTTAATAAAATTATACATAAAGATAAACCTTTAATTTTAGAGCAAGTATTGCATCATTTTGAAATGGAGAAACGTCTAATTCAAGCTGAAATGATTGATTACTTGAATGAAAAAAAGCCACTACCTAGTTTTATTGAGGCACCTTCAGGAATTGGTAAAACCTTTGCTTATTTATTTGGTATTTTGAATCGAATTAAAAAAGGTCAACGGCTAGTTGTTTCAACAGAAACTAAATTACTGCAAAGTCAGTTAGTTGAAGAAGAACTACCAAAGATTGAAGCAACGTTTGGAATTCGAGGCACACTTTTGAAAAGTAAGCAAAATTACTTGGATTTAACCGCTTTAAAAAAGAATTTAAAGATGGCAACTGGTAAAAGAACTTCGATTTATCAGATGGGGGTTTTAGTTTGGCTTTTAGAAACTGAAACAGGTGATTTAGATGAACTCAATAATCTGGATTTAATGCATGCTTTTTTTGAATCTGTTAGATATTCTAGGCACTCATCAACCAATCAGTTTGGTGAATATGATTTTTATCATCGGATAACTGAACGTGTCAGGCATTCAACGGTTCTAATCACCAACCATGCTTATCTATTAGAATGTCTTAAGCAAGATCCTGAAATATTTTCTAATGATATTTTGTTGGTGGATGAAGCGCATCAATGGCTTAAAGCAATCGAACAAATTCAGGAAATAAAAATTAACATAACTGGTCTAGTGAAGCAGCTAGAGCAAGAAGCTTTTGAGAAGGATAATGAGCTTCAATTTCGAATTATTGATACCTTGAAGGTTACATTTGATGAATTAATGACTACTGAAACGACCTATTTTGATGAGGAATGGTTTATTGAAAATGGTTCACTAGTTGAATCACTGACTATCTATCTAAATGATTTATTAAGTGTTGGTACGGAATATATTGATGATATTGAGAAAACACTGGATTATTTTAAGCCTAATCAATTACAGAAAGTTAAATGGATTGCCGAAGCAAATCCGTTTACGATTGCGGAAAATCGTTTGGATGTTTCAAAGGTAAATCAATGGCTAGCTGTCTTTTCTGAACTGATTTTCATTTCAGCAACCTTATCGTTCAATCAGGGAACAGATTTTTTTCCAAAATTATTAGGCATTTCGCAATATGAATTTATGAAATTTGACAGTACAATTTATCGAAATCAACAGCTTTGGGTAGCTGAGGATGGGCCGGATATATTGAACTTAAGTACTAAGGAATATAGTCGATATATTTGTCAAGTGATTTATGATTTAATTAGTTTGAAGCGACCGATTTTATTATTATTCACTTCACATGAATTATTAAAACAAACTTATTATCATTTAGAAAATCAATTAAAAAATACCATTTTTGCTCAAGGGATTACGGGCAGTAATTCTCGAATATTAAAACGCTTTCGTTATGCAGATGAAGCAATTTTATTAGCCACTTCTTCGTTTTGGGAGGGGGTTGATTTCCCTGAATTTGAGAAAAGTATTTTGGTGATTACTCGATTGCCTTTTGAACAGCCAGAAAACCCATTTGTTAAACGAATGACTCTGGTTCAAGAGCAATTATTTAAAAATGCTTTTTATGATTATACTTTACCGATGGCCACCTTAAAGTTACGTCAGGCATTTGGTCGAAATCTACGACACCAAAAGCAGAAATCAGCAATTGTGATGCTAGATAAACGTTTAATAACTAAAGGTTATGGTAAGCGAATAATTAATAATTTACCCAAGGATTTAACGATTGAACAGACTAATTTGGAAAAAATTCCTAGTCAGATTACAGCTTTTTTTAAAGAATCATGATAAAATGAATAGTTAATAATAGGAGTTTTTGTTTAGTGAATGAGATGAATAAGTGGGGCGTTTAATGAAAGTGCAACAAACACGTATTAATAAATTTTTATATGGTTTGATTGGTTTGCTTATTTTGATTTTTGGTTTCTTCTTGATAACTTATCTGATTAGCACCTATCCATACCGTTCAGGGCGAAATAAGGCAATTGAGGCGGCAGAAAAATACGCAAATATAGAAGAAGTTACAGATTTTGATTTATTTACTAGAGATGCGACTTATTATTCTGTATATGGGCGGACTAAAAGTGATGAATCCTTGATTGTTGTAGTACCTAAAAAGGGGAAGAAAATTCGGACCTATGAAACAAGTGAAGGGATTGGACCTGAGAAGGCAATTTCTCTGTCTGGTTTTTCAGGCAATCATATATCGGCCAATTTTGGGATTGTGGATAATCAACCAGTTTGGGAAGTGAAGCAAGTTTCAAATCAAAAAGTAAAATATGCTTTAGTCAGCTTTAAAGATGGTAAGTTAGTGGAAGGATAAGGAGAAAAAATGATATTAGCAGAACGTGCAAAAAAATTAAAGTCATCAGTTACGTTAGCAGCATCAGCCAAGGCAAATGCTTTAAAGGCGGCTGGAGAAGATATTTTGACCTTAACGGTTGGCGAGCCAGATTTTGCAACGCCACAGAATATTCAAGACGCAGCAATTTCGGCGATTCAATCTGGTAATGCAAGCTACTATACACCAACTGCAGGAATTCCTGCCTTGAAGTCAGCAATCATTGCAAGGACTGAAAAGGATTATGGCTTTAAACCAAATAGTCAAAATATAATTGTAACTGATGGTGCTAAGTTTGCACTTTATACCTTATTTCAAGTGATTTTAAATCCAACTGATGAGGTAATTATTCCAACACCTTATTGGGTGAGCTATGGTGAGCAGGTAAATATGGCAGAAGGCGTACCCGTTTTTGTGAAAGCGACTCGCTCAAATCATTTTAAGGTCAGTGTTGCTCAATTAGAGGCAGCGAGAACGGCAAAAACGAAGGCAGTCATTATTAATTCACCTTCTAACCCGACAGGCTCAATTTATTCTAAGGAAGAGTTGACACTAATCGGTAACTGGGCGGTTGAAAATAATATTTTAATTATCTCAGACGATATTTACGGTAAGCTCGTTTATAATGGTGCAGAGTTTACACCGCTTGCTTCAATTAGCGAGGCAATTCAAAAACAAACGGTTATTATAAATGGGGTTTCCAAGGCTTATGCGATGACTGGCTGGCGGATTGGCTATGCGATTGCAGATGAATCAATTATCTCGGCGATGACTAAAATAGCTTCTCAATCAACTAGTAATCCAACTGCCGTCTCACAATATGCAGCAGTTGAGGCCTTGAATGGTTCTCAAGAAATGGTTGAAACGATGCGTCAAGCTTTTGAAGCACGTCTTAATGAAATATATCCATTGGTTGCTGAAATTCCTGGGTTTGAAATTGATAAGCCAGAGGGTGCATTTTATCTCTTCCCCGATGTGACAGAAGCTATGAAATTGAAAGGCTTTAATGATATCAATGAATTTACCAATGCTCTTTTAACAGAAGCTAAGGTTGCTTTAGTAACAGGAGCAGGTTTTGGAGCACCTGAAAATATTAGAATGAGCTATGCGACTGATTTGGAAACCTTGAAAGAAGCTGTTAAGCGAATTAAAGCCTTTATGGTAGAGTAGCAAATCGAATTTGATAGCTGTGACAGTTTTTGTCACAGCTTATTTAGAACTTTGATTGGAGGAAATGATGTTATACCCAACCCCATTAGCTACTTTAATAGATAGTTTCATGAAATTACCTGGTATTGGTGAGAAAACAGCAACACGGCTTGCTTTTTATGTCATTGAAATGCAGGATGAAGACGTTAATCAATTTGCTAAATCTTTACTTTCAGCTAAGCGTGATTTGACTTTTTGCTCGATTTGCGGTGATTTGACAGACGAAGATCCATGTCGTATTTGTTCTGATAGCAAGCGAGATCAAACAACAATTTTAGTGGTTGAAGAGGCTAAAGACGTTGTTGCAATAGAAAATATGAGAGAGTATCATGGTCTTTATCATGTCTTACATGGTACAATTAGTCCGATGGATGGTACAGGTCCAGATGATATTAATGCAGCAAGCTTGATTCAAAGGCTACAAAATTCCGAGGTTTCAGAAGTGATTATCGGCACGAATGCTACAGTTGAGGGTGAAGCGACAGCAATGTTTTTATCACGCTTAATTAAGCCATCTGGTATTATGGTGACACGATTAGCACACGGCTTATCAGTCGGTAGTAATTTAGAATATGCTGACGAGATCACCTTACTTAAGGCGGTAGAGGGGCGCCGTGAAATTTAATAAAAATCAGTATTTACATGTTGACAGCGCTTTCAAAAGGTGTTATGATGATTTTGTTGAAACGGATGGTTATTATTTAGTTAAGCTAAACCTGATCAACACCTGGGATAACTAGGTGTTGATTAGGTTTTTTTGTTCCAAAAAATTGATAGGGGGTGGAAGCACCATTGCAAATTGAAAAAATATTAAATAATAATGTCGTCATAATTTTAGATGAAAATGATCAAGAGGTCATTTTGATGGGGAGGGGACTTGGCTTTAAAAGAAAAATAGGCGATGAGATATCTGAGAGTCAGGTTGAAAAAATTAACGAATTAAAAAGTGTTAAGGAAACTGAAAAAATCGAGGAGTTATTTGCCGAAATTAGTGATGATGAAATCTATTTAGCAGATAAGATATTGACCACGGCAAGGATTGCGCTTGATAAGCCCCTAAATGATGTTGCCTTTATTGCAATTGTCGATCATTTGCATTCAGCAATTGAACGTTTTAAACAAGGAATTGCAATGAAAAATTTTCTGTTGTGGGATATTAAACGTTTTTTTCCAAAAGAATTTGCTGTTGGTAAGCAGGCACTTGATATTATTGATGATAGACTATCAATTCGGCTGCCAGAAGATGAAGCAGGCTTTCTAACCCTACATCTTGTCAATGCAGAAATGGATATCGGTAAAGAGGACCAAAGTGCCGTTGAATTAACACGTTTAATCGAAGAAATTTTAACGGTTGTTAAATACACTTTAAAAATTAATTTTGATGAAGACACAATTTACTTTCAACGCTTTATGACACACTTAAAGTTTTTTTCTGAAAGAGTATTGCAGGGTAAGCCCCAACAAATCGAAGAAAATGTTGACGATGATTTATATTATTTAATTGTTAAGAAGTATCCAGAGGCATTTGAAGCAACTAAAAAAATAACATCATTCTTAGAAAAGCAATGGCATTATTCTACTTCGCCTGATGAACAAGTCTATTTAACCATTCATTTGGCAAGAATTATTGATAAAAGCAATCATAAATAAATGACTAAGAATGATTCATTCTTAGAAAAATAAACCAAGTAATTATAGCTTGGAATATCGTGGAAAGGAGAAGCAAGTGACTTCAACATTTTTGAAAGTTGTTTGATTTATCATCTTTGGAAAGATAATTGTTGTTCGGATCGTTACATTAAGTTGGCGAAACCTCCAGTAAAAATTAATTAAATTTTATTAAATGGAGGCATAAAATGGGTAAGTACGAGGAATTAGCAAAAATTATTGTTAAAGAAGTTGGTGGCAAGGAAAATGTCAACGACTTAACAAATTGTATTACACGATTACGTTTTAAATTGAAGGATGAATCCAAAGCCAATACTGAGGCTTTAAAAAATACCGATGGTGTGGTAACGGTCATGCAAGCTGGTGGTCAATACCAAGTTGTTATCGGTAATCATGTACCAGATGTCCGAAAAGATGTTGATGCTGTTTTGGGCGTTTTGGAACCAGAGGCAGCCTCTGGACCCAAAGGAAATTTATTTGATCAATTTGTAGATATTATTTCAGGAATTTTCCAACCAATATTAGCGCCATTATCAGCGGCTGGTATGTTAAAAGGGGTAGCAGCAATTTTAAGCTTTGCGCTTGGCTCTGAGTTTGCAGCAGGTTCTACCTATGCTGTCTTAAATGCAATGGGTGATGGCTTGTTCCTATTCTTGCCAATCTTCCTTGGCTATACAGCAATGAATAAATTTGGTGGTTCACCATTTTTAGGTATGATGATCGCCTCTGCACTAGTTTATACAGGTTTTATTGATGGCTCTGCAACAGCAACTTTCGCTGAAAGTGGTGGCTTGAATTTCTTTGGTATTCCTTTTTCAATTCCGGCAGCAGGCTATGGTTCGACAGTAATGCCAATTATTGCCTCAGCAGCATTTGCAGCCTTTATTGAAAAACAATTACGAAAAATTATTCCTGATGTCGTCAAGCTATTTTTGGTACCTTTCTTTACAGCACTCATTACAATTCCTTTAACATTCCTTGCGATTGGACCTGTGATGAATGTCGCTTCAGATGCTTTAGGGGCAGCTTTACTTGCAGTTCAAAACTTCAACCCAATTATTTTCGGTGCGATTTTAGGCTTCGCTTGGCAGGTTTTAGTAATGTTCGGTTTGCACTGGGCATTGGTACCGTTTGCAATTATTGCTTTATCGCAGGGTGATCCTACGGCACTTTTATCACCATCAGGAAGTGTATCCTTTGCACAAACTGGTGCTGTATTAGCAGTAATGCTAAAAACAAAAAATGCAAAATTAAAAGAATTATCAATTCCAGCCTTTATCTCAGGTATTTTTGGTGTGACTGAGCCAGCAATTTATGGTATTACCTTGCCGAAAAAGAAACCATTCTGGGCTTCTTGTGCGGTCGGTGGGGTGCTAGGTGCAGTAACAATGGGCTTGGGTATTCAGGCTTATAGTATGGGTGGTTTAGGAGTGTTTAGATATACTGCTTTAATTTCACCAGATGGTTCAATGAAATATCTGATTTATAGTGTAATTTTGGATGCAATTGGTTTAGTTGCTGGTTTTCTGGTTGCTTATGCAATTGGTTTTGATGATGATGCGCCAACAATTGCCCTTTCAAAAGAAGAGGCAAAGGCAGCAGCAACAGGTCATAATAGAAAGCTTAAAAAGGCTGAAGTTGATGCACCGATTGAAGGTGAAGTCTTACCATTAAGTCAATCTGCAGATGCTGCTTTTTCAGAAGGTATTATGGGTAAAGGTGTAGTAATTGTACCAAGTAAAGGTGAGGTTTATGCGCCCGCAGATGGCACGATTATGACGCTATTTCCTACGAAACATGCAATCGGTTTAATTACTGATGATGGTGCAGAAATTCTGATTCATGTTGGTAACAATACTGTTCAACTCAACGGTCAATATTTTGAAACGCACGTAACACAAGGTCAGGTAGTTAAAAAAGGTGATAAACTTGTGACCTTTGATATTCCTGCAATCGAAGCAGCTGGCTTCAGCGTTCAAACACCAATCATTATTACTAATACAACAGATTACGTTGATGTGCTTGAAACTGAGAAAAATAACGTTAAAGTAGGTGATCCTTTACTGACGTTAGTCACAGATTAGACGAATTAAATATTAGGGAGTGTTTTTTAACTCCCTTTTTCTTTCAAGCGGACTAATTTTTATAATTAAAAATGTTTAAGATTCTTTTGAGTTTAATGTCTTAAATTAAAATCAAGAATTATTAATAACATTTCAATTGATTAATAAAAAAATGCCGATAATGTAAATCAAAATATTTAAGGCTAGTAATTGTAATAATGAGAGGAGCTATCATGGTATTTCCAAAAGGTTTTTTATGGGGCGGCGCGACAGCTGCGAATCAATTTGAAGGTGGCTACAATGCAGATGGCAAGGGCTTAGCTGTAACTGACTTGAGAACAGCAGGAAATGTTAATACACCAAGACGTTTCACACCGACAATTGAACCGAATACGTATTATCCAAGTCATAAGGCAATTGATTTTTATCATCAGTATCAATCGGATATAAAGCTTTTTGGTGAGATGGGTTTTAATGTTTTTAGAATGAGCATCGCGTGGTCAAGAATTTTTCCAATCGGTGATGAACTTGAGCCCAATGAAGCAGGGTTAAAGTTTTATGATGATGTGATTGATGAATTAATCGCCAATGGGATGACCCCGTTAATTACCCTATCACATTTCGAATTGCCGATGGGAATTGTTGAAAAATATAATGGCTTTGCGGATCGGCGAGTGATTGATTTATTTGTCCGCTATGCTGAAACAGTTATGACGCGTTATCAGTCAAAAGTAAAATATTGGCTCACCTTTAATGAAATGAATTTTGGAGCAATGGATCATGGTGAATTGGCAGTGCTTGGAATGAATCCAAGTGATGAGGTCATTTATCCAAATGGTGCCAAGACAAATGAAAGGGTAAGGTTTCAAGCCTTACATAATGCCCTAGTAGCAAGTGCTAAAGTAGTTAAGCTAGGTCATCAAATTAATCCTGATTTTATGATTGGCTGTATGATTTGTCATATTACAAGCTATCCGTTAACACCTAAACCTGAGGATGTTTTAAAGTGGAAGGAATTTGATTTATCATTTACTAAATTTGTTGGTGATGTGCAGGTCAGAGGCGAGTATCCGAGCTATATGAGTACATATCTAAAAAATAAAGGTATTTTTCCGATTTTTGAATCAAGTGATGCCGAAATATTAAAGGCTGGTAAAGTGGATATGTATACTTTTTCATATTATATGACCGTTTGCATTTCTACAGATGAGCAAGCTGATCAGACAAGCGGCAACTTGATGGGTGGTAAAGCTAATCCTTATCTTAAAGCGAACGATTGGGGCTGGCAAGTCGATCCGATTGGTTTAGAATATACGTTAATTGATTTACAGGATCGTTATGATTTACCAATGATGGTTGTTGAAAACGGCTTAGGCTTTGCGGATGAATTAAAATCAGATGGTACAATTGATGATGATTATCGTATTGACTATATGCGAGATCATATTAAAGCGATGGACTCAGCTATTGAAAAAGGTGCAAATTTAATTGGTTATACGATGTGGGGTCCGATTGATTTAATTTCAGCTGGCACCGGTGAAATGAAGAAGCGATATGGCTTTATTTATGTAGATATGAACGATGATGGTAGTGGTAGCTTGAAACGATATAAGAAAAAATCCTTTGATTGGTATCGTCAAGCGATTGCCAGTAATGGTTTGGAGCTATAAAGCTTAAATCAAATAGAATATATATTAATAATGATGATTAAGGATGAACAGTAAACCTGAGGAGGTAAATTAATGGCTTTTCCAAAGAATTTTTTATGGGGTGGCGCAACAGCTGCCAATCAACTTGAAGGTGCATGGCAAGCAGATGGTAAAGGAATTTCTGATTCAGATATTTGCACGGGTGGTTCTCATACACAAAGCAAGAGAATTACACCAGTGATTGAGCCAGATACTTTTTATCCATCACATGATGCGATTGATCATTATCATCGTTATCAAGAAGATATTGCTCTTTTTGCCGAAATGGGCTTTAAGGTTTACCGGTTCTCAATCGCATGGACAAGAATTTTTCCAACTGGTGAAGAAAATGAACCAAACGAAGCGGGACTCCAATTTTATGAAAATTTAATTAATGAGTGTCTAAAATATGATATCGAACCATTAGTTACAATTTCTCATTATGAAATGCCTTTTGCTTTAACCGAAAAATATAATGGTTGGGCAGACCGTCGGGTAATTGATTTATATGTTAAATATGCTGAAACAGTTATTTCGCGCTTTAAGGGCAAGGTCAAATATTGGTTAACTTTTAATGAGATTAATTCAGGAGCAATGCCTTTAGGTAATTTACTATCATTGGGGATTATTAATGAAGGCACAACGGATTTTATGAATCAAGTTGATAAGCCACAATTGCGTTTCCAAGCACTACATCATCAATTTATTGCGAGCGCCAAAGCTGTTGCCATCGGACATCAAATTGATCCTGATTGTCAAATTGGCTGTATGATTGCTTATAGTCTAAGCTATCCATTGACTTGTAATCCAGAAGATGTTTTAGTGAATCAAAAATCAATGCAGATGTCTAATTATCTATGTGGTGATGTTCAGGTGCGTGGTGCTTATCCAAACTTTGCTAAGCGTTATTTTAAAGAAAATGAAATTGAAATCGAATTTGCTGATGAAGATGAGGCGGTATTAAAAGCTGGTACAGTTGATTTTTACACTTTCAGCTATTACATGACTTTCTGTCAAACTGCTGATCCATCTGAATTAACTAAGGGTAATTTATTTGGTGGCGCTAAAAATCCTTATCTTAAAGCAAGCGATTGGGGCTGGCAAATTGATCCGACTGGTATAAGAATTGCATTAAATGAAATATACGATCGCTATCAGTTACCGCTCATGGTTGTTGAAAATGGCTTGGGTGCTTACGATAAGATAGAAGCGGATGGTACAATTAATGATAGCTACCGTATTGATTATTTAAAGCAGCATATTGAGGCAATGCACGAAGCTGTTGAAGATGGTGTTAATCTCATTGGTTATACACCTTGGGGTTGTATTGATTTAGTATCAGCATCAACAGGTGAGATGGCTAAGCGCTATGGATTTATCTTTGTTGAGCGCTATGACGACGGCACTGGCGATTTTTCAAGACGTAAAAAAGCATCATTTGATTGGTATCAACAAGTTATTGCAAGTAATGGTAGTGATTTAACGGTTAATATTTAGATAATTATGTTTAATTTCAATAGAGGAGGCTATAACTAATGGGATTTCCAAAAGACTTTTTATGGGGTGGTGCGACAGCTGCCAATCAATGTGAGGGTGGCTATGATGAAGGTGGACGCGGTTTAGCGAATGTCGACGTTGTACCGTGGGGACCAGATCGCTATCCAATTATCACTGGTGAAATGAAGCATTTATCATTTGATGATGCGCATTTCTATCCTGCGAAGGTGGCGATTGATATGTATCACCGCTATAAAGAGGATATTGCCTTATTTGCTGAAATGGGCTTTAAAACCTATCGACTTTCAATTGCTTGGACACGTATTTTCCCTAACGGAGACGAAGCAGAGCCAAATGAAG
>JAKVKP010000010.1 GCA_022484805.1 Streptococcaceae bacterium
AGTAAAAAAACCATTAAGAGCCCTAATATAAAGCGCTGCTTCGTTTTGATTTCTCCCATTTTACTCATCTCTTTTCCCCTATTATTATTTTATAAAACACGCAAAAAATCCGACCATTTTAAGATGCCCTTAAAACGCTCCGTTCATATAAATTATTTAATTCATGTATCATCATAATAACTATGTCGTGTCGTGTCGTGTCGTGTCGTGTAATAATAAACATCCCCCTACCTCCTGTCAAGTGTTTTATGATATTTTTCAAATCATTATATAACTTTATTTTAATTTAAAACTCATTTAATTACAATAAAAATTAACTTACAACACCCAGAGATAAATAAGTGAAGATTTCCAAGAAACATCGAGCATTCTGTCAATTATCGCCCTGATATCTGCAAACAATCCAAGCTTTCCGAGAAACATCGGGCATTCCGTATGAAGCGTAGTTTAGAAATATTTCTAAAACTGCTGCATTGTAAGCAAGCTTGAACAGTACAAAAAAGCAGTCGTCCGAAGACGGCTGCCAACCATTCATATTAATTTTTTTAGTCAAATCCAGTCCAATTTTACATTAAGCCGAAACAAGCTAGACTAAACTGGGAACTTAATTTATTCATTGTTAATTGGTAAAATAATTCTTGTCGTATAATCATAATCA
This sequence comes from Streptococcaceae bacterium, assembly GCA_022484805.1. Taxonomy (GTDB): domain Bacteria; phylum Bacillota; class Bacilli; order Lactobacillales; family Streptococcaceae; genus MMGLQ5-1. Next base: position 659 of record JAKVKP010000010.1, read on the forward strand.
TCAGCTTCAGTAAGATAATTTCCCTGATGTAAGCTAGCAATCATCGAACCAATTTTAACGCCTAGTGATTTACCCGAGCTTGTTTCATCATCCATCAATATCTTATTATGAATCTCAAAAACAAGCTGCTGATTTTGTATATAAAACTCAATTTGAACAGCTTCATCCAAGTCACCATGCTGTTTAATATTAGAAACTAGATTATCAAACAAACGTTCTAGTAAGGATTGGTCACCAATAATCATAACATCTTGCATTAATTGGTTATTTAAATGAACGGGTACAATCGGTTTTAACTCCTTCACGAATTGACGAACTAATTTAGAAAAATTAATTATAGTTAAGTTCAAAGGTTGCTGACCTGATGAAATCGTTGCATAATCCAATAGCTCATCAACTCGCAAATTGATTTGATTGGTTTTCCTTTGGATTAATTCCAAATACTGTCTCTGCTGCTTCGTTAAATCCGTTTCCAGCAAAAGCGGTAAATAACCAGTTAAAATCGTTAACGGCGTTCTAATATCATGACTTAAATCACCAATCAGCTCTCTTGATGCTTGAAGCGACTTAGCTTCTGAAGTGATTTTTTCAGATAGAGAAGTACTCATTTCATTGATGCTTGATGCAATTTGTGAAAGCTCATCATTACCTATTTCTGGAATCCGATAAGATAAGTCACCCGATTCTAAAATTAGGGTGCCCTTTTCAATTTCGTTCATATATTTGGCCTTTCGTAACAAAAGGCGATAAAAATTCAAAATCATAATGGATAAAGCGATTATAATCACAATTATCGTTATTATATAAAACGGCCATTTATTATTAACCACCAAAAAGGTACTGACGACCTGACCATCAGAATATTTAATTTTTGTTTCACTTTCTGAACTTAAACCATGTCTCGAACCTGAGGGTTGATTATTATTTTTAGGTGGTGCCTGTTCTTCCACCTGATTGCCCTGAGTTTGATTTCTTAAATATACGACAGTTCCATCACTTGATTGCCAAGAAAGCTGGTTTGTACTGGCAATCTGATTCTCCGTAACGTATGATTGAAATTCAGAAACGGCAGTTGCCAAAAGCTTCTCTTCTCGATTCGGTTGAATCACTTGATTATATAAAAAATAAGAACTAACAAATAGCAGGATGAATGTCAGAGCCCCTAATACAACGCTTGTGAATAAATATTTCAATGTTTCTTTTGGAAAGGTTGTTCGTGCCTGATTATTTTTCAATCTTATAACCCACTCCCCAGATTGTTTGAATATACTTTGGTGTCTTTGGATTTTCTTCTAGCTTTTGACGTATTTTTTTAATATGGGTCATAATCGTACTGCTTGAATTATAAAAATATGGCTCCTGCCAAACTTGCTCATAAATCACTTCCGCAGAAAAAACCTGACCAGCTTTTGAAGCAAGTAATCTCAAAACATCAAATTCCTTAGCCGTCAAATTAATCGGACAATCCTTTAACCAAACTTCCCGACTAGAGGTATTAATCACTAAATCACGTATTTTAATTTCGTTGGCATTCGACTCAGATTGACTATACTCTAAGGATCTTCGAAGCATCGCTTGCACCTTTAACTGCAATTCCTGAGGGGAAAATGGTTTCACTAGGTAATCATCTCCACCGGCAGAATAACCCGAAATTTTATCATATTCTTGTCCCTTCGCCGAAACAAAAAGAATTGGTATGCTCGAATTTTTTCTAATTTCTCTGACTGCATCAATACCACTCATTTTAGGCATCATGTTATCCATAATGACTAAATTTATTGTATCATCAACTAATCCGACGGCCTCTTTGCCATTTTTTGCTTCAACAATTTCATCTACATATGGCTCAAGTAAAACCCGCTGCAAATCTCTGATATCCTTGTCATCATCTACTAACAATATTTTAACCATTGGTTCATCCCACCATTCTGCTAAATAATACTTAAATTGGCTTAAAATAGACTAAAACGTTTGAATGAAGCCAAAAATTTTCTCAAATTTATTAATTGGGCAATTCAAAATGCCCGAAAACAAAATTATCCAAAAGCTACTATAAAGAAAAAGTGATTGTCCGTTTAGAACAATCACCTATCTGATTTTCAACCTAAGATTCCTTACTGTGATCTAAGGACATTTGAATGAGACGCTCAACATGTTCGTCAGCTAAACGATAATACTTCATTCGCCCAACCTTATTAGCAATCACAAGATTTGAATCACGCAAAGTAGCCAATTGGTGTGAAATAGCAGTTTGTGAAAGTCCGATTTGAGCTTCAAGCTCTTTAACATTTAATTCTTTTTCAATTAAACAAATAATAATTTTCAATCGTGTCTCATTACTGAGCACACGAAAGGTTTGTTGCACCTTTTCAATTAGTTTTTGATCGTCAATCATCGAAAGCCTTTCTTAGTCCAGCTTGAACGGCTTAGTAGCGTGCTTATGAGTCAAGTATTTTTCTCACAAATTTAAAATAGTGAGAGCGATAAAATCTTAACAAGCAACTATTTTCTTAGCTACAATCTCTAATTAGTAAAATATAAAATACCATTTTTGTCAGAAATAAACACGGCAATCAGCCAATCGGAAATATCTCTTTTCCAACTGCTGAAAGCGAGGTTTCTTCTGACAATTTTGCAGTGTCAGACTGAGCCGATTCAGCTTTTCTATTATTCAATTAGATTGATTTAAATGCTAGTTCTTAATCGGAATCAACAAACGCAAACCATTGAAAATCACTAGTATTGTACTACCTTCATGCGCCAGTACACCAATTGATATATCCATTTTACCAATAAAATTCAGAGTTACTAATAATAAAATTATTAATAAAGAGAAAAATATATTTTGATAAACAATTTGGTTTAATTTTTGAGATACCCGATGTGCATAACTCAGCTTAGATAAATCATTATTCATCAATACAACATCTGATACATCAATTGCAATGTCAGTGCCATCGCCCATCGCAATTCCAATATCAGCATTAACCAAGGCTGGGGCATCATTAATGCCATCACCTACCATACCTACTATACCAAATTTTTTCTTTTGTGTATTGATTATTGCTGATTTATCTTCGGGCATGACATTTGTCACGACTTCATCTAGTCCAAGTTGCTCACCAATGGCTTGACCAGTCAGCTTTGAATCCCCAGTAATTAAGGTCGTATGAATCTGTTGAGCTTTTAGATAACTAATCACCCGTTTCGCTTGAGAGTTGGCAACATCCATCAGGGCAATTAGGCCAACAACCTCTTGATTAATCGCAAAATAAACCGTCGTTTTACCTTGACGTGCAAACTCTTCTTGCTTTTCCACAAGCTCTGAATGGACCTCACGAAATAAACTTGGTTTCCCTAGCTGATAATCTTTACCTTGGTAGTTACCATTTAAGCCTTCGCCAACTCGGTTATTAACCTCAATCTGAATTGGTTGAATATTGTCGTCAAATCGGCTAACAATCGCTTCTGCTAATGGATGATTAGCTTGTTTTTCTAGTGCAACGATAATTGATAACCATTGGTAAATTTCTGACTTAGATTTGCTCCTTAAATAATAATCTGTCACCTTAGGCTTCCCTTCAGTCAAGGTACCAGTTTTATCGAAGGCAATTGCTTTTACCTCTGATAAGTTAGCTAAATAGGAACCTCCCTTAAATAAAACACCACGATTCGCAAGATTAGAAATTGCTGATAACGTTGCTGGTACTGCACTTGCCGCTAAGGCACAAGGTGATACGGAAATCAGAAAAACCATACCTCGATAAATACTTTGTTCAAAAGACCAACCAATCAAGGTATAGCCAATAAGAATAACTACTGGCAGTAAAAATAAAACTGTTTTAACATAAACCGGCTCAATTTTCTTGATTTTTGTTGCTGTTGGTGAGATATTTTGTTGCGATTGCTCAACCAATCGTACAATTTTAGCAAATACGGTATCTTGACTATCCTTAGTAACTTCTACCTTGATAATACCATTACCATTCACTGTGCCACCAAAAACTAAATCGCCCGCTTGTTTTTCCTTAGGCATACTTTCACCATTGATTGCTGATTCATCAACAGCGCTAATCCCTTCAATCACTTGACCATCTGTTGGAATTTGGTCACCATTTAAAACTTGAATCTGATCACCAATCTTTAACTCTGATACGGCGACAACTTCAATTTGACCATCCAAATTAATTCGTCTACCTTCAGTTGGATTCATTTTTAGCAATTTACTGATTTCACGTTTACTTTTTCCTTCTGCATATTCTTCTAAAAAATGAGCACCTGCAAAAATTAAAATTAATAATGCTGCTTCTTGATAATTGCCGATTAAAACGGCACCCAATGCTGCTAAGGACATTAATAAATGAATATTAGGTGTGAATTTTTTTTGCTTTTTACTAGTCACAAATGTTAATTGAATTCCCTCCCAAATCACATGATAACCGGAAATAATAATAACAATTACAAAGAGAATTGAACTAGAAATTGGCAATATATCTATCAAACTTACCACAAATAAAACGACACCAATTAAAAACGAAATAACCGAAAAAGAATTATCCTCATGCTGATGTGTGGCTTGTTGTTTGGGTTGATTTTCAGTAACTATTTGATTTGTTTTCATGATATTTTCACTCCTTACATGAAATTATTTTCATATGACGATTTTCTCATATGTTATTTTTATCATGTTTTGATTGAAAATGCAAGTCTTATATTAAATTCTTTGCCATTGTCAAAAAAAAATTTGCATGCTAATCTATAATTATCAAGAAAAGGAAAAGAAAAAACATGATTAATCCATTAGAAATACTTAAAAAATTTAATCCTAATCAAAAAATCAACTACGATTATGTGCTACAGAAAATGGTTATAACTTGGCAGCAAGCTCTAGTTCGGCCCAAGATTTTATTACATAGTTGTTGTGCGCCGTGCAGTACTTATACATTGGAATACTTAACTCAATTTGCCGATGTCACGATTTATTTTGCAAATTCTAATATCCATCCACAAAGTGAATATATTCGTCGAGAAACCGTTCAGAAACAATTCATCATTGACTTTAATCAACAAACAGGGCAAAATGTCAAATTTATCGCCGCCCCATATGAGCCGCAAAAATTTGTAAAAATGGTTAAGGAAAAGGGGCTCGAATCGGCACCAGAAGGTGGTGAACGTTGTCAAACATGCTTTCAGATGCGTCTCGATTTAGTAGCTGAAAAAGCGCAAGCACTTGAATTTGATTATTTTGGAAGTGCCTTAACGATTTCTCCTCATAAAAATAGTAAGGTAATCAATGAAGTAGGTATTGAAATACAAGAATTTTATGATGTTAGCTATCTACCAAGCGACTTTAAAAAAAATAATGGTTATCGACGATCAATTGAAATGTGTGAAGCTTATCAGATTTATCGGCAATGCTACTGTGGCTGCCTTTTTGCTGCAAAACAAATGGATATTGATCTCAAACAAATTGCCAAGGAGGCTTCGGATTTCAATCGACAACAGCTACGCACTAATGTAGAAACAAAATAATTATTTAGGGCGGTTAAGCTCCCTTTAGGAAAAATTTGCTAATTTAACAACACTTACAAAAAAGGCACCTAGATTTCAAGGTAGCCTTTTTCGTGTTATAATATTGGCATTTGATTTAATTCAATGGATAAGCATTATGAAAGGAAAATATGAAAAATAAATCTACTTATCAATTAATCGGCAGTTTCTGTCTGGTTTTCTTTGTATTAATTGGTTATCTCGTTAAATTTTACCCTGAAACGCTTAGTGGCATTGACTCATCAATTCAAACTGTCATTCGTTATAATATCACCAACCAGACAACAACCATTTTTAAAGCAATTACACAAATGGCAAGCCTGCCTACAACCATCGTGCTTTGCTTAATTAGTCTGATATATCTTTATCTAATACGCGAACGCGTCGCGGCTGTTTGGTTATTGGCAGGTACAATTAGCATACCTGGAATTCTGGTTCCTTTATTTAAGCTTGTTTACAGTCGTGAAAGACCTTTACTGGAACATCTCGTCAATGAAACCTCAAATAGTTTTCCGAGTGGTCACAGCGCAACAGCCATTGTCTTTTTTGGTAGTCTTGCGATTATCTTTTGGCAAATTCTAAAAAAAATGGCATTCAAAATCACAATCGTTGTGATTGCGATTTTAATTATTATTTCAGTAGGCATTTCAAGAATTTATCTCGGCGTCCATTATCCAAGTGATGTCCTAGCTGGCTTTTTAATTGGGGGTGCTTGGCTTGCCTTTAGCTATCCAATTTTTATCAAAAAGCGGGTCCAGAGTATCTTCAAACGAGTGAAATAGAAAAGATAGTATCATACAAAAAAGGAGTTAACCGTGAATCAAAAACGTTATACAACATGGAATGAGCATTTACGTGATTTGTTTGATTCCAAAATTTTTAAGGTACCGATTGACGGTGGCTTTGACTGCCCAAATCGAGATGGCACAGTTGCTAAAGGAGGCTGCACCTTCTGCTCTGTTTCAGGAAGTGGTGATTTTATCGTTGCACCTCACGATCCATTGCCTATTCAATTCCAAAAAGAAGTTGATTTTATGCATCGCAAATGGCCCAAAGTCAATCAGTACATTGTTTACTTTCAAAATTATACTAATACTCATGCACCAGTAGCAGAGCTTAGGGAAAAATTTGAACAAGTCATTCATTTGCCTGGTGTAGTCGGCATTAATATCGCTACTCGACCTGACTGCTTGCCACCAGAAACAATTGAATATTTAGCTGAAATTAATCAACGCATTCATCTATGGATTGAGCTAGGCTTGCAAACAACATACGAAGCTACTAGTCATTTAATTAACCGTGCGCATGATTATCAAACTTATCTAGATGCTGTTGCCAACCTAAGACGACATGATATCAAAGTTGTGACCCACCTAATTAATGGCTTACCCGGAGAAACTGCCGAAATGATGATTGAAAACGTAAAACGTGTCATTCTTGACTCTGACATTCAGGGGATTAAGTTGCATTTACTCCATTTAATGACTAATACTAAAATGCAGCGTGATTATCATCAGGGCAAACTGCAATTTCTATCCAAAGAAGAGTACGTTGACATTATTTGTAATCAGCTTGAATTAATTCCAAAAGAAGTGGTCATTCATCGACTAACAGGTGACGCACCACGTGAAACAATTATTGGTCCCATGTGGAGTCTTAAAAAATGGGAAGTACTAAATGCAATTGATCGAGAACTTGAAAAACGTAATAGCTATCAAGGTAAATATAATATTAGAGATAGAAAGCTGGTTGATCATCATGCAACGTCCGCTTAATCAAGGTCATATCTGGTTAAAAGAGATCATTAAAAGCGATGATTTAGTCATTGATGCCACTATGGGCAATGGTAATGATACTTGCTTCTTAGCTAGATTGGGGGCTAGGGTGACAGCATTTGATGTGCAAGAAGCTGCTGTTATCAAGACCCAGCAACGATTAATTGATGCTAATCTTTCAGCTAATTTGATCTTAGATGGACATCAGAATATTCAAAAATACGTTCAAGAACCAATTCAAGCAGCTATTTTTAATCTGGGCTATTTACCTAGTTCGGATAAATCAGTTGTTACACTTGCTGAAACAACAATTAGTGCACTTAAACAATGTCTGAATTTGCTAGCAATCAATGGTCGCATCGCAATCATGATTTATTATGGCCATCCAGGCGGTCAAAATGAAAAAAATGCAGTACTTGAATTTGTCAGCCAATTAGCACAGGAAAATTATCAGGTTTACCAGTACAGTGCCCTAAATCAAATTCATCAGCCGCCATTTTTGATAATGATTGAAAAAAAGCGAGCAACTACTAAGCTTGATAATTGAATTACGAGTATTAAAAAGGGGTAAGGACTAATGTCCCAACCCCTTTTTAAACGTCAAACTAGCTTTCAGCCAATGAAAAATATGCTGAAACTTCATCCTTTATACTACGAAAATATTCTTCTTCCTTATGCCTCGGAAAAGGTAGGTCAACCACGATTTCAGACAAAACCTGTCCACTATCTAAAATCAAAATCCGATCCGATAAATAAATTGCTTCCTCAATGTCATGAGTAACCAATAAGGCTGTCATCTGCTGTTTTTTGCAAAGACTTGCTAATAATTTTTGCATCTCCTGCCTTGTAAAAGCGTCCAGTGCCCCAAGTGGTTCATCCAATAATAATAATGACGGCTGATGAAGTAATGCTCTGGCAAATGCGACTCTCTGCTTTTGTCCACCGGAAAGCTGATGCGGATAATAATCAGTATATTCCGACAAGCCAACCTGTCCTAAAAGCTTTATTGCCTCAGCTTTTTTTCCTTTATAATTACCAATTAATAAATTATTCAATACCGTTTTCCAAGGCAACAATCGACCGTCCTGAAACATCATTCTCGCCTCCGGATTAACCTGATTAACTTGTTTGCCATCGTGCAATATCTGACCTGAATCTGGCTTATCTAGACCTGAAAGTAATCTTAGCAATGTACTTTTTCCTGTACCACTCTTACCAATTACAGTAACAAACTCGCCTTTACTCACCGTAAAATCAATATCATCAAAAACCTGTCTTTCAGAAAATTGTTTCGAAATATGTTCAACTATCAATAAATCCTTCATCACTACACTGCTCCTTCCTACTGAATTTTCCATTCTAAAGCTGAGGATTCAAAGTATTTTGCAACTAAGTCCGAAAGCTTGCCCAACACGGCATATAAAAGAATACTCAAAATAATCACATCCATCTGCATAAATTCACGTGCATTCATCGCCATATAACCAATACCTGAATCCGAAGCAATTGTTTCCGCCACAATCAAGGTTGTCCACATAATACCCAGAGCATAGCGGACACCAACTAAGATTGACGGCAGAGCGCTTGGAAAAACAATCGACCAAAATGTTTGCCAACGGCTCAATTGATAGATTGCAGCCATTTCCAATAAATCCTCATCAACATTCATAATACCGTGCATTGTATTCACATAAATTGGAAACATAACACCAATCGCCACTAGAAAGATTTTACTAATTTCATCTATTCCAAACCAAGCTATCACAAGAGGAATCAAGGCTAGATGCGGAATATTACGAATCATTTGAATTGTTGAGTCAAAAAAAGATCGCCCAATATCACTCAAGCCAGTCAATAATCCTAGTAAAAAGCCAATCATGCCACCAATTGCGAAACCAACAGTCGCCCGATAAAGACTGATAGTCAAATTGCGCATTAATTCACCACTTAGAAATAATTCTTTACCAGCCTTAACTACTTCTAGAGGTGAGGCTAGAATATTTTCAGATAATAAATTTAAACTGCTTGCACCTTGCCAAATCATCACTAATAAAACTGGAATCAATATAGGAAGCACTTTTAGTATTTGTTTTTTTAAAGTAATCATTCGGTTCTCCTTAATTATCCGATTGATAAACGGCATCATTGACATCAATCTGCTTTTCTATAAAGCCACCTGCTAAGAATGTATCGGCAATGTCTTGCTGTTCACTCATGATTTCATCTGTTAATTCATCCATACCATAGGTACGACGATTCACCATAACCTCAATAACACTCTGGTCAATATCTAATGTCTTCGCCAATTTTTCAGCAACTTCACTTTTATTTTCATTCACCCAATTCAATGCATAGCTCATTGACTCAATTAAGGTTGTTGTAACATCCTCATGTGAGCTTGCAAAGCTTTCTGTTGATAAAATAAAATCTCGATCTGTCGAAAAGCCTTCAGCTGTTGTTAAAATTTCTGCCGATGCTTCTATCTGAGCCGATGCTGTATAAGGATCCCAGACCACCCAAGCATCTACATTATTATTCTCAAAAGCAATTCGTCCTGCACTTGGATTTAAATATTCAATCGTTACATCGTCTGTAGTCAAGCCAACGCTTTCTAATGCCTTAATTAAGAAATAATGTGCACTCGAACCTTTCGAAACAGCAATCCTCTTACCAGCCAAATCTTCTAATGAATCAATTGAGCTACCACTAGGTGTTAAGATTGCACTACCCTCATATTTTGAAAAGCTACTTGCTATGTAAACAACATCTGAACCACTGCTTTGAGAGACCACAGGTGGCGTATTGCCTGTTCGTCCGTAATCAACACTTCCTGTTGCTAATGCCTCTAAAAGTGCACTACCATCTGTAAAGGATTTCCATTTTACTTTATAGCCTTTTGCCTCTAAGCTCTCCTCTAGCGTCCCTTCGATTTTTGCTAGATGAAAAATATCTCCCTTTTGATAGCCAATGGTAATCGTTTCTAAGCTTGCATCTTGATTAGAGGTACCATAAATATTTTGATAGCCAACCCATACACCAACCAACCACAGTAATCCTAATAGAGCCGCAAGTAAATTTTTAATTTTCTTCTGTCTTCGTATCATCACGCACTGGCTCCTTTTGATAAATATTTTTCAATCACCTTTTGCCGTTGAACCTTTCCTGTGGGACCAACTGGTAATTCATCAACAAAAAAATATAATTCTGGGCACTTAAAGCTTGATAGCTCCGTATGACAATGTTGATTCAAAAGTGCCTTTACTTCTGACAGCTGTTGGTCAATATCAGAGGTTAAAACGACAAAAGCTGCTGCTCTTTGACCAACGACATCATCTTTTACAGGAATAACCGCTACACTATCAACATAATGATGATCCAGTATGACATTTTCTACCTCGTAGGGACTGATTTTTTCACCGCCACGATTTATCATTTCTTTCTTGCGACCAACAACAAAAAGATAACCATCTTCATTTAAATAACCTGAATCACCTGTATAAAACCAACCATTATAAAAGCTTTCAGACGCAGCATTATTTTGATATTGCTGAATAATACTTTTACCCCTAACGACGATTTCTCCAATTTGATTTGGAAATTGTTCAATGTCATATTCATCAACAACCTTTAACTCGATACCAAATGGCTTGCCAACAGAGCCCAGAATATGCCTTTCTGGCGGTAAAGGATTTACACATAGCTGACTTGCGCCCTCAGTCATACCATATGATTCGATGACAATGGTCTTAAATTTAGTTTCAAAATCGTGTGCAATCGTGGGAGCTAGTGGCGCAGATGCAGATCTAATAAATCTAAGTGAATGGTTGATTACCTGATTTTCTTTAGCCTTTTTCAATAGAATCGTCAAAATGGCTGGTGCAACTGACACCCAAGTAATTCGTTCAGATTCAATAATGCCCCAAAAATGACTTGCGCTAAATTTTTTACCAATCACTAGCTTCCCATCTGTTAAAATAGTTGAAATTAAAGAAATTACCTGTGCATTTATATGAAATAACGGTAAGCAAACATAGGTAATGTCCTCACGCACTAATTGATGAGAAGCAGAAATATTATCCACTGCAGCCAACAATTGTTCATAGGAAATACCAACTGCTTTAGGCTCTCCGGTGGTACCTGAGGTATACATTAATAGCGCATTAGAAGATGACGTAAGCCCTTGAACGCATATTTTACTATTTTCAGATAGATTAACTAGAAAATGACCATGGAAAAAATCAAAATTTAACTCAATTCTTGTAAATGTAGTCAATAATTGATTCGCTGACTGCAAGAGCTCACTTCTCTCATCTTCAAGTATGATGGCTTGATAGGAATGACGCTCTAATAATGTCCCCAGCTCCCTCTTTGAAATTTGTGAATTAACAGAAGTTATTGTTATCCCAGATTTTAACGCTGCCAAATAAAATAAAATAAAGCGATAGGAATTAGGTAATCCAATAATAATTGAATCTCCCGAATATAGATGGTTTTCTATGTATAATTGTTGAATTTTTTCTATTTGATTATTAATTGTCCTTTTAGAATGCCACTGATTTGTCTCTAGGTCTTTCACAAATTTTCGATTAACATCTTGCATTAAAATTTCATTTATTTTCTCAATTATTGGAATCATTAAATTGACCCTTTCTTTTGATATTTTCTACCGATTACATAAGATAAAACTGGTGTCTGGTAACAAATTTTAGATATTGCAAAGGATAAGCCGTACACCATCGCAATTAAAAATGGAATTGCTGGAATGACTAATGAAGGGAAATTCGAAAGAATTGGAATAATAAATTTAGCGACTAAAGAGATTCCAACTGCTTGTGTTAAATAAATACCGAATGAAAGTCGAGCACCTGTGGTAATCCACTTTGTAATCATTGACTGTTTATTTTTACGCCCATTTTGAGACCACCGGATACCATAATACAAAACAAAGATAATCATCACTAAAGCATATAAAATAAATAATGGCTGATGAACCGATTTAGCCGCCTTATCAGAAAGACCTAATACAAAACGATTCCAAAAATAATATAGCCAAATCGTTGGCAGCATGATTAATAATAAATACTTAATTTTATTAGTATGTTTTTGAATTAAAGCAATTAATTGGTCATAATATAAAGCAGTGATTCCGCCCGAAATGAAATAAAATTGATACGAACCAACAAAAATACCATAATGAGAAAAAAGATATGGCCAATTAGTCGTATCATAGTTGCCTATTTTATATTTGATAAAATAAGTAATCATACATTGAATCAGCAAACTAATTATCCAAACCAATTTTAAATACGGCTTATATTTTTTCATCAAATTTAATAAAAAAGGAAAAATCAGATATAATTGCATCGTAACCAAAACATAATATAGATACGCCTGATCGCCATGAATCACAGATGAATAAAAGTGAGTCAAGGTCGCCTGAAAGCCTTGCGATGACAATAAAGGCAGGCTATAAATCAAATTCCAAAATAAATAAGGAATCCCAATTAAAAAATAACGTTTCTTCCAAAAAGTAGTAGCTTTAATTTCTCTATTCTGATAAGCAAGAAATAACACCAATCCAGTCATAAACATGAAACCCATTCGAGTAAAATGTAACGATGAATGTATGCAAGCTAAGATGAGATACATTGGGCTATCTACTTCAAAAATATTTTTACAAATACCAACGATATGATTTGATAACACCCCAATAATAAAAAAATTGCGCATGAAATCAACTTCATATAAATATCTTCGCTTCAAGTAAATTCTCCTTCTAAAACTAAAATGAATGCACTTTCATCAATTAATATAAATTGACCGGCTTAAATAAAACTGAAAATTCAAAAAAAATATTATAAATCAATTTATCTGAGTTAAAACTAAGAAAATATGTCAAAAAAAAGCCAAATCATCTAATAATGATTTGACTCTTCTGTTTTATAATATAATTTAATTATAAAAAATATAATTATTAGCCATTAGTCTAATTTTATTGTTTGATTGGCAATTTTTTTTATAAACGCAGCATCGTGCTCCACAAATATCATTGATGGCATTGTTTTTAAAATCAAATCTTCCAGTTGTTGATGATTGAATACATCCAAATAATTCAGAGGCTCATCCCAAACATACAGATTTGCTGGCTCTGTCAAAGCCTTTGCCAGCTCAACTTTCTTACGCTGCCCCATACTCATTGTTTCAATTCGCTGATTAAAAACTGACCGCTCCATTCCTAATTTTTTTAGCTGATTTAAAAATATAGAATAGTCTAAATGATTGGTTGATGCAAAAGCTGCTAAATAACCTTGATTATCTTCAAAATTTTGTCTGATGTAGGAAATTTTCAAACCAGTTGCCATCGTCAGTTCCCCGACTGACTGACCTTGAAATTCATTCACTAAATATTTTAAAATGCTGCTTTTTCCTGAACCGTTATCACCTGTTATGGCTAATCTTGTACCTTTAGTCAACTCAAAACTAATCGGTTTAAACAGTAGTTGAGATTTAGTAGCAAAGCTTAATGAAAAATGGCTTGCCTGCAATAGCCTTATATAGCGCGATTGCTGATAATTAATTGATAAATCGTCTACGGCTTCAATATTTTTTAACAGCTGACTTTTACTTTCAATCTGATTATTCATACGTTTTTCAAGATTTTTAGCTTTTTTCATCATTCTAGCACTTCTAGCACCAATAAAGCCGGTATCAAGGATACTACCGCTCCCCTTGATTTTGGCACTGCCAAACTTATCTCCCTCTCGATGATTTGACCAACTTGTTTTTTCTTTTGCCGTTTTTTCTAAACGTCCGATTTCACCCTTCAATCGCTCATTTTGATTTAATTCAAATTGATCTCTCAAAGCTTTTTCATGTTCATAAACGCTAAAGTTGCCTTGATACAAAATTAAGTCTGATTTTTCGATGGCTATAATATGGTCTGTTACCTCATTCAAAAATGAACGGTCATGACTTACCACAATATAACCCGACTTACTCTTTAAATACTGTGCTACAACCTGTCGCCCTGTAATATCCAAATGATTAGTTGGTTCATCAATTAAAGGAAATTTACCAGCTTCTAAAAATAACAATGCAAGCAAAAGCTTAGTCTGCTCACCCCCTGAAAGAAGTTGATAAGGTCGCCATAAAATATCAGGGCTTACTTGGAGTAAGCGTAATTCTCTTTCAAGCTCCCATTGTTCAAAATTAGCAATCGTTTCAGCAATCTGATAAGCTAAAGCACGTGGATTACTGACCTTCTGTGGAAAATAGATAAATTCAAAAGGAGCAACTACTTTACCAGAATACTCTAGCTGATTTAAAATCAATTTTAATAAGGTGGTTTTACCGCGTCCATTACGACCAACTAGCCCGAGGTGCCAGTTCTCATCAATTACTAGAGAAACATCATTAAACATTGCTTGCTGTCCTGGGTAAGCAAATGATAATTTTTTCAATTCAATCTTCGACATAAAAAACCTCCAAAAATCCATTGATGACTAGATTTTGGAGATTTTCTTTAAATTTTATAAGCAAATATTTACACTATAAAAAATAAGCCTATAAAAGTGCTATCATTTACAGTATATCTATTCAATTAAAAGCGCCAAAAAAATCCAAAATCAGTCATATTTTTACTAAAAAACATTTATTTGATTTTGAAATTTTTCAATGCGCTTCACTTCTTTCTCTATTTAATAAATTAACCATACAATCAATTATTCAAATGGTCAAGTTTTTATCATTTTTTTATTTTTTAAAAGATAAGAATAAATAAAATTTTAGTAATTTATTCGTGAATCAGGTCTTGCTTTATGATATAATTTTCATTGTATATTAACGAACGTATTAGTTATTCATTATATTAAATATATTACAACAAGACAGGGGAATTCAGATGCCTAAAAGCTTAATATGGGTTATTGTTATCTTATTAATTATTATCGTTGCATTTTATATTGTGAGCTTGATTTTCAAAAAGAAGAGTCAAGATCGACTGGATGCACTAGAAGAACGTAAAAATACACTTTTTGAACTCCCAGTTTCTGATGAAATTGAACGAGTTAAGCAAATGCACCTAGTAGGTGAAAGTCAAAATACGTTTCGAGAATGGAATCAAAAATGGACTGATATTTTAAATAACTCTTTAGCCGATTTAGAATCTCATATTTTTGAAGCTGAAAATTTAAATGAAACGCTTCGCTTCATCAAGGCCGGTCATATTATTGATACTGCCGAAAGCCAAATTGAATTAATGGAGACTGACGTTCAATCCATTCGTAATGGTCTAAAAAATCTCCGTGAAACTGAAGAAAAAAATTCAATTGCTGTTCAAGAAGCACTTGATGTTTACGAAGAATTAAGCAAAACAATTAAGGAAGGCAAAGCAAAATTTGGTAATACCATTTCCGAATTAGAAATACGCCTCTATAATATCGAAATTGAGTTCACTCAATTCGTTGCCTTAAATACTTCAGGTGATCCAATTGAAGCGACTAAGGTTTTGAAAAAGGCCGAAGAAGATACTTATGATTTAA
The DNA here is from genome assembly GCA_022484805.1 of Streptococcaceae bacterium. Taxonomy (GTDB): domain Bacteria; phylum Bacillota; class Bacilli; order Lactobacillales; family Streptococcaceae; genus MMGLQ5-1. The sequence continues at coordinate 16,524 of JAKVKP010000010.1, forward strand.
AATCAGCTTCTGACCGTATTCCGCCAATCATTGAAGAATTAAATGAGACCTTCCCAGCACAAATTGAAGAGCTTGAAAAAGGCTACCAAAAATTAATTGATCAAAAATATGTCTTCGCGGAAAAGAATATTGAAGCACAAATTGAAGATATTAAAGGTAAAATTACCTCTGCTATTTCTGATATTGAACGCTTTGAAATTGATGAGACTGAAAATAATAACGAAAATATTCAAAATGCGATTGACAGCCTTTATGATACTTTTGAAAGTGAAATTGATGCTAAGGTTTTCGTTACTAAGAACCTAAAGACAATTAAAGAGTATATTAATCACGCTAAAGATAATAACAAAAAATTATTAATAGAAATTGATCATGTTTCACAAAGCTACGCGCTCAATCACAATGAACTTGGACGTGCTAGAAGCTACCAAAATGAAATCGAAGAAATTGAACGCCAAACAAACGAACTCATTCCACAGATAGAAAATCATGAAAAGGTTTATACAGAGGTTAAAACTTTCTTAGATGACTCATTCAGAGTTTTAGCAGATATCGAGAAGGAACAGGTAACAATTTCAAGTACGTTGGATACTTTAAGACAAGACGAGAAGGTTGCTTTACAAAAAATTGATGATTTTGAGCTTGAGCTTAGGGCAATTAAACGTCACGTCGAAAAACAGCGCTTGCCTGGTTTACCACAGGAATATACGGATTTCTTCTTTACAACAACTGAGCAAGTTGAAAGTCTAATTGATGATCTAAATAAGGTTCGTATTAATATTGAAGAAATCAACCAAAAAGTTAAGGCCTGTGGCGAAGAAATTAATCTACTAGGTAATCGTACTGAAGAGTTAATTGATGCTGCCGGCTTGGCGGAGCAGCTGATGCAGTATGCAAATCGTTGGCGCCATAACACACCAATCATCACTCAGGCATTTAACCGTTCTTATCAGCTATTTGCACAAGAATATGCCTATAAAGCTTCACTTGATGAAATTGGTTCAGCCTTAGAAAAAATTGAACCCGGTTCATTTAAACGAATTGAACAATACTACTTTAAAAATAAAGATAGCTTGTTTGAAAATTAATAAATTACGTTTCGACTTTAAGTCGAGACGTATTTTTGTCTTCTACAAATTAAAAAGCCTAGAAGTTCTAAATTAAACTTCTAAGCTTATTTTTTGTTAATTAATATGTTGACCTCTATTGACCACTTTTAGCGTAGTTCGCTTCGACCTCAGCCTTTTCTGAAGACCACCGCGTCAGCAGAAATTACGCTTTAATAAATCGCAGATTTACAATCGCTTCATCCTGCTTCCTTTTCCCATAAAATGATTATTTTATGGGGACCCTGAATCTTGGTGGTCGTTAGAATTAAACTCATTGTTGCCTCTATTGACCACTTTTAGCGTAGTTCGCTTCGACCTCAGCCTTTTCTGCAGACCACCAAGATTGGTTATCCGTATACCACTTAATTGTATCTGCTAGACCATCTTTAAAATTGGTAAATTCTGGAGTCCAGCCTAATTCTTCACGTAATTTAGTTGAATCAATAGCATAGCGTAAATCATGACCAGGACGGTCATTGACATGCTCATAATCTTTTTTATCATGTCCCATCAATTCGAGAATTAATTCAATTACTTCTTTATTATTTTTTTCTCCATCGGCACCAATTAGGTAGGTTTCACCAATTTGACCTTTGGTTAAAATTGTCCAAACAGCTGATGAATGGTCATTGGTATGAATCCAGTCACGTACATTTTTACCGTCACCATATAGCTTTGGTTGAATACCACTTAAAATATTGGTAATTTGGCGTGGAATGAATTTTTCAATATGTTGGTAAGGACCGTAATTGTTTGAACAATTTGAAATGGTTGCTGCCAAACCAAAAGAACGAACCCAAGCACGAACTAATAAATCAGAGCCTGCCTTAGTTGACGAATATGGAGAGCTTGGATTATAAGGTGTTTTATCAGTAAACTTCTCGCCAACTCCTTCACCGTGACCCGGTAAATCTTCACGTAATGGTAAATCACCGTAAACCTCATCTGTTGAGACATGATGGAAGCGAGTTTGATATTTGCGGCAAGCCTCCAATAAAGTAAAAGTTCCAACTAAATTAGTCTGAATAAAAGGTGAAGGATCTTTTAATGAATTATCGTTATGGCTTTCAGCAGCGTAATGGACAACTGCGTCAGCATCTTTAACTAATGAATCAACAATTTGTGCATCTGCAATATCACCAACGATAAGCTCAACACGATCTCCCAAAATTTCTGAGATATTTGCTTTATTCCCGGCGTATGTTAACTTATCTAAAACTGTAATCTTAACATCTGGATGGTTATTGTAAACATAGTGCACAAAATTGGAACCAATAAAACCAGCGCCTCCAGTTACAATGATTTTTTTATATTCGGTCATTATAATTCCTTTCATAAAAAGCTGAGATGACTGTTTAGGCATACTCGAACGTTAAACCAAGATTTTTGAGATAAAGAAAACTTGCGACTTCAGTCGTCTTGTTTCACAAATACAAATCACGCTACAAATTGATATGCTATGCTGAAAGATAAATCTTTCGACTCCGCTTAATCATTTAGTTGACTTATCGAAATAAATACTGGTTTCGGGAGAGTATCGCCTAGTCATCAAAGCAAGATTCTGTGTAGCTAAAATTATTAAGTGAAAACTGAATTTTTATATGATTAGCCTAAGCTTTTTCTATCAAGCGGCTTAACATCTTTAAGTAGCGGATGATTTTTATCGGCATCACTTACCTCTGCACTTGCTAAATCATGCCATTTAATGTTCAAGGCTTCGTCTGCATAATTCACAAAAGCGTATTTCGGTTTTAAATCTAATGCCCAATAATCGTTAACTAAATATGAGTAAGAAACGACATCGCTCAAAACTTGAAAACCATTAGCTACGCCACGAGGTACAAAAATACCAACGCTTGCATCAATTTCAGTTTGATAAACATTACCAAAAGTGTCCCCTTCACGTAAATCAACCCAGCTACCTAAAACACGGCCTGCATCGGCAACTGAAATATACTTATCCCAAGGCTCAGCATGGAGTCCTCTTAAAACATTCTTTCTAGAAAAAGAGACATTATTTTGTAATTTACCATATTTAAAAAAATGTTCTGGAAAGCCTAAAGGTAGCATTTTTTCTTTTTGAAAATTTTCCTTAAACCAGCCACGATTATCACCGTGTACGGGTAAATCAAACTCAAGCATACCAGGAATTGCTTCGATTTTTCTTGCTGCTAATGTCTTGCCAAAAAAATTATCTGTCATTATGCTTCACCAATCAAACGTAGTAAATATTGTCCATACTCATTTTTCTTCAATGGCTGAGCCAATTCCTTCACTTGCTCTTTTGAGATATAGCCCATACGAAAAGCAATTTCCTCTAAATTGGCAACCTGCATATTTTGCATTCTTTGAACAGTTTCAATATATTGAGCTGCTTCTAGTAGGCTTTCGTGAGTACCAGTATCTAACCATGCAAAGCCACGCCCCATTAATTCAACCGATAGATCGCCACGTTCTAAATAAGCTTTGTTAACATCCGTAATTTCTAATTCACCACGAGGTGAAGGTTGAATATTTTTTGCAATTTCAACGACATCATTATCATAAAAATAAAGACCAGTCACCGCATAATTTGATTTTGGCTGTGTTGGTTTTTCTTCAATTGATACTGCTGTCATCTTATCATCAAACTCGACAACACCAAAGCGTTCGGGATCAGGTACATGATAGCCAAATACTGTTGCGCCCTTTTCTCTTGCTGCAGCGGTTTGTAGCATTTTAGACAAGCCTGGGCCATGATAAATATTGTCACCTAGGACAAGAGCCACTGAATCGTCACCGATGAAATCTTCACCAATAATAAATGCTTGCGCTAAGCCATCAGGACTTGGCTGAACAGCATATTGTAAATTAATGCCAAATTCTGAGCCATCTTGTAATAATTCCTTAAATCTTGGTGTATCTTGTGGGGTTGAAATAATTAATATATCTTTAATACCAGCTAACATCAATGTAGACAATGGATAATAGATCATTGGCTTATCATAAACCGGCATTAATTGCTTACTGACTGCACGCGTTACGGGATACAAACGTGTTCCACTTCCACCTGCTAAAATAATTCCTTTCATAATTGACCTCCGTTATAGATTTCCTTGTTAATTATCGCTTAAAATCCTAATACCGTCAACTATCTTTAGACTTTGTTACTATTTCTTAAGATTGTCTGTCAACTCTTGGGGATTGGTTTACAAAAATGTTATGAGATGATAATTTTTAATAGATGGGGTAAAATTCAGATAGTAGTCCATTAGACCAAGAAGGTGTTTTGATGTTTATTCGCTTAAAAGATGATACTAAAATCTATCTAGAAATTTCTGGCAAGGGCTTTCCGCTGATTTTATTGCACGGTAATGCCCAATCCAATACTTACTTTGATAAACAAATTCAAGCCTTTGAGGAGAGCTATCAGGTCATTCGAATTGATTTTAGAGCTCATGGTAAAAGCACCAATCAAGGCAAGCAGTTTAGTTTAAAAAAATTTGCCGAAGATCTCAAAGAAGTGGTTGATATCTTGAAAATTCAACATTTTGATTTATTAGGATTTAGTGATGGCGCAAATGTTGCAATGTATTTTGCAGTTAATCACCCCCAAATGGTCCACTCATTAGTACTTAATTCAGGGAATATATCCACCAAGGGGTTATTTTGGTTTTCAAAATTGGCGACGGAGCTATCTATTTTACTCGCTTATTTATGTTTTTGGCAGCCTGAATTACCTAAAATTCGAAGATTAATGCGTGAAAATCTCTCCATCTCCTTTGCTGATTTAGGTCGCATTACAGCCAGAACGTTAGTCTTAATTGGACAATTTGATATTATCAAACGCCAGCATTCGCAAAAAATTGCAAAATCCATTCCAAATGCCATACTAAAAATTGTACCCTGGGCGCTTCATGATATTGCCTATTTACAACCCCAAAAATTTAATCGAATCATACTCGATTTCTTAAAAGCATCTGTTTAGAGTTAAAGGAGTAAAAATGAAATTCTTAATTCAAAAAATTAAGGCACAGTTCAAATTAATTAAGGGATTATTCTTTGTTACCGTTGTCGCAGTCGTCATTTTTGAATCATTGGCGATTATTAAAACCATTCAACCCGATAAGCTACATCATGCCTTTAATCAAATTACACCATTTGAAATTATTGTAATCATTCTGCTTGGTTCACTAGCAGTTGTCCCAATGCTTTATTATGATTTTATTTTTAATAAAGAATTAGATACTAAATTTTCTAAAAAATATATTGCAGAGACTAGTTTATTAGTCAATACCTTAAATAATCTAGTTGGATTTGGTGGTCTAATCGGTACTAGCCTACGTGCTCATTTTTATGGTAAGGATAAAAAACCAAAAGAAGTCCTAAAAGCGCTTGGTAAACTACTCATGTTTGAAATTAGCGGTCTGTCCATCTTAAGTGCCGTTGCATTAATACTGGCCTTTACTCCTTGGACAAATCACTATTTCTTTCAATATTGGCCTTGGTTACTCGGTGGTACTCTATATTTTCCAGTTATTTTAATTCTTAGCTTTTCAGCAAAGGACAAGGCTCTACTAAGTATTCCGCGTCGTCTAAAATACGAATTAACATTAACCTCATTTTTAGAATGGCTAGCTGTTAGCGGATTTTTTATCTTTATAGGTCTTACAATTGGAGAAAGATTTGCTATTAGTAATCTCTTTGTACTATATATAGCTGCCACAATGATTGGTTTCGTTTCACTGATACCGGGTGGTCTGGGCTCGTTTGATATCATGATGATTTTAGGTTTACAAAATATCGGTATCTCCACTGAGCAAGCAGCTGTTTGGCTATTGATTTATCGGATTGGCTATTATTTAATCCCCGTTATCATTGCGGTTGTTTTATTTATTAAAACAAGTTTTAATGATATTAATCAGCACTATGACGGCTTACCTAAAATACTTATTTCTGACCTTGCACATCGTACGGCAGTCATTTTACTATATGCACTAGGCATTTTAATGGTTTTTTCTGCCGCAATCCCAGTCGCATTTGAAAAAAATCATTTTTTACATCAATTTTCACCCTGGGGTGTACAAACCATCTTAACAGTACCTAAATTAACGATGGGCTTCTTACTATTAATCGTGGCGCACTCAATTTTGGTTAAGGTTAAGCGTGCTTTTATCCCGTCCTTGATTTTATTAGTCGGTTCATTAATCTATATTGTGGTCAAATCAACCTCACTACTTCCGATAGTGAATGATAATGCTCTCTTTTTCTCGTATTATCGTTCTAGCATTATCACAAGCATCATTATCAGCGTTGCTATTTTATTGATTATCCTTTCAAAAAAATCACTCTATCGCACGCAGCTTGTACTTTCTAATGAATTATTTTTCAAAGATGGTCTGATTTTCATTATTCTATCAATTGCCTATATTTTGATTGGGGTCTATAATCACCCAACTCACCATCATCATCAGCCAAAAGTTGATTTTTTACTCTTCCCTTCAGAGAAGCTCTGGTTATCTGGCTTTTTGATGATGATAATTATTTCGATTTTTTTGGCACTTCTACTCCATTATCTTCAAGGAAAAAAAGAAACAATTGGAGAAAAGTTTGATAATCAAAAAGCACAAGATGTGCTGACACAATTTGGGGGTAATCAACAAAGTCATCTCGCCTTTTTAAAGGATAAGCAGCTCTTCTTTTATCAAGTTGATGGTACCAATCAAGCATTCTTACAATTCAAGCAAATTCAAGACAAGCTGATTGTAATGGGCGATCCAGCTGGTAATCCAGTACATTTTCAAGCATTGATTGAAGATTTTGTTAATCAGGCTGATATTTTGGGCTATTCGCCAATTTTTTATGAGGTGACTAAAAATCAAACAATGTTTCTACATGAATTAGGCTTTCGCTTCTTTAAAATGGGGGAGGAGGGGCATGTCAATTTACAAAGCTTCTCTGTTTCAGGTAAGAAAAATCGGACCAAGCGTTCTCTTGTCAATCAAGTCGAAAAGGCTGGCTTTACGATGGAAATCATTCAACCACCATTTGATGTTCAATTAATAGAACGCCTCAAAGCAATCTCTGATGAATGGCTTGCCGGTCGCGAAGAAAAAGGGTTCTCACTCGGCTTTTTCAGCGAAGAATACTGCCAACGCGCACCAATTGCGATTGTCAAGGGGCAAGATGGACAAATCGAGGCCTTTGCGACAATAATGCCTTGCTATCAGGAAAAACATATTATTTCAATTGACCTTATGCGCTATTCAAAAGAAGCACCAAAAGGTGTGATGGATTTCCTATTTATTTCAATTTTTGATTATTACAAAGCCGAAGGCTATCAATACTTTGATTTAGGCATGGCACCCTTATCCAATGTTGGTGTTTCCTCAAAAAGCTATGCTTTTGAAAGAATCGCCCATCTGATTTATCAATTTGGTACTAAAATTTATAGCTTCCAAGGTTTACGTGCTTATAAGGATAAATACGCTGATTTTTGGGTCAGTCGTTACACCTTATATAGTCGTGATAAAAACGTTGTTTTCGCAATTCTCGCACTCCTTTCTGCTGATAAAAAATAATAAAACAAAAAACGTTAAACTCAAAGTCTGTATCAATTAATATAAAATTGATATCACTTATGAATTAACGTTTTTTATTTTAAATCAATGTTTGAAATTCCCGATAAGTTTCATTTTGTAACACTTGAAGTAGCTTCGTATTTCGACCACCTACTTTTTTACCGTCAATTTCATCTACTTGTGAACAAAAATGACTCGAACTGGTAATAATGACTTCTTCTGCATTAAAAAGCTCATCTAAAGTAAAGGCTGTTTCGTCGCAGGGAACACCCATCTTTTCAGCAGCAAGTAATAAATGCTTACGAGCGATACCTGGTAAAATCCAATGATCTGTAGGTGCCGTCTTTAAGCGCCCATCTTGGATAATATGAACATTACTATGTGCACATTCGGTCACACGTCCTTGACGATGATAAATTGTTTCATCAAGGCCTTTTTGTTCTGCCCTTTGTGTGGACATGACATTTGGTAAGAGATTTAAGGTCTTAATATGACATAGCTCAAAACGGATATCTGGCTCAGTCTGCACCTTTAAGCGTCTCGACAAAATTGTTTTGGGATTGGTCGAGGGGGTAATGAAAACGGTCAAATTAGGCTTAATTTGCAAATCATAGGCATGTTTTCTAGTCGCCGTACCACGAGAAACTTGAAAATAGACAAATTGCTCAGATGAATCCACCTTCAAAGCAAGGTCAGCTAGCAGTTCTCCAAGCCATTTCTTAGTAAAATTAGGATGGATATCAACTAATGCCATGCTATTAAAAAAACGATTAATATGATCTTCTGCTAGATAAACTCGATGTTGACTGGCAATTGTCGCATCGTAAACACCATCCCCAAAATAATGTGAACGATCATTTAAAGGAATACTCATCTCCTCAATTGCTGAGATTTTTCCATTATAATATGCAATGTTTTCCATTCAATCATCCTCCAAAATAAAAATATACAAAATTAATTATAGTCTTGCATATCATAAATATAAAAGCACTTAGATGACACCATTCTTATTTTCTTTTTCTTTTTTTCGCTTGATGCCTAGGTACCAGTAATACAGCAAACGCAATAAATATCAAACTGAATACCGCTGATATAATTGCAATTTTACCAGCTAATCCAATCATTTCTAAGTGCTCAGCAACCCAATAGTGGTATAGAATATAACAATTAATTACAATAATCACTAAACGGACTATATTGCCCACCGTCAGTGCTTTAAGAATACTAATGGTTTTATTTTTTTTCATCGTTTATTTTCCAAAAATTGCTTGATAATTTGCTTCCTTAAATCCGACTGCTAGAAGCTGACCTTCTTCGACAATTAACGGGCGCTTAATCAGCATACCATCACTTGAAAGTAGACTCGCTCGTGCATCATCATCCATTGCTGTCAGCTGATCCTTTAAACCAAGTGCTCGATACTTTTGACCTGATGTATTGAATAATTGTTTAGATTGGAAACGTCCTTGACTTAACCACTCTAATATTTGAGCCTTTGAAGGCGTATCCTTGCGAATATCGTAATCATTAAAACTAATTTGCTGATCCTCTAACCAACGTTTTGCCTTTTTACAGGTTGAACAACCTGGGTGTTCGATAAAATCCATTTTATGCCTCCTTAATTAGCCATCCCTTTATTTTAGTATTATCTAATAACTTCGTCAAAATATAAAGTCAAAAAAAGCTATTATCAAAATAATTAAATAATTAATCATCAGATAATAGCTATTAATTAAAAAAATTTCTAATTTTCCTGGTTAGGCAGCCAAAACTCGCTTCGCCTTTAAGCTTGGCTGTTTATCTTGAGTATGGTACTTCATAGAAAGGATTAGGCCGACACCAATTAGATTGCTGACCATTGCTGACCCCCCTGCCGAGATGAAAGGTAGTGGAATCCCTGTTAACGGTAATAAGCCAATATTCGCACCAATATTTTCGACGACATGGAATAAAATCATCATAATAATACCTGTCGAAATATAGCTATAAAATTCATTGTTAGAGTCATAAGTAACCTGAATCATGCGATAAATCAGCATGAAGTATAGGAAAATCACAACTGCTGAACCGACAAAGCCAAAATTTTCAGCAATTACTGTAAAAATCATATCACTTTCCCGAACAGGTACGCTAACATCAGTCACGTTAAAGCCTTTCCCTAATAGACCGGCGGAGCCGATTGCCATTAAAGCCTGACTTTGTTGATAGGCTGAGCTTGAATCTGAATTAAATGGATGAAGCCAGTCATCAAATCGACTAAGCTGGTATTTTTGAATGCCAAGCTTTAATAAAACTTCTCGACCACTATCATTTTGTACCATAAATAAAATTAAAGCGATAAAGCCAACCGTAAAAATAGCTAACGGCAGAATGATTTTCCATGAAACACCCGAAATTACAATAACGCCAGCTAAAATGGCAATAAATACAAGCATCGTACCCAAGTCATCTTGAAATTTTAGCAAAATAACAACAGGTAGGGTGATTAAAATTTGCTTACCTAGCAAGACAAAATCGCTTTTAATCGTTCGCTTCTGGTGCTCTGCATTATGCCTCACCGAAATGAAGGCAAGCATTAGGACGAAAACAATTTTCATAAATTCTGACGGCTGAAAAAGTGTATGCCCAGCAAAGGAGACCCAGTTCTTTGCCCCAGTAGAAGCAACCAAGCTCGAATCATAAAAGAATATCGGCAAAATCATCAAAACTAGACCCATACCGTACAGATAAGGCGTCAATTTCCATAAGAGTTTTGAACTGAAATGAATTACAATTACCGCCATTACAATCCCGAAAATAATCCATCCACCCTGCCGCAGTAGCTGAGAGGTGATATTTCTTTTCGCTTCATGATAATAGGCAACATAAAGTGAAAGCATTCCAATAATAGTTAATAAAAATACGGGCAAAATCAAACCGTAATCAATCCGTGAATCTCGTTGTAGATTTCTTCGTTGCATCTTTCTCCCTTTCCAAATTCAAAAATAACAATTTATCTTGTAAAGCTAATACTTCATTATACAATACCCAATTATATAATAATTCAAAAAAAATAGCTCAATTTATTTAATTTGTTTAATAAAATATCTAGAAACGAATAATTGAAAAATTATTCAATGCAAAATTAATATCTAATTGCACCTAACCATAGATGAGTGTAAAATAAGAGGGTAGTCTTAAAATAATTTTTAAATACTTAACGTGAGTTAAAATTAAAGGAGAATATAACATGGCATCAGTAGTTGTTGTTGGTACGCAATGGGGAGATGAAGGTAAGGGCAAAATCACTGACTTTTTAAGTGAAAATGCTGAAGTAATCGCACGTTATCAAGGTGGCGATAATGCTGGACACACCATTCAATTTGGTGGCACAAAATATAAATTACACTTAATTCCCTCTGGTATTTTTTACAAGGAAAAAATCTCAGTCATTGGGAACGGAGTTGTGGTCAATCCAAAATCACTCGTTGAAGAGCTTGCTTATTTACATCAACATGGTGTTAATACTGACAATCTAAGAATTTCCGATCGTGCACATGTTATCTTACCTTATCATATTGCTTTAGACCAATTACAAGAAGACTCTAAGGGCGATAATAAAATCGGTACAACAATTAAGGGCATTGGTCCTGCTTATATGGACAAAGCAGCTCGTGTTGGAATTCGTATCGCTGATTTACTAGACAAGGAAATTTTTGAAGAACGCTTAAAAATCAACCTTGAAGAAAAAAATCGTATGATTACAAAAATGTATAAAGGCGAAGCTTTAAATTTTGATGATATTTTTGAAACTTATTATGAATTTGGTCAACAAATTAAGCATTATGTTACTGATACATCAGTTATCTTAAATGATGCACTTGATCATGGTAAACGTGTTTTATTCGAAGGAGCACAAGGTGTTATGCTTGATATTGACCAAGGTACCTATCCATTTGTGACTTCATCCAATCCCGTTGCAGGCGGCGTAACAATCGGTAGTGGCGTTGGTCCTTCAAAAATCAATAAGGTCGTTGGCGTGTGTAAAGCTTATACTTCTCGAGTTGGTGATGGTCCTTTCCCTACTGAACTTTTTGACGAAGTCGGCAGCCAAATCCGTGAGGTTGGCCGTGAATATGGTACAACTACTGGACGTCCACGCCGTGTTGGTTGGTTTGATACAGTTGTAATGCGCCATTCTAAACGTGTTTCTGGTATCACCAACCTCTCACTTAATTCAATTGATGTGCTAACTGGATTAAAAACAGTTAAGATTTGTACTGCCTATGATTTAGATGGTAAAACAATTACACATTATCCAGCAAGCCTTAAGGAATTAGAACGTTGTACGCCAGTCTATGAAGAATTACCTGGTTGGAACGAAGACATTACTGCTGTTCGTGATATTGCAGATTTACCAGAAAATGCACGTAATTACGTTCACCGTGTTTCAGAACTCGTTGGCGTGAAAATTTCTACTTTCTCGGTTGGACCAGATCGCGAACAAACTAACGTTTTAGAAAGTGTCTGGGCACAAGCCTAATCAATTATCATACACAATTCTAAAATAATAGCAGTCAGCTTACATGAAAATGTAGGCTGACTTTTTTGGCTTTACATTACAAAAAAACAACGCTAGGGATGGTAGCGCTGCTTTTAATCTATTATTTTATATATTAATTTTTGATTGTTTAAAAAAACTAGTCTGCATCACTCTTGGTATAACGAAGTAAACAACGATGACTTGAATTGGAATTGCAATTAATACTTTAAGAAATCTGATTGGCATTAATGACCAAAATGGTACTTGATACATGATGGTCAACCAAATCGGTGTTAAAAAAAGTGTGTCAAGCAAAGTAATCGTGATGTTTGCCATGATGATGCGTTTCAAGGTAAATTCTTTACGGTAATAAAAGAAACTATAAAGCAGACCTGTGATTACCGCAGACAGGGTAAACCCTGGAAAATACGGACCTGTTGGTTTTAGCATGAAACCGAGAATATCTGAAATACCAAAGGCAGTTGCCGAAGGAATCGGTCCAAATAAAGCACCAATCGCTGTATTTGCGATAAATGCACCATCAATTCGCATAAATTGCGTATCAATACCCAAGACCCTTTTCAAAATAATTCCTAAAGCCACTAAAAATGCGAGAATTGTGATTGTTCTCACATTAAATCTTGTTTTTGTTGCCATTTTTACCACTCCTATTTTAGAGCAGCCACTTTTAAGCAGCGAATGCGAAAATATTACCGCGGTTTCCCTTCGTCCATAGGCGACATCCCATCCTTATGACACTTAACGCAATATTTTCTACTCTGTTGATTTGAACACTTTCGTGTCCGCTACCAATTATAGCATCTTTTGCCTTGAATCGTTCATTTCTCTTTAATATTTTCTGATATAAGTATTAGCTATGGCTATTTTTAGCAATTAGAAAAATATTTTGAATTTATTCTGAAATTTCTCACATTTTGTTTTATACTAAGAAGAAACAGATAAGGCATATCGTACCGAGGTGACCTTATTAAAACATTTGCTTGGATTACAAAATCATTTTATTAAGGGAGTCAATTTAATTGGAAATGAAATTTGAAAATTATATCTGGGATTTAGGCGGTACTTTAATCGATAGTTATGCAGTCAGTGTTAATGTCTTTAAGAAAATACTCGCTGAATTCGGGATTCTTACTGCTGAGGATATGATTTATCGACGAATGAAAAAAAGCTCGACTGAGGAAGCCGCAAAATTCTTTGGTGTCGGTGACATCCATCTTTTCATGACACGCTATCGCGCAATGGAAAAACCAATGCAGGAAAACCCAGTCTTATTCCACGGTGCCAAAAAAACCTTGGAAACAATTTGTAACCAAGGCGGTAAAAACTTTGTCATTAGTCATCGAGATCACTCGGTCAATCAGCTCTTAGAAAATGCGGGCATCAAGCAATTGTTCACTGAAATCATAACTAGCGATAACCAGCTACCTCGCAAACCAAATCCAAGCTCAATTAATTATCTAGTTGCCAAATATCAATTAGAAAAATCAAAAACAGTCTTAATTGGTGACCGTGCTCTGGATATTGAAGCCGGTGAAAATGCAGAAATTGCAACAGCTCTTTTCAAGTCAGATATTGTTATCACTCAAATCAAACCGGATTATATCATTTCCGCATTACCAGAGCTATTGACACTTTAAAAACGTGCGATTTCTCGGTCTTGAAGTGGCTGTATCTTACGATTATTATTTGGATAATCCTTTTGATACAGCTCCAACTGTGCCTGTGATACCTGAATTGGAGTATCTAAGACAAGCCAGGTTACATCACTACTGAGTGGTGGCGTCGTTAGCGAGCCAGTATATTTATAGCCTGAAATTTGATTTGGTAGTAATTGATCAACTTCCAAATGATCCGCTTTTTGTTCAATTAGCGCATTGAGCGCAGGACATTCAGCGCCAATTTCAAGGAAAATTGCAATTACCATTAGCTCACCATAATCATTCCAATGAACGAGGTGCAGCTCAGCAGGATAACCTTTTCCGTCAATCTGATGTTCACTAGTAGTGTGAATATGAAATTGTTTAAAATAAAATATTTTCTTATTCAAAGTCACTAAGCCTTCACCGAAAACATAGGCATTAATTTCGTCAGTAATCATCGCTTCTATTTCTGGTTGATAATCAAAGGTCAATCGAACAATTCTCTTTTCCGCAATTTCAGAATCAATATTAATTGGTGATTGATGATAGCACTCTTCTTCACTCCACTTTTGTTCCTTATAATCTAATCTTAATTTCATACCAACCTCTATTCACTATTAATCTAAAAAATAATAATAAAAAATATTTTATTTTATATTATTATTAATCTTTTTAAAGTGCAAAGAAATGAACTACTTTTTTCTAAATGATTACATTTCAATAACGTTTTCACAAAAACGGTCTTTTCGACTAATTTTCTTGTATAATGGATTTATTAAAAATATAAAGGAAAACATCATGCCCAAAAAAATATTTAACCTATTTATTTTGGTTGCTTGCTTCTTTCAATTTGAAAATGTAGTGAGTACAACTAATGCAACACAGGATAATATTCAAGACTACTACCAAGATCTAGTTGGCAAAACAGCTGTCAAAACAGATTATGGTGTTTTAGGCGTGGTTAAAAATATCAAGTCAGTGAACGATCAGGTTGTCGTCATCTTAGACACAGGTGACGAGGTGCCAGCCACTGATGCATCGGTCAAATATAATCAGCTTGATGCTGATTTTAAATTTGAGTTTTCAGTCGGTGACTCAATTTGGTTATTAGAAGGAAATAAAGCGTACTCGGATAATGACCTATCAAACCAAACTGCTGATTTAACAGCTAATCAAAAGCTGACCATTGAAGCGAGTGGCTATAATCAGCTTGGTGAGCCTTATTATCAAACTGAGCAGGGCTATATTTCGGCGCAAGGTCAATTTCAGTTAATTCAGGCCAGTACTAATGATTATTACTTTGAAAATCCTAATCAGGTAATTGTCCCAAGTGGTAGCGCCATTTATCAAGATAGCTTACTTTTAGAAAAAGATGAAATTCTTTCATCTCAAACTGTTCTTAAAATCGCTGACCTAACCTTGTCAGAGGACGGCGTCCCCGTGCTAAAGCTTTCAGATGGTCGCTATATCAGTGCCAATCGTCATGATGTTCAATATATTACGGCTCAATACCAAAATTACTGGACAACGGCGCCAACGGCAGTCATTAATCTAACAGCCGAAACTGAGACATTTAGTCAGCTCAATCAAAACACAGCAACCACTCAAGAAAATATTGAAAAAGGCTCAATCATCCCGATTCAAGAACTTACTGTCAACAATCAAGGTATCCCGTACTTTAAAACAACGAATGGGACTTATATCGAAGCAAGTCAAACGCTACAAGCCATTGATCCAAGTGCAACGAACAATTTCACTTCTAATCCGAATTATTTAAAAACAAAGCAAAAATTAATTGCCTATTCAGATAAGGACTTAAGTCAAAATCCAAAGGAAATTAGTAATAATAGTTTATTAGAAATCGAAGCCATTGTTATCAATCAAAATCAACAGCCTGTTTTAAAAACCAAGGATAATTTGTATTTGAGTGCTGAGGCAAAGCTTTATGAAGTTATTTCCGATATTAAAATCTATCGAGTGCAAGAATTATTAAATCAAAAATATAATAAGGCGAATCTAGGTATCTATGTCCAACGCACAGCTGGAGGTGAAATAGCAACCATTAATGCCAATAAAGAGGTTCATGCGGCCAGTACCGGCAAATTGCCCGAGATTTACTATACACAAAAGCTACTTAATGAAGGTCAATTAAAGCTATCAGATCAGTGGCTTTATAAGACTGAAGTCAATGATTGGAACGGAGCTTATGAAGCTTCTGGTGCTGGTGTTATCAGTAAAACAGCGGATAATAAGCAATATTCCGTTCAATCCATCCTAGAAAAAACTTGCCAGAGCTCTGACAATGTTGGTGCAAATTTCTTAGGCTATTATGCGACTCAAAAATATAATACTGATTTTCAAAAGACAATTAATCAAATCGTGGGCACACAATGGGATGTTGCAACTAAAAAGACGACTGCAGAACGCAATGCTAAAATGATGCTGGCACTCTATCAGCTTGGTGGTGAATCACTCGATTATTTAAGTCAAACAGATTTTGATAATCAACGGATTTCTAAAAATATTGATGTTAGAGTTGCACATAAAATCGGTGATGCTTATGACTATCGCCATGATGTTGGCATTATCTATGCTAATGAACCTTTTGTTCTTTCTATCACAACGGCAAATAATACTGATTATGATGTAATTTCTAACATTGCAGATGACATTTATGCGATTATGAAATAAGTAATGGTTTAAGCATGACGATTTTGGAACAATTATTATATAATACGCTTATTAATAATAATTGGAGTTGTTTATGAATATCATCGTTATCATTTTAGTTTTGTACTTTATCAAGGAACAATTTAGCTTTAATCGATTGCAAAAGCTAACTTATCTTTTTTTACCAGTGTTATCTCTCTATCAAGTGGCAAGTAATTTCAAATTGAATCAATTAAACCTTATTTTATTAATCGTAACAATCATAATTGGGATTGCTGTCGGCTATTATCAATCACGCTATGCACAAATTAAACGTGAGCTGAAACCCGTTTATATCTATTACGATGAAAATCACAATGAAAAAAAGATTTATAAAAGGGGGATTCTAGTCAAGGGTGGTCGATCATATATTATTGGTTGGATTATCATTTTCGCAATCCAAATCATGATTCAATATCTAGTATTAGTTGAGAAAAGCCCGATTCAAAATGAACTGTACCATGAATTATTAGCAGATTTCTTCTCAATCTATCGCCTTAAATCTCTGGGAGAATCTGCCGATCATTGGTATGTTTGGGCACTTTATGGCACTTCTAACCTATTTTACTTAAACTTTCTCAGTCGCCGTCATCCAACGGTAAGAGAAGCACTTTTCAACTCTGATAAAGAGGTATTAGAATCATAAGCTAATTTTTTACTGCAAATGGCAAAAAGTTTGACTTTAATCAGCCTATCTTTCTTTATATTTCCGTTTATGCCAATAAAAAAGCTTCAGTACAAGGCTGATACCTTGTGACTGAAGCGATGTATGGCAAAACTCATTATTTAATTTAGTTTTTCTTACTTCTCAACCCTATCTGACGGAATAGATATCTACTCGCATTCACTAATATAAAGCTACTTGCCGTTGCTAAAAAAATTGCCGCCATTACTGGTAAAGATGAAAACATCAATAAAAGCACATAACTGAATAAAACGGTCAAAACCCCTTCGATTGCCACTTGTGCAAAGAAAAACAAATCATCAATGTCCTTTTGCTCTGGCGTAACAATTAATGGAATTTTTTCAATAGTTGGAGTTTGTATTGATTCTTGTATGATTTCTTCTGAATCGACCCAATCAACCGACTCAAACTCTATTTTTCGAGCTTCCAAATACTCTCTCCTCACCATCTACTTTATTCATTTAACCTATCTCTCATTTTATCACGAATTACGAATAGATAATATAGATTTTTTTATTACTTTCTTTGCAATTTTGTTACATTTTAGCGCAGAATGGTTTAATTAAGTCATCCTAAATTAATACAAGGTACTTATCAAACTTTTTTATAAATGTTAAACTATATGTTATGAATTATTCTGACTAATCGGTCGAAAGGCAAAGGAGTAACAATGTTTCCAATAGAAATCACCGCTACTTGTGAATCCATTTCACAAGCAAAGCAGCTACTTACAACAGAAATTGACTATCTCTATTTTGGCGATGAAAAATTTGCTCTGAGAATGCCAACCCCTTTTTCATGGTCTGAAATTGAAACATTAACACAACTGACACATCAGGCGAATAAAAAAGTAACAGTCGCTGTCAATGCAATCATGCATCCAGATAAAATGAAGGAAATTCCCGAATATCTGAACTTTTTAACTCAAATCGGCGTTGACCGAATAACAGTTGGTGATACTGGAGTTATTTTTGTGATTAACCGCGATCAGCTTGACCTACCCTTTATTTATGATGCATCAACCATGGTTACCAGTGCGCGGCAAATCAATTTTTGGGCAAAGCATGGTGCTAACGGCGCAGTACTAGCCAGAGAAATTCCCAAATTAGAGCTCGTAAATCTTTCGCAAAGACTAACTGTTTTTGGACAAATTCAAGTCTATGGCGCAAGTGTGATTCATCAATCCAAACGACCATTATTACAAAATTACTATAATTTTATTGGTTCCGATGAAGCGAAGTCCAAAGCACGAAATCTCTTTCTATCCGAGCCTAAAAAGCATGAAACTCACTATTCAATTTATGAAGATGGTAATGGCACACATATTTTTGCTAATAATGACTTAAATTTAATGCCTGTTTTAAATGAGCTAGCAAAAATGAAATTAAATCACTGGTTACTAGACGGCATTTATACAGCTGGTGAATCATTCGTTGAAATTACTAAACTATTTTCACAGGCAAAAATTGCGATTGAAAATCAAACCTGGGATTTGACGCAGGCGAATTTATTGGCAGAAAAAGTTCGTGAATTACATCCAGAAACAAGAGGCTTAGATACTGGTTTTTATCAAATTGATCCTGAATCAATAAAATAATTATAAAATGATATAAATATTAAGGAAGGCTTAACATGAAACAATTAAAAAGACCAGAAGTTTTAGCACCAGCAGGAACTTTAGAAAAATTAAAAACAGCGATTCACTACGGTGCTGACGCGGTCTATATTGGTGGAAATGCTTACGGCTTACGTAGTCGCGCTGGAAACTTCTCACTTGAAGAAATGGCGGAGGGTGTTGCCTACGCTAGAGCGCATAAGGCTAAGGTTTATGTTGCAGCAAATATGGTCACTCACGAAGGTAATGAAATTGGGGCAGGTAGCTTTTTCAGAGAACTAAGAGATGTTGGTATCTCAGCTGTTATTGTATCAGACCCTGCACTAATTGAAATCTGTGCAACCGAAGCACCAGGATTACCAATTCATTTATCTACTCAAGCGAGTGCGACCAATTATGAAACCTTAGAATTTTGGAAATCATTAGGTTTAGAGCGTGTTGTTCTGGCACGCGAAGTTTCAATGGCAGAATTAGCTGAAATCAGAAAGCATACCGATGTTGAAATTGAAGCATTTATTCATGGGGCAATGTGCATTTCTTATTCAGGTCGTTGTGTCTTGAGTAATCATATGTCAATGCGCGATGCCAATCGTGGTGGTTGTTCTCAATCTTGTCGTTGGAAATATGATTTATATGATTTACCCTTCGGTGAAGAACGTCGTAGCATTCAAGGCGAAATTCCTGAAGAATTTTCGATGAGCGCGGTAGATATGTCGATGATTGAACATATTCCCGATTTAATCGAAAATGGAGTTGATTCCTTCAAAATTGAAGGTCGAATGAAATCAATTCATTATGTCTCAACCGTTTCCAATGTCTATAAAGCAGCTGTTGATAGCTATATCTCAGACCCAGAGCATTACTATTTGAAGCAAGAATGGGTTGATGAGCTTTGGAAGGTTGCACAGCGTGAATTGGCAACTGGTTTTTATTACCAAACGCCTTCTGAAAAAGAACAGTTATTCGGTGCACGCCGAAAAATTCCTGAATATAAATTTGTTGGCGAAGTGCTAAGCTATGATGAAATGACAGGTCTAGCAACCATTCGCCAGCGCAATGTCATCACACTTGGCGACGAAATTGAATTTTACGGTCCACATTTTCACCACTTTGAAACGACTGTTCGTGATTTACGAAATGAAGACGGTGAGTTAATTGATCGTGCGCCAAATCCAATGGCAATCTTAACCATTCCTGTCCCAGAGCCTGTTGCCACAGGAGATATGATTCGACGCAAAGCAGAGGGATTAATTAACCTTTACCAAAAGGATGGAACGAGTAAAACTGTTCGCGCTTAATCAGCCCAGCCGATTGATAAATATTTATATAATGAAGCTATCGGCTAGTAGACCATAACTTTATTAAAATATCTATTTTGGTTCAATGCGGATGTTTGACAGTCGTCTTCGGGCGACTGCTTTTTTGCCTTTGCCACTAATCAATTTGAGCGCTCAAAGGAAGCTGAAATTGATTAGTCGTAGCTGAGCCATCAAAAGCTTACTTAGAATGCTGCAGTTTTATAAATGTTTCTAAATTTCTCTTCATACAAATAATCCGATGTTTCGTAAAATGATTGGAATATTTGCAGATATTAAGAAGATTCTTGACGAATAATCAAATGTTTCGCAGAATGATTGGATTCTATTTTGAGAGAATAAACAATTTTTACAGATAATTTTCAGAATTTTCTTTCATCACCTACTATAATTTGCTAAAATTAAGGCAATATTATTTTTATGGTTAAAAGGAGCCGATTAATGAAAGTAGCTAAATTTGGCGGTAGTTCACTCGCCAGCACAAAACAATTAAAAAAAGTATTAGATATCGTTAAAAGCGATCCCAAAAGAAAATTTATCGTGGTTTCAGCACCTGGAAAACGCTCAGGTAAAGATGTCAAGGTCACAGATTCATTAATTGCATACTACAATGCCTATCGCAAGGGTGAGGACTTTGACTATGTTCAAAAATTGATTATCAAGCGCTATGAAGATATGGCAAGTGAACTTGGCTTAAACACACCAGTGATGTTCGATATTGCGCAAAATATTCGTGATTTAGCAACACAGCCAATCGAAAATAATCGACACTTATATGATACTTTTCTTGCAGCAGGCGAAAATAACAATGCTAAATTAATTGCTGCTTATTTTCAAGCAGAAGGCTTGGAAGCTCAGTATTTACATCCAAAAGATGCTGGTATCATTGTTTCAGACGAACCTGGCAATGCACGTATCTTACAAGAGGCTTACGATCAAATCAATTACTTAAATCATATTGAAGGCATCGTAGTAATTCCTGGCTTCTTTGGTGTCACTAAAGAAGGCAATATTTGTACTTTTTCACGTGGTGGTTCTGATATTACCGGCTCAATCGTTGCTGCTGGTGTTAAAGCAAGCCTCTACGAAAACTTCACTGATGTCGATGGTATTTTTGCGGCGCACCCAGGCATTGTCGATAATCCACACTCAATTTCTGAGTTAACTTATCGTGAAATGCGAGAATTAGCTTATTCTGGCTTTTCAGTGCTCCATGACGAAGCATTAATTCCTGCTTACCGTGCCCAGGTACCTGTTGTTATTAAAAATACAAATAATCCAAGCCATCCAGGTACTAAAATTAATTTAAAGCATACAGAAAAGGTCGGTGCAGTCGTAGGAATTGCGAGCGATGACGGCTTTGCCAGTATCAATATTACAAAGTATTTAATGAACCGTGAAATTGGCTTTGGGCGCAAAATTTTAAGCGAGCTCGAAAAGCTTGGTATTCGTTTTGAGCATATGCCTTCTGGTATTGATGATTTATCAGTAGTAGTCAGAGAACGTGAATTATCGCCAGAAATTGAAAATACACTTATTGAGCGCTTAACAGCAATTTTAGACCCTGATGATATACATATTGAGCATGGTTTATCAATTATTATGATTGTTGGTGAAGGCATGAAGCGCCATATTGGTGTAACTGCCGTTGGTACAACAGCACTTTCTAAAAAAGGCATTAATCTCGAAATCATTAATCAAGGCTCGTCAGAGGTTTCAGTCATGTTTGGCATTAAAAAGGAAAATGAACATGACGCCGTTGAAGCACTTTATGATGCCTATTACAGAAGCTAAGTAGGCATTGATTTAAAAGAGGGAGGTAGAAAATGAGGCGTAAGGACAGAGAGGTATCTGATTTTTCACAAATTCAACAGCTCGTTAAAAATTGCCACGTAATCAGAATTGCCTTATTCGACGAAGAATATCCATATATTGTGCCAGTTAATTTTGGCAATATTTGGGAGGGTGAACAGCTCAAACTCTACGTGCATGGTGCTCGACAAGGGAAAAAAATTAATTTGATTAATGCCAATTCTGCCGTTGCAATTGAGATGGACGATAAACATGAGTTGATTGAAACAGGAGATGTCGCCGAGGACTACAGCTATGCTTATCAGAGTTTAATCGGCTTTGGACATGCGCAAATAATTACCGATTTAAAGCAAAAAACAAGAGCACTTAATGCTTTGATGGAACACGAAACGGGTCGGTCGTTACCAGATTTCAATCCAATTCCGGAAAGAGTAATTAAGGCAACCTCAATCATCGAAATCATTCTTGATCGCTATACAATGAAAGCACATGAAATGCCAAAAATGTGATATATTAATGCAAAAAGGAGGTACGGGCTTGATATCCGTCCTCCTTTTTACATTGAATCGTTATTAATAACTGTTATTTATAATTAATCAATCTGCGATTTTATCAATTAAAATCACAGTATTCAGCAAAACATCAATCCCTTTTGCACACTGCTCTAGCGAAGTGTATTCTATTTCACAATGACTATGCCCATCTTTGCTAGGTACAAAAATCATTGTTGTGGGTACGATTTTTGAAATATATTGAGCATCATGCCCCGCACCACTATATAGCCTTTGATTCGAATAATTTAAATCTTTGGTGACATCACTTACCGCATTAACTAAAGATGGATTAAAATAAACGGTATTTCTAGCCCAATTTTCTATTGCTTCAATTTGACATTGATTAATTGTCTGAGGTAAATGATTAATAATATCAACCACTTGTTGAATCACTTCTGCATCTTTATGACGTGCATCCAAAGAAAATTTCACATAATCAGGAATTACTGTATGTAAATTTGGATGTGCAGAAATCTCACCAAAGGTAAATACTAAATCATCCGCGAGACCAGAAAATGCCTCATGAAGTTGAAGTAAAAGCTTGGCTGCTGTCACCAACGCATCTTGACGATAGCGCATTGGCGTAGTACCTGCATGATCAGCCTGACCACGAACAATGAAATCATAATTGACCATGCCAACCACACCTTCAACGATACCGATATCATTTTGATTCGCCTCTAAAATTGGACCTTGCTCGATATGCAATTCTAGGTATGCCTTAGCATCATTAGGCACTAGCCTATTCTCAAATTCACCCTGAAAAGAACTTTCAGCGAGTGCTTCGCCAAACGTTATCCCCTCACGATCTTCAACCTTAAACATTGTCTCTTTAGTGAATTCACCAGTTATAATACCTGAGGACATCATTGCCGGCGGAAATCTGACACCCTCCTCATTTGTCCAAACTACTAAGGTAAAATCATGTGCTAATTGGACATGATTAGCCAAAAGGGTGTCAATTGTCTCCATTGCAGAGATAACTCCCAAAATACCATCGTAATTACCACCATTAATCACCGAATCGCAATGAGAGCCAGACAAGATTGCTTTGCTACCATCAGTCCCCTTTAAAGTTGCATAAATATTGCCTAAATCATCTACTCTTGTAATCAAATCTTTGGACTGACAAAAATCAATAATAAAATCTCGAGCTGCAATATCCTCATCACTTAAGGTCAGTCGTGTCACACCACCGTTTTTAGTTGCACCAAAGGCACTAAACTGACTAATTTTATCATTCAAGCTTGAGCGATTACAATTTAACATACTGATTTTCCTTTCTAGCTAATAAATTTCTTGACACCTAAATAGGACTGAATGAGTTGAACACAATTTTCTCGACCAATTCGCTGACTATTTAAAACTAAATCGTAATTTGTTGGATTAGTCCATGATTTACCACCTGTATAATATTTATAATAATCCGACCGATAACGATCTGTCTTAATAATTAATCGCTCAGCCTCATCGTTGCCAATGCCCATTTTATTGACAATTGATTCAAGACAAGCATCGCGGGGTGCTTCAACGTATAGGCTAATAACATTTGAGTAGTCCTTTAATACATCATCAGCACATTTTCCAATAATAATACAGGATTGCGTCGTTGCTAATTCTTTAATAATTTTTGATTGAAAATGATACATGTTTAGGTCCATCACAAAGTCATGGTCTTCAGGACTGATTAAGGTGTTATAAGAGATTTTTTTAATCCAATTGATAATACTATTGCCTCTAATTTTTTCATCCGTTTGATAAAAAAGTTGCTCGTTTAGGCCGCTTCTTTCGGAAGCCATTTTCAATATTTGATTTTCATAGCAGGGAATTCCAAGCTCCTCTGCTAACTTTGTTCCAATTTCTTTACCACCGCTACCAAATCCACGAGCGATTGTAATTACAAAATTCTCCATAGCATTCCCTTCGATTTTTATACTTCTATACACTTTATACACTTAGATAAGACTCACTCAATTCATCTGTAAGTTCATCAATTTGACCGTCAGCAACAATTTGTCCTCTCTGAATAATCAGGAAGCGATCACCTAATTTTCGAGCAAACTTCAAATTCTGCTCGACAACCACAATTGGCACACCTTTTTCTTGATGATAGCGTGTTAATATATTTGAAATTTCCATGACAATATTAGGCTGAATCCCTTCGGTTGGTTCGTCTAATAGCAGGATTTTAGGATTACTCATTAACGCACGAGCAATGGAAAGCTGCTGCTGTTGACCACCAGATAAAACACCACCTTTTCTTTTTAGATGATCTTTTAAAATCGGAAAATATTCAAAAATTTCCTCAACCTTTTCTGCATAATCTACTTTATGAGCTAAGGCACCTAATTCTAAATTTTCCTGAACAGTTAAATCAGGAATAATTTCTCGACCTTGTGGCACATAGGCAATTCCTTTTTGAGAACGCGTAAAAGCCTTATCTTTGCTAATATTTTCATTAAAGAGAGAAATTTCACCTTGATTGAGAGATAAAAGACCAACAATACTTTTCAAAAGTGTTGTCTTACCGACACCATTTCGACCAATAATCACTAATTTTTCATCCTGTGCCACATCAAAGGAGATACCTTGGATGACCCGACTTTTCCCATAACTCACTTCAATATCTCGAACTGATAACATCGCATGCCTCCTAATTTCTAATCTTCATCATCGGATTTTAGATAAACCTTGATGACTTCTGGATTATTGGTGATTTCATCATAGGTGCCCTCAGCTAAGATTTCACCTTGATTTAAAACGGTAATCGTACTTGCAATTTGCTTAACGAAATCAATATCATGTTCAATTACAATGACTGTCTTATCTTTCATAATTGTTTTAATTAATTCACCTGTTTTAAAGGTCTCCTCAACACTCATACCTGCAGTTGGTTCATCTAAAGTAATAATTTCTGGCTTTTGTGCCAAAACCATTCCAATTTCAAGCCATTGTCGCTGACCGTGTGATAAATAGAGTGGATATTCATCCTTTTGTTCATATAAATTAATCTGTTTTAATATTTCATCTAGCTCCTCAACAATTTCAGGCTTACGGCGGTATAAAATTGTTTTTAATAACGAAGTGTAACCGCCATAAGCAACCTCTAAATTTTCATAAACAGTCATATAATCAAAAACATTAGGGCCTTGAAATTTCCGACCAATTTTATTCAGATTAGCAACTTGGTATGGTCGTTTCCCAGAAATAATTTGATTATCAAGCAAAACAGCACCATAAGTCGGTTGTGTTTTACCAGTAATCATATCAATTATCGTTGTTTTCCCAGCACCGTTTGGTCCAATAATAACTCGAATTTCTCCTTTATCAATTGATAAATTGATACCATTGACCGCTCGAAAGCCATTAAATTCAACTGTTAAATCTTTAAATTCTAAATAGCTCATTCACGTCTCCATTCTGATTAATCATTAAGCATACTATAAAAGTAACTATCATCAATTTTGTTCCGTTTTTACAATTCGGTGGCGTTTTTTTGATAAATAGCTCTTCTGAAGCTCAATAATTGTGCCAATAATACCTTTAGGTAAAAAGAAGATAATTAAAATCATGACTACACCTAAAATTAATTGCCACATACCACCAAAAAGATTTGAAAATTTATTTTGTAATAGACTAATTAATAATGCACCAAAGAGACCACCTGATAAATAACCACGACCACCTACTGCTAACCAGACTAAGGCCATTGTAGAGAAGGAAACGCCAGCTGACTCAATAGAAATAAATGAAGCAATTGGAACATACAGTACACCTGCAAAGCCTGCAACTGCGGCGGCAATACAAAAGATTACAACTTTAAATACCGCTGGATTGTAGCCTAAGAACTGAAGACGATCTTCATTATCACGAATTGAATTAATCACTCTACCAAGACGAGAAGCTTTAATAAAATAACAACTGATAAAGACAAGAACTAAACTAACCAAGGCGATATAATACCAGCCGACCATATCAATAGTGATTCCAAAAAAAGTAAAATCTCTTAAACCAGTCGCAATACCGTTAACACCACTAGAACCACCCGTATAGGCTTGCTGATTTTTAATAAATAATTCAAATAGTCCAGCAAATGCCAAGGTAATAATGTTAAAAAAGACACCTTTTATTTTACTTGAGAAAATAAAATAGCCTAATAGACCTGCAATGATTGCGGGAACAATCACGCCTAAAATAATTGCTAAATAGACATTTTCTAATGGTTGATAGAAAAAAGGGATTTTGGTTAATCCACCACTTTTCATGAAAGCTGGCAAACCTGATTGAATTGCTAAAGAAATACCAAAAATATAACTTCCAAGTCCAAAGAATACGGCGAAACCTAAATTCATTAAACCAGCTTCACCCCAAAGTAAATCAAGTGCTAACGCAAAAATCATATATGTGATAATCTTGCCCATTAGTTGTGCCGTATATAAATCACCTGTCTGAGGAATCACTGCTAAAAACATAAATAGCATCGTGGCAAGCATCACGGAAATCGGAATTTTTTGAATTTTCGACATATAATCTTATCTCCTATCCTTTGTTGTAAATAACCCAGTTGGTTTGAAGCGAATGATTACTATGATAATAATGAAAATTAATATTTTCGCCGTAATTTCACTCATATAGCTCGCCATTAATGCAACTGACTCACTAATAATACCTGCGCCAAAGAAAGTACCAACAATCGAATTCAAGCCACCTAAAACGACAACTAAAAAGCTATCGACGACATAACTCGTTCCCATACCAGGTGTTACACTCGCCACAGGTGCTATTAATGCGCCTGCTAAACCTGCTAAACCACTACCATAGGCAAAAGTCATGCAATCAATTTTATTAGTGTTGATACCAAGACACTGAACCATTTGACGATTTTGTGTTGTTGCACGAAGCTGCATACCATAGGATGTTTTATAAAGTAAATATAATGTAATTAATAAAACAATAATCGCCATAACCATTAGAAAAATATTATAGTAAGGTACTGTGATTTTTTGATAAGTCCAGCTACCAGAAATTGGCATTTTAATATGCTGATCCTCTGGTCCATAAACCATACGAATAATTTGTTGAAAGACATAAGTTAAGGCAAAAGTTACTAATAAAGTTTCGGCAATTTTGCCATATAATCGCTGAATCATCACCCGTTCTATCACGGCACCGATGATGGCAACAAAGAGAAATGATAAGATAATCGCTATTGCAAACGGAAGATGAAATTGATTAATCAAGGTACAATTAAAATAAGCACCGAGCATAATAAATTCACCATGTGCCATATTGACGACATCTAACATACCGAATATAATAACTAATCCAATTGCAACTAAAAATAGAGTTGCTGTATTACTTAAACCATTTAATAGCTGAGATACAATTAATTCCAAGTTAAATCCACCTACCATTCATCAATTTTTGCAAGTCAAGCTTCTTTCAAAAAAGAGGTTGAGACGAAACATTCAACCTCATAACTATCTTTATTATTAATCACGAAACCAATCAATGAATAACAATTCTAGTTCATTTTTATTTAATCTACCTCCGGCTCAACTAGCTTGTCAGAAGAATAGACAATTTCAAATTGTTGATCTTCATTAACTTTTGCAATATACGAGTTTAACCACGCGTGATGATTTTCATCATCCATCTTAATTTTTCCAGACGGCGCATCAATTTCAATTCCTGAAAAGGCATCAATGATATCTGAAGTTTTTAGCGATTTCGTTTTTTCTAAGGCTTTCGCTAAGAAGTAAACCCCGTGATAAGCTGCTTCGGTCTGATTAGTTACTGTTGTATCTGTTCCAAATAACTCTGCATACTTAGAAACAAATTTTTTACTAGCTTCTGTATCTAAAGTGTTAAAGTAATCAAATGATGAATAAGTGCCGACTGCTGCTTCACCAATCCCTTTTACCGTACCCTCAGAAGTTGAAACTGAACAAATTGGAGTCGTCTTTGGATCCATTCCGTATTGGGTATAAGCTTTATAAAATGGAACATTACTATTCCCTGCAACTGCTGAAAAGACAACATCTGGCTCTGCTTTTTTGATCTTATTGATTACTGATGAAAAATCGGTTGCATTAGTAGGTGTATATTCTTCACCAACTACCTCACCACCGCTCGCTTCTAAAAGCTTTTTGGCATAGCTGATACTATTTCTTGGAAACTCATAATCAGAACCAACGAAATAAACCTTTTTACCTAAATTTTCAGTAATCCAAGGAATAAAATCAGCAATTTGCTGACTTGGAACAGAGTTGGTATACATCACATTTGGTGATGGTGTTTCACCTTCATAATAGGTGTTATAAACTAACAATGAATCATACTGTTCAATTGTTGGAATCACAGCTAAACGAGTTGAAGAGGCATTCGTACCAACAATTGCCGTTACTTTATCCTTTAAAATTAACTCCTGTGCCTTATCAGCTGCAATAGCTGGATCTGAGCCATAGTCCATGTAAATCGGTTCAATTTTCTGACCGTTTATCCCGCCATCATCATTAATTTCATCAATGGCCATCTTTGCTGCGTTTTGCATCGGTGTTTCATTAATTGAAAAATCACCTGTTGTTGAATAAAGAACACCTATTTTTATTTTTTCATCTGATTTTGCATTTTCTTTTTTATTATTACTACAACCTGCAATAAGTATCGCAGTCACAGAAAGCATTAATAGAGCACCCAACATTCTTTTTCTTTTTATCATCATTTATACCCTCCAAATTTTTTATCTTTAAATTTAAGATAAGGTAATTCTATCAACACCACTTATGGGCTTCAATTTACGAATTAATAATCTTTTTTGTGCTTGAACACAAAAGAAATATTTCAAATTCTTATTCACATTAAACTAGTGAATCATTCTCAAAAAATCTGGAATCATTGCAAAACGCAATAAATTATAATAATCTTTCATAACGCTAAAAAGCAGTCGCCCGAAGGTGACTGCAACCACTTATTTTAACTAGTCAATCTGATTGGAAATTAAACTCAATCTAAACATTAGCAGAAAATGAACTGGATTGAGTCTCTATAGTAAATCTCCAATTTTTAATGCAAGTAATAATTCAAGCCGAACTTCTAACAAGCCTAAATCTCTGCCTAAAATTTTACCAATTTGATTCAACTGATAAGTAACGGTGTTCCGATGAATGAATAATTGCTCGGATACTTTTTGAATACTACCATTATATAGTAAATACAGTCTTAAAACCTCAACATAATTAGTAGCATGATTTCGATCGTGCGTCACAATTAATTCTAAAGTTTTATCATAATACTGTTCTAATAACTGATTCGGCACCGACAATAAAAGCTCAAAAATACCCATATCGTCATAGTGTAGAACAGTTTGACCTTGGTTAATACCAATCTTAACCAAGCGGTAAATTTCTTTATATTTTTCTGCTAACTCTTCCAAATTATTAGCCTTTGGTCCGATAGCTAAATGAACCTTTGCATCCTCTTTATTAAATTCTTCAATAATTCGTTGATTTAAATAGACAAGTTCTCTTTTATCAAATTCAAAAAGAACATAAACTAAGTACTTACCGTCTTCAAAAAAAGAATAAACGTGTTGGAAGCGATGAACTTGATTTTTAATATTTTGCTTTGCTACTCGTGAAATAGCCTGTAGTTTTTTATCCTCTTCCAATGCAATAATAATCATTTGACAGGAACGTACCGGCTTTACACCATTTTGCCTCAAGCTATTAGACAATTCCTTTCTTTCAGATGGATGAAAGATATAGCGTTTAATTTTATCAGAAATGTCTCCTTCACTACCATCCGATTGAATGATTTGATTACAAAAATCGCGACTAATATCTACAATTCTAGTTTTCCAAGGAATAGAAAATAACGGAAAACCAAGCTCATTACATAAATTAATAATTTCATCAGGAATCTCCGAAATATAAGGTCCTAAATTAATAAATAATCCTGCTGCCTTATGTTGATAAAGCTGTTGAATAAATGAATCTAACCAATCCGTCCCCGTTTGGGCAATCGCGGTCGTAAAGACTAACTCGTCGCCTCGTAAGAAATTTGCTACTTGAATATCCTCAACCGAATGAATCCAATTGACAACATTATTTAAACCTGTCTGACCTGCTAAAATTTGTATCTGGTAACTTTTTTTGGCATGGTTAACTAATTCCTCAACTGAAAGTGCCATTTTGCACCTACCTCTCTTTATAAAAACTATTATATTATTAACACTACAAAAAACCCTATTCTTATGCAAGAAGAACAGGATTGGCATAACTATTTTTCATTATTCCAAATTGAATGATAAAGTTGAATAATATCAGCTTTGATTACCGTTTTATGACAATTGGCAGGACTGCCACTCAATATTGCATCTTCACTCATTTTATCAATTAATGACATAAACTTTAATTCATCTAAACCATAATCCTTCAATGCTGGAACACCAACACTTTTAGCAAGCTGATCAAGTGCTTGAATAAATTTTTCTGCTAGTGCCAGCTGATCTAAGCCAGCATCTGACAAACCAATTGCTAAAGCTAAATTAGCAAAACGTTCAGGTGCACCATCTATTACGAAAGCGAGCGCACCTTTTAATAACATCGCATTGGAAATTCCATGTGGCACATGAAAGAGTGCACCAATTGGTCGACTCATACCATGAACAATCGTTACAGAAGCATTGTTGATGCAAATACCTGCTTCATATGCCGCATACATTAAAGACTCACGTGCATTCGTATCCTGCGGATTTTCATAAACTACTGGTAAATATTTGAAAATTTTCTGAACTGCAGCAATTGCTAGCGAATCAGTAACTGGAAATGCTTTATTTGATGTATAAGCTTCAACCGCATGCGTTAATGCATCTAAAGCGGTAGCAACGGTCACTTTTTCTGGAGATGAGAGCGTATATCGATAATCAAGTATCGCTAATTTTGGTATCAATTTTTCTGACTTTAAAAGCATTTTAATAGAATTCTGCGCATCAGTTATTACTGTAAATTTTGTCGCCTCAGAACCAGTACCAGAAGTTGTCGGAATTGCCACTAAATTAACAAAATCACCATCAATCTCCATTCCCATAAAGTCACTAAGTGGTTGATTTGGATAAGATAGCTTTAGTGCAATCGCCTTTGCTGCATCTAATGGACTACCACCACCTATGCCAATAATATAATCACAGCCCTCTAAAATAAACTGTTGGTAGCCTAAATCAATCATTTCAAGTGTTGGTTCTCCTGTAATTGACTTAAAGATAGAATATTTAATTTTGTATTCATCTAGAAATCCTGTCATCTCGCTTATCATCTGTGACTTACCTACATGTGGACCAGTAACAATCAAGGCTTTCTTTCCCATCTTCACAATTTCAGGCAGTGCATCAGCTAAAGCATGTTCTCCAAAATATGATTTCTGCGGTAATATCAGTGTCTTCATAACTTTCCTTTTCTATTTTCACAATGTATAAGTTTCATCTACAATAGTCAAAACTTCGTCTAATTTTTTCAATTCCTCTGTTAACTGTGCCTCAGTAATCACTAACGGGGGCGCAATTAAAATAATATTTTCATGCGAATATGTCATAAATCGGCGCTTTTTTAATTCTCCGATAATCCCTTTCATAATACCATCTGGATCTTGCCCATAAGCAACCAAAGGCTCCTTAGTCGTCTTATTTTTGACAAGCTCAACGGCAGAAATTAGACCAATATAACGAACATCACCGACTGATTTATGCTTTTGTTTAAATGCTTCAAGAGTCTCACCAAGAATAGAACCTACATTCTGCACATTTTCAAAAATATTTTCTTCATAATAATAATCCACACAAGCAACCCCTGCAGCACACGCCAATGGATGGCCAGAGTAGGTCAATCCCGCTGATAAAACTGTTTCATCAAATTTTTCTGCAATTTCCTTACGGACAATCACGCCACCCAACGGAACATAGCCACAAGTAATACCTTTTGCAAAAGTGATAATATCAGGAATCACATCAAAATTTTGGAAAGCAAAGAGTTTACCAGTTCTACCAAAGCCAACCATTACTTCATCACAAATCATCAAAATACCAAACTCATCGCAAAGTTGACGAATTGCTGGTAAATAACCTTTTGGTGGAATAATTACACCATTGGAGCCAGTCACAGTTTCAAGCACAATAGCCGCAACATTTTGCCCACCTTCATATAAAATTTGCTCACGAAGCTTGGCAATATAATAGTTCGTTGCAGCTTCCTCACTATCAAATTCAATCGCTTCTCTATAAATATATGGATCAAAAAACTTAACAAATCCTGGTGCACCAGGCTCTAAAGCAAAACGTCTTGGTTCACCTGTTAGGTTACCTGCACCAAGTGTTGAACCATGATAGCTTCGATAACGGCTAAAAATTTTATTTCTTCCTGTATACATTTTGGCGATTTTTATCGCATTTTCGTTTGCCTCTGCACCTGCATTGGTAAAAAATATTTTCCCGAATTCCTCGGGTAATAAATCAATAACCTTTTTCGCTAATTCTGAACGAGATTTAGAAGCATATGTTGGTGCAATAAAAGCATATTCATCAAGCTGATCTTTAATTGCTTGATTAATTTTCTCAACACCAAAGCCAACATTCATATTAACTAATTGACTTGACATATCTGTGTAACGTGTACCAGCCTCATCATAAAAATAAATCCCTTTTGCTTTATCAACCACAATCGGTGTCAAATCCTTTTGTTTACTCCATGTAGTTAAAATATAATCTTTTTGATATTCTTTAATTTGCTCTTCTGAAATCGTCATTTTACGCCTCCATTATTTATAATAAATTGATTATAAATTCAATCAACAAAACTCAATACCATCATCACTATAAATATTTTTAGTCTAGAGCACAAAGTTAATATTGGGATAAAGTCAACTTAATTGGGATGATTTCAATTAATCGTCACATCTTTCTTTATAGCCAGTATATTTCTGATATAATAGTAAAGGTTAAATTGTAAATTTTAGGAGTGTAATGTGAAATTATTCAAATCATGGCAAAAATTATCATTAATTCAGCAAATTAGTATTGGCATTGTGATTGGTATCATTTTAGGCATCATTGTTCCAAAGTGGACCGTCATTTCCATTTTAGGTGATTTATTCATCGGTGCACTTAAAGCAATTGCACCATTATTGGTTTTCTTTTTAATTATTGCTTCTTTAGCAAAGCATCAAAAAGGAAGCAAAACACACATGAAAAGTGTCATTATTTTATACGGCTTAGCAACTTTTGTTGCTGCATTAGTTGCCGTTTTAGCTTGTTATATCTTTCCGGTTAATCTTGTTTTACCAAATGCGGTCACTGGACAGCAGGCACCTGACAATTTGAAAGATATTTTAACTGGTATTTTAACCGATGCCGTGAGCAATCCTTTACAAGCTATCATGGAAGGAAGCTATCTCTCGATTTTATTCTGGGGTTGCTTAATCGGTCTATGCTTAAGAGCAGCCAGCGAAACGACTAAAAAAGTCATCTCTGATTTATCGGATACCATTTCAGATGTCGTCCAAATTATCATTCAATTTGCACCACTTGGCATTACGGGACTTGTTTATAATTCAATTGTCGAGGTTGGCATCAAAGGCATGACAGAATACTTCAAAATTATTTTGTTGGTTGTTGGTACAATGCTTTTCGTCTCATTTGTCGTCTATCCGCTAATGGTCTTTATTTTATTAAGACAAAATCCGTTCC
Source organism: Streptococcaceae bacterium (assembly GCA_022484805.1). Lineage (GTDB taxonomy): Bacteria > Bacillota > Bacilli > Lactobacillales > Streptococcaceae > MMGLQ5-1. Next base: position 50,804 of record JAKVKP010000010.1, read on the forward strand.
CATTAACTTTCTATACAATGAAAGAAAGTGGTATCCCTGCCTTCTTCACACGTAGCTCAGCGGTAAATATTCCCATCAATATGAAGCTTTGTGCAAAGCTAGGCTTAAATAAGGAGTCCTATTCAATCTCAATTCCTTTGGGAGCAACTGCTAATAGTGGTGGTGCGGCGATGACAATATCTATCATGACTTTATCAACGGCTCACACACTTGGTATGGAAATTCCAATCACACTAGCTTTTTTACTTTGCTTACTTTCTGCGATTTCAGCAACAGGCGTATCAGGCATCGCTGGTGGTAGCTTATTGTTAATTCCATTGGCCTGTAGCTTATTTAATATTTCAAATGATGTTGCGATGCAAGTGGTTGGTGTCGGCTTTGTAATTGGCGTTATCCAAGACTCAGTTGAAACAGCTGTTAATTCAGCAAGTGATTTGCTATTTGCAGCAACAGCAGAATTTTATGACCTGAAGAAAGAAGGTCGACCAGTTAATATTAACGAACGTGTCAAACTTGCTAAACAAAAACGTTGATAACCTAAAAATAGACCTAACATTGCGATGTTAGGTCTATTTTGAATTATAAAAAAAATTAATTATTCATAAACTGATAATATTAATCAAAAAAAGAATAACATCCTAAAATGTCATTCTTTTATCATTCTGCTAAAATTTAGTTCGAATTGAGTAGTCGAATGCCCCTAAGGCCGCAGTTGCACCAGAGCCCATCGAAATAATAATTTGCTTATACGCGCTATCTGTACAATCACCCGCTGCAAAAACGCCTTCAAGACTAGTTGTACCACGCTTGTCAACAATAATTTCACCACGTTCGTTACGTTCAACAGTTTCTGGTAACCATTCAGTATTCGGAACCAGACCAATTAAGATAAAGACGCCTTCTAAATCTAAATGGTGTGTTTCATTACTTTCACGGTCTGTATAAGTGATACCATTAACTTGGTCAGTACCTGTGATTTCTTGAGTAGCAACATTTGTTAATACAGTCACATTTGACAATTCTTTTAGTCGATCCTGCAAGACTTGATCTGCCTTTAATTCTGGTAAAAATTCAAGCACATAGACATGCTTAGTCATGTTGGCTAAATCAATTGCCGCTTCGATTCCTGAATTACCACCACCAATTACAGCAACTGATTTACCGGCAAATAGTGGGCCATCACAATGTGGACAATAGGCAACACCTTTATTTTTAAATTCTTTTTCGCCAGGAACATTAATATTACGCCATCTGGCACCAGTTGAAATAATTGCTGTTTTGGTTTTTAAAATGGCACCATTTTCAAGCTCAACTTCAACTAAGCCATTACGACGAATATCTTTTGCACGTTGCCCCTTCATCACATCAACTTCATACTGTGCAACATGTTCCTCGACTTGACGCATCAGCTGAGGTCCTTCTGTATATGGTGTACCAATCATGTTTTCGATGCCTAAGGTTTCAAGTACCTGTCCACCAAAAGTTTCAACAACCATACCGGTTTTAATACCTTTACGTGCAGAATAAATTGCTGCACTACCACCTGCAGGCCCGCCACCAATAATCAACGCATCAAATACTGATTTTTCTTCAAATTCCTCAGCGCCTTTCGCTCCAGCGACTGCTTCAACGAGTTGATCAACGGTCATTCGACCACTCGAAAATTCTTCATCATTTAAGAAAACAGTTGGTACAGCCATGATTTTCTTGTCATCAATCTCATTTTGGAACATACCACCCTCAACCATCGTATGACTGATCTTAGGATTAAGAATTGAGAAAATATTCAAAGCCTGAACAACATCTGGACAGTTGTGGCAAGTTAAGCTGACATAAGTTTCAAATTTTAAATTCTTATCTACTGCCTGAATACGCTTAATGACTTCCTCATCAACCTTTGGCGTACGACCACTCACTTGAAGTAAGGCAAGAATAAAAGAGGTAAACTCATGTCCCATTGGCAATCCAGCAAAAACGACACCACTTTGCTTGCCTGGTTGGTTCACTTCAAAACTTGGTGTTCGATCTAAATTTGATTTTTCAAGTGATAAACGTGGGCTCATTGCGACCACTTCTTCTAAAAAATCGGCAACCTTCTTTGAATTATCGCTATCATCCAAGCTTGCCTTAAAAACGATATCTGACTCCAATAATTCTAAATATTGTGCCAATTGTGCCTTTGTTTCTGAATCAAACAAAATAAAACTCCTTTCCTATAATAACTAAAATGGCTTGCTTGACGCTAAAAAAATTATAAAAAGAGTTACCCCTTTAATTCCTTAAGCGTCGGTATCAAAACTAGCGTACTCGCCACTACCTCAAGCCTGAATCACTCTAAGAGAAAGGAACACGATAATTGATTTTCTAAAAATCATAAACCAGTGTTCCTCTCATTGATATTAAATTAAATTGTTATTAATAAAAAATATCGATTAGATTTTACCTACTAAATCAAAGCTAGGTTTCAAAGTTGCACCGTCTTCTTTCCACTTAGCAGGACAAACTTCACCTGGATGTGTCCGGACATATTGCCCAGCACGAATTTTATCAATTAATGTACTAGCATCACGACCAATACCGTCAGCATTAATTTCAAGTGCTTGAACCACACCATCTGGATCGATGATAAATGTACCACGTTGCGCTAAGCCAGCTTCTTCATCTAAAACTTCAAAAATACGTGAGATATGATGAGATGGGTCACCAATCATTGTATATTCAATTTTACCAATTGCATCTGAAGTGTCATGCCAAGCTTTATGAGTAAAGTGTGTATCCGTTGAAACAGAGTAAACTTCAACATCCAAACCCTTTAGCGTTGCATACTGATCTTGTAAATCTTCTAATTCAGTTGGGCAGACAAATGTAAAGTCAGCAGGATAGAAACAGACAATACTCCATTTTCCCTTTAAATCTTCATTTGTTACAGTTTTAAATTCACCTTCGTGATATGCTTCTGCTGTAAATTCTTCAACAGTTTTTCCAATTAATGACATAATTACCTCCGTATGTTTAGTTTTATATATTGAAATTGGATTTTTCATAAAAATTATTATTTATTCATGGCAAATCCAACTTAAGTTCAGTATATGACAAATCCGAGACATTGTTAATTAAAATGCTTAAAAAAATAACATTCGCTATTAAAAATAAGCTAATAAAATCCAGAATAAAAATTAAATAATAAGCCTTAAAAATAACTAAGTAATAAAAAATTCAAACTCAATCACTCACTAGCACTTACACAAAAAACTGCTATATTATTTAAATTCTGGTAGAATAATAATTAATTGAGTCATAACGACATTCTAGACTTTTGGATTAACTATCAATTATTCAGAATAGTCTTTGTAACTTTTTCAAGAAAGGATTTTAAACGATGGCCTTTATTTTTTTTGATCTTGATGGCACAATAACAGATTCACAAGAGGGGATTTTAAACTCCATCATCTATGCCTTAAAAAAAATGAACCGAGATATACCCAATCGAGCGACACTTCGCAAAATGATTGGCCCACCACTAATAAATGGTTTCGCTGATATTTTACAAATTCCAGACGACGAATTAGAAACAGCTGTTGACTTCTATCGAGAGTATTTCTCCAAGAAGGGGCTATTTGAAAACCGTGTCTATGATGGTATTCCTGACTTACTTAAGCAGCTTCAAAAGGAAAAGCATACTTTAGCTATTGCAACAAGTAAGCCAGAAATTTTTGCTGCGACCATATTAGAGCATTTTCAACTCAATCAATACTTTAGCAATATCGTTGGCGCTACGCTTGATGGCAGCTTGTCTCAGAAAGATGAAATTTTGGCGCAAGCGATTTTAAATGTTCAAGCCAATCCCAAAAAATCCGTCATGATTGGGGATCGTAAGCATGACATCATCGGTGCTAAAATAAATCATATTTCAAGTATCGGCGTCACTTGGGGCTTTGGTAGCTTAGATGAATTAAGGCAAAACGGAGCTAATGAGATTGTTAATCAGCCAAATGAAATCTGGAAATATGTTCAATCAATTTAAGATTAAACCATCTAATTTAAAATTGGATGGTTTTTTAACATCCAATTGGATGTAGTTCTTTTTAATTTTTTTAGGTATATTAATAAAAAATATAGAATTGAGGCAATATAATGAGTAATGAATTTATTCAAGTCGCAACAATCGCAGGGAGTGATTCTGATGGTTCAGCGGGTGCACAGGCTGATTTACATAGTTTTTTTGCAAGAGGCGTCTATGGTACAAGTATTTTAGTTGCCGCAGTGGCAGGTAACAGCTATGCGATTCACGATGCGCATCCTTTTCCAATTAGCTTTATTGATTCTGAATTTAAAGCACTTGCCGATGATTATCAAATTAGAGCAGTCAAAACTGGAATGCTAGCAAACGAAGCAATTATTAATTGTGTTGCCAACAACCTAGAAAAATATCCCTTCGGACCGCTAATTTTAGATCCAGTAATTATGACAAAATTTGGAGACGAGCTTTTAGAGCCCGAAGCATACGAGGCATTGAAAAATCGTTTAGTTCCTTTAGCAGAAGTAATTACACCCAACTTTTTTGAGCAACAAAAGCTTGCCGAATTAAAAATTGAAACAGATGAGGATGTCATTCACGCTGCCCGAAAAATAAAAAAGCTTGGTGCAAAAAATGTCATTGCCAAAGGAAGAAAGCACGCAGAAAATCAGACAATCATCCGAGATTTTGTAATTTTAGAAGATGGTTCCGAATTTTGGTTAGAGGCACCCTTTTACCCAACGAATCGTATCAACGGCACAGGTGATACATTATCTGCAATCATTACGGCAGAAATTGCCAAAGGAGAAAATGTAGCACAAGCAATTCGTATTGCAAAGGAGCAAGTCACACAAGCCATTGCCCATCCAATTGCTGTTGGTCATAAATTTGGTCCAATCAATCATTGGCAGATTACACGTTAGATCAAGTCAAAAAGCTAAAATCAAATCAATGATTTTAGCCTTTTATAATGTTCTATTGAAGTTGATGGGGTATTGGACAAAAACAATTCCTGACAAAAAATGTCACCATTATCGTTTTTCTCTTTATACCAAGCATATTTAGCAACTTTTCTCAATTTGCTAAATGCCTCTCCCTATTAAGAATTTATTTAAGTGCTGATTCCAAGTGATTCACAATTTCATTCACAGTAGCAATATTCTCAGCATCTTCATCTGAAATTTCAATTTCGAATTCATCTTCCATTGCCAAAACAAACTCCATAATTGAAATTGAATCTGCGCTCAAGTCCTTGATAATATTTGTTTCTCCGGTAATACTTGCAGCATCTACTTCAAAATAATTGGCAATTAATTGAACAACCTTATTAAAAATTTCTTCGCGACTCATTTAATCTCTCCTTATTTTTCACTCTCTGTTGAAGCAAAATATTCTGTCAATTGACCGACAACATTGGTGGTTAACATTTTTTTAATTTGCGCAATCGTAACTGCCACTGCCTTAGCCTCAGTTGAACCATGCGTTTTAACGACCGGAGCCTTTAAACCAAATAAAACCGCACCACCTGCATTTGAATAATCCATTTGATTTTTCATCGTCATCAGTCCTTCTTTAAGCATTAAAGCACCTAGTTTACCTTTTAAGCCTTCATCCTTAATTGCCGTTTTCAATAATGACATAATGCCGCCAGCAGTACCTTCAATTGATTTCAAAACCGCATTACCAGTAAAGCCATCAGTTACAACAACGTCAGCTACACCTGTTAAAATATCACGGCTTTCCACATTACCAATAAAATTAATTGCCGAATTTTCATTTAAAAGCTCGAAAGCTGCTTTAGTCAGTTTAGATCCCTTAGAAGCCTCGGTCCCATTGTTCAATAAGCCAACTGTTGGGTTTGCAATGCCTCGAACATTTTTTGCATAAAAAGAACCGAGAATCGCAAATTGCTCAATGTGCTTCGCTTCGTTATCTGCATTAGCACCTAAGTCCAACATATCAAAGCCAGTCATTTTGTCGCCTAATACCGGTAGCGTTGTCATCAGACCAGGTCGTTCAATCTGTTTGATTCGTCCGACAATAAAAAGACCTGCGGCAAGTAAGGCTCCCGTATTTCCAGCTGAAAAAACAGCATCTGCTTGACCATCTTTAACTGCCTGTGCAGCTAAAACCATCGAAGCCTGTTTTTTCTTACGGATTGATTTCACTGGCTCATCATCCGATTCTATTTTTTCATCCGTATGGATAATTGTGATATTTTTGTCATCGCTTAAATATTGACGAATTGCGTCTTCCTTACCAAAAAGCAAAAATTCTAATTCTGGATTTTCATTTTTAGCAATATTAACACCCTCAATGATTGCTTTTGGTGCATTATCGCCACCCATTGCGTCTACGGCAATTTTCACGTTATTGCTCCTTTTTTATTAATTGCTTATTAATCATAATACAAAATATAAAGAATGAATTTTATAGAAGTATAATGACATTTATTGTTTAATCGTTAATACATTGGATACGTACTAAAAGATTATAACATGATTAATCATGCGTTTGTCAACTATTGATTGACTAATCAAAAATCGACTGTTTAGATTCGTTCAAACTTTTAAACAAACCTTGAAATTCAGTTCTTGCTTGCCAATTCTTAATTTGCCAAATTTTTTCGGCATCTTGGCGTGCAGTTTCTAAAATGTTATTGTCATTAACAATATCAGCAACTAGAAACTCTGGCAAACCAGACTGTTTCAAACCAAATACTTCTCCCGCACCACGCATTTCCAAGTCCTTTTGGGCAAGAACAAAACCATTACTAACCTCAGTCATAATCGTGAGACGTTCTTTACCTTGTTTTGTTTTTGGGTTTGCTACTAAAACTGCATAGGATTTTGCCTCACCTCTACCAATTCGTCCACGTAGCTGATGTAACTGAGCAAGACCAAAACGATCCGCATCCATAATAACCATCACTGTAGCATTTGGCACATTAACTCCAACCTCAATCACAGTAGTTGATACCAGTATATCGATTTGATGTGCTTTAAAGGCCTGCATAATTGCCTCTTTTTCATCGTTTTTCATTTTACCATGAAGTAAGGCAACTCTAGCCTTTCCAGTATAAAACTGACTTAATTCTTCGAATAGCTCGGTCGCATTTTTCAAATCCAGTTGTTCGCTCTCTTCAATCAATGGTGAAATAAAATAGGCTTGATGACCATGATTTAATTCCACCTCCAACCAGGACAATACTTTAGGCAATGCTTGATGCTTGACCCATCTAGTTTGGATTGGCTTGCGACCTGCAGGTAGCTCATCAATAATTGAAACGTCCATTTCCCCATAGACCGTAATCGCTAAGGTTCTAGGGATTGGTGTCGCTGTCATCATCAAAACGTCTGGATTTTGACCCTTTTCACGAAATATCTTTCGTTGATTAACACCGAAACGATGCTGTTCATCGGTGATTACCAAGCCTAAATTTGAAAAACTAACCGCTTCTTGAATAATAGCATGCGTACCAATAACCATTTGAATCTGACCATCTGCAATTTTAGCTAAAATTTGCTGCTTTTCCTTCGCCTTCATCCCACTAGTCAACCTAGCAATTTGAATTTTGTTACCAAATAAGGCTTTTAAACTTTCGAAATGCTGAATTGCCAAAATTTCAGTAGGTACCATTAAGGCAGATTGAAAGCCAGCGGTATGACTCGCATACATCGCAATTGCCGCAATCACTGTCTTGCCACTCCCAACATCCCCCTGTAAAAGGCGATTCATGTGAAAAGGAGATTTCAAATCAGCTAATATTTCTTCCAAGACACGATTTTGAGCTACCGTCAGGCTAAATGGCAGAATTGCAATCAGTTGCGCCACTGCTTCATTGGAATAATTAATCGTTAAGCCACTATCAACCTGTCTATCTTGATAACGAATTGACTGAAGCTGTAACTGAAATAATAACAATTCTTGATATTTCATGCGTCGGCCTGCTTGATGATATTCAGCCTCGCTATTTGGTAAGTGTAGAGCGCTAACCGCCTGACTGTATGACATTAGTCGATAACGCTTTAACAAATCAATCGGAAGGATTTCTTGAAATAATTCTGAATAGCCTAAATCAAGTGCTTGTCTTACCCATTTTTCTAGCTCACTTTGCTTAACATGCTTATTTGTATGATAAACACCTTGAAAATCACCTGCTTGGAATTTTGCACCAAGAATTTTCAAGCCTGTTAACGCCTTTCTAGTATCATCCCATTTTCCAAAAATCATTGTTTCATAATTAGCTGCCACTTTATCTTTTAAATATGGCTGATTAAAAAAGGACACCGAAATCACTGCATCCTCTTGCTTTATTTTAAAGGTTAGTTTATTTCGTTTATGACCAAAGTAATTAACAACAGGCTCCGTTACCACCTGACCGACTAAGACTGCCTTTTCTCCGTCTACCAAGTCATAAACTGATTTACTAGCAAAATCTTCGTAGCGAAAGGGAAAATTTAATAATAAATCTTGAATAGTGGAAATCCCTAAGGTTGCTAAAGCAGCTATTTTTTTCGGACCGATACCAGCTAAAATACCGACTGAGTCTTGTAGATTCATTAAATTACCCCTTTCTATAAAATTAATACTTAAGCCTACGACTTCTGCTCGCTTTAAAGCACCTTAATCGCCTTGGCAATATATGAAATTGCTTCACCATTCCGATTGGCAATTAGCCCTTCAAATTCAACTAAATCACCTGATTTAATTTCAAGCTGACTATTTGGTCCAAAAACTTTAATCTCCGTTCTTTTTTGACCAACCGGTGAAGTTTCAAGCGTTTCAATCTCAAAAATAACACCTGCAACGGTCTCTGCTGGTTGAGCCAACCGACCATAAATATTAACAGGTGAAATCTTTTGAATCCTAAACTGATCTCCAATCTCAGTGAAGGGAAAATCCTTTAATTGCAACTGCTCACTCATTTCATATTTCCTCTCTTATTCCTAAAAGTTCTAAAATTCGATTCAACTCATCTAAATCAGCATAATTTAGCTCAATTTTACCTTTTGACTCACTACCTTTAATTGTAACAACCGTACCAAAACGATGCTTTAAACTTTCCTCAACATCAGAAAGAAAAAGGTTCTTTTTTGAATTTGGCACTTGGGCTTGCTTCATCTCTTGACGGACAATTTGCTCTAATTGTCTGACGGTCAAGCCTTCGACTATTGCTCTGTCGGCTAATTCAAGTTGTGCTTTTTCATCCTTTAATCCCAATAAGGTGCGTGCTTGAACATTAGATAATTTTTGAGCCTTAACTGCTTCTTGAATTCTTTCAGGCAAACCCAATAAACGGAGCATATTCGTCAAATAAGTACGTGATTTACCAACCACTTCAGCTAGCTGCTCCTGAGTCAACTGCTGATTTTTTATAATATTTTGATAGGCTAATGCTTCTTCAATGGGATTCAAATCCTGACGTTGAATATTTTCTAAAAGTGCAACCGTCTCAACCTGATTGGCAGTAAATTGCCGAATAATCGCTGGAATTTCTGTCAAACCTGCCAGCGCACTCGCTCGAAAACGGCGTTCACCAGCGACAATCTCATAACCAAACAATGCGGAAGGTTGAACAATAATTGGTTGAATTAAACCAATACTTTTTATCGACTGCGCCAACGACTTAAGCTCATTATCGTCAAAATAAGTACGTGGCTGCTTCGGATTAGCTCGAATTTCTGATAAGGGTAGGGTAATCATCTGCTCATTTTTCATAGCCTTATTATAGCACTAATTCATTTCCACTCTCAAATCAGTGCTATCAAACTCATATATTTAGCAATTATTCAAGTATAGATACCAATTCTATAATTAAGTCTGCGACTTCTGTCTCAGATTTATCATTTGAATAACTCATCCAGTCAATCATTACTGTAACAAGTCCACCTTCGATAAATTTTTTTTGAAAATGGCTAATCTCATAAGGTAAAATAGCTAAGCTCAGCACGACTTCCAAATATTTGCTAAAGGACTGATAAAGTAAACCTGTAAGCTGATGCTTAACTAATAATTTCGCGAGTCGCTCATCGTTTCGCCAATATGAAAAACATAGAACTAATGCCGTTTTTAGAGTTAAGGTCTTATGTTTCCTAATTTCATTAAAATAACGTTCAAAAACAAGGCTAATATGTTCCAGTATCACATCTTCCTTACTTTTAAAATGGCGGTAATAGGTTAATCTTGAAATTCCTGCTCTTTCAGTTAAAGCTTTAATCGTGATGCTTTCAAATGCCTGAGTCTCCATCATTTCTAAAAGTGTTTCTGTTAACAAATATTTACTCTGCTCTGCTTGACTTCTTTGTTTCATCGCTAATCTCCCTAAACTGTAACAAATCATTAAAATTGTATCTTGTAGCTAATTAATTAACATTATACAATAATAAATGTAACATCTGTAACATATATTTTGAAGTAGAACCGGAGATGAATTTGATATGAAGGAATTTATGATGCTACTAAGTGGCATTTGCTGGTCAGTTGTCTATATTGAACTTATTCATAGTGGATTGAAATATAAAACCTATGGCATGCCGTTATTTGCACTAGGATTAAACTTTGCTTGGGAAGTTATTTATTCCATTGATGAATTAATTCTTGGTGCTGCTAGCCTACAAGGCTGGGTCAATCTAGTTTGGGCAACGTTAGATGCCATCATTGTCTATACTTACTTTAAATATGGTCAAAAGTATTATACCGACGAGGTACAAAAATACTTTATACCATTTAGTATTTTAGTTTTCATAACCTGTTTTGCCATGCAGTTTGCGTTTTATTTCCAATTTGATACCGTAACAGCATCCCAATATTCAGCCTTTGCACAAAATGCCGCGATGTCTATTATGTTTTTAGTGATGCTATTTCAAAGAAAGGATACTGAAGGTCAAACCATTTTAATGGCTGTTGCAAAATGGATTGGCACTTTCGTACCAACCATTCTTGGTGGTTTTTTAGAGAGCATTAATATTTATATTATTATTATGGGCGGTATTTGCTTCGTTTTTGATGCTTTATATACCATCTTTCTAAAAAAGAAAAAGATAAAGAATCGTAGTAGTGAATATATTTAAAAATTGGAGGGACTTTCAATGAAAAACAAAACAATTTTATTAACAGGAATAACCGATGGCTTAGGCAGGCATATCATTGAATTACTAGCTGAAAATAATAATACATATATATTAATTGGGCGAAATAAAGAAAAACTAAAGAAAATTGAAACCTTAATCCAACAAAAAAATAAAAATAGTAAGGTGGATATCTATGTTAGTGATCTTTCATTACTAAATGAAGTCAAAATTAGTGCAAACCAAATTAAAGAAAAACATCCAGTCATTGATTATCTGATCCATAACGCAGGTGCTGTTCCTAAAGACAAAGGACAAAAGACTAAGGAAGGCTTAAATTTTGCACTCGCTTTAAATTATCTTTCTCCGTTATTAATCACTGAAACTGTAAGATCATCTTTATCAGCCTCTAATTCACCAATCATCTATTACACAACTACTCAGATGATGCCCAAAAAATTCAATTCAAAAGAAATAGATGAAATTGCTAACTTAACAGCTATGAAAAGTTATTCCGTCAGTAAACTAATGTTTTGTCTATATCTGGAAAACTTAGCAAATCATTTCAATTTTGATATTAAAATTTTCGATCCAACAACGATGTATACAAGCACACTGACTAAGGTATTTCCAGATAAATTACAATGGCTAAGTCCCATTGCTAAACTATTCTCTAAATCACCAGAAAAGGTTGCCCAATCAGTGGTCAAGATATTAAATAAAAATGATAACACTGGCACAATTCATTACTATATTTTGGATAAATTAAGTGAGCCGAAGGCAGATTTGAAAAATCAGAAATTACAGAATAATGTCATTTCTTTTGGTGAAAATTTATTGAATGCTACTTTAAAAAAATAATTTTAAAACAAATTTCACTTTGTTAAGAATGATTTGCAATTTTTATCAATCACATCTAAACTACAATAAAGTATAATCGGTTGAGATAAAACCATCCAATTTGTCAGTGTAGGGAGGACTAATGAAGCAGCAGCCAAAATATATTCAAATTATTGAGGAAATTAAGCGACGCATTAAAGCAGGAGATTATCCGATTGGCAGTCGGCTACCAAGCGAAAGAATGCTTGCAGAGCAATTCAAGGTAAATCGCTCAACAATTATTAGAAGCTACGAAGAATTGACGGCAATTGGCGTTTTGGAGCGTCGTGTTGGTAGTGGGACATATGTCAGCGAGAATTATAATTTACTCTTTGAAGGACAAACCAATTGGTATCAAACTTTAACCAATCACCCTATTTCAACTCAATCCAGCTATCAAGACAGAATTACCAAGTATAGAAAAAAAGCGATGGATTTATATACTGGTGAACTCTCATCACAATTAATTCCAAATTTTAACTTTCCCTCATTCGACTGGGCTGAAATTGCTGATAGGAAACAAGATAGCAGTGGACTTGTCGACCTTAAGGAAGCTGTTTGTAAGCACTTAAAAAGACAGAATATAGCAGTGAATCCAGATGAGGTACTCATCACAAGTGGCGCGAGACAAGCATTGTTTCTCATTTTACAGGTACTACTATCACCCGGAGATGCCGTTGCAACTGAATCACCATCCTTTTTATATCGACTATCGTTATTTCAATCTGCAGGTATCAAAACAATTCAAATTCCGCTGGATATTCAACGTAAAAAGATTGATATTCATGCCTTGGAAAAAGCCTTTCAAAATAATAAAATTAAATTTTTAATCTTAAATCCAAACTTTCATAATCCTACTGGCATTACTTTAACAAGCGAAAATCGTCAAGAGTTGATTCAAATTTGTGCAAATTATCAAATTCCGATTATTGAAGATGATGTCTTTCAGCTTTTTAACTTTACAGGTCAAAAGATACTGCCGCTGAAAAGTTTAGATAGCCTAAACGTGATTTATCTCGGTTCGCTTTCAAAAGTTCTAGGGAGCAATATCAATATCGGTTGGTGTATTGCACCACCGTTTATGGTCAAAAAATTAGCAGAAGCACGAGAATTAATGGATTTTAGTCTTAATATTTTCCCGCAGATTATCGCAACACAAGCTTTTAACTCAGCAGAATTTAAAGAAAAAATTAATCAAACTAATCAAATACTTAAGCAAAGGCATACTGAATTATTACATATTATAAAAAAATATCCGAATTGGCAACCGACCAGTATCGATGGCGGCCTTTATCAATGGCTAACCTATTCGCATGACTTATCAATGAATGAATTTGAATATTTTATTGAAGAAAGATTACTAATTGCGCCTAGCTTTATTTTCAGTCAGCAGTACAATGCGATTCGAATTAACTTTTCAAAACTAAATGATATTAGCGAGTTCGAAAAACGCTTTGGAGCTATTAATCAACGCTTGGAATAATTTGAAACTAAAAAAAGTTATCATCTTAATTAAAATGATAACTTTTTTATTTATATACTGAGCTACTGCTACTTCTTATACCAAGTTGTATTACCAATATTCAAATGAATATTTCTGGCAAAACCGGCTTGTTGAATAACAATTAAAATTATGATTACTCGAGCAAACCAACCAATAAATGGAATTGCTGATAAAACAAGTAAAACAACGAATAGGCGCCATGAAAAGCCAACATTTGAAAAACGTCTAACTAATAAGGCAAGCGTTGGAATCAACAATAGTAAACTAATTAAACCAAAGGCAACACCAAAAATATTGTCATTTGGAAAAATTGCAAGTCGCTCTGTACCTTTCGTAAAAAATTCCCCAACAAAATTAATTAAAATCAAAATAATTGCAGCCGGATAAAACTCATCAAAAGTCGTTTCTGATTTAAAATCAAAGTACTTCTTAAAAAATAAGTCAACACTTCTCTTAAACATAATTGCCTCCCTTAGTTGCTTGATATATTAACTATAAAAGATTCAAAATCGTAATACATCAGACTTTTGGTTGATTCAAGATTGGCATTGGGCTGATTATTATGCAATTATTCTTTATTTACACCTCAATCAAATCCGTAAATTGTGCCTGAACAAATTCAGCAAGCACCTGCGCATCAATTTTAATTGAACGGCCAAGCTCACCTGCAGAAACAATTAACCAACCACGATCAAGAGCAGACTGGTCAATATAAATAGGAAATTTTTTCGTTTGGTGAATGCCAACTGGATTATTTGCACCATGAACATATCCCGTTGTTTGCTCCAAATCCTTAAGCGGAATCATACCCACTTTTTTATTGCCTGAAGCGGCTGCTAATTTTTTATAAGATAGATGTGCTGAAACTGGTACAATACCAATAACTGGTCCAGTAACATTACCAATTAACGCAAGCGTTTTATAAATCGTTTCATCTTCAAGTTGATGACGATCAATTTGCACCACATCGCCTGCTTGATGTGTCGCAAAAATAATAGACTCATACGAAATCTTCGCCTTATCCAAAATTTGTTCAACTAAAGTTTTTTTTATTTTCTTCTTCTTTGACATCGTACTCTAAAAACTCCTCTACTACATACTGGACAAACTTCGATAGCTGAATAACCTGCCTCAGAGCAAAGCGCTTTGCAATAAAACAGCTAAGTGGCAAGTTACCCCTATCTCAAAAAATTATCGAATTTCCTTATTGCCAATATCCGCAGCTCAGCATTTTTTCTGTAAATTCGCAATAAAAGTCATCGCATCTATTGGTGTTGCGTGCATCAGATCAAAACTTCGGACTTCATTGAGCAGCTCATCCTTTGAATCATCAATAAAAAGTGAAAGCTGTTCGTCAGCAATCGTCTCTCCAGCTGATTGCGCCAGCTGTTCTGTGTTTTCTAATTCATTCAAGATTACTTGAGCACGATCTAAAACGGCACTTGGCAAGCCTGCAATTTGAGCAACATGAATCCCATAGCTTTTATCTGCTGGTCCTGCAATCATTTTATGTAAAAAGGTTACATTTCCGTCTTCCTCCAATGTTGATACATGGACATTTTTAAGACCAGAAAGGGTTTGTCCTAATACTGTTAATTCATGATAGTGAGTTGAAAAAAGTGTTTTTGCTCCCACGTTATCATGTAGATACTCAATAATTGACTGTGCCAAAGCCATTCCATCATAAGTGGCCGTTCCCCTACCAAGCTCATCAAATAAGATTAAGCTTTGAGCAGTTGCATTACGCACAGCGAGATTAGCTTCCATCATTTCAACCATGAAGGTAGATTGACCAGATATTAAATCATCGCTTGCACCAATTCGCGTATAGATGGCATCAAATATCGGTAGCTTAGCTGATGCAGCAGGGACAAAGCTTCCAATTTGAGCCAAAATAACCATTAAGGCAAGCTGTCTCATATAGGTTGATTTACCCGACATATTTGGACCTGTAATTAATTCAATTGTCTCATTTTCATTCATTTCAAGCGAATTAGGTACATATGTATTGGGTCCTAATACTTTTTCAACAACTGCATGGCGGCCTTCAATAATTTCAAGCGAACGACCAAATTCAATCATCTCAGGCTTCACATAGTGATAATTTTCTGCCACCTTAGCAAGACTTTGTAGACAATCAATTTCTGAAATTTTCAATGCAAGTTTCTGCAACGGTGCAATATAGGTTTCTACCTGTTCACGCAACGCCAAAAATAAGCGATACTCTAAATCAGTAGACTTGTCACGCGCCTCTAAAATGATACCTTCGATTTTAGCTAATTCATCCGTACCAAAGCGTTCTGAATTTTTTAAGGTTGCTTTCCTAAAAAAGTAATCAGGAATTGAGTCTAATTGTGATTGAGTAACATGGAAATAATAGCCATCCTTACGATTATAATCAATTCGTAAATTTTTAATACCTGTATTAGCTTTTTCTTTTTGTTCTATGTCTGAAATCCATTTAGCACCATCGCGACCAGCTTCACGGAAAACATCTAAATCTGCATTATAACCCGTTTTAATAATGCCACCCTCTGTGATAACATTTGGTGCGTCATCAGCAATGCCGCGTTCAATTAAATCAGCCAACTCTGGCAATTCATTCAAATGATCTGTTAAATGGTTTAAAGCGGGATGGTCAATATTACGTAAAATAGCAATGATATTTGGCACTTGGTAAAGTGAATGCTTTAGCTGTAAAAGATCTTTCGGATTTGCATTACCAAAAGCCACTCTGCTTGCCAAACGCTCTAAGTCATAAACTCCTTTTAAGCTTTCCTCTAAATCGCTACGTTCAAAAAAGTGATTTAATAAAACTTCAACAATTGCTTGTCTTGCGATAATTTGTTTTTTTTGAATTAACGGACGCTCAATCCATTGCTTCAATAAGCGTGTCCCCATTGCTGTTTTTGTTTCATCTAACAGCCAAAACAAAGTACCTTGCTTTTTACCATGACGAATCGTTTTAGTGAGCTCCAGATTGTATTTTGAAAAGTAATCAATTTTCAAAAACTGTTCAGCCGTGTAAAATTCGGCAGGCTTAATATGTGATAAATGACGCATCTGCGTTTTACTAACATAATTTAATAATAAATTTAAAGCTGGGCGAGCACCATCTTCAATTTCTGAAACAAGCGAATTAAGCTCATCAGAAAGCACTTCCACTACTCGAACAGAGATTAGGATATTAAGACGTTTTTTAATCGTTTCTAAATCTACAATTAAAGCCTCATCCAATATCAATTCTTTAGTATTTAATGTTAAGCATTCATTGATAATATCATCTAAATCTGAAAAATAGGATACCTTTAATTCACCTGTTGCTAAATCAATATAAGCAAAGCTATAACCGCCTGCTGACTGTGCAATTGCAGTTAAGAAATTATTACTTGTCTTATCCTCTTGACTGTTGGTTGTTGTCCCCGGTGTTAAGACTTGCACAACTTCACGCTTAACCACACCCTTAGCAAGCTTTGGATCTTCCATTTGCTCTGCAATTGCAACCTTATAACCCGCTTCAATCAACTGGTCCACATAAATTTGAGCAGAATGATATGGTACGCCTGCCATAGGAATTGGATTTTCAGCATTTTTATTGCGGCTTGTCAAGGTTAATTCCAGTAAATGCGCTGCTTTTTCAGCATCCTCATAGAATAATTCATAAAAATCTCCCATTCTAAACATCAAAAAAGCATCTGGGTAATCCTTTTTAATATCAAGATATTGCTGCATGCCAGGGGAAATTTTTTCAATTGCCATTTTTCTATCTCCTATAATAAAAATCACTTATTGATATTAATAATCATTCAAAGTTATTATCATCGAGTGATTGATTGATTTCAGCTTCGATTCGACTAGTTAAGTAGTGTAATAAATCATCGACATCTTTTAGCTGTTGACGGTAAGCTACAACCAATGGATGCTGATTAATTTTTTCATTTAAAGCATCTACCTGTTGGTTTGCCAGCTTGGCGGCATTCTGCTTATTAATTCTTTGATAAAGCACTGCATCTTTTTGTGCTTTTTCCAAATCCGTAGTCCATTGTTGAATTTGGTCATTATGATTGATTTTATACTCAATTGCTCGATAATTTTTAACTAAATCTAATTCACCTAAATAATCGGTCAGCTGTTTGAGCTTTTCGCCAACTTTTTGATCTGTTTCATCCATAATTTTTCCTCAAGTTTTTTAATAATTATAGCATATTTTTAAATTCAGCTTAACCGTATACATAAGCAAATCATACTATTTTATCGTCCAGCCACCATCAATTGGAATAATGGTTCCCTGTAAATAATTAGAAGCCTCACTCGCCAAAAATAAGCTGAGATTGGCGACTTCTTCAGCAGTCCCCCAGCGTTTGACCGGCGTTTCATCAGCAACCCATTGTGCCATCTCACCATTACCAGCAAAATCTTTAGCATTCATTGGCGTTTTAATCGCACCTGGTGCAATTGCATTAATTTTAATATTATCCTTCGCGTAATCTAAGGCAAGCTGTTTAGTAAAGCCTGAAACTGCATGCTTGCTAGTCGTATAAGCAATACCACCACCGCCTGCAACTAATCCAGCAATCGAGCACATATTAATAATAACACCAGCATTTTTAGCTAGCATTTTGGGTAAGACCTGCTGAGTCGTTGTAAACATACTGGTGAGATTGGTTGCAATCACCTTTTCAAAGTCAGCTTGAGTTGTTGCTAAAATTGGCTGATAATCATCTAGAATACCCGCAGTATTTAGCAAAATATCAATCGAATCAATTGCTTCAATCACCTTAATAACTTGCATGCAATCAAGAATATTTATTTGATGAAAATGAAATCCTTCGGAATTACTAATTGGACAATTCTGGATATCAATCCCATGAACAATCGCACCCTCAGCAAGAAAAGCGCGAGTCTGTGCCAAGCCAATGCCACTACTGCAGCCTGTGATTAAAACTTGCTTATTCTTAAAATCACAAAAATCCATTATCTACTCCTTTTATCAATGTGTAAAATTATTCTTGATTAGCTTTTTCCTCTTGCGCTAGAACAGCTCAGGATATATGAAAACAATTCCTGACATTGAATGTCACCATTAATATTTTAAACTTATAATCACTTTTCTAACCAGCGTATGATGTAAAATGAAAAATTCGTCATCAGGAGAGAAACGCGTCTTTCACTCTCGTTCTATTCATCAACGACCTCCCAGTCATTTGCCAAAACATCACACGGAGTAGGAGACCACATTGAATAACCCTCGCCATCGCCTGAAACATTAATCAGAAAATAAGGTGTTACTTGAAGCTGTTCACCATTTTCTAGAATAATTGAATCGTAAATGGCAATAAAATTTTCTGCACCACTCCAGCCTTGCGTTCTCACAGCCTTCTTACCCGATTTTAAAATCGGTAAAATTGATTCAAATGTCATTATTAGCTTCCTCTCTTACTTATAATCAAGTTTTTTTAATTTAAAATAAGGCTGGCAATTTGCCAACCTTATGATTAATTTCTTGTTAAATTAGCTAATGACTGAACCATTTGGCACATTCGGTGCATCAACAACTTTTAAAATGCCATTTTCACCTTCAGCAGATAAAATCATACCTTGGCTGACTTCACCGCGCAATTTTCTTGGTTTCAAATTAGCAACAATTACAACTTTTTGACCAACTAATACTTCTGGATTTGGATAAAATTCGGCAATTCCTGATAAAATTTGACGATGCTCTTTGTCCCCTGCATCCAACCTAAATTGTAGAAGCTTATCGGCACCTTCAACCTTCTTAACCTCGATGACTTCAGCAACCTTTAATTCAATTTTGTCAAAATCCTCATATTTGATGGCCTTCTCTTTGGTTGAAATTAACTCTACTTCCTCTGGAAGCCATTCCTTTTCGGTTACACCGCCAGACATTTGTGTCTTAATATAAGCGATTTCTTCTTCCGAATCTAATCGTGGGAAAATTGGTTGCCCTTTAGCCACAACTTTTTGGTTTTCAGTTAATTCACCATAAACCACAGAATGAATACTTGGTACTGTTCCCAGCCCGAGCTGCTCAAAAATTGATTTTGGTGCTTGAGTCAATACAGGCTGAATTAAAACACCCACTAAAGCTAGTGCTTCTGCTAAATGCGCTAAAACACTATTTAACTCGTCACGTTTATCAGCATCCTTAGCAAGTACCCACGGCATTGACTCATCAATATATTTATTGGAACGTGAAATAATCTCCCAAACCTCGCCTAAAGCAATATTAAACTCCAATTTATCAAAGGCTTCGTGATATTTTACCACGGCATCTGCAATTTGATTTTGTAAATCTGCATCGAAGGATGTAACATTACGATGGTAGGTTGGAATCACACCATCCGTATATTTATTAATCATCGCTACTGTTCGGTTTAATAGATTACCTAAATCATTGGCCAAATCAGAATTTGTTCTCGTAACAAAATCTTCCGGCGTAAAGACGCCGTCACTGCCAAACGGCACAGCACGTAATAAATAATAACGCAAAGCGTCCAAACCATAGCGTTCAACTAGCATTTCTGGATAGACAACATTGCCTTTAGATTTAGACATTTTACCATCACGCATCAATAACCAACCGTGACCAAAAACTTGTTTTGGCAATGGTAAATCTAGCGCCATTAGCATAATTGGCCAGTAAATGGTATGGAAACGAACGATTTCTTTACCTACCATGTGAATGTTAGCAGGCCAATATTTTTTAAAGAGTGAATCATCATCACTACCGTAGCCAAGTGCAGTAATATAGTTTGCTAAAGCATCAATCCAAACATAGACGACATGCTTCGGATTAGATTTAACCGGAATACCCCAAGTAAAGGTCGTTCTTGAGACTGCTAAATCTTCTAGACCTGGTTTGATGAAGTTATTAATCATTTCATTTTTTCGCGATTCTGGTTGAATAAACTCTGGATGCTCATTGTAATAGTCTAAAAGACGATCTGCATATTTACTCATTTTGAAGAAATAAGATTCTTCCTTGACCCATTCTACTTCGTGACCACTTGGTGCAATCCCACCAATTACTTTTCCTGAATCGTCTTTAAAAACCTCTGCAAGCTGTGTTTCAGTAAAGAATTCTTCGTCAGATACGGAATACCAGCCTGCGTATTCTCCTAGATAAATATCACCTTGAGCTAACAATTGCTCAAAAATTTGTTGAATCGCTGCTTCATGAAAATCATCGGTTGTTCGAATAAATTTATCATAGCTAATATCTAATAATGACCATAAAGCCTTAATATCTTCAGCCATACCATCAACATACTTCTTAGGCGTAACACCAAGCTGGTTGGCTTTTTCTTCAATTTTTAGACCATGCTCATCAGTACCAGTTAAATAAAAAACATCAAAATCCATTAATCGTTTGTAACGCGCCAAAGCATCACAGGCAATTGTTGTATAAGAATTCCCAATATGCAATTTCCCAGATGGATAATAAATTGGGGTTGTAATATAAAAAGTTTCTTTGGTCAAAACGCCAGCCTCCTGCATTATTAATCTCGATTTTTGACTTTTAAATAAGAAAATATCCACTCATAATCATAACATAATCAAGACTGAGATACATTAGAAAACCTTGATTAATCTATCAATCTATTTAAATAGTTGAGAGTGCTTGCTCTGACATGCTCGAAACGGGCTAAATCCCCTAAAACGCTTCAAATAGCTACATCTCACCTCTGGACTTATGGATTAGCTCTAAGAGATAAAATCACCAAGTGCTTAACCAAACGCATCCACGACCTGTAAATGCTAAAGCATTAACACGTCTGGACATATAGTCCAAGTAAATAAATGCACGATTAGGTTATTTTTCAGAGTTTTAAACAAGGAAATTTAGCATCTTAGTGAACGGTAAACAATCATTTTTGAGATAAAGGAAGCTTGTAATTTTGGTCGCTTTGTTTCGTAATTTGTCTTTTAAATTCATTAAAAGATGCTTTCGCATTACTTGCTTCACAAGTACAAATCACGCTACAAATTAATATGCTACGCTGAAAAATAAATCTTTCGACTCCGCTTAAACATTTAGTTGACTTATCGTAAAAAAATGATTGACTCGGGAGAGCATTGTCAAGCACTCGACACTAGATTTAGTTAAATTTTCAAATTTTTCAATGCTGCTGCAAGTGGACTTTCTAATTCTGCATCTTTTTCCAATTTTTTCATGATTTTTTGTGTTTCTCGCTTGTCTACTTTTTTCGATTTTTCTTTACCAGCCGCCATTTTTTCAGTTGTACCATCATATTTACACTTAAAATATTTGCCGTTGTGTCCTTCAATGATTAGCATCTTACGGTGACACTGTGGACAGCGATGATTACTAACTCTTGCTTCCGCCTGACGTTTATAGTCACATTCAGTGTTACTGCAAATCAATAGCTTGCCATTTTTAGTAGTTTTTTCTTTTAAATTGGCACCACATACTGGACAAATTTTGGTTGTGAGCGAAAAATCTTTATATTCAACATCGCTTGATTTAATTTCTGTAATCAGTGCTGTCGCTTTAGCCATAATATCAGCGACAAATTGCTGTGGTTTTTCTTTTCCTTGCGCAATTTTTTCAAGTCGAACTTCCCATTTAGCAGTTGTTTCTGGTGTTTTCAAATCTGGATTCACTAAATCCAATAGCTGTCTACCCTTTGGCGTGGTAGTTAAAAATTTATTTCTGTCAACATAACCACTGGAAATAATTTTTTCAATAATTTCAGCTCTTGTCGCAGGCGTACCAAGCCCATATTTTTCCATTTGTTGCAATAGCTTACCTTCAGATAACGGATTAGGCGGTGTGGTAGTCGTTTGCTTGATTGAAAAATGTGGTGCAACTTGTTTAATTTGGTCCCAATTGATATTTTTTTCCATTTGTATTTCCTGCTTAAAGCCAGCTTCGATAACTTTTTCTTGATTGAAAATAAAAGTAGCCTCTGGGAAAGTCACTGTGATTTTTTGCACTTCTTTTTTAAATTTGGGTAAAAATAAACCAACAAAGCGGGTTACAATTAAGAAATAAATTTTATGCTCATCGTTAGTAAGCTTCGCAAGATTAGGTGCTTTCTCTGTCGGAATCAAAGCGTAATGGTCACTGACCTTACTATCATTAAAGACAGCTTGCTGAGTCACTTTCGCACCATTTTTAATAATCTCACGAACATCAGTCACTTGGCGGAGTGCTAATAAGTGCTCCTTCATCTCAGCTCTTAAATCGCTCGGCAAATACTTACTATCCGTTCTAGGATAAGAAACAATTTTATGGAACTCATATAATGATTGAACAATCGATAATGTCTTTTTCGCTGAGAAGCTATATTTTTCATTGGCAACACGCTGTAACTCGGTTAAATCGTATGGTAAGGGTGCAGACTCCGTTTTGAGCTGTGTTTCACTAATTTTGACTTGACCTTTTTCAGTGATTTGCTCAATTAAGCGTTCGACCTCAGCCTGTGACTTAAACGGATTCCCTTGATATTTACCTTCTTTACCTTGCACAATTAATTTTGGCTCATAAAAAGTTTGCGCACGGAAAGAGGCAATCTTCGCCTCTTGTTGACGGACAAGCTGCAAGGTTGGTGTTTGGACACGCCCAGCAGATAAGCTGTCATTATATTTAACTGTTAGAGCACGTGTCACATTCAGTCCGATGTACCAGTCAGCCTGACTGCGTGCCAAAGCAGAATCATATAAACGTTGATAATTTTGAGCAGACTCTAGCTTGGCAAAGCCTGCCTTAATTGCTCGATCGGTCTGTGAGGAAATCCAAAGACGCTCTATTTTTTTATCAAAGCGAATCCATTCAACAATCCAACGTGCAACTAGCTCGCCCTCACGTCCAGCATCGGTTGCAATAACTAAACCACTAACATCCTTCCGCTTGGCTAACTCACCAATTGCCTTCAGCTGACCACGGGTTTTTGGTAATGGCTTAATCCCAATTTTTTTAGGAAGCATCGGTAGTGTATTCATTTCCCATTGCTGCCAATTTTTATCCAAATCCTCTGGCATTCTAAGAGTTAATAGATGTCCCAATGCCCAGGTGATAATATAGTCCTGTCCTTCAAAATA
Organism: Streptococcaceae bacterium; assembly: GCA_022484805.1. Lineage (GTDB taxonomy): Bacteria > Bacillota > Bacilli > Lactobacillales > Streptococcaceae > MMGLQ5-1. The sequence continues at coordinate 74,361 of JAKVKP010000010.1, forward strand.
ATATTTAGATGACTGCTTGGCACCTAGAACCCTTGCTAAATCCTTAGCAACCGAAGGCTTTTCCGCAATTACTAATTTTTTCATTTATTCAACCTCCAAAAATAACGATGCGCTATTTTTAATAATAAAACTTTTAAATTAATTGGTTCATAAATACAAGTCTTATAATTAGAAAGACTTGCGCTATTATTTTAGTATAACATTTAATTGAATGACTTCGAATACGAACACTAAAGTGATTAGATGAAGCATCAAGCAAAAATAGGTTGGATATCAGTCCAGATTTTTTATTACATGAATTGTATCAAATTTATGGGACTCAATGTCAAATTATACTGATTTGACTAAAAAGAGCAATCTAGATGTTGGTAGTTATCCTTGGACAATTGCCTTTTTGTGTTGCTTAAGCCTAGTTTGAATGTTGCAATTTTAGAAATACTTCTGATATTCCGCTTCATGTTATACGGATTGTCCATTCTTTCTCGGAAAGATTGGAGTATTTGCAAATATAAGGGCGATTTTCGACAAATTGCCTATTCTTTCTTGGAAAGATTGGATTATCTGCAAATATAAGTGCGATTTCATTGTAGGATGCTATGTCTTTTTTTGTCATTTTAAGACAAATAAAAATTGGACAGAAATGTTGTGTGTTGTGAGACCCATAAGTTAGACTTTTTTCGGAGTAGTGAATTACTCCGTTTTTTGTTGCTAATAATCCTTCCGCCACCAGCTTAAATGCCAAAGCCTTTCAAGGTTCTCAGGTTGTCAAGAGGAA
>JAKVKP010000011.1 GCA_022484805.1 Streptococcaceae bacterium
TCAATCTTTTTTTCAAAGTTTTTTTAAAAGTTTTTTTTGCTTTCGCCTTTTCCTGCGACAGCTTTCTTATAATAGCAAATCTTATTTTCTGAGTCAACGCTTTTTCCAAATATTTTTTATTCTTTTTGAAAAATAAAAATTCTCAAGCTATTTTAGGTAATAACTTGAGAATTATTTAGCAATTTTAATTAATTTTTCGCTATTCCACAACCTTAGGTAGCATAATAATAAATTCGGATCCTTGATTTTCAATACTATTTACTTTAATTGATCCATGGTAGGTTGTAATAATTTGATGGGCAATTGATAAACCTAGACCATTGCCACCCTTACTATTCGTTCTCACTTTATCCACACGATAAAAACGATCGAATATTTTTTCTAAATCATCCTTTGAAATACCCTCGCCATAATCCTTAATTTTAATATAGACACAACGTTCAGCTGACCAAGCAGTAATCTCAATTTTTTTATTATCCGTGGAATATTTAATAGCATTGTCCAGCAGAATGATTAAAACTTGCTCAAGTCGTTCCTCATTAATCAAAGCAACATCTGAAAAATCAAGCTGATTGACTACTTCAATTTTAAATTCACCATCGTATAAAACGCTAAAATCATGAGCTACTCGATTAACTATTTCACACACTTCTGTTAATTCCTCTGGCTGTGCTTCAATATGCCCTGTCCTTGAGAGTTCTAGCATCTCCTGAATAAGATGCTTCATCCTTTGAATTGATTGTAAACTCGCCTCAATGCTTTCTTCTAGAACCTCTGGATCATTTTTACCCCAACGATCTAAAAGTTTAAGATGGCCTTCAACAATCGCTACAGGCGTGCGTAGCTCATGAGAGACATCACTAATAAACTGATCTCTCTGCTCAATTGATTCTCTAATTTTAACCATTAATTCAGCAAAAATATTGGCTAAATCCTCAAGCTCATCATCGGTGTTAATTGAGTCCATATTAATTTCTAGCTTAGGATTGTCCTTTAAAGCTAACATTGTGTTTCGCAGTACTTGAACTGGTCTCAAAAAATATCTTGCTAAGAAATAACCTAAGACAACACTCAATAGTAGAACTAAAATTTCTGTTGTAATTAATATACCAAATAAATAGTCCCTGACTTCCGAAAAACTTTCTAATACTAATACGCCCTGAACATGCCCAATTGTCGCTCCAGTTACATCAGATACAATCGGTTGTGATGTGATACTGCCGATTTCCTTTCCAAGAGTAATCGTTGTCGGCGAAACTTTTTGTGCATCAATTAAGCTTGGTGGCAAATCATCCGTCCCAAACACAATCTTTTTTTCTGAATTATAAACATAAAATGAAAAAGACTTTTGAATGATTTCAGATAAAAATTCATTTCTTTCAAGATAAATCCCGCTATTTTGACCTTCTGAAAACGTTAGATTTTGATTCAGCAAATTTTGGACTGACGTAGTGGTTAATTCTTCATCAGCAACCGCTAGTTTTTGATTAATGTCAGTGACTGTCCGTTCCAAATTTTGTTGTTCTCGTGACATAATCAAACCTACGGCCGAATTATAAGTAATTACAACAAAGGTTGTAAATAAAATAAAAATAAAGAGCGCACTCGCAAGCGCCCATTTCATCATCAATGAAGGACTCTTAATACGCTGATACGCTCTTTTTATTTTGTTGATCATTGACGCATAACATAGCCAGTTCCACGAACAGTTTGGATATAGCTATCTTGTCCAGGTACATCAATTTTATTACGTAAATATCTAATGTAGACATCAACGACATTCGTTTCTGCATTGCCGTCTTGTCCCCATACTTTACGTAGGAGCTCTTCGCGTGGCAAAACCGTATTAATATTTTCCATTAGAGTTAAAATCAATTCATACTCGCGTTTTGTCAAATCAATAATCACATTATTTCTTCGAACAACTCGATTTTCTTTTTCAATCGTTAAATCTCGATAGCTCAACGAAGTTCTATGATCGCCATTTTTTTCAGTTTCGATATCAACTCGACGCAATAATGAGCGTAAGCGTGCTAAAAGTTCTTCAATTGCAAAAGGTTTAACGATGTAATCATCTGCACCGTGATCCAAGCCTGAAACTCGATCCATTACTGAATCTCTAGCAGTCATAATAATAATTGGTGTTTGTTTTGTTTGACGTAAGCGACGCGCAACCTCTAGACCATTTAATTCAGGTAACATCAAATCAAGTAAAATAACATCCCAATCTTCAGCTGAAGCAGCTTCTAAACCTAAGCGACCATTTTCCTTGATTTCTGTTTGATAGCCTTCATGTTCTAGCTCTAAAGAAATAAATTTTGAAAGCTTTTTTTCGTCTTCAATGATTAATACTTTTTGCACCATAATAAAACTCCTATTCTTCTTTATACCACGAATAATGATATGTACCTTCTTTATCTAATCTTTGATAAGTATGTGCACCGAAATAATCTCTTTGAGCCTGAATTAAATTGGCTGGTAATTTCTCGCTGCGATATGAGTCAAAGTAGGCAATTGCACTTGAAAAAGTAGGTACTGGAATACCGCTTTGAACTGCCAACGCTACCACTTCGCGAACTGATTGTTGATATTTCTTTGTGATTTCAATGAAATAATCATCCAATAGTAAATTCGCTAAATCAGCATCTTTTTCGTAAGCATCAGTAATTTTTTGCAAGAATCGAGCTCGGATAATGCAGCCTGCACGCCAAATTTTTGCAATTTCAGCAAAAGGTAAATCCCATCCATACTCTTTACTTGCCGTACGTAATTGAGCAAAGCCTTGCGCATAGCTCATAATTTTCGAGAAGTATAGTGCTTGGCGAATTTTTTCAATTAAGTCTGCTCGATCACCAGTAAATGCTGATACTTCTGGCTTTGGTAATACCTTACTAGCAATCACTCGTTCGTCTTTATAGGCCGAAATAAAGCGCGCAAAAACAGATTCAGTTATCAACGGGAGTGGTACACCTAAGTCAAGCGAGCTCTGAGAAGTCCACTTACCAGTACCTTTGTTGCCCGCTGCATCCTTAATCACATCAACAATGGCTTTTCCTGTACCTTCGTCATCCTTGCGGGTCAAAATATCGGCTGTAATATCAATCAAATAAGAGTCTAATTCACCTTGATTCCACTTATCAAATACCTCGGCTAACTCGTCAACCGATAAGCCCAAGATGTTTTTTAATAAATCATAGCTTTCGGCAATCAATTGCATATCGCCATATTCAATCCCATTATGAACCATTTTCACATAATGACCAGCACCATTTGGCCCAATATATGTCACACATGGCGCACCATCCTCTTGAGCTTTAGCCGAAATTTCTTCTAATATTGGCGCGACTAAATCATAAGCTTCTTTTTGACCACCTGGCATAATCGATGGGCCTTTAAGAGCACCCTCTTCACCACCAGAAACACCGGTTCCGATAAAATTAATGCCAGATTCATCAAGCATCTTATTACGACGAATCGTATCCTCGAAATAAGTATTGCCACCATCAATTAGGACATCACCTTTGTCTAGATGTGGGAGTAGCGCTTGAATTGTCGCATCTGTTCCTTTTCCTGCTTGAACCATTAGCATAATTCGACGAGGCTTCTCAATTGAATTGACAAAGTCTTCAATGGTATATGCAGGCAAGAAATTTTTATCTGGATGTTCTGAAATGACCGCTTCTGTCTTACTTGCAGTTCGATTATAAATTGCGACATCATAACCACGCGATTCAATATTTAAGGCAAGGTTTTTACCCATGACGGCCATTCCAACCACACCAAAGTTTGCTTGTTTCATTTTTTTTCCTCCTAAAATAAGTCATTCAACCATAGTTTTATTAGTACAAAATAAAACGACTATAATTAAAGCTCTGGTGTCTTTTAGATTTATCTAAGACTTTCTTCGTTAATTATAACCGAAAACAATTATAAATCATATCATTTTATTCATTTTTTTCTTTAAAAAGTTCATTTAAGTGAGAAAATGGTGAATTTTTTTCTTTTTTTTCTTTAGTTAAACGATTTCGATAATCTTCCTCAGACATGATTTCCCAATCATTACCAGAAATAAAACCTGCGCCGGTGCGCTCAGCATCAGTTAAAACTTGAATTGGAATATTTAATAACACATTGTCTGAAATACTCTCATCTAAATCAATCAAATCTTTTTCTAAAACTAATACATTTTCATCTTCTAATATTTCTGATTTCTGATATTCCTCTGGTGTCATAAATACTTCCAACACCTCTATGCTTTCCTTTATTTCAACGGGTTCTAAGCTTCTAGAAGATGGTAAAGTAATTATATAGCTTGCCTGATAGCTTAAAACATAATCAATTTGGTTAATTTCTAAAGTACCAACAACCGTCACATCTGACAAATCAAGCACTTCTCGATTTCTATCTTGGATATTTTTTTTCAATTTCAAAGATTCATTAAAATCTATCGACTGATTTTGAAATTTTTTTAATTCACTAAGAGACCATTTCATCGTCATTCCTCCATTCTCTTTCATTTTCTTATAGCTGTTACTAAATGTCAAAAAATTTTAATAATATTTTAAGTTCTGCTAAAATAATAAACATTGATAGAAATTTATTTAATAAATGGCAAAATTAACTCAAGGGAGCAAAATATGGAAACCTCAATTATCAATTTGAAAGACGTTTCGTATGTACGTAAAGGTGTTACATTACTTAATCAAATTAATTGGCACGTCAAAAAGCATGAGCATTGGGCAATCTTAGGGCTAAACGGCGCTGGGAAAAGTCTACTACTAAAATTAATCACGGCTGATATTTGGCCTTCTACGGGTTCTATTAACATTTTAAACTATGAATTTGGTAAAGCAAATATTCCAGAGCTAAAACAAAGAATCGGTGTCGTTAGTTCATATCTCAATGATCGACTATATCAAAGTGAAGTCACTGAAAATATCGTTTTATCAGGAAAATTTGCAAGTATCGGCATCTATCAAAAAACTACTCCAGCAGACTTTGAAGCTGCTAAAGCCTTAATTCGCTTTTTGAATGCTGAACATCTAATTGGTAAAAGCTATCGAACATTATCGCAGGGAGAACGCCAAATTATCTTGATTGCCCGCGCCTTGATGGCTGAGCCCGAAATACTAATTCTTGACGAGCCAGCTAATGCACTCGACTTATTTGCTCGAGAAAGATTGCTCAATCAAATTTCTAAAATATCAAAGCTGCCCGACGGACCAACACTTTTATATGTCACTCATCACACAGAAGAAATTATTGATGATTTCAATAAAATGCTATTAATTCGAGATGGAGAAATTATTCATCAAGGAAATCGTGAAACAATCATTACAGAAGAAGTGCTAACCAATTTTTATCAAGATCCCGTTGAGATTATCCCAATCATTGATCACCGTTTTGCGATTTACCCTAAGAACACTCAAAAAAAATCGGATAAAAATTAAATCTTGTTAATTTCTAATATTCATTTGCTTAAATTGCTATAATAAATTATCGGCTTTTACAAAGGGGGAGATATTATTGAGTAGAAAAATGTCTGCCTTGCTCAGCTTCATATTGGCAGTCATCTGCTTCATTTGTTTAATTAAAATGTATAATCATGTTGGATTTATCTATCTAAGCTCTGTTTTATGGATGAATCAATTAGAGATTTTTGATAATCAATCCTTGGTTTATTTGATAATCACTGCATTCTCTATCTTAATTTTTATCAATTTGTATTATGCACTCCAGGGCAAAATGAAACGAGTGATTATTTATATTGAATTTTGTCTTTATATGATTGCCTTATTAGTGTTTTTACTATTAAAAAGTCCTGGTATTCAAGGCGTCAATCTATCCTTTTCTGGCTTTTGGATTGATTTACAATATTCGACCTTTGAAGTAATCATGAATGTCATCTTATTTATACCACTTGGTATTTTACTTGCTAATAAGTTAAAGTTGGTTTCAACAGTAATACTAAGCTTCCTTTTCATTATTGCAATTGAAAGTATTCAATATATCTTCAAATTAGGCGTCTTTGATGTCATCGATATTGCAACGAACTTTTCAGGTATCTTAATTGGTTATCTACCAACTAGAGTATGGTTATATTTTAACAACCGAAATAAAAATTAGCATTTTATCTATTAAAAAAACCCTAGTAAGGTAAGCCTTGTTAGGGTTTAATTTTGTCTTTATAATAAATTGGACTGATAAATATTTCTGTAAAATTTTTATTTGTCTTAAAGTAATAAAAAACATCTCAGCCTACAATGAAATCACATTGATATTTGCAAATAATCCAATCTTCCCGAGAAACATCGGGAAATTCGCATGACATGAAACATAATTTAGAAATATTTCTAAAGTTGCTGCATTAAAAGTATGCTTTGAGCAATACAAAAGGGCAGTCATCCGAAGATCACTGCCAAACATTAATATTAATCTTTTTAGTCAAATCAGAACGATTTGACATTGATCCTTAATTTTTAGGGCTTGTATATAATGGCGAAACAGGACGTCGTTCATGAATTCTCAAAATCGCTTCTCCAATCAGTTCACTGACTGAAACCTCAACAATTTTATCAATTTTACGTTCCGGTGCCAAATTAATCGTATCTGTAATTACTAAATTTGTAATTGCTGAATCCGTAATTCGATCCAAAGCCGGTCCTGAGAGTACTGGATGGGTACATGAGGCATAAATTTCAGTAGCCCCTTTTTCTTTCAAGGCATTGGCAGCTAAGGTAATCGTTCCTGCCGTATCAATCATGTCATCAATCAAGACACATTTCTTACCAGCAACATTACCAATGATATTCATCACTTCGGCAACATTCGCTTTTGGACGACGCTTATCAATAATTGCAATTGGTGTCTTTAAATATTCTGCTAATTTACGTGCACGCGTTACACCACCATGATCAGGCGATACCACTACCACACCATCGCCACATAACCCTTTTTCTAAAAAGTAGTTGGCAATCAGCGGTGCACCCATTAGATGATCCACTGGAATGTCGAAGAAGCCTTGAATTTGTGCTGCGTGTAAATCTAATGTCAACAAACGATCCGCACCTGCGATAGTGAGCATATTTGCTACCAATTTTGCGGTAATTGGTTCCCGAGCTCTGGCTTTACGATCTTGCCTTGCATAGCCATAATAAGGCATTACAACATTTACAGATGCTGCGCTTGCCCTTTTTAATGCATCAATCGTAATCAGAACTTCCAATAAATTGTCATTGACCGGTGCTGAAGTGGATTGAATAATATAAATATGTGAGCCTCGAACGCTCTCTTCAATATTTACTTGAATTTCACCATCACTAAACTGTGTGACGTTAATTTGCCCAAGCTCAACTCCAATTGACTTCGCAATTTTTTCTGCCAACGGCTTATTTGAATTTAAAGCAAAAATCTTTAATCGTGGATCCGAATAGGTATTTGACATGTCATCCTCCATTTTCTCAATACTTCTATTTTAGTTTTTTTTTCACATATTCTCAATAGATAAACAATCAATTATTGATATTTTAGTTAAAAAATCTAAAATAATTGTTAATCAAAGTCGCTTTGAAAAATCGCGTTTGACATCAATCAAGGTTTTAATTAATTGCAACACTCGATATAATTCCGCACGGAGCTCAAACTCTGCTCTCGTTTTAGGTAAAGGCATTTGGCGATAATCCTCAAAAATGTCATCAACCATTATTGATAATTTTTCACCGTTATTATCCTTATCAAAAGTTTTTGAAAGCTCCAAAAAAAGCTTTGACAAGCCATCGAAAAATCGTGGCTCAATCTTCAGCTGATGCAATTCCTCTAAAATTTCCTGAAAAATAAGCAACTGAATTTGTCGCATTCGAAAGTAATCAAAATAAAAATCCTCATTTGAAAAAACTTTATTTGCCATCGCCTGCTCAGATAAGCGAATATTTTCGGATGCGAAATCCAATAATCGTTTAACTTCAATTAGCTGTAAATCGAGCCGCTTATTATTACGAACGGAAGTAACAATCCCCTTTGCCAACAGTCGAATTTTCGCTTCAAGCTCCTTTTGGTTATTAAGTAATGTCTTATTTAAATCTGGCATGTAGATATTTGCTAAAAGAGCAAATCCAACTCCGATAATCATTAGGAGGTATTCATTAACCATTAGATGAATCGTTATGGTGTCCGCAATTAATAAATGAGTTACCAATACCGAGCTGACGACAATTCCATCCTCTGCTTTGATTAGAACCGCTAGAGGAATGAACAGCAACAAAAATAAGCCAAAAACCCAGGGCGCAGTGCCAAGTCCGATAAGGAGCACCGTCGCAATACTTAGTGCAATTGTTAAACTCCAAAGACGAGAAATCCCCATTTGAATTGTCGATTTTTTTGTACTGGAAACACTTAAAATTGCAATCACTGCGGCAGTGGGCGCATAGTCTAATTTAAGGAAGGAGGCAATGCTTAGTGCTAGTGTCGCACTAAGAACTGTTTTAATTGTTCTTAAGCCAATTTTCATTGCACCCTCCTTTATTATTAAGCACTATAATTTTTCATTAACCCAATTAATGAATTTTTGTAAGGTCAGCTTGATAATATTTTCTGCTGCCACATCTGTTTTTGCTACCAAAACAACTTTATTATTTTCTTTTGAATCATCATCTAGATAGCCTAGATTATCTTCTTTTAATTGAATTGTAGCACTACCCGCCTCAGTTTTTAAAGCTGTAACCGGGGCAATTAAAGTTCCAGATTTTTTAACTGGGGTAAATTTACCTTGATAATCAAGTGATTCCCAGTCAGTATTTACCCAAGTTGTTAATTCAGAATTAGCAACTAGTTTAACCGAAGTCGCTTTACCATCTTCAACTTTAATTGATTTTTTAAATGAAACAATATCACCTTTTTTAATAATTACCTGCTTAGACCAATTATTAAAGGCATAATCCATTAATTCATTAGTAGCTGTAAAACGCGCTGAAGAATCTGAATCAGCATTGGTTGCTTTTAAAACGACGGTAATAATCCTTTGATTATTTTGCGTTGCGGTTCCCACAAAGCATTGACCCGCTAGCTCAGTCGTACCTGTTTTGAGACCATCAACGCCTTCACGATAACTCGGCATATCTGGCAGCATCCAGTTCCAAGTTTGCATCGTTACATCTTCCCATTGCGCGGTTGACTGCTTGGTAATCTCTAAAACCTCTGGATATTCTTGAATTAAATGGTGAGCAACAATTGCCACATCTTTTGCGCTTAGCTGATTTTCATCATCAGTAGAGCTATCAGGATAGCGATTATCACTAAGATATTCATTATTTAGACCTGAAGCATTAACTAAATGAGGATTTTCAATGCCCCAGCTTGTTAATAATTTTTTAGCTTGATCAACAAATTTTGGTTCACTACCAGCAACCTTTTCGGCTAAAGAGACCGCCGCAGAATTTGCTGACGCAACGAGAGCGGCATTTAGCAGCTCTTTAACTGTATAGGTCTTACCTTCAACAAATGGGACACCAGACAGGTCTAAATTTTGTGATAATTCATATGAATAGTCACTAATCGTTACTGGATCATCCCATTTTAAATCACCATTATCAACTGCATCATAAACCATGTAAGCTGTAATAATTTTTGTAATACTTGCAATTCCTAATTTTTCATCATCGTTCTTGGCATATAATATTTTACCAGTTTCACTATCTACAGCAATCGCTGCTGTCGCTGCTGCATCAAAGCTTGTATCTGCACTTGCCTCTGTAACACTAATATTAACGCCTAGACCAAGTAATGCAATCAAAAATAAACCAAGGATTATTATTTTTTTCAATATTGCCACCAATCTTCATTATTTATAATTAAAAAACTTATTTATGCATTTGCCAGATTATATAAAAATAATTAAAAAAGACCGAGCTGTTCTTCAATCATCTCAGTCTTTCTTGTACTGATTGCCTTTAAAATTATAAATTATCTTTTTAGTAATATAGAATGATAACTCTAAATCAAAGATAATTAATTTTAAAGAGGTTTCAGTATGACTACTTACTATCTTGTCGCCATTACCTTTTCAATATGTTTTATCGCTTTATCTTTACCTAATAATTCAATTGTATCTGGCAATTCAGGTCCGTGCATTTCACCAGAAACCGCAATTCTAATTGGCATAAAAAGATTTTTCCCCTTCACACCAGTTTCTTTTTGGACCTCTTTGATCAATGGAAAAATGCGATCACGATTAAATTCTTCATCTGATAATTCCTCAAGCTTTGCCTTAAACGCTGTCAAAACAACAGGAACCGTTTCAGCTGAAAGGACTTCTTTTGCCTCATCCGTCACAACTGGATGCTCATTAAAGAATAAATCAGTCAAGGGTACAATTTCCTCTGCAAAGCTCATTTGAGGCTGATAAAGTGCAACTAATTTTTGAGCACGTCTTAATTCAGCTTCATCTGGATTTTCGGATAAGCGATTCGCTGCCACCAAAAATGGTCTTGCCAGTTCAAATATTTTTTCTGCAGATTCTTGCTTCACATATTGATTATTAATCCATTCCAATTTCTTTTGATCAAAGGCTGCAGGTGCTTTGCTTAAACGTTTTTCGTCAAATAGTTGAATTAATTCTTCTTGACTAAATATCTCTTCCTCACCACCAGGATTCCAGCCTAGTAAGGCAATAAAGTTAAATAACGCATCTGGTAAATAGCCCTTAGCACGATAATTCTCAATAAATTGCAATGTTTTTGTATCACGTTTAGATAATTTTTTACCTGTCGCTGAATTAATAATTAGAGTCATATGACCGAATCTAGGTGTTGCCCATCCAAACGCTTCATAAACCATCAACTGTTTTGGCGTATTTGCAATATGATCATCACCTCGTAAAACATGTGTAATTTCCATTAAATGGTCATCAACAACTACTGCGAAATTATAGGTTGGCATACCATCACGCTTTTGAATGACCCAGTCACCACCGACATTACCACCTTCAAACTCAATATCGCCCTTGACCATATCATGCCATTTATAAATCGCCTTTTCGTCAACTTTTAATCGAATCACAGGTACAATACCAGCGGCTTTTTTTTCTGCAATAGCAGCTTCACGCTCTGCATCTGTCATACCTTTAAATTCATAAATATACTTTGGTGTTTCACCAGCCGCCTCTTGAGCCTCTCTTTGAGCAGCAAGTTCATCCTCAGTTAAATAAGACTCATATGCCAAGCCTTTTTCAACCAATTTTTGAACTAAAGGTTGATAAATTTCAAGTCGTTCAGACTGACGATATGGTCCAAAAGCACCTGGATTTTGTGGACTTTCATCCCAATCCATACCTAACCAAGCTAAATTTTCTAATTGTGAGCGTTCACCATCTGCAACATGGCGTTTTTGGTCGGTATCTTCAATTCGAATAATAAATTCGCCATTATAATGACGCGCGAATAAATAGTTAAATAAAGCTGTTCTAGCATTGCCGATATGCAATAATCCAGTGGGACTTGGCGCATAACGAACACGAATTTTGTCTGACATTTAATAAAACTCCTTATTTTTTATCTAGTTGTAATAAAAATTCCTTTAACTCTAGCTTACGATTCACAGGCAATTCTTTTGTTGAGGTGTTTGAAATTGCGGCTTCTAAATCATACAAAAAATGTAAGCAAGCATCCTCATCAATCAAAGTTTTTACTCTTAGAAAAGCTGTCTTTGCACCTAATTCACGTAATTGTTCAGCCGATGTAATGCCAGCCTGATTTAGTTTAGCTTCATTAACTTGACCTATGCCACGCATTTCTGAAATTTTCATTGACTAACTACCTCATGTTTTTATCTTTTAAAGCCTTCCTAAAGCTTAAGTATACGGCTTACGTTATTGGCTTTCAACTTTTTTCAAGCAAAAATCTAAAATTTTCAGATTTTTTTCAGCAAAACAACGGCTTGCGCTCCCATACCTTCTTCACGACCAATAAATCCCATTTTCTCTGAAGTCGTTGCTTTGATATTGACCTGCTCTGTCGATATTTGTAAAATATCAGCAATATTTTGCTTCATCTTAGGCAAATAGGCTGCCATTTTAGGTCGCTCAGCAATAATTGTCGTGTCAATATTAGAAACCTGATAGCCCTTCGCTATCATTTGTAAAAATATTTGATTGAGTATTTCCGTCGAAGCAATTCCTTTGGAAGCTTGATCCGTATCTGGAAAAGCATGACCAATATCACCCAAACCAAGTGCACCGATAATTGCATCTGTGATGGCATGAAGCAAAACATCTGCATCACTATGTCCCATCAGTCCCTTATCAAAAGGTAAATGCTCACCGCCAATGATTAAATCACGTCCCTCGACTAACTGATGCACGTCGTATCCCTGACCAATTTTAAACATCATATCGCCTCCTCATAATTGCTTGCGCAATTACCAAATCTTCAGGTGTGGTAATTTTAATATTTTCATAACTACCTAAGGTAATAGTTACCTCTGCATCTAAAAAGGCCTCAATCAATGAACCATCGTCTGTGCCTAAAAATTGACATGCCTCTGCTTTTTGGTGCGCTTTTTGAATCCATTCGGTCAAAAATACCTGCGGGGTCTGTGCTTGATATAAATCAGCTCTGGGCACAGTACGAATAATTTTCCCGTTGCGAACTTGTTTAATTGTGTCCTTGACAGGCACAGCTAACATTGTTGCATTACTTTCAAAAACATTGGCTTTTAAGGCCGCTAAATTTTCCGAAGTAATGAATGGTCGAGCCCCATCATGTATCATGACGTATTTACAATGAGTGCGTTCTAAGCCTGCTCGAACACTGTCTTGCCGCTCCAAGCCACCTTCAACAAACTCAACTTGGCTTGGCAATTCAGAAAAATTAGGGCGTTCACTTAGCTTACCGACAACAATGATTTGTTTACAATCCTTGTCCGCAGAAAAAAGGTCAATTGAATAACTTATGATTGCGCGGTGATCTAACTCCAAAAATATTTTATTGTGCTTCATCCCCATACGTGTACCACTACCTGCCGCTAGTACAATTGCCGTATACTCCACCATTAATTTATTCCTCTCTTAAAAAATGAAACAGCGCACTCTGATAACCATGAACAATTGATAAGAATTGTTAGATAAAAAGCCTTAAATCACAGGAACCTAGTCAGCTATCATCAATTATTCTTGACTCTGAAACACGCGATTGAGTCATTAAGCTAAATTCTCTAAAAAACAAGACAACAAAACTTCCGATTGTGTTTAGTATTTTGACTAACGATTTGATTTTTGATGCTCAATTCTTTTTTTATTTGGCTTTGCAAAAATCATTCGTCCCGCTGCAGTTTGGAGTGCGGTGGTAACAACAACACTAATTGGTTGATTCATATAGCGCTGTCCTTCTTCGACAACAATCATCGTACCGTCCTCTAAATAAGCGACACCTTGCTCACGTTCAGTCCCAGCCTTAACGACCGTAACATCCATCTCCTCGCCAGGAATTACCACTGGTTTCACTGCGTTTGCCAGCTCATTAATATTTAAAACAGTAATATTTTGGAACTCTGCAATTTTATTTAAATTATAATCGTTAGTGATTAAAATAGCATCTAAATGGCGTGATAGCTTCATAAGCTTAGTATCTACTTCTTTGATATCCTCATAATCTAAATCGTACATTTCAATATCGATATCCTGTTCCTTTTGTAAGGTATTAAGAATATCTAAACCACGTCGTCCTTTTGCTCGTTTTAGTGAATCAGTTGAATCTGCAACTAGCTGTAATTCAAGCAATACAAAGTTCGGTACTAAAATGGTCCCTTCAATAAATCCTGTTCTCAAGATATCCAAAATACGCCCGTCAATTAAAACAGAAGTATCCAGTAATTTATAATGATGAAATTGCTCATCTGCACGGCGTTCCATTACCTCAGGTGATTCTTCAATTGTTACTTTTCTATTTTTGATTAGCAATTGACGAATATCTTCTTGACGACGATGAAAAATTGAAAATCCTGTATAGGCGAGCAGTATCATTATGACAAAGGGTAAAACGGTACTGACAAAGGGTACATTTAAGTAAAATAAAGGAATTGATCCAAGCAAACCAATCAACAAGCCCATTACGCTACCAATTGAAGCGAAGAGCACCTCTGTTAAACTGATTTTACTTGCACGTTCATCTATCTTGGTGAGTAATTTAAGAATAAAATTAGCTAGGAATAATGACAAGATTAAGAAAATTACCCCACCAATAATACTGTTAACAATTGGATGATTAAAAACTGTGTCACGTTGTTTAAGTGCCGCCCAAAACATTGGTAAGAAACTACCGCCTAGACTTGCACCAATAATTACCATAAGCAAATGAATAATATTCTTTCGCATTCGGTCCACCTCTTTCTATTATTTAAAAATGAGTCATCGCATCGATTTTAATATGACATGGCAAAATTATACTAAAATCTAGCGATTGACGGTAATTTGTTATGAATTATTAAAAACTAATTCAATCACCTCATTTAAGGTTTGGATGCCAACAACTTCAATTCCTTTTGGCATTTTCCAGCTTCCCAAGTTATTTTTCGGTAAATAGACCTTTGTAAAGCCCAATTTTGCCGCTTCATTCACTCGCTGTTCAATATGTGTTACTCGACGTAGCTCACCAGTTAAACCAATCTCGCCGATAAAGCATTCAGAAGGTTTTGTTTCCTGATCCTTATAGCTGGAGGTAATGGCAATCGCAATGGCCAAATCCACTGATGGTTCGTTGAGCTTAACACCACCCGCTGCTTTTAAATAAGCATCCTGATTTTGAAGCAATAAACCTGCACGTTTTTCAAGTACTGCCATAATCAAGCTTGCACGATTATAATCAATTCCTGTTGTCGTTCGCTTCGCATTACCAAACAGTGTCGGTGTTAATAAAGCTTGGACTTCAGTTAAAATTGGACGACTACCTTCCAAGGCAACAACCACCGCAGTACCACTTGCATCAGCGATTCTTTCCTCTAAGAAGACCTCTGAGGGATTAGTGACTTCCATTAAACCAGCACCAGTCATTTCAAAAATACCAATCTCATTGGTTGATCCAAAACGATTCTTAACTGCTCTCAAGATTCGATAGCTCTGATGTCGCTCGCCCTCAAAATATAAAACAGTATCAACCATATGCTCCAGCATCCGCGGGCCTGCTAATGAGCCCTCCTTAGTTACATGACCGACTATAAAAGTTGCCATATTGTTTGTTTTAGCTAGCTGTAATAACTCAGCTGTCACCTCACGGACTTGAGAAACACTACCTTGAGTACTAGAAACATCTGGATTAAGCATCGTCTGGATTGAATCAACAATTAAAAAATCTGGCTTTAATTTTTCAATCTGCTGACGAATTAATTTCATATTAGTCTCAGCATAAAGATAAAACTCATTATCTATCGAGCCTAAACGTTCTGCTCGCATTTTAATCTGTTCGGCACTTTCTTCACCCGAAACATAGAGTACGCGCCCTTTTTCAGCAAGCTGAGTTGAAACTTGAAGTAATAAGGTTGATTTGCCAATACCAGGATCACCACCAATCAAAACTAATGATCCCGTAACCACTCCACCACCTAAAACGCGATTAAGCTCAGCAATATCCGTTGCTAGTCGCGGGGCCTTTTGAAAAGCCACCTCTTTAAGCAAAACTGGACTGCTTGCCGCTCCCGAGATGGAAACCCGAGCATTTTTCACAGCCTTGACTTCAATTTCTTCCTCAAAACTATTCCAGCTACCACAGTTCGGACAACGACCTAAAAGTCGAAGTGAATGGTAGCCACACTCCTTACAAACATATTTCACCTTTGCCTTTGCCATTATTTAACTCCTGTTGAGCCGTGACCGCTTGTCCGTTCTTCCTTTTCAGTTTCTGAATCGTGATCCGCCTTTAAAAATTTTTTAAAAATACCTTGACCGATTCGTTCCCCTTTTTCAATCGTGACAGTCTTAAAACCAAAATTCCAAAATTGAAACATAATATGGCCTTCATTTTCAGGATTATTATAATAATCTCGGTCAATCACCCCAACCCCGTTGGCGATTACCAAAAAGCGTTTTAAAGGATTGCTTGAACGGTTGGCCAGTTCTAAATACTCATCCGCTTGCATATATGCCTTAATACCTGTCGGTATCAAGGTTGGCTTTTGAGCCGTTTTATTAAAAATTGCAGACCAAAAGCTTGGAATTTCAATAGCTTCACCTGCTTCAAAATCATACCCTGCAGCTCCTTTAGTTGCACGAGCGGGTAAATTGATTGATTGATTCTCATACGACTTAATTACTTCAAATCCTCTTATCATAAAATAACCTCTTATCCTATTTATTTAATATCTATTCTATGTTTCGTTTTTTTATAGCTTATTATTCATTTTATCATTATTTTTCAATTTTTTTGAATGATAACTTTATAAAGATTATTTTTTTACAAATCTCAACTTCATTTAAGCTTCCTTAAATAATCATC
Organism: Streptococcaceae bacterium; assembly: GCA_022484805.1. GTDB lineage: Bacteria > Bacillota > Bacilli > Lactobacillales > Streptococcaceae > MMGLQ5-1. The sequence continues at coordinate 16,476 of JAKVKP010000011.1, forward strand.
CTAAAATGAATAAAGACGATGACAGATTTAACCACAACTGTTAATATAAATAATAATCAATTTATGGAGAATTTAAAATGCACGAAATCACAAAGCACCTCAATAAGTATAAAATAATTTACTTAACCATTCTTAGCTTTTTAATCCCACTCGGTGCCCTTTTTGTCATTTACTTATGTAATGGCATTTACTTTGGTAGTAGTCGGACTGTTTTAGCCGGTGACGGCTACCACCAATATGTCGTTTTCCACAATGCCTTCAAAAATATTCTCGACGGAAATGGTAGCCTCTTTTACAATTGGAATATTGGTCTTGGTGTTAATTTCTATGCCCTGTCCGCCTACTATCTTGGCAGCTTTTTCACACCATTAGTCTATTTTTTTGATGTTCACTCGATGCCCAATGCCATTTATCTATTAACACTACTCAAATTCGGTACCATTGGCGTATCTGCCTTCACTTCATTTCGGCACATTTTTAAAAAAGCAGCAGTTGAGCTCATTTTTGCCATCTCAATCTGCTTCACTCTGATGAGCTTTACGACTTCAATGAGCGAAATTATAATGTGGTTAGATGTTTTTATTTATTTACCTCTTGTTTTATGGGGATTAGATCGATTAATGCATCAAAAGAAAAATGGCTTATTTTTTACAAGTCTTCTATTACTACTAATGAGCAACTATTATTTCGGCTTTATGATTTGTATTTTTATCGGATTATACTACCTAAGCCTTTTAGGTAGTGACTTTAAGCACTATCGTTCAACTATTTTTGCCTTTCTTAAAACTAGTTTATTAGCTGGTATCGCAAGCTTGATTGTCTTACTACCTGTTTTTATCGACCTAAGAACAGTGGGCGAAAGTATGACGGCGATTAATCAATTCAAAACAGATGATACAGGTATCTTCGATTTATTATATAAAAATTTTATTGGGGCTTATGATACGACCCAATATGATGCTTTACCAATGATTTATGTCGGACTAATCCCATTTTTCTTGGCAATTATTTATTTCTTCAATCAACGATTTAGTCTCAAGCAAAGACTAACAAGTGCACTTCTAATCGCTTTTATCATTGCAAGCTTTTATATCCAGCCACTCAATCTTGCTTGGCAGGGTATGCACTCGCCAAATATGTTCCTATTCCGTTTCAGCTTTCTTTTTTCAACGTTGATTGTTTTATTAGCAGGCAGAAGTGCCGAAGCATTAAATCGAAAAACAACGCAACAAGTTTGTATCGGTATCATTGGCTTTATTGTTGTTTTCTTAATTAGTCAGGTTGTGCAAAATAATAGCCAATATGAATTCTTAACAAGCACAAGCTATTATCTAACTTTTTCATTTTTAATCGCTTATTTTATCATTAATTTTGGTTATTTAAGAAAATTAATCACCAAAACATTTTATTATTCTATTTTAGTGTGCTTAATTATCTTTGAAATGATTGCCAACACTGCGCTAATGATTTCAGGTATTAGTGACGAATGGGTTTACCCAGATCAAACAAACTATCAGCAAACTACTAAAGATATTCTACCACTGGCACAACAAATCAATAGCTATAATTCAAGCTTCGTTAGAACTGAAAATCTTAACCCAATTGTCGCAAATGATGGTATGCTCTTCAATCTCAATACGATTTCCCAATTTAGCTCGGTTCGCAATACCGATTCTTCCGGTGCTTTAAACCAGCTTGGCTATTTATCTGAAGGCACAAATCTAAATTTGCGCTATCAAAATAATACACTCTTAGCAGACAGCTTATTTGGCATTAAATATTTACTCAGCAAAGATACTATTGTTAATCGATTTGGCTACTCCGAATTCCTCAATTCAGGCGCTTATACAGCCTATGAAAATAGTTTTGCTGCGCCCTTAGCTGTGATGACGAATTCAGATAATAAGCAAAACAAATTGAGCACTTCGCAGCTTGAAAGCCAAAAAATATTAGCGAATTACTTAGCAGATACCAATTTAAACTACTTCCAAGTTAATTATCTAAGTAAGCCTGAGTTCATCAACTCAGCACTTGAAACTAAGATTGATTCCACCAAATGGACGATTAATCGTCAAAAAATAAATCAACCAATCACAATGAAATTCACTGTTAAGGTACCTGCTAACCAACAAGCCTACTACATGCTTGAAGCAGATGAAAATGATGACACTGATAATAATGTAACGGTAACGATTAATAATCAATCGGTTACCAAAAAATATAGTGAAATCGGGAAATATTATGACTTAGGCTATTATTCAGCCGAAACAGAGGTCACTTTTACTGTAACTTTTCCAAGTCAGTCTACCGTCTCAATGTACCCGCCTAAAATTGCCTTGTTAAATTTAACAAACTATCAAGAAGCGATGCAAAAAATTCAAGACAATGGTGTTGATTTAAAAGTATCCGGCAATCAAGCAACCGGAACCTACGAAGCCAGCTCCAATCAGACACTATTTTTGAGCATTCCTTATAATCAAGGCTGGACAGCAAAGGTTGATGGTAAAGCAGTTACGACAAAACGAATTTTTAAAGGCTTTCTAGCAATTGAAATCCCAAAGGGCAAGCATAAAATTGAACTTACCTTTATTCCAGTCGGTTTTAAAATTGGTGTCATTTGCTTTATAGGTGCTAGCTTAATCTTTATATTAAGCGAATGGCTAGCTTATAAATTAAGGCGGCGCTCAAAGCCAAAACATCGCCATGCCATGTGGAAACACTCTAGACCTTGAAAATTGAATCAATTTTTTGTATACTCAATTTAGGAAAATAGTAGTTTTAAACCTAGAGATACAGTGGTCGGTGTAAACTGTAACAAAGCGAATCCATTCCTATCAATTTTAGCGAAATAAGTTAAACGTTATTACTGCGTTAAAGTATCGGAAAACCAAGACCCTCGAATTTCGGTCTGGCTTTTCATTGAGCGTAGCACGCGTCGAATCGCTTGCTAAAGTTAGGTGGTACCGCGAATATTAAACATTCGTCCTATTTTTAATATGGATGGATGTTTTTATTTTGCAGTCAAATATTCCGATTGTCTTGTTATTAAATTAATTATTTTATTAATGGAGGTAGAAAATGTTAGATATTAAACAAATTAGACAAAATTTTGATTTTGTGGCTGAAAAGCTAGCGACACGGGGCGTTAAGGCTGAAACAATTTCAGAGCTTAAAGATTTAGATAAAAAAAGGCGTGCAATTTTAGTCAAATCTGAAACATTGAAGCAAGAACGCAATACCGTGTCTGAAGAAATTGCTGTTGCCAAGCGTCAAAAAGAAGACGCAACGGATAAAATCAAAGCAATGCAAGATGTTGCAAAGGAAATTAAAGCAATTGACAGTCAATTGGCAGAGGTTGATGAACAGTTGAGCTATTTAGCAAGTGTTCTACCTAATCTACCTCACGAAGATGTTCCGATTGGTAAAGATGAAGCTGATAATGTTGAAGTCCGTCGTGTTGGTCAAATACCTGAATTTGACTTTGAGCCGAAACCACATTGGGAAATTGGTGAAGCCTTAGGTATTTTAGACTTTGAACGTGGTGCTAAGGTTACTGGTTCACGCTTCTTATTCTATAAAGGCTTAGGCGCTCGATTGGAACGTGCAATTTATAACTTCATGCTAGATGAACATGGTAAAGAGGGCTATACCGAAATGATCACGCCTTATATGGTCAACAGTGATTCGATGTACGGTACTGGACAATTTCCAAAATTTAAAGAAGATGTTTTCCAATTAGAAAACTCTGATTACACTCTGATTCCAACTGCAGAGGTACCCTTAACCAATTACTATCGTGGTGAAATTTTAGATAATCAAGCATTGCCAATTTACTTTACTGCACTTAGCCCTTCTTTTAGAAGTGAAGCTGGTTCTGCAGGGCGTGACACTCGCGGCTTGATTCGCTTACATCAATTTCATAAGGTTGAAATGGTTAAATTTACTACAAAAGAAACAAGTTATGATGAGCTAGAAAAAATGACTCAAAATGCTGAAAATATCTTAGACAAATTAGGCTTAGCTTATCGAATCGTTGCACTTTCTACTGGAGATATGGGCTTCTCAGCTGCTAAAACTTATGATTTAGAGGTTTGGATTCCAGCTCAAAATACTTACCGAGAAATCTCAAGCTGTTCAAACACCGAGGATTTTCAAGCACGCCGGGCAGGTATTCGTTACCGTAATGCTGACGGTAAAACAGAATATGTCCATACACTAAATGGCTCTGGCCTCGCAGTAGGGCGCACAGTTGCAGCTATTTTAGAAAATTATCAAAATGCTGACGGCTCTGTTACTATCCCTGATGCATTGGTACCTTATATGGGTGGTGTGACAAGAATTACCGCTGGTAATTAAAATACACAAAATAAAAAAGTTTTAGTTTTTACAGCTTGTAAAAACTAAAACTTTTTTATCTTATATCTTATATCACATTGTTCATCATTAATTGTTTGAAGCACGTTTCAGCATGCTTTCAGGAATCGAAACATAAACCACACTGGCAACAATTGCCTTTAAAATATCTCCGGGTAAAAAAACAGCTGAGCTGACTAGCCCTGAGATTGGAGAATGGTTCAAATAGAGCCCCATATAAATACCGCCAATCACATCTATCACCAAAACACCAACTAATGTTGCAACCAAGGCACTGGTAATTTTTTGCTTAAAGTGTAGTTTTTCAATCAAAAGACCGATAATAAAGGCACTGACCAGATAACCGAGTAGAAAGCCCGCACTGACACTATAAAAGACCGCAATTCCGCCTCGACCACCAGCTAAAAATGGTAACCCTAGAGCTACTAAAATAAAAAAGCTAATAACAGCAATCATGCCATCTTTTTTGCCTAAAAGTAAACCAGCAAGCAAAATACCAAGATTTTGTAAAACCAATGGTACCGGTATAAAACCGAGCGAAATCGGTGGGAAAAGACCTAATAAAATAATAATTGCTACTAGCATCGAAATGCGAGTTATTCGACGAACATCAAAATTTGAATTTTTCAAAGTAAACCTCCTATAGATAAAAAGTTTACTACACTTTCAAAAATCAGTAAACTTTTTTTATAAAAAAGTTAACTTATCATTCTCATAGCTCCTGCTATAAAAACTATTTCAAAACTTGTTCTTGAAAATTTCTGGAATTTTTCATAATATCTTCAAAAGTTCTAACCACCGTGTCTCGATGTACCTCATTTTGAACTAAATTTGCAATTTTTTTCAAAACCTCTTTTTCACGATCTCCATCGAAAATCGCTTTACCTGTATTTTTTTTATATTCCGCAATTTTAACAACTGCGTCCATTCTTTTTTCTAATAAAGTAACTAATTCACAGTCAATCTGATCAATTTCTTGTCTAATATTTTGAATATCCATAAAGCCCTCCTTCTTTATTTATATCGTATCATAATTAAGAAAATCTTTGCATCTCAGTTGACGAAAAAGCGATTTCACGTCGAAATAACCCTTGTTTTCATTTTTTTATTATGATACCCTTGGTTTGTTTTCACTACAAAAAACCAAAGGAGGTAAAATGTTTACAAGTTTTATAGGAGATTTAAAAAAAGAATTTCATCAATATAATCGTTCAAAGCTTATTAAAGATTTTCTGGCAGGTATTACAGTCGCCGCAGTAGCTCTCCCACTCGCACTAGCATTCGGAGTCTCAAGTGGTGCTGATGCTTCCGCTGGACTAATTACCGCAATCATTGCAGGATTGGTTATCGGCTCGTTATCAGGTGCCTTCTATCAGATATCAGGGCCTACAGGTGCTATGGCAGCGGTCCTAGTTTCCATTATTGCCAAATATCAACTCACCGGTATTTTTATTGCTACCTTTATTGCTGGTATTTTCTTACTCATTGCTGGTATCTTTCGCCTAGGTGTCCTAACGACCCTTATCCCATCCTCAGTCATCACAGGCTTCACTTCAGGAATCGCTTTCATCATTGCTTCTGGGCAAATCAAAAATTTATTTGGTGTCAACCATGTTAGTGGTGGCTTGACAGATATCTTCAGCCAAATTATCCATTTACAATTTAATCCAACTGCATTGATTATTGGTCTACTATCCATTTTATTAATCATCTTTTATCCTAAAAAATGGGGGCAATATTTACCTGCATCCTTAGTTACCATCTTGATTGCGACCATTTTTACATTAGTATTTAAGCTTGATGTTGCAACGGTTGGCAATATTCCAAAAACATTAATTCCCGAAAAGCATTTAGCAATCAGTAATTTAAAATGGCCAGTCATCCAAGATTTACTCTTACCCGCCTTTAGTATTGCAGCGCTTGGCATGATAGAGAGCTTGCTCTGTGGTGCATCGGCAAGTAGAATGACCTCAGTAAAACTCAATAATAACCAAGAGTTAATCGCCCAAGGTATCGGAAATATGATTTTACCATTTTTTGGTGGCATTCCAGCAACTGCTGCGATTGCACGGACGAGTGTTGCAATCAAATCTGGTGCTCAAACTCGCTTAACAGGTATTTTTCATGCATTAATCTTACTTTGCTCAATGTTTATTTTTGGTCCGTTCATGTCCAATATTCCACTTGCCGCACTTGCCGCCGTTCTAATCATGACAGCATGGCGTATGAATGAATGGGAAGCGATTCACTATCTATATCAACGTAAAATGAAAAGTGGTCTTATCAAATTTGCAGTTACTATGTTAATTACGATTATCTTTGATTTAAGTATTGCGATTATGGTTGGTATCCTTCTCGGTTTTATTTTGTTCATCTATAAGGTTGCACGAATTGAAATTACTAGTTCACCGATTAATACTGAGCGTTTAGATGAAAAAGCCCAAGCAAGATCAGCAAACTGGACTGTAATCTATATCTCGGGTCCATTATTCTTTTTAACAGCAGATACATTGAGCAATAAACTAGAACAATTACCAAAAAATCAAAACGTGATTTTATCGCTTCGAGGTGTGCCAATGATTGATGTGACATCCTTAAAGATGCTCCTTGAATACTGCCAAGAAATGCAAGCACGAAACCAACAAGTCATTTTCTCTTCAATGAATCAGCAGCTATTCGATAGCTTAAAACGTGCAGGCATTGTTGACCTACTTGGTAAGGAAGCCTTCTATCCAGCAGTTAATCAATTTTTAATCACACTTTGGCAAGCTGAGGACTAGACTTTTTATGTGCGAATAATCCAAGCTTTCTAAGAAAAATCGGGAAATCTGTCGAAAATCGCCAATATATTTGCAAATAATCCAAGCTTTCTCGGAAAGCTTGGCCAAACTGTGCTAAAACGTTTATGATCGTACAAATAATCCAATCTTTCCGAGAAAGCTTGGATTATTCGCATGAAGCGCAGTTTAGAAGTATTTCTAAAACTACAGCGCTAAAAAGCAACCAACTGGTAAAGCAGTCGGTTGCTTTTATTTATTCATCTACTGTTGGATAGCTTGTAATCACCTTACCAATCACAAAAGGAATCTCTTCATAGCTGATATCCTCGTATTCAGGCACTGGAATGACAATGTCTTGGTATGCCGGATTGAGTGAAACTAAGCGAGTTGCTTCTTCATCCTGGTAAACCTTCTTAAGATAGTTATGCTTTTGATAGTCTACTGCGTAAATGCCACCATCATCAACCTGACTTGCTTTTCTAAAAAGCGCAATTTCACCATCATGAAATTTTGGCTCCATTGAATCTCCCTCGACAATCATCGCAAAATCGAACTTGGGAGGCTCCTCTTCAACATAAAAATAATCTACAACACCATCAACTTGTTCTTTACCCCACCCTAAACCAGCAGCGATGTGCTGATAAACAGGAATTTTAAATAGCTGCTTAGCCTCACGACGCTTAGCCAACTCGTTTTCCTGATTATGCAATAATTGTTGCACATAGGTTGTTGTTTTTATTTTATTTTCCTGCGTTAACCGCCGGAATAAGTCGCCAATATTAACTGTTCTTTTTTTATTTGTTAAATCTGAATTCAGTAAGTCATTTACAGAAACACCAAAATAATCGGCAAGGAAATTTAATATTTCATGCTTAGGCTCTGATTTACCTTGTTCCCAATAGCTAATTGTTCCAACACTTTTTTTGTTCAGCAAATCCGCGATATCTCTTTGCTCTAATTTGTTTTTTGTGCGCAAATATTTTAAATTTTTACCAAAATAACTGTCTGCCATCAACTCACCACTTTTCTCAAAATTATTTACTGTTCTATATATTGATTATAACATTCGATAAAAATATTTCAATAAAATTGAAACAAAATACTTGAATTCAATAAAATTGAAATGTATAATGTATTTAACAAGAACGAATCAAGGAGAATATTATGAAAAATATTGGATTAATCATATTAAGCATTATTATTACAAGTCTCAATGTTGCTGCCTTTGGATTAATCGTTGGTTTAATGGCCACCGTTGGTACAGCTGGTATATTAGCATCTGGTTATCTCTATTTCCAAATGAAAAAGACAAAAATTATCGAAGAAGCGCACCAGAATGAGCAACCATTTTTCAACAATGAAGCTGAATGGAAGGCCTATTACCATCGTGATGCAACACCATTATCAGAAGAAAGTGAACTTAAAATATTGCTAGCAGAAAATATTAGTCAGCTAGCAGTCAGTTAACCAATCGAAATCAAAACCCTACTAACTCGTTTAGTAGGGTCAGAATTTAGACAAACTCCCGAAATTTAATTGAGCATTTGTCTACATTCTAAAAAAAAGATAGGGCGATTTTCGCCTTATCTTTTTTTGGTATCTAAAATAATTGTTACTGGTCCGTCATTGCACAAATTAATTTGCATATCTGCACCAAATTTACCAGTTTGTACATTAATATTTTCTGACAATATTTGATTAAAAGACTGATACATTTCATTGGCAAAGTCAGGTTTTGCTGCGTTGGTAAAGCTTGGTCGATTACCCTTTTTAGTTTCAGCAAATAAAGTGAATTGAGAAATCGAAAGGATTTCGCCCTTAATATCCTGAACACTAAGATTCATTAAGCTATTATCATCAGAAAAAATACGCATATTGAGTATCTTGCGACTAGCATATAAAAGATCTTCTTGGCTATCTTCTGGCGAAATAGCAACTAATAATAACAACCCTGAACCAATCTCGCCAACCATTTCCCCTTCAATTGCAACATTTGCAGAAGTCACACGTTGAATCACAATCTTCATCAGCCATTTGTCCTTTTAACACTAATCACATCAGGAATCATCTTAATTTTATCCACAATCATTGTTAGTTCTTCTTTATCCTGAATTGGAATGGCAATATGGATCATCGCCTTACGATCTTTCGCAGGATATGCATTCACACTGATGACATTTTTAACAAAATTACTCACTACCAAATAAACCTCATTAAATAAGCCCGGCTTATCAACAGCGTAGATATCAAGCTCTGCCTTATAGATTTTACTATTGCCAGTGTGTTCTTCCCATTCGACTTCTACTAGGCGTGCTTCTACATTTTCTTGATTAGCTATATTGGGGCAATCTGTTCGGTGAATTGAAACGCCACGTCCTTTAGTAATATATCCGACGATTTCATCACCGGGAACAGGATTACAGCATTTGGCTAAACGGATTAACAGATTATTAACACCCTGAATGACGGCACCACCATCGGTTTTAACCTTCATCTTACCGGTATCTTCTTTTTTAATTGGTACCTTAGAAATTTCCATCCGTTCGGCTTCTTCTTTTTCACGAGCCTGACGTTTTCTTTCTTCATGAGTCAGCTTATTACCGACTGAAACAGGGCTAATTTCACCAAAGCCAATTGCAGCCATCAAGTCATCTTCATTTTTATAGTTTAACTTGGGTAAAAGCTCTGCAATGTGCTTTTTATCCATAAATTGATTTGGCACAAAATCATGATCTAATAGGAAGCTCTTTAATAAATCACGGCCCTTATTGACACTTAATTCACGATCCTGAACCTTAAAGAAACGCTTAATTTTATTACGCGCCTTAGTTGTTTTGACAAATTTTAACCAATCTCGACTTGGTCCAAAGGAATTGGTCGAGGTAATAATTTCAACACGATCGCCAGTTTTCAATTTATAATCAAAGGTTACCATTCGGCCATTAACTTTGGCACCAGTTGCTTTGTCACCGACTTGGGTATGAACGGCATATGCAAAGTCTAGTGGTCCACTCCCCTTTGGTAGCTCAATCACGGCACCCTTTGGTGAATTTACATATACTTTATCAGATAAAACATCTCCCTTAACAGAATCAATAAACTCTAAGGCATCATTACTTTCCTGTTTGATTTCCAATAATTCTGTTTTTAAGAAATTCAACTGCTTTTCAATAATATCGGGTTCATTCTTATCACCTTTGCCTTGCTTATAAGCCCAGTGTGCTGCAACCCCGTATTCGGCAACTTCATGCATCTTGGTTGTCCGAATTTGAATTTCTAAAGGTTGACCCTCCGGTCCAATCACAGTTGTATGTAGTGACTGATAGCCGTTGGCCTTAGCCGCCGCGATATAGTCCTTAAAACGGTTGGGCATTGGATTCCAAATGTCATGAACATAGCCTAAAACCGCATAGCAATCACCCTTCGTTTCAACGATACAACGAATTGCTAATAAATCATAGAGCTCTTCAAAACGCTTCTTCTGATCCTTCATCTTGCGATAAATTGAATATATATGCTTAGGTCGACCATAGATATCACCATAGATGCCATTTTTCTCTGTCTTGTCTCGAAGCCTTTCAATTGCATTTTCAACAATTCGCTCACGCTCAGAACGTTTATTTTTCATCAAATGAACGATTCGGTAATACTGCTTAGGCTCCAAATAACGTAGCGAAGTATCCTCTAGTTCCCACTTAATACGATTAATCCCTAAACGATCCGCAATTGGGGCATAAATCTCAATTGTTTCACGTGAAATTCGTTGCTGCTTATCTGGTCTTAGATGCTTCAACGTCCGCATATTATGCAAGCGGTCTGCTAGCTTTACCATGACCACACGTAAATCCTTGACCATCGCCAGTAACATCTTTTGATGAGTTTCAGCCTGCTGCTCTTCGTGAGATTTATATTCAACCTTCCCGATTTTAGTGACACCCTCAACAATCTGAGCAATTTCTGGAGAAAAATCACTCGCCAGCTGTTCGTTTGTTACTTCTGTATCTTCAACGACATCGTGAAGGAAACCACAGGCAACGGTAACGGCATCCATTCTAAGCTCAGCTAAAATTCCAGCCACTTGAATTGGATGAATAATATAAGGTTCACCAGATTTTCTGGTCTGATGACTATGAGCATTGGTCGCATAATCCAAAGCATATTTCACAGTTTTAATGTCTTCGGGGTTCATATATCTTTGGCATAAATTAACAACGCCTTCCCCAGTAATATTTACTTCTTTTGGCATTATACTTTCCCTCCTTCCGATGTTAGTCTCCAATAATAATCATCGGTGGCTTCATCAGCCGATGCTTGATTGACTTGAATAAATGTTTTAATTTCTGTCAAATGTGGATTATCAAATTTTAAAAGCTCAATATCATGTGACAGCTTAGATACACTGGTTGAGATAATCGCTAGTCGATTTAAACGGATTTTATTAATTAATTCTGTCAATTTTAGCTTTTCAGTTTCCTTTAATTGTCCCATGTCTAATAGAAAATAAATATTCTCTATATCATTGATAGCGATATTAATTTCAAAAATTCGTCGTTGCAATTTCTCAATCGACTCATGACGCATTAATCCTAATGGAATGGTGACATAAAAACAGCTCGCACCATTTTTTCTAGCATCTAAAATTTCAAAAATGATTTTTTCAGTTGTACCTGCACCTAACGGATAATCAATAAAGGCACCAATATCAATGACTAACCCTTCCAATAAATTGTTCAGGCGATAAATTTGACTAGGGAGCACAACAATTTCATCAACTGGATTAATAATGATTTTTTCTGCCACTTTTTGCAATATCAATTCATTGTTTAAATGCGAATCAATCAAAAAGCCCTTCAAGCTGTCTCCCCTCCTTTTTGTAATTCAAAATAAAAGCTCATCGCTGATAATACATACAAAGGTGCTGTTTCTGCACGCATTATTCTCGGTCCTAAACCAACTAATTCACCAATCTTCGAAAATTTCTCAACCTCTGACAAATCTAGGCCACCTTCAGGACCACAGATCACCAATATACGCTGACCCCTAAAAGCTTTTAATAATTGCGAAAATTGACTTTGCTCGCCGATTTTAGCTTTTTCTTCATAAGCAATCAGTATCAAATCATAGTCGTCTGCCTTTAATAATAAATCATTCAGGTGATTTAAGATAGTCATTTTAGGCACTTTCATTCGATGACTTTGTTCACTGGCCTCTTGCGCAATTTTTTGAAGTCGTGCTAGCTTTTTAGCGCGTTTTTTTTCGTTCCATTTAACAACAGCTCTTTTCATTGGTGAAATAATCAGCTCGCTAACACCTAGCTCAGTTGTCTTTTGTGCAAGTAATTCTAGCTTTTCACCTTTTAAAAACGAAGTAGCAATTGTAATTTGAACAGGTAATTCCACTGAACTCTCAAACCTTTCAATGATTTGAAAAGATAGTGGTTGCACTGAAACAAGCTCTGCAATTAGTAGCTCCTGCTCATCAAGAACAAATTCGACACGACTTTCTGGCTTCATCCTTAAAACGTTGAGCATATGATGTGCTTGCGCTTCATCTGGAACGATTGAGCTGATATCAGTGAGCTGCTCTCGATTAATAAAATATCTTTGCATTAGCCACCAACTACTTCTGATAAATCAATCGTTGTTTTTTTCAAAATTAGGCAGACCCATTCGCCAATTTGCGATTTTTCTTCTAATACAAAACCATTTTTCAAATAGCTTGCTTCAACAAGCGGTAGCTTATCCTGAATTATACCTGATAATATTAGATAGCCTTGATTTTTTAGTAATCTAAAGGCATCTGACATCAAATCAACTAAAATATCAGCTAAAATATTAGCCACAATCATATCAGCATCAAATTCAATCTGTTTTAATAAATCACTCGCTTGAACCTTAATATTAGCTACTGGATTTAAAGCAATATTCTCGTTTGCAACCTTAACAGCAACCTCATCAATATCAGTTGCTAGAATTTGCTTAGCACCTAAAATCGAAGCCGTAATACTCAAAACACCCGAACCAGTACCAACGTCAATTAATTTTTCACCACCGCGAAGTTTACTTTCAAGTGCTTGCATGCTTAATACAGTTGTCGGATGAGTACCCGTACCAAATGCCATTCCAGGATCCAAAATAATCTTTTTTTCGTCGCCTGCTAAGGGCTGATAATCCGTCCAGCTTGGCACGATGGTTAGATAACGTGATACTCGAGTTGGTAAAAAATATTGTTTCCACGAATTTGCCCAGTTCTCCTCCGCAAGGGCATCTAGATGGACTGAAAAATCCCCAATTTCAAGTCCAAAATCTGTTAATCTTGCAATTTCATGCTCAATTTCAGTAATTTTTTCTTTAATTTGAATATTTTCAGGATAATAGGCAGAAATCGTCACCATTTCATTTATTGTGACCTCTGGCATAATTTCCCCAAATTTTTCCTTGTGTTGTTGATAATCAAGTGAATCAATAATCGCAACTCCCTGAGCACCACGTTGCATTAATAGTTCACTAACTGCATCAAGTGCCTCTCGATTAACGTCAACCTTTACTTCTATCCATTCCATCCCGCACTCCTCTATTAATCGCCTAATCGCCTTTAAAATGATAATCTGTTTGAATTGATATTAATATTTTGGATAAGCAAAAAATTCTGTTTCTTCGATATTTTCAATTTTTTGCTCAAAATCGACTTGCTTGAAGTCCAATTCAAAAATTTCTTGTGTATCATCAGTTAGAAAATCCATTAAATCGCTTTCACCCTCTAGCAAAACAAATTTTAAATGCGCGATAAGAGCAATTAGAAATTCCTTTGATAATCCTTTTTTATCTTGATAGGGAAATGTTGCGAGATATTCTGTTTGATCAATCTGTGACTTTGTTGGATGATAGAATAAAACGGCATCCTCATACGCAATATTATCTGTATTTTCTTCGCCATCAACATCAATTAATTCAACATGATTCGGGTTATGGACATCAATAATAAAGCAAAGTGTAATGGTAAAATTCTTTTTATCCCAGATAAATTCAAAATCATTTGGTATTTCTTGCTCAAATAATGTCTCTAAAACCTCAACAAAATTTATTTTTGCCATCTTAATAGCCTCGATTCTTTTTAATAACAAATTCAGCAGCAAAATACTAGTCGATTAGCTGATTGTCAACATATGCAGTTTTAAATCTATTTTAACATTTAAAGCGCGTACTGACAAAATTGAAAAACATGTTAAAATATCAATTAGTCAGGCATTAATTACTCTGAGGAGGAATAATGAAAAATTTAGCAGCAAGAATGCGCCCCCAAACCATCGATCAGGTGATTGGTCAAGAACACCTCCTAGGAGCGGGTAAAATTATTCGACGGATGGTCGACGCAAATTTATTGTCTTCAATGATTCTTTATGGACCACCTGGTATTGGCAAAACCAGTATTGCCAGCGCAATTTCTGGTAGCTTAAATAAACCATTTCGGACATTGAATGCCGCAACTGGTAGCAAAAAAGACCTCCAAATCATTGCTGAGGAAGCAAAGATAAGTGATCAGGTCATTTTATTAATTGATGAAATTCATCGATTAGATAAACCAAAGCAGGATTTTCTACTGCCGCTACTAGAAAATGGCGAAATTATTCTGATTGGTGCAACTACTGAAAACCCTTATTTTTCAATCAATCCTGCGATTCGAAGCCGAGTCCAAATATTTGAGCTTAAGCCCTTATTACCAAGTGAGATTAAATCAGCCATTCACGAAGCATTAGAAAATAAAAAAGCCTTTAATTTTAATGTTAGCATTACAGATGAGGCACTCGATTTCTTAGCACAAGCGACAAATGGCGATTTAAGAAGTGCCTATAATAGCTTAGAACTCGCTGTACTATCTAGCAATCAACAAAAGCAATCCATTCAGATTGATTTGAAAACAATTGAAAATAGCTTGCAAAAAAAAGCCTTGACCATGGATAAGGACGGAGATGGTCACTATGATGTATTATCCGCTTTACAAAAATCAATCCGTGGTAGTGATGTTAATGCCGCCTTACACTATGCTGCCCGGCTCATTACCGCAGGTGACCTGCAAAGTTTAGCGCGCAGGCTAACCGTAATTGCCTATGAAGATATCGGTTTGGCAAATCCAGATGCTTGCCAACGAGCTGTCGCTGCCATTCAGGCTGCCGAAAGGCTGGGTTTTCCTGAGGCGCGTATTCCAATTGCAAATGTCATTGTTGATCTCGCTCTATCTCCAAAATCTAACTCGGCTTATCTAGCAATGGATGAGGCAATCAGCGATTTAACACAGCATGGTGCCTTGGATATTCCAAGTCATTTAAAGGATGCACATTATCAAGGTGCAAAAAAATTAGGTCGAGGAATTGAATATTTATATCCACATAATTATCCGAATGACTGGGTTGAACAGGACTATTTACCGGATAAAATTAAAAACGCATCCTATTATCAAGCCAAGGCAACAGGAAAATACGAACAAGCACTACACTTTCGTGAAAATCAAATTAAGGACTGGAAAAAAGGGAAAAAATCGTAGATGGTGCTGAACTTGCAAGATTTAATTTTTGATGATATGCTTTATATACGGGAAAGCTGTGATGTACGATTATTCCAATCGTGTGTTGACCGAACATTTTTGTAAATTGATAGGGATCTTAAGTATTTCAATCAGCAGTACGCCTTTTCACTTGGTAACTCACGATTGTAAATCAAAGAGCCCACCTGCTTATACTGCGGGTTCAATACCTCAGGATGTAAAACGGCATCAACGGAGAGTACCTTTACTTTTTATAAGTAAACAGTCCAAAACACAGGTTTTGGGCTGTTTTGCTATTTATTTTAATGGAACAACTTTCGATGTACACAGACATTCAAGTGAGGGGTGGTGGTGTTTTTGAAAATTAATTCTAAAATCATTCGAGAAGATTTATACAATTTAATCATTAAGCCCGCCACGCGAGAATATGAACGTCAATTAATCATTAAAGCAAAAAATCATTCTCAAACAGAGCAAGGCCTGAAAAATGCTCTTGAAATATTAGAAGCTGAACTGAGACCATTAGCTATCAGGGATAATCTCACGCCTGATATTGCTGATTTTTATCAAAAGATAACACATCAATCTACCAAAAAAGCGCCGACGAACTTAACTACGAATTATAAAATTTCATTGAAAAATCAGGAAGAAGCCATTTTTGCAGGCGGATGTTTTTGGTGTATGGTAGAACCTTTTGAACTAAAAGATGGCATTATTTCAGTTACTTCAGGCTATACTGGTGGAAAGCTAAAAAATCCATCTTATGACCAAATTTCTGGTGGCTACACTGATCATCTTGAAGCAGTTAAAATCGAATTCAACCCCAAAATCATAACATATCTTGCACTTTTAGAAATTTATTGGCAATTAATCGATCCTACTGACCGCTTTGGACAATATCAAGATAGGGGCAGTCAATATCGAACTGCGATATTTGTCAATAGTCCAAAGCAACGTCAAATTGCAGAAGATTTTATAGCAAAGCAGATTCAAGCTGGTAAATACAGCTCTCCGATTGTTACCAAGGTCAAAGCAGCTTCAATTTTTTGGCCTGCTGAAAACTATCATCAAAGCTTCTATAAAAAACAAAAAAAACGTTATCGACAAATTAAAAAAACAAGAAAAAGATATGCTAGAATCCAAAAAATAAAACGTCGCTTACAACAGTTTTCTGATACTTTAAAAAATAAAACTTAAAAAGAATCAATACTAAGCTTGGAGCTTAAAATATTGATTCTTTTATTTTCACTAATACTCATTCAATTCTATTTTTGTCTCAATTTACCATTAAGTACAAGCTTGATAATACTTATTCTGCAGCCTTTAAATAGACTGTAAAAGCTGTACCTACGCCAAGTTTACTTTTCACTTCAATTCGACCATTCATCATTTCAATCACTCTTGAAACTAAAGAAAGCCCCAAGCCATTCCCATCTTTAGAATGAGAGCTATCACCCTGATAAAATTTTTCAAACAATCGTCTTTGCGTTTCTTCGCTCATCCCCTCGCCCTCATCGCTAATTGTGACACAAATCTCGTGAGCGGTTGAGGTTTGTCGAAGCTTAATATGGCCTTGAGGTTTGCTGAATTTAATAGCATTAGAAAATAAATTCCGCCAAACAAGCTGCATTAGTGCTTGGTCGGCCTGGATGTATGCACGATCTTCAATGTCAATATCTAAAATCAGTTCTTTTTCTGCGAAGACTGTCTCTAACATTAGAATGTTTTCTGCCAACTGTCCACAAACATCATACGATTCTGGTGGGGCAATAATCCCCTGATTCTCTAATTTATTTAAAGTTAAGATGTTAGAAACTAAATTGTTTAAATTTTTGGAAGCATTTAAAATAACTTTAATATATTTTGTCCGTTCCTCATCCGAAATATTTGGATTTTGCAAATATGAAGCATAATTTTGAATGATGGCAAGAGGTGTCTTAATTTCATGAGAAACGCTAGATACAAAATCTGTTTTCATGGTTTCTAAAGAACCAAGCTCTTTGACCATTATATTAAAGTCATGAAACATTTGATCAACGTAGTCTGTTTTATCAATCGTATGAATCGGCTTTATATAAACGGAAAAATCGCCTTCTGATACCTTTTTAGTTGCTGCACTTAATAAATTCATTGGCACATCAAAGGATTTATACTTTTCCCGACTAGTGAATATACAAAAAACAACCGCAAGTAAAGCACAGTATAGCAAATACCAAATTAGATAATCACCAATTATCTGGAAAACGCCTGAATTAAAGCCATACATAATCCCTGGTAGTGCTGCAAATATAGCAAAACCAATAAAAATTAGAATGAATTCAACCCACGAAAAACGGCTGATTTTTCGTTCTTCATGCTTAATTTTATTTTTCATTGAGTAATACCGCCTTATAGCCTAAGCCGTGAACAGTCATAATTTTAAAAGCATCCGCATTGGAAAGTTTATCACGTAGCTTGGTGATATAAACATCTACTGCTCTTAAGCTTGTATTGTTTTCTAATGACCAAAATTCATCAATTAACTGAGCTCTTGAAAAAGCATGCGATGGATTGGATAAGAGTTTAAATAAAATATTAAATTCACGTACCGTTAAAGGGACATCCTCTCCAGCCAACGTAGCAGATAAGGAATCTGAATCCAAAACAAGATTGCCAATGGTAATTTTTTTATTCGTTAAAATATTTGCACGTCTAACTAGTGCTTTAATCCTCAGAACTAGCTCTTCCATTTCAACCGGCTTAACAATATAATCATCGATTCCTGCCTGATAGCCTTTTTGCTTAGCCGACATATCATCTCGTGCCGTCATAAATAAAATTGGAATTTGCGTATTAAGGCGTCGAACAGTTTGTGCAAATTCGAAGCCATCAATATCAGGCATCATAATATCAGATATAATTAAGTCAAAATGCTCGTTATACATCGCATCGTAGGCATCATTCGCGTGTAAACAACCTTTTACTTGATAGCCATTAACACTAAGATAGGTTGTTACAATTTCGTTTAGATGCTGATCATCTTCCAAAACGAGAACTTTAATCATAATAATGCTCCTATTCGTTTTATCATGTATTTATTAATTTAAAAGATAATTAATAAATAAAATAATTTATACTTTTAGTATCTGCTTCTTGGATTAGCATTATAACAGCAAATTGAAAAACTGAAAAGAACTTAATCTCTTCAGCAACTATTTTATTTATAATATTTTTCAATTAACCGATTTCAACCTAATTATTTAAGATAAACCTTGATTAGCAAGACTATAGGAATGATACAAGATTTCTAACTGCTCGTGAATTTTTAAAGTCATCGCATTAGCATATCTTTTTTGACGATTAAATGAATAATAGGCCAAAAACCAACTGATTAAACTAATAATCAACAAGAAGAAACCTCGCCCAAATGAAGTTGAAATCAGATTAAAAATACTTGCAACTAAAGAAATCATGCCAATCGCACCAAAACCAATCAATGGTCCAATTTCTGCCGCTGACTTCTTACCCTCCAGCCTTTTAATCTCTTTCAAGGCAACTTCACATTCTGCTTGTAATCGGTTCAGCTCGTTCTTATTCTCAATATTCCGATTTCTTTTAAATTTAAGTTTAAGTTGATCTTTATCATTTTCGACGGAAACCTCATTATGAACATTCCCACCAATTTTCATTTCCTCAATGAAAAACCAACCAAAATTTTCATAACAGTCTTTGTAAAGATTAATTTGGTATCGTGGTACATTAATATCATGATATTCCCATTCTATATATGATTTTGATGTTTCATTCATGTTAATTTCGACCTCCTTGTTCCTCTTCATTTTGTTTCAGACGTTTCTTAGCTTCATCTAAACTTTCACCGTCTTTTTTAAATAATTTTTCCACAAAGTGATCGGTAACTTTTTCAAAACCCTCTACTGCACCTTTTTCAACTTTCTTATAAGTACCTACAGTACTATCTTCAATTTTTTTGTAAGTACCAACCACTTTTTCTTCAATTTTTTTATTTTTATCTGCTAATGACATGTGCTTCTCCAATCTCAATTCTCTATACAAACAATAAATTTACATCTGGAAAACCACCATTTGAAAAATAAGTAATTCCCATAATTACAAAAGCTAAAACCATGAAAACACTACCTGCAATATAGCGCTTGTTTCCTGCTAATTTACCTTTAATAAAACTGGCAGGTAATAACAACATTGTCAAACCAACTGACAAGACTAGTGCTGCTATAAATACCATGGCTGCACCTAAGCCCATACCAATATTGAAAAAGATTAAAATAATGGAAGCAATGATACCAAGCAAACTGATACCCCATACGCCATAACGCGTGCCAATAAATAAACCATCAATAACTTTGAATAATCCCATTTTATCTTTCTCCCATCCATTTTATG
The DNA here is from genome assembly GCA_022484805.1 of Streptococcaceae bacterium. Lineage (GTDB taxonomy): Bacteria > Bacillota > Bacilli > Lactobacillales > Streptococcaceae > MMGLQ5-1. The sequence goes on from JAKVKP010000011.1 coordinate 36,572, forward strand.
ATTTGCGCTGTTTTTTTACAAAAACACCAATTGCAACTGCAACCACACCAACAATGCCACCGATAACAACCTTAGTTAAATCCATAATACTGACCTCCTATTGGACTACTTTGAGCGGTTTTTCAAGAAAACAGCTACTGCGATAACGACTACAACAATAACAACTCCAATAACAATCGTAGATAATTCCATATTTTTTATTCTCCTTTAGGCTATTTTGAACGGTTTTTCAAGAAAACGGCTACTGCAACAACGACTACAACAATAACAACTCCGATAACAATCGTAGATAATTCCATATTTTTTATTCTCCTTTAGACTACTTTGAGCGGTTTTTCAAGAAAACGGCTACTGCAACAACAACTACAACAATAACAACTCCGATAACGATTGTAGATAATTCCATATTTTTTATTCTCCTTTAGGCTATTTTGAGCGGTTTTTCAAGAAAACGGCTACCGCGATAACAACTACAACAATAACAACTCCGATAACGATTGTAGATAATTCCATATTTTTTATTCTCCTTTTCTAATTTTTATAAAAGACTATTACCTTGCTTAGTGATTTCATAAATTTCATCATATTTTTTCTCTATCAATGGATTGAGACTTTTGGTTTTCTTTAACCGAAAGTGATTAAATGCAAAGTATGGTATCACCCAACCCGCAAAGCCTGGAATTGCCAAAATAATCATTAATAAGGTCATATTGGCATTGATTGCAAACACCGAACCTGCCATGAATGCTGTCCCTAATACACCAATCGTAAAAGCAACAATGTAGCCTAAACTTAATTTTTGTTTTTCTAAATTTTGAATTTCTTCAATCACAGCATCAAAATGTCGTTGTAGCCGAGTCAACTCCGCTTTATTACGAATTGCTCGATTTCTCTTAAATTTAACTGTCGTTGAATTAATTGCTTGCGACGGTACAGAAGTACTGACCAGCTCCCAGCCAAAATTTTCATAGCCGTCAATTATTAATGTTGAAAAATCCTTTGAGACTGTTATATCTCGATACTCATAACCAATAAATGTTTCTTTTTTTTCACCCATCGTTTTATCCTCTTTTTTCTTAGATTTCATATTCTTAATTTACGATGAAGTTGTTAATGAAAATCTGCTGAATTGTTGCTAAATTGTTAAACGTCAATTCATTTATTAATTTTATTTGTAATCACCATCTTTTCCCCTTCTAATTCATCAGTCTGCTTGAAACAGACTTCAATCATTTAGCATTAATAATTAATTTTGCTATAGGTATAATTTATGATTAATTTGTTAGTGAAATAACTCTATTTTGTTGCTGAATTGTTAAAAACAAACAGACAAAAAAAAGAAGTGACAGCAACTTCACTTCTTTTAACTTATTATTAAAGTAATGGACTGAATGCTCGCAATAAAATATTAATAATTTTATGCAAGGGATCTTTCTTTAATTCATCTAAACTAACTCTTCTTGATTCAGCCAAAGTTGCTAGAAAATCAGTCTCAATTTCATTTAAAACAGTATCTTGATAAAGCCAGACTGAATTTTCAAAGTGATGCACTAAACTACGGTAATCTAAATTAACAGTTCCAATAATACCTGTTTTACCATCAGCTAAATATATTTTTGAATGAATAAAGCCTGGTGTATACTCATAAATTTCTACACCTGCATTAAGTAGCCGAACATAATTCGCCCGAGTCATTGCAAAAATAATTTTTTTATCTGGAATTCCAGGTGTGATAATTTTAACCTCAATTCCTCTTAGCGCTGTCCTCTCAATTGTATTAGCTAATTCATCATCAATGATTAAATAAGGGGTCGTAATATGCACATAATGTTTAGCAGAAGCTAGTAAATTAATAATTGCCTGTTTGGAAACATGTCTGCTATAAACTGGGCTTGGTCCGTCACCAAAAGGTAAAACAAAGCTATCGTTAACAACTGGACGTGCAATGTAATACTTCTTAAAATCAAGTGAGGCATCCAATTGATTTGTGTAAAAATCAATCAAAAATAGGTTAGTCAATTCATTCGTTGCTTCACCATTCAAGCGAATTCCAACATCCTTCCAGTGACCGAATCTTTCAATTTCATTGATATATTCATCAGCTAAATTGATACCGCCCGTATAGGCAATTTGACCATCAATAACCATGATTTTTCTGTGAGAGCGATTGTTAAATTCACTCGACGCTTGTCCCTTTAAAAAGGCAAACGGCACTGTTTCTATCCCCATTTGAGTCAAGGTTTCGTAATAGTCTCCCGGCAAGGTCATCATCGTGCCAATGTCATCATAGATTACTTTGACCTCAACACCTTTTGCTACCTTATCCACCAATATATCTAAAATACTATTCCAGAAGAGCCCTTCTTGAATTATAAAAGACTCAATAAAGATAAATTTTTCCGCACGTTTCAAATCTTGAAGCATTGACTGAAAAATCGCTTCACCCGATGGAAAATAATCAACTTGCGTATTCATATAAAGACTATTTCCAGAAAGCTTTTCAATCAAAATCGCATCAGCGTAGGCTTGAGCACTAGATTCTTGTAATTTTTTTCGATAGTTATTGCTAGATTCTTGAAGTGAGCGTTCAGCCTTGTCCATTCTCGCAACATAATTTGAAGACAAGTCACGCTTACCGAAAATAAAATAAATCATAAAACCTGCAATTGGTAAGAGAAGGACGACTAATATCCACGGAATCTTGAAATCAGGATTTTCATCTGAGCTTACTATGGAACCTAATACAAAAATTTGGGTTAAAATAATCGCGATATCAAAGTATGGCACATATATTTTTAATAATAGAACCATCGCAATAATCGTAGCGGTCTGTATAAAAGTAACGCTAATCGCTAAAACAAAACGGGTTGGAATTTGCTTTTGCTTAGACACCTCTGCTTCTTTTTTCATAATATAACAACCAGCCTCCTAACCCAATAATTATTAATGATATTAGTATACCAAAATAAGCTGATATTTGAACTGCATCAGTCACATTTTCATATAACAAAATAGTACGCTGAACCAAGGCGATAGATACCAGTCCATCGGCAAAATTGAATAACTTAAAGGTTTTATTGATCGCACTACTTTGAAAGCTGTGAATAAATAAACCTCTAATCGCTACTCCTATCTTAACAAAACCAATAAAAGCAAAATTCAGCATTGATTGAATATCTGGTTGTGCAAATTTAACTTGATTTAGAATAAGCCAAACATTGATTACAATAAAACTAAAACCAATTATAAGAAAGAGAAGAGCAGAGATATTCAATTTGAATGCATCTTGACCAGATTTCATAACCAAATGTAATTTGCCCAAAACAAGAAAAACATAATAAATAACCATCAATATTAAATAAAAAGACTGCCCTTCATGACTTAACCAAGCAGTCCAAGCAATCAAAAATATATTAATCAGAGTGGAAATATAATTCGTCAATTTAATTCTAGTTGTCCTATCTTTTAAACGATGTTTAATAAAAGATAATAAATTATTTAACATTATTATTCCTCATTTATAATCTAATAATTCTATTTTATGTATATTAATAATCATATCATTAATCATATAGTAACTTATCATTATCAATTGAATTATAAAATCTATTTGTCCGAAATTTATTAAGCATCTACTTTCTGGCATTGATCTTTCGGTACATTGATTATTTTAGTCTCTTCAAGCTGATATTGAATTTTTAATTGATTTAAATTTTCAATAAATTGATTAATATACTTGGAGTCATCGAAGCTTTGTAGAATATCAATAAAGAAATCATTATCCGTTGCTAAAATCTCTATTGAAAGACCGCGAGTACCGCTTGTATAGGTATGGATACTTTCAATTTTTCGTTCAATTGCTCCTAAATTAATTTTTCCAATATAACTCAAAATAAAGGTGTCAGACAATAAATTATCAAAAAAAGAAAGTGCCTCTTTCTTAGCCTGATAATTATCTAATGAGTCAAGTTGTTCACTTAAGCCTTGAATTTTTTTAAGCTCTTGCTGTAAATTTTCCTGCTTTTTATAATTCTGCAATTGCTGGCGATAGCTTTGAATGGTCTTTTCAACATTTACTCCGTCTTCCGCCTCAAAGTTTAAAGATAGACTACTCACACAATTCCTAAAGCTATTCTCAATCCCCACACCTGCTCGTAAATCCACAATTAAATTGCAATTGACAGCATCGGGTTGATTATTCAATTTTTCTTTATTAATCGCTTTGGAAAAAAGAAAGGCAAATGCTAGAGCGGGAGTCGCGCCAATTGATTTTGAATAGTTCAAAAATGATTGACTATTAATTTTTAAAGGCGTTCTGTGTGAAAATGAAGATTGCGTTTCTTGTTCAGCCGCTTCTGGTAACGAGTAACCTTTTTTGATAATTTCCACTTTTTCTGCTGTTGAATTTTGCACAATATCAATAAAACCAGGTTCCTTTAACTCGTGCAATAAATAGGGTGAGTCTGCTTTTTGAACATCAACATCTAAAAAAAGTGTGTCATATCTCAACGTCGAATAGTAATACAATAAAGTTCTAACAAAAGGCATAATACCACGACCATCACATAGCCCATGATGATAGCTTATAAAAATTTTATTTTGCCAAAAATGTAAATCTATCAAATGGTAATTGGTTGTTTGCCCACCAAGTGAAAGCAGCGTAGCGCTCTTTCTAATTATTAACGGTTTATTATTTTCAATAAGATAAAAGTCACCATCAATCTCTTTGAAGCTTTGCATTAAATAATCAAATCTCTGTAATGCTTTCTCAGCTGCTTTTTCTAAGTGCGATTGATTAATCGTATCCTTCATTTTAATTTCAATAACCATGCTCTCAAAACCATCTTTACGATATAAAAAAGATTGACCTGTTCTAATTTTTTCACTCTGTTTTAATTCAATATTTTTAGTCTGTGTCATCCTGTTAGCTCCTTAATTTAGAATGACTAAATTCTATAATCCAGATATTTACAAATTATTGTCAAGTTGTTGCTAAAATATTAATAACTAGAGCATACTAATCAATTTAAAAATTAGGCTAATAAAAAAACCAAAATGAAAAACTTCATTTTGGTAAAAATTTTTATTTAAAAGCTAAGTTAATTTGGATTAACACCTAAAGCAATACGACCAAAGCGACTAATTCGAGTAATTTTCCAGGCTGGAGACCAAACAATTTCGACAGCCACAACATTAATACCTTCAATCTCTGATAAATTCTGCTGAATTTCAGCTGGAACAGAATCAATACAGCCACAGCCAGCACCTGTAAAGGTAAGTACCACCTTGCAGCGACCGTTCTCATCCAGATTAATTTCATAAATCAATCCTAAATTATAAATATCAAGTCCAATTTCTGGGTCCATGATGGTTTCTAATTTTTCGACTAGTATTTCTGCATATTCACTAGCCAATTCATTTATTTTTATATCTTCGCGTATCATTAAACACCCCTTTAAATAATGTAATATGGTCTATTTCACCATGAAAACCAACATTTAACAAGTATTTTTAGTCTCTTTTTTCAATTTTTTTTAATTATTTTATTATTCTTAAATGATTGACCTTTTTAATAAAATAAGCTTAAATAGATGAGTATAAGCATAAAAAATCAGAAAATTCAGAAAGGGGGCATTTTCCTTGAAACAAGAAACAGCAAATAAAGATATCCGTATTCGTAGCCACGTCTATGATAGTATGGTTAAATCGCCCAATCGCGCCATGTTGCGGGCAACAGGAATGGATGATGAATCATTCAAAAAACCAATTGTCGGTGTCATCAGTACTTGGGCAGAAAATACCCCATGTAATATTCATCTCCATGATTTAGGACAGCTTGCCAAAGAAGGCGTTGTAACAGCAGGAGGCTGGCCAGTCCAATTCGGAACAATTACAGTTGCTGATGGTATTGCCATGGGTACACCTGGTATGCGTTTTTCTCTACCTTCTCGTGACGTTATTGCAGACTCCGTTGAGACAGCAGTCAGTGGTCATAATTGCGATGCGTTTGTTGCAATTGGTGGCTGCGATAAAAATATGCCTGGCTGTATGATTGCTATTGCCAATACTCAAATCCCTTCTATTTTTGTTTACGGTGGCACTATTGCACCAGGGAAATTAGATGGTAAGGACATTGATTTAGTCTCTGTTTTTGAAGGAATTGGTAAATGGAATCATAATGACATCACCGCAGAGGAATTACGTCAAATCGAATGTAATGCTTGTCCTGGACCTGGTGGCTGTGGTGGTATGTATACTGCTAATACAATGGCTTCAGCTATTGAAGCGATGGGTATGAGCTTACCTGGCTCTTCCTCACATCCTGCAATCACAGAGGAAAAGCTTAAGGATGTGGAAGCCGCAGGAGAAGCAGTCCTAAAATTATTAGAATTAGGTATTTATCCAAAGGATATTATGACTCGTAAGGCCTTTGAAAATGCAATTACTGTTGTCATGGCTTTGGGTGGTTCAACTAATGCTATCTTACATTTAATGGCAATGGCACATGCTGCCAATGTCGATTTAACACTGGATGATTTCAATGATTTTCAAGAAAAGGTACCACATCTTGCCGATTTAAAACCAAGTGGACAATACGTCTTCCAAGACCTTTATGAGGTCGGTGGCGTTTCTGCTGTCATGAAATATTTATATGAAAATGGATTTATTCATGGCGATTGCTTGACTGTAACAGGTAAAACAATTGCTGAAAATCTCGCTGAGGTACCATCACTAAAAGCTGGTCAAAAGGTCATCATGCCTTTAGAAAATCCCAAACGAGCAGACGGTCCATTAATCGTTTTACACGGTAATCTCGCACCTAAGGGAGCTGTTGCCAAAGTTTCTGGTGTAAAGGTACGTCGTCACGTTGGACCAGCCAAGGTCTTTAATAACGAAGAAGCGGCTATTGAAGCTGTTTTGGCAGATGAAATTGTCGACGGTGATGTTGTTGTTGTACGCTATGTTGGGCCAAAAGGTGGGCCAGGTATGCCTGAAATGCTTTCACTTTCAAGTATGATTGTCGGAAAAGGGCAAGGTGAAACAGTGGCTTTAATTACCGATGGTCGTTTTTCAGGTGGTACATATGGTCTAGTTGTAGGTCATATCGCACCAGAAGCGCAAGATGGTGGGCCAATTGCTTTCTTAAAAACAGGCGATATTGTGACCGTAGACCAAGATACAAAAGAATTGACAATGCAAGTCTCTGAGGAAGTATTAGCGGAACGTCAAAAAGAAACTGTTATTCCACCGCTACACTCTAGAGGGGTATTAGGTAAATATGCGCATATCGTTTCTAGTGCAGATAAAGGTGCAATTACTGACTTTTGGCATAAGGATGAATCAGAAAACTAAACTGAATTCACATAATTAAGTATTAAAATAGCATAAATAACGATTTTACGTTATTTATGCTATTTTTTATTTATTCATAATATTTACTTTTTTTGCAACGTACCAATTTTTTGACCATGAGCATGCTTCCCTAATTCTACTACTGGTTTTCTCTTCTCAAGCTCTGGAAAAACAACAATGACCATAGTACTCTTATTTTGTGAAGCAATGAAATCGAAATTAACTTTTGCTAAGGGTTGATTTTGATTAAATAAATCCCCTTCCTTAACTAAAATTTCAAAGCCTTCGCCGTTCAGTTCAACCGTATCTAGCCCGATATGAATTAAATATTCAATACCAGTAGGTGTATAAAGTGATATGGCATGCTTTGATGGAAAGATAGCTTTAACCTCACCATCGAAGGGCGCATATACCGATTGACTTTCTGGTATGACAGCAAAGCCATCTCCCATCATTCTTTGACTAAACACCTCATCTGGAATTTGTTCAAGTGACACAATCTCACCATCAACCGGTGAGTAAATAAAATAGTCTTTTCGATTTAAAAATTCAAACACAAGACTCACTCCTTATCATAGTTACCATTCAATATTTCTTCAATTTTTAATAAAACGGCTTGTTCATTATTAGTACCAATTACTTCATCTGCAAGTGCCTTAATTTCTGGCTTGCCATTAGCCATTGCAAAAGAAACACCACTCTTTACAATCATTTGAGCATCATTCATATTGTCGCCGAAGCTTGCCACATCTTCAAATGAAACATCAATATGCTTTAATAATCGCTCTAAACCAGTTCCTTTGTTAACACCTTTTACCACAACATCGACTGCAATATGACCACTTGTTACTGCGTATAATGTTTGATTAAAATATTGATTAATCATTGCCACACAGTCATTAACAACTGACGGATTGAAATTAAATGCTAATTTTAAAATTGGTTCCTCAATTTGACTAAAATCATCAACCTCTACTATATCTTGATAGAATAAGCTAATTTTTTCTTTGTAGAAGCGATTATATTTTTTTAAATAATAGGCGTTCTGACTACCAGACATGGTTAAAAAGGTGTCCTTAAATAAAGGATTTTTGTCAATTATTTCTAATAAAGACGTCAATTCTGCCTGTGGAATAAATTGCTGAGAGATTGTTTGATTACAGTAAACAATATTGGCACCATTTTCGGAAACAATACCTATATTTTCGGAAATTTTTGGAAAAAGAGCTCTTATTCGCTGAATTTGATTGCCAGATGAAACAATAAACAATCGGTTTTGCTCACACATTTTTGAATAGATTTTCTGAAAAAAAGCGTCATCATAGCTGCGCTGATCATCTAAAAACGTACCATCCAAATCTACAGCAATACATTTAATCAATTCGCTCACCTACCTGTATTAAGTGAATCATATTTTGTGCTAGATAACGCATATTAGTCAATGTCCGCTCCTTTATCATCGCATCTGCTAAGCTAATCGGACGTCTTTGAATACTGAAAGTCGCCATGTACTTGGTGTCCCCTTCAAAATCATCATCAATCGAACCACAAATGGCGACAACAGGCACGTGGTAACGTTGAGCAAGAGTAGCAACACCAGCTGGCACTTTTCCTCTAGCAGTTTGCTGATCTAATTTTCCTTCACCAGTAATAACTAAATCACTTTCCGCAATCTTTTGCTCAATGCCAATCATTTCTGAAATCGTACTAAATCCTGGTGCTAACGTACCACCAAGCATCGCAATTGCACCGCCTAAGCCACCAGCCGCACCTGAGCCAGCAATTTGATTAATATCTGTATCAAATTGAGTCGCTAGGGCTTGCGCCTTTTGGTCTAATTCTAATAGCTGCTGTTTATTGCCACCTTTTTGAGCACCAAAAATTTCAGAAAAGCCATTCATACCTGTATAAGGATTATCAACATCACACAGACCAACCAAGGTGATTGGTAGGGTAAGTTTTGGTAATTTTGTTAAATCTAATAATGGATTTCTTGATGGCATTTCACAATCAGATAATGACAATAATAACCCCAAGCCACCATCATTAGTCCCACTACCGCCTAAGGTAAAAATAATTTTATCCACTTTTTTAGCAATGGCATCTTTAACCAATGCACCCAAACCAAAGGTAGAGGCCGTTTCAACAATTTCTGGACTAGGAATCGTTTTATCAATTCCAATCACACTCGCACTTTCAATTATCGCAAGCTTAATCTCTTGATATTCAGTTAGCAAATAGGTCGCTTCGATTGGACGATGAATCAAGTCAACTGTTGTAACAGTGATAAAATCACCACCTAAGCATGAATAAATTGCCTCTACTGTACCTTCGCCACCATCAGCAATATTAACGGTATCCGTCTTAATTTTAGGATTTACTACACGAATACCATCCGCAATCGCTTGATTTAATTCTGCCGAGCTTGCGCTTCCCTTAAAGCTATCGATTGCAATGACAATTTTCATACAAACTCCTCTAGCCATACATATTGATATGGCGCTAATATTTGATTCTCCTCAAAATGTTTGTCAGTAATTAAATCCTTACCACTGACTTTTGGTAATGCGACTGGCTCTCGGCTAATATTAACAACGGATACAATTGAACCTGCCTTAGAGCTTCTTCTAACTGCAAAAAGTCTTGTATCTAAATCTAAAATCTCTTGATCATTATAGGGACTAAAAACAGAGTTATTTTTTCTAATTTTAATTAATTCCGAAATACCATGGTAAATTTGTTGACGATAGGCGTCTGTTTGTAGTTCTTGATACAATTGATTTTTTTCGAGCTTCTGACGATTAATACGACGATTAATACCCGAATCATTTAAGCCCTGATAATCATTTTTTGAGCCAAAAATTGAATGGTAATAAATAGCTGGCACACCAATCACAGATAGTAAAATGGCATGAGCTGCAAGCATCTTTTGTGGTGTCTCCTCTGGATGTTCAATATCTTTTAGCGCTTCTGAATAATTAATATTCATTTCATAAACTGATTGTGTGCCATCTGTGTTTGTTTTCATTGAAACTTTGCCACCATTTTCTTTAACATGCGCTACCATCTGATTTATTTCTTTTTCCGATAATATATTTTCTACAGGCCGCAAACCAATACCATCATGACTTGCTAGAAAATTAAAATAGGTCGCTTTTGCACTAACTTGATGAATTGTTTTTGCCCAATCGCTTATTTTTTGAGCATTACCACTAATAAAAGTATGTAAAACAAGAGGTGGCAATGGAAATTGATAAACTTGGTTAGCTTCATCATCATTCCCAAAATAGCTGATGTTTTCCTGATGTGGTACGTTCGTTTCGGTAATAATTTGCGTATTAGGTGCAAAATAGTCCAATAGTGTTCGCCATAATTTAACAATTTCATGGGTCTGTGGTAAGTGCATACAAGTAGTCCCTGAACTTTTCCACATAAAACCAATAGCATCTAGACGAATTGAGGTGGCACCTAAGGCACTATAATTTAATAATACCTCTGTTAATCGGGCAAGCATCTTTGGATCACGCACATTTGTATCCACCTGATCTTCACTAAAGGTTGTCCAAACACGTTTCTTATCTTGATTAAGTTGATAGTCATGGAAAAGTGGTGAAACTCTGGGACGAACTACTTTTGAAACATCAAAATTTTCATCATATTCGACAAATGCCGCTTGAAAATCCGACTGATTATTTAAGAAATTTTGAAACCATTCACTAGATTGACTCATATGATTAACCACAAAATCAAACATTAAACGATTTTGATGAGCTAGCTGCGCAATATCATTCCAATCACCTAAACGCTCTTGAATTTGATAATAATCAACTACCGAGAAGCCATCATCAGAGGTATACGGAAACATCGGTAACAGATGAACATCTGAGATGATATCAGCTAATTTCTCTTTTAGTATATCACGCAATACTTGTAGACTTGGACGATTTCCTTCGATGAAGCTATCACCGTAGGTAATTAGATAAACATTTTCGTGCGTAAGCGCTGCTTGTTGATTAAAATTAATCTTTTCAAATTGATTAAATAATTCATCAAATAATATTTTGGCTTCATCAAGATGCTGATCTATATAAATAGCTTCCAAATGTTGATTTATTTTTTCTTTTACAATAGACATATTGCCTCCATTTATTATATCCACGGTAGTAGACTTTTTTTATTTTTTTGGTTAAAGTTATCAAAAAGAGGTGAATCAATTTTGTATTTTTATGACTTATTAAAAGAAAATCGGCTAAAACTTAATTCAAATGAAGAGGAAATTTTAGCATTTCTTCTTGCGCACTCAAATATCAAGCAGTTAGGCATCCGTTCTGTTGCTGCACAATTCTATACTGCACCTAATACCATTACTAGAATGGTAAAAAAATTAGGCTTTAGTGGTTACTCTGAGTTTAAGGATGCTTTATTTATCAGTCAAAACGAACACCAGAGCTTTGCTGACTTTACCTCTTTAGATCAACAAATTGTTAAAACAAAACAATTGCTAAATCCGGAAATCGTTCAGGAAATCATTAGACTCATTCATCACGCAGATAAAATATTAATTTTGGGCGTGGGTCTATCACGCTTACCATCAGAAGAACTAGATAGCTATCTCAAGCTGATTGGCAAACAAACATTAACATTTATTGACCCTCATCTAATGTTACATGCTGCCAAAAAATTAACCTCAACAGATCTTTGTATCGCCTTTAGCATCTCAGGCGAAACCGAAAACATTATTAAGCCTCTTAATGTTGTCAAGACAAACGGTGGACAAACAGTCAGTATCACAGGCTTTTCTACCAATAGGCTCAGTAAAATTTCCGATTATCAGCTCTATGGTATGACTAGCAAGCTGATTATTGATGGATTAGATAGTGCTGATCGTCTAAGCTTTCATTACTTAGTCAACACGCTGTTTACCGAATATATCAAGCGATATTATCCTGATATTTTTGCTTGAACCAAGGACTAATCTTCGGAGAAGTGCCCAGCTTCCTTTACCTTTAAAGCAATTGATTCTACTTGAGGGCCATAAATCACCTGAAGATTAGTTTCATTAATTTTTGAAAGTCCAACCGCACCAGTTGATTTAAGTTTCTGTTCATCTGCCAGACTGACATCTTTTAAAACTAGTCTTAATCTTGTAAAACAGTTATCAATCGAAACAATATTCTCACGTCCACCTAGCCCATCAATGATAATTTCTCCCAAGCCCTGTGATGAACTCGTAGATTGATTATTCGTTGTTTCAGCAGATGAAACAACAGGGGTAATTTCTAAATCCTCTCTACCTGGCGTTTTAATGTTTTTACGAATAATAATAAATTTAAAGAAGTGATAATAGGCCAGCGCATAAAAAATACCAATGATAATTTCAAAGAACCATTTGGTTTCTGTACCTCTTAGCACACCAAAGACTGCTAAATCAATAAAACCGCCTTGCACATTTCCAATTGAAACTTCTAATAAGCTAGTTAGCATAAACGAGAGACCACTCATTAAGGCATGAAAAATAAATAAAATTGGACTAACAAAAATAAATGAAAATTCAATCGGTTCCGTAATTCCTGTCATGAAGCTAGCAATTGCACCAGCAAGTAGTAAGCCTTTAACCCGTTTCTTTTGAGATGGACGAGCAGTTTGATACATCGCATAGCAGGCCGCTGGCAAGCCAAATACCATAAATGGAATTTTACCTTGTGCTAAGAATCGTGTTGCTTCGCGCATAATATCCATATTTGGACTGGTTTCTGTCAATAGTCGATTAAATATATTGAGAGAACCAACAATTTGCTCACCATCAATCATAGCCGTACCACCAATTGGCGTAAAACGAACTAATTGATTCAAAATATGATGTAGTCCCGTGGGTACTAATAAACGCTCCAAGGTACCAAAAATAAATGTTCCAAAAAGCCCTGCCTCAGAAATTAATGTACCGATTGATTCAATTGCATATCCCAAAAATGGCCAAATCAAATACATGATAATCCCAAGAATTGGCGCAAAAATTGTGGTCATAATTGGCACAAGACGTTTCCCACCAAAATAGCTAATGGCTAATGGTAGCTCTGTCCGATAAAAACGGTTGTGAACGGTTGCCACCAGCATCCCTAATACAACACCACCAAAAACGTTCATCCGATAAGTAAAAATACCTAAAACAGTTTCATATAGAGATGCCATTCGAGTCGCATCTAGGGTTGATTTACCTGATTCGACCAGTGCCTCTACTGAAAAGGTAGTCGCATTGATACCTTTTAGATTTAAAAAATAACTAATCGTAATATGCATTAAAATAAAGCCGATAACCGCTGAAAATGCTGCTGTCGTTTTCTCAGACCGTGCCAAGCCAATTGTTACTGAAACGGCAAATAAAATTGGTAAATTTCCAAATAATGCACTAACAATAGCACGTATAAAACCGATACCATTTTGCACCGCCGTTATCGAAGTAAAGCTTTCCCCCACAATCGCCGGATTTTGCAAAACAGAAGCTAATCCTAGAAAAATACCCGCAGCCGCAATTATTGAAATCGGCATCATCAAGGATTTTCCTAATTTTTGCAAATACTCTTTCATAACAAACCTCCATAGCTCATTTTTTATTCTATAGTTAGTATAGCCAACAATGATTGCGCTTACAATTAGATGCCTAGTTTTCAATATTTGTATACACAATGAGCTAATTTACACATTTAAGTATAAAAATACACAAATTCGATATAATAAAAGCGATTATAATAACTAAATTTAGAAATTATAATCGCTTTTATTAATTATAGCTTACCTGTTAAAAATTCTGCTTCACCATTTCCAAAGCTCCAGTCATCATCATTATTAGGAACAAGACTAAACATCACATCTTCTTTACGTATCCCTAATTCATCATGAAGACGTGAAACAACTGTCTGATAAAATAACTGTTTTGCTTTGGTAGATCTTGGACGTGTCACTAAATTAAAAACAACAATATCATTGGTTCTCTTAATGCCTAGACCTGTGTCAAAAATTTGCATTTCAAATGCTTCATGCTGTGTTAAAATCTGATAACGGTCATCTTCTGGTGTTCCTAAGGTAGCAATTTGAACCTCGTAGGCAATCTGCAACATTTTTTTTAAATAATCTTCATCATGTCCTTTGATCACATCGATTCGCATTAATGGCATATCTATTCTCCTTATTTATGAATAACTAAAATACTTAATTAGTGTAGCACATTTAAAATAGGAAACCCAAAATAAAACCAGCAATTCTATTTATTTGATATAATATTTGGGTAAGCACCGAAAGAAGAAGGGAAAATAATATGAACATTGGCATTATTGGCTCTGGTAATATTGCCAGAACTGTTATTAAAGCTCTAGAAAAGCTGAACGATATCAACATTAGCGGGATATATTCGAGAAACATTGAAAATGCTGGGCAATTATCACGACAATTCGATATTCCTTTTTATACAGATTCAATTGAAAAGCTATGTCAACGTAAAGAAATTGACGTCATTTACATTGCAACACCACATATTTTTCACTTTGAGCATTGTAAAAAAGCACTCAGCTATCATAAAAATGTCATTTGCGAAAAGCCTATGACTATCAATGCAGAAGACGCTCGTGAGTTAATTCATATTGCTCAGACAAATCAATGCTTTATTGGCGAAGCATTCTGGACCTGCTTTAATCCTGTCTTTCAACAAATCAAAGCCATTAAAAAAAATGGACTCATTGGCGACTTTAAATCTTTAATTTCTAATATTGGTGGCAACGGCCTAGCTACTCCACGTTTAGTTGATCGAAAGCTAGCAGGCGGTGCTTTAATGGATATTGGTATTTATAATATTAATCTTATGTACGAGGTCTTTGACACTCAATTTATCAAAAACACTTCAACTTGGATACAAGGAGAAAGTGGTGTTGATTTACAGCACAATCTAGTTTTTACGTTTGATAATCAAGCAAGCGCCTCCCTTTCTGCCACCATTCAAGCCAAAACTCTAAATGGTGCTGTCATTAGTGGCACAAATGGTTATATTTTAATAGACCATGTTTCTGAATGCAACAAACTAGAGGTCTATAATAACCAGCGTGAGTTAATTCAGGTTGTAGCCAAGGAGCCTAATCTAACTGGATATGAATACGAATTTATTAAATTGAAAGAGTGTCTGGCTTCTGGAAAGCTCGAGTTTGATGAGATGCCAATTGAAAGAACGCTTAATATCCTCAAGCTGACTGATCAAATCCGGCAAGAATGGCAATTGGACTTCCCAAGTGCAAGCACTTAATCTAGTGATTCAATTATGATATGTTAAAAGCACTGATTCAATCAAATGAATCAGTGCTTTTAACCATTAAACATCAGAAGCTAAATTGATAAATGCGCCCTCTGTTAATTTTTGTTTAATTTCAGCAATCAGTGTGATGCAATTGACAGAGGATTGTAAGCTCATCTGTTCGCTTTCAAGCGCGCCTTCTGAAAAAGCAGTCATCGCAGCTTGAATTTCACCTGAAAAGTCATCTGGTAAATAAGGATAATCAAAATTAGTGACAGATTCGCCGTAGATTTCAAGCGAAAATTGGGTTGGACGATGAAAATCAATCACTCTAATTCGCCCCTTAGTTCCTGTAAAAATCGCTTCAGCAAGTTGCGTCTGATCAAAAGCCGTTTCGAGTATTACTTCAACTTCTGCATTGACCAGCTGGGCCTTAACATAAACCTCAACATCATTTTCATCAAGAACAGCAGCCAATGTTGAAACTCGTAAGGGTTGCTTAATGAATGGTTCAAATAAACCGACATTATAAATACCCAAATCTAAAAGACAGCCACCTTGAATTGGTAAATAATGGTAGCTCGTATTGGCTTTTGGAATCAATCGACACAGTGAAGTTGAAATTTTTACAATGTCACCAATATCACCAGCCTGGATATGCTGGTAAATCATTTCAAAAGCTGGTACAAAACGATTTTTCATCGCTTCCATAAAAAAGACACCCTGCTGTTCAGCTAATGCTTTTACTTCTCTCATCTGGTTCGCAGACATTGTGGCTGGTTTTTCACAAAGCACACCTTTATGATGTAATAATGCTTGTTTAATCCATTCAAAATGGTATTGATGTGGTAAGGCAATATAAACCATATCCACCTGCTCATCATTCAAGAGATCATTATAATTCGCATACACCTGTTCACAGGAATGACGTTCCTGAAATTGTACTGCCTTTTCTAAAGTTCTATTGGCGACTGCATAGAGTCTTCCATCTTTCTTCTGTGCCAAGCTTTCGGCAAAACGATGTGCGATATTACCAGCACCAATAATGCCCCAATTAATCATAGCTATCACCTCAACAAATTCATGTAATCATATCGCAAATATGTAAGCGTTTCATTTAAATTACATTTACATCATAACATGATTATCTTAGCTATAATATCCTAATTTTAATTTATAATAGAATTTAACGATTAAGCAAATGTCAATGCTTCTAAGTCAAGTGGTGCCTCAGTTAACAGTCGGTAGCCATCAGAAGTAATTAAAGCTGTATCTGAGTGTCTAAAGCCTCCCAAGCCCTCAACGTATAGACCTGGTTCAACAGAAACAACCATATTAGGTACCAATACCGTCTCATTGCCCCTTGAAAGCGTTGGCTCTTCATGATTATTTAAACCGATTCCGTGACCTGGGCGATGCAAAACCTTATCTGCTACACCCTCTTTTTCAAAATAAGTCATAATCGCTGTTTCAATAGCAGATGCCTGAACACCCGGCTTGAGCATTGAAAGCATAATTGAACGAGCATGCATCATTGTTTCAAAATAAAAAATCATTTCTGCTGTTGGTTTTTCGGTGAAAAATGTACGTTCACATTCAGCTGCATAGCCATCTAATTTAAAAATTGCAATGTTAACATTGGCACCCGCTCCAATTGTTGAATTAAATTCTGGAATACTGTGTGGCATATAGCTAAATTCTGCTGGCCATACAGCATTCTGAGTTCGATTATGGATACTTTGATACGGTGCTAATTCCTTTTGGAAATACTTGCTAGGAATCATATAGGTTTCCATCACTGTTGTTCCTGTTTTTGAAATTTCTAAGGTTTTCCTAACTACCTTGCTTGAAATTCTACAAACATTGGTAATTTTTTCAATTTCATAATTACTTTTAACCATTCTCAATTGACTCACCCATTTTTCAATGCGCCAATCATCCGAAAATGGTTGAGCTATGTAGAGTGGTGCATTGTTTTCAATCGCAACCCGACTGATACCTTTAAGATGCTTAGACAATTTGTCATACCAATTATCTCCCGACTGTGAAGTGACATCAAAATAAGGGTCAATTTGATAATCGAAATAACTAACATGAACATGGGATTCTTCTAATTTTGGGACAATAAAAAGCGGCGCTTGATTTGCATAAACTATGAACAGAAATGGTCGTTGCTCAGGGCTATATTCAATATTAGTAAAATACCAGATATCTTCAGCATCAGTAATAATATATGCTTCAATAGCCTCAGCGCGCATTTTTTCTTGTAATTTTTTGATTCGTCCGGTTACTTCCGCTTTTAGTTGATTCATTTTTATGCCTCCATTTATTTAAAAAATTTGATTCAGAAATGTATTATATTAGTTGAAATTAACTGAACTTTTTAGATTATCCTCAGCTCTCGTTTTAAAAATTAACTTTCTCAATCAAGCTGCTTTTCTGACCAGTTCACTGTTATTAGATTACCTAAACTATCCTTAGAAATTAATTCAGATAATGCCATTTTTGACAAGGTAGACTTAACCATCAATTGCGTTTCAGTCAAAATTTCTTCTACCCGTTTTTCTTTTTGATATACCTCACTTGATAGTCCAAATAATCGATGAATATCTCCTAAATCAAGCTCATTTCGTTGCTGCAATGGATTCATTGCCACATAAACTTCATACAGAGTAATCCTTTCAATCGGTTGAGCCAGTTGATAACCTCCTGATTTTGATGCATCTGACTTTAATAATTTAGCTTCAACTAATTTACGGCCAATTTTTAAAGTATAGGATGTTGAAAAACCCATTAATTTACTAATTTCTCTAGATTTTAATGTTTTACCCTCGGGTAAAGTGGCAATCACTAAAATAAAGCTAATTGCTTGAATGTAACTTTGTGAAAATTTCATAAAACCACCTCCTAATATTGAATAATATGTGAAACAACTCATCTCCAACCAAACTGCCACAGGCCATACCAATTAAACTGAATAAGACATTACTTAAAATAGCTTGTGTATCAAACCGATTAGTTAAAATCCATTGATCAAATTCTAGAAAAAGAGTGATTCCCGGAACAACTGCAACCAAGGCTGGAACAAAGAACATCGTTAAGGGTTCTCTATATCTTTTAGCGAAATAATGAGAAATTAGTGACAGGATGGCAATACATAAAAAGCTATTCATAAAGCTGTTATTTAGCCTTGTAAGACTGACAACATAGGTACACCACGTAAATGCCCCTGCAATACCAATTGGTAGAATTAGTTTTCGTTTGGTATTAACAGTCACTCCAAAAGATATTGAACAAATCATACTACCCAAAACATGAATAATTAATGGTACTTTAGCAATCATCAAATTTCCTGAACCCATTGGGATAAATGGGATCATGCTTACTATGGTGACACCAATTGATAGTGATGCCAATGTACTTAAGCTCTCTAAAATCATAATCGGTCCTGAAACATAATACCCATCTAATAAATCATGAAAACCATTAGTCAATAAAATCCCCGGTACTAAAGGAATAATCGTTGCAATATAGATTAGTGTTGGATCCAGCTGATAAAATGTTCCAATTAAAGCACCGATTCCGCCTGAAACAAAGGTTGCACAAATTTCTGATAAAAAAAAGTTATTAATAACTTTAACTTGTAATAATAGAAATATCTG
This sequence comes from Streptococcaceae bacterium, assembly GCA_022484805.1. Classification (GTDB taxonomy): domain Bacteria; phylum Bacillota; class Bacilli; order Lactobacillales; family Streptococcaceae; genus MMGLQ5-1. The sequence goes on from JAKVKP010000011.1 coordinate 55,862, forward strand.
ATTCGTCATAATACCAACCAATGCTGAAATAAATATTTCAATTATTGAACCGCCTAAAATAGCGATTAGACTGGCACTTAATAATGCATAAGCCAGCCAATTATTTGAGTCCTTAAAGCTAGTATTTTCGTTTTTATGAATCAATAATCGTAATTCACTAATCGAAATATTTTGATTCGCATACGCCCTTGAGAGCTGATTTAATTCACTAATTCGCTGTAAATCATAACTTCGGGTAGTAATCGTCACAAAATCAACCACCTGTCGATCCGAGCGTAAAAAAATACTATTAACCGTCACCTGAATATCAAAAGCTGATTTTTCATCAGCCGATAAAAATGATGAATTATTGACTAAGCGTGCCAGAGTATCCTCTACCCGCTTTAGCTCCGCACCAGAGGTCATCAGATTACTACCAAGTAACCTCATTGTATCCATTAATATCCTTTTTTCATCCGCCATTATTTTGTTATGGATACCTCCTTAATCAAATCCACAGAAAGGTTGTGTCCACGGATATGCTGTATCTCAAGATATTAGACCTGAATTGCTAAAAAGTCAAGTCTATTAAATAATAAAAAAAATAATAAATTCATAAGATTAGGTATATATGAATACACAAAAACTATTTTTTTCGTTAATATATATTTATCAATAAAAATTAATATTTTGCTAAGGAGTAGACAATGAAAGTCATCAAGACCTATCTGAAAATTTTTATCGCACTACTAATCTTGGCAATTAGTATTAACATGTTTTTAGGACCACATCACATCGCAGCCGGTGGTGTCAGCGGTATTGGAATCATTGCCGAATATACATTAGGCTGGAATAAGGCCTACGTTATATTTGGACTCAATATCATCATGCTAATTTTAGCCTATCTCTTTCTTGGTAGAGCAGTCTTTTCAAAAATGCTTTTTGGAAGCTTTGTTTTTCCAATTGCAATTGCTCTTGTCCCGGAAATCATGCTAACGTCCGATCGCCTACTCTCAGTATTATTTGGTAGTGGTATCTTCGCGCTTGGTATCTCCATCCTCTATCGAAATAATGCTTCTAGTGGTGGTACAACCATTCCACCCCTAATTTTACAAAAATATTTTCATCTCAATCCTTCAATTGGTTTACTACTTACCGATACAATTGTCGTCACAATCAGCCTGTTTTCATTTGGTATTGAAGCTTTTCTATTCGCCATTTTATCCTTGATTATTACCTCTGTTGTAATGAACTATATTGAAACAGGTATCAATCGCAAAAAATCAATCATGATTATGAGTGAAAATGCATTACCAGAAATCCAAGAGCAAATTTATAATCGTGTATCGCGTGGTGCTACCTTGTTAGAAGCAAAAGGTGGTCACACACAAAGCGCTAAGCAAGTATTATTAATCGTTGTAAGCGATCAAGAGTTTCCAATCGTAAAATCAATTGTTCAAGAAATTGATCAAGAAGCATTTGTCATTGTCAATCAAGTTGCAGAAGTGATGGGTAGCGGATTTAGCTATCATCCAATTGAGTAGGAGGAAGTAAGCATGGGAAAAATTATTTTAGTCGGAAACGGTGATGTTGGTTCAAGTTATAGCTTCGCCTTAGTCGCACAAGGCATTGGTCAGGAAATCGGAATCATTGACTTAGATGAAAGAAAAGTACAAGGTGATGTTCAGGATTTAGCACATGGGCTAGCATTTATTGGACCCAAAGCAATTTACTCTGCTAACTATACCGACTGTCATGATGCTGATCTAGTGGTTATCACCGCCGGTGCAGCTCAAAAGCCAAATGAAACACGATTAGATTTAATTAAAAAAAATGCGGCCATTATGAAAGGGATTGTCTCACAAGTCATGGCTAGTGGATTCGATGGTATTTTTCTAATTGCCAGTAACCCAGTTGATGTCTTAACACATTATGTCCAAAAATTAACAGGCCTACCAACGCAAAGAGTAATTGGATCAGGTACTTCACTTGATACAGCACGACTAAGAAATAGCATCGGTGAAAAAGTGGGGGTTGACCCACGTGATGTCCAAATTTACGTCTTGGGCGAGCATGGCGATAGCCAATTTCCAGTCTGGTCGCATGCTAATATTGGTGGTCTACAATTACATGAATGGTCTGCCCTACACCCAGAAGTATCAAAAGTTAATTTTACAGAAATTGCTGAAAAAGTTAAAAATGCAGCCTATGAAATCATTGAAGCAAAAGGCTCAACACACTATGGTATCGCTATCTCTCTAGCCAGAATTACTAAAGCAATCCTCCAAGATGAGAATGCGGTACTTCCCGTATCTACTCATTTAGAAGGTGAATATGGCTATCACGATGTTTGCGTCGGTTCACCAGCGATTGTCAATCAATCCGGTATTAAGGAAATTATTGAATTTCCTTTATCTGAAAAAGAAAAAGAACAAATGAAGTCATCAATTGAACAATTACAAGAAATGCAAGATGGCTTAGCAGAATAGTTCAATTCGAATAATAAATTTTTAGCAAAATAGCGGTGAGAACAAATGTTCTCACCGCTATTAATTTGTTATAAATTATCAATTAATTAAATCAATATTCTACATCGGCCAAGCTTGTACCGTCAAACCTTTGATTTAAAAGTCGTGAAATCGTGTATATTACAAAGATTGAAATCGTTGAGCCCATCGTAACATCACTCAAAAAATGAGCGCCAATCCGAACTCTTGAATAAGCCATTAGACAGCCAAAAATACAAGCAAATAGATAAACCTTTTGTCGTTTTTCCTTATTAGTCGCTTGAACAAATAATGGTAAATAAAGTGCTAGCCAGCCTTGCTCTGAGTGACCAGAAGGAAATGATTTATGACCATTTGAACCATTGATTTGTAGCCAAGAAGTATATTGTGACCAATCATCTTGTAATTCATAAGGTCTCATGCGTCCCCACAAGTCTTTCATCGCATCAACAATTGTATTCGCTGCAAAAACGGCAACAATACCACCTAAAGCGACTAAAACTAAGCCTTTTAATTCCTCTAAAGTTTTATCCTTTAACCAACGATTACAAAAATATAAGCCAATTGCTACTGAAATAATTGTAAGCACAATCAATGCTGATCCATACCAATCTGGAATTTCTAAGGTACCACTACCGTCATTATTAGCCGCACCAATTGGTAAATCATTATTAATATTATTTAATGAGCTAACTGTATAATAAAGTGCATATTTAACAGTTTGCCATACTTCATAAATACCACCAATTAACGCAAGAATGTAAATACTAATTTTAGCAAAAGTATTTAAACCACTCTTCATAGCAAAATAAATAAAAATTTGCGTAGACATAAAAATAATGATACCTGCAAATATCAAGCCGTAGTTTTGAAATAGAGTTGCAAAATAAGAATTTTGATTCATCAGGGTTTGACTAATTTGTTGATCCCAGATGCCACCAATAAATAATAGAATAATAATAATTGCCAAGATACTTACTTCTTTTTTTTCTTTAATAAAAGCCATGATGCCTCCCTTATATTCGTTACCTGATTGATAACAAATTAATAGTATAAGAGAGTTGCGAAAATTACATTTATTTTCTGTAAAAAATATGTAATTTTCATAATATTAAAAAAAACATTCCAAAATGAAATGCTTTTTTAATATAAGTTTTAAGCAAGCGCTGATTCAATATAGGAAGTCATCGCTTCAGGTGTTGTCTGCGGAGCAAAGCGTTTGACAACCTCACCATCTCGATTAATTAAAAACTTAGTAAAATTCCACTTAATGCTCTTACCTAAGACACCTGAGGACTGATTTGTTAAATATTTAAATAATGGCGAAGCCGCTTCACCATTAACATCTGCAATTTGATGCATTGGAAAACTCACACCATAGGTTGTTCTACATGCCTCTGCTGCGGCTTCCGCCGATGCTAATTCTTGTTTAAATTGATTGGATGGAAAGCCTAGCACAACAAGGCCTTCTGACTTATATTGCTCATATAATGACTCTAGCGCTTTAAACTGAGGCGATAACCCACATTTTGTCGCTGTATTAACAATCACTAAAGTTTTACCACGATAACGATCTAAAGTATATTCCTCACCATCTTCTGCAGTTACTTTAATATCATAAATTGACAATTTAATCACACCTTCCATTTGATTAATCTAATAAATATGGTAATGGTTAATCAATACCATACGTAGCTAAGTTCAGCTTAATCTCTCACTAAATATTAGTCAAAGAAAGTGCATTTACCGCCTTTTTTTAAAATTCAACAATAGCCTGAAAGACACCTTATTCAATGAATTGCAATCATAATTGATACTTGACCACTGGCTTCATATTTTTCGTAATCAAAATTATAAAGTCGATTTATTTTTCTATCAGCTTCATCAGCCCAAATTTTCTGCCAAGTATGATAGACACCAAGCTCATCTGACACATCAACCGAGTAGGAAAGCCAGCTAAAATTAGCTGTATCAAAGTCCGATTTATTTTTCGTCTCCTTACATAATGAAGCACAATAATCACCCTGATAATCCGATAAATACTGATGATAAACACAGGCAACTGTTAAACCAGATTCAAAAAACAACTTCACCTGATCAGCATTATTGCGCCATAATTCAATGAATTTATTTGACATCTCCAAATCAGTAAAATTATTAGTACGTATAGTTTCTAATATTTCAAATTTCATTTTGTAGCCTCCTTTAGTATACTCAAAGCATAACAAACTAAAGTTGACATCTTTTGTCTAGTTTAAATAAAAAATTGGGAGATATTCATTGCTAAAAAATAGACATTTTAAAATCATTTACCACCTTTTATCTCAACAAAAAACCACAGCTATTGAACTCGCAAAATTGCTAGAGGTATCTACTCGAACTATTTACAGGGATATTGACGTTCTATCTAGTCTTGAAATTCCAATTTATGCTGAATCAGGCAGAAATGGTGGTATCTATTTATTGGACAACTATGTCCTTGATCGAGTATTATTATCGAAGGAAGAACAGCAAACACTATTACTTGCTATTAATGGTATCAAAAATATTGAAAGTCAGGACAATAAAGCAATCTCAGACAAATTACAATCATTATTTAATATCCCTTTTGATGATTGGTTGGAAATCGAATTTGAGCCTTGGCATGTCCAAAATCAAGTTGATGGTGCATTTGATATCATAAAATCTGCTATTCTTCAAAAAAAGCAAATTAAATTCGTATATACAAGTACAAAGGGCAGCTCCGAAGTGAGAACTTGTAATCCTATTAAATTGATATATAAGGCACATTCATGGTACCTTCAAGCCTATAGCATTGAAAGAGCGGCTTTTAGAATTTTTAAAATTAGCAGAATCAATCAGCTTAAAACAACTGATTTAACTTTCTCAACTACGAATGCGCCTTCAATCGAAGCTTTTCAGCAAATAGAATATCTTGAATTAACCTTATTATTCTCTAAAGCAGTTCTATACCGAGTATTTGATGAATTTAATCATCAGGACATCAAAATAAGAGCAGATGGAACAGCAAGGGTAACGACTCAATTACCAAAAGAAGATTGGTTAATTCGATATTTACTTTCCTTTGGCAAAAATATGGAAGTATTAAAACCTCTTCACATTCGCAACCAAATGCTGAAAGAAGCTAAAATAATAAGTCAACTCTATACTAATAATTAAATAATAATCGCAAAAATAAGCTTTTTAAAAACATTTTTCAATATAAAAAGCCGAAACTAAATAATAGATTCGACTTTTTATATTGGACTCATTCTATCTGACACTACATTAAGTATCAAACAACCTCATATTCACTGATTTGATTATTAATAATGCCAGAAGGTTTACGCTTTGTTTCTTGCCCCTCAGCTGATTGCTTTGCTTTCGGATGAAGATTTTTAAAAGACTGTGTCTTTAACCAATTCTTTTGTGAATCCTTATCTTCCCAACGACTTAAAACGACTAATTCCTTATATTCTGGATTATCTTGCTGATTAAGCAACAATTCAAAATCAATAAAACCAACAACACCTGCCATATTTTCTTTTGTATGTCGAGAAACAAATTGAGTAATCACTTTATCCGCAAATTCTGGTTCAATTTGAATCGTATTCGTTACAATATACATTTATTTTCCTCCTAATCACATTATCATTTGACTAGTCAATTATACTATTCTTTCAGCAAAAAGCTGTAGAAAAATGCCTATAAGCCTTAATAATACTGATGTTTTCTTATTATTTAATCCCAGAGCAATACTTGTCTAAATAAACGAAATAATTTATAATCAATAGATGAGAATGATTATCATTACTAAAAAATTAAGATATATCATGATTAAATAATTATATAAGGAAGCCTTTATGACTAATAATAAACTCAAAACAAAAGATTTAATCAGCATTGGAATATATACCGCACTTTATTTCATTTGTGTCGGCATTGGAACGCTCCTTGCCAATATCCTAATACCTGTTTTCTCTTCAATCTTAATTCCAGCTGTTGTCGGATTAATTTCTGCACCAGTCTATCTACTCGTTTGTAATAAAATTCCAAAATTCGGAGCAATTACCATTATGGGATTCATTATGGGACTATTCTTTTTGATTTCAGGTCACTTTGCACTTTCATTCATTCCCTATGTTGTTTGTGGTATTATTGCAGATTTCATTCAAAATTATACTGGCAATCGTGAAAAAAATGCTACAAAAATTACAAGCTATATCATCTTTACTTTTGGTTGTACAGGGCCATTATTACCACTTTGGTTTATGAAGCAAGCATATATTGACAGCTTAGTAAATCGCGGTAAAGATACGGCGTATATCAATGATGTTTTTCAAAGTATTACACCTGCAACTTTTTGGATTTGCATCATTAGCACCATCGTCCTATCTTTTATTGGTGCAATCATTGGTATCAAAATAATCAACAAACATTTTATTAGAAAGTCAATTAAACTATGAAACTAACCATTTCTATTTTTACAAAATTCTTTTTAATTTTTTTTGCAAACCTATTACTCTTTTTCACCTTGCCATCTATCTTTGAAGCTGTGATACTGTTCTATCTATCTAGTTTATTTTTCCTGGTCGGTAATCAAAAACGCGCATTTCGTTGGCTATTAATTTCAATTGGTTGCATTTTATTGAATCATATTGCCCTTCAATTCACATCAAGTCTTATTGGACACCTGCTTTTATTTTTTAGCTCAGGATTAAAAAAACTACTCCCGGTTATTATTGCGGGTAATTTTATTTTTGCCACAACTAAAATATCAGAATTATTTTATGGACTTAAAAAGCTACATTTACCAAGCTGGATTATCATTCCAATAAGTGTGCTCTTTCGATTTTTGCCAACTATTCGACAGGATCATCAACAAATTAGAAATGCAATGAAGTTTAGAGGAATTGCAATCAATCGGCGCGATATGATTAAGCATCCCTTAGAAACACTGGAGTATATCTATGTACCCTTGCTCAATAATGCTAATAATGTCGCAAGTGATTTAACTGCTTCGGCATTAACTAGAGGAATTACACATCCTGCGAAATCAAGCTCACTTTATGTCATTTCGTTTAAAAAAATTGATTTCGCGATTTGTACAATTACATTATTAATGATTGGAGGTGTAATCTATGCTAGAATTCAAGGCAGTTAATTTCACCTATGAAGAAAACAGTACACCTGCGATTCATGATATTGATTTTACAGTCAAAACAGGTGAGTTTGTCGTTCTGACAGGAAAAAGTGGCTGTGGTAAAACAACACTTTCCAGAATAATGAACGGTCTAATACCCGAATTGTATGAGGGTCAACTTGACGGCACATTTTCAATTGATTCTACAATTAATTCCAAATCGGAAATATATCAATTTACGGAAAAGGTTGGCTCTGTCTTTCAAAATCCAAAGACACAATTCTTTACCACTGATGTGCTGAGTGAGCTTGCCTTTCCTTGTGAAAATATCGGCTTAGATCGTAAGATAATACAGGAACGAATCACCGAAACAGCCAAGCAATTTGAAATTGAACATCTATTAGATAGAGACATGTTCTCGCTTTCAGGTGGTGAAAAGCAAATCATTGCCATTGCATCTGCCTATATGCTACGGCCAAAAATATTGGTGTTGGATGAACCTTCTAGTAATTTAGATTTTGAAGCGATTGATAAATTACAAAAAATACTGACTCAATTCAAATCTGATGGTCTAACGGTAATCATTATTGAGCATCGTTTATATTATTTAAAAGCCTTGGCTGATTACTTTTGGATTGTCAAAAATGGCCAACTAGAAAATAAATATACACCAAATGAATTAATTAATTTACCTGAGGATCAGCGTCAAAAGCTCGGTATTCGCGCGCTTAATCTATCTTTTAATACCAATTTAGCTAGTCCAGAGTTATCATCGAGCAATAAACTGCTCACTCTTGAAATTAGTAACTTAAATTATCGATATCCAAAAAGCAAAAAGGATGCCTTTACGATTCCAGAATTAATACTTTCAAATCAAGTCATTACAGGTATTATTGGAGAAAACGGCGCTGGTAAAAGTAGCTTCGTCAAAGCAATTTGTGGCTTGTTACCTATACCAAATGCCAAACTATCGCTAAATAATCAATTATTAACTAAAAATCAACTAATTCAACAAAGCTTTATGGTTTTTCAAGATGTCAACTATCAGCTTTTTTGTGAAAATGTCCATAAAGAGTTATTATTGAAAGCCAAAAATCCTGAATCATTAGAAAAAATAGTAGCTGTTCTTAATCTTGAAGCATTGCTTCATCGACATCCTTCAACATTATCTGGAGGTGAAAAACAACGCGTCGCAATTGGCTCAGCAATTTTATCTGGTAAAAAGGTTATTATCTTTGATGAGCCAACCAGTGGACTGGATAATTTTCATATGCAGCAGGTAATTCAAATCATCAATTACCTTCATCAATTAGATGTCATTATCTTGATTATTTCACATGATTTAGAGTTTCTAAACGAGAGCTGTCAGCGCCCTATTAATACTTAGAGAAGGACAAATTATTGATGATCTAGCCCAAGCTCAACTAACGCCTTTATGGCAATCATTCCAAAATGAAAAGAACCATTTTAATTTTTAATTAAAATAACCAACCCTCCAAGAATTAACTTGAAGGATTGGTTATTCTTGATTTTGATCAAGTGTTGCTTTTTTCACGAGCTTTCCTTGAATAACAAAGCGACCCTTTTTACCCGCAAATTCTAAATCACACGTTGATAGCGTTAAAATTCGATCATTCGCAGCAACAGTTGTGTCAAAATCGTACATACTACGATTTTGCGCATTTTGAATATAATCTTGGAATGCCTCATTCGACGAAAATGCCGTAAGTAAATATTGTTCACTGGTGGTTGTTTGATAAACTGAAAAAATCTCAATATCATAGCTTAAGGCTAGTGAATCATATTGAAACACTCGATGTTTTTGTGCAAAATCTTTATCTAGATACTGGTGCAAATCTGTAAACATCGTCTGATCATCAGAATAATGACCATAGATAATTGTATTTTTATCAATAAATTCGTTCGTATTTCGATAATCCTTAAAAATACTTCCTGTTGCAGCAGTTTCTTTCTTATAATTATGCGTTAAATAAAATTCATTGTCTGTTGATTGTAAAATTGGATAATCAATTTTTGTATCAGCAATCTTAATCCAACCGTCAATATCACTATTAATATCAAGCAGCTCTTGAAAGGAGGTTCGTGCCTCGCGACTTGACAATACATCTGTTGTTTCAGAAATCGTTTTATTATTGTTATATATTTCTTGAATTTTAGCCAATTTTTTTTGATTTACATCTTGCTCATTCAAAATCGTAAAAATTTGATAGGAAGAATAAGAAAAAATGATTATAAATAATCCAAATATTAGCCTACGTATAATTGGCTTCATGTTTTCCTCCAATACCTGTAGCAGCAAAAAATGACTGTCCGGATTTACTAGTCAATAATTCCCCATCTACCCCAAAATAGTCCTTAAGTAATTTCTCGGTAAGAATTTGGTCAGTCAGTCCGTTTGCTACTAAATCTCCTTTGTGCATAACCAAAAGATAATCACTATAAACTAAAGCATGATTGAAATCATGTAAAACCATTAAAATGGTCAAACCTTTTTTCTGATTACGTTTCATCAAGCTTTCAAATAGCTTAATTTGATGAACTGTATCCAAATAAGTTGTCGGTTCATCTAAGAGTAAATATTCTGTTTCTTGTGCAAAGGACATTGCCAAAAATGCACGCTGCATCTCACCACCTGATAGTCGATTCATCATCGTGTTTTGAAGTGCTTGTAATCCGCAGTCTTCTATCGCTTCTGTCACAATTTCTTCTTCTATCGTGGATAAGCGTAATTGATACCGATGATAAGGCAATCGACCGTACCTCACAAATTCCCTTACTGTAATTGACTCGCTAAAAAAATTCTGTTGCGGTAAAAAGCCAACTAATTTTGAAAATTGACGTTTGGAAAGATTCTTGATTTCTTGATTTGCAATTTTAATTGTACCTGACCTTGGCTGTTCACGATTTGCTAACAAATTTAGTAATGATGACTTTCCACTACCATTCGCTCCAATAACTGCTGTCAATTTACCTTTTGGAACGTCAAAGCTTAAATTGTCGAATAAAAGCTGATTCGTATAACCAAAGCAAAGCTGATTAATTTTCAAATGCTTGCCTCCTATTGATAAAAACGATTAATAATGAAATACCACCAATCATCAATAAAATATTATTAGCTGAAATTTCAATGGGTAAAAACCAGCTTCGGCCAATCGTATCAGCGGTCAATAAAAAAGTCGCACCAACTAATGAGCCAAAAGGTAATAATAGGCGATAGTCATTACCGACTAATTTTCGGCAAATGTGAGCTACAATTAATCCTAAAAAAGAGATGACACCCATCATCACGACCGTAGCAGCCGCTAAAGCGACTGCTAGTACTAAAAAAATAGCCGAGTATTGAAAAACGGGAACACCCAAACTATGCAATGTAGCAGTCGGTAGTCGTAATATATTACACCAGTGACTTAAAAATATTGAAATACCAATTGCCAAACCAACAATTAATAATAAAAGCTTAACTTCCTGCCACGTTTTTTGACCAAGACCGCTCATAATAGTCCCTTGGCTACCGGTTGAAAGAAATTGATTCAATATTTGATTTATACCGGTAAAACAAGCGTTTAAGGCAACCCCAAAAATAATCAATGCATTTAAGTGCTGCTGATTGACCATTGATAAATAGAACAATAAAAGTGCTGTCGCTAAACTAAATAGTACACTAATCAATAAGTTTAGCTGCAAAAATTGGGGTACAATCAAAATTACCAGCAAATAGGCAAATTCCGCACTCGCAGAAATCCCTAGAAAGCCTGCTTCTGCTAAATCATTTTTTGAAATTACCTGTAAAAGTAATGCAGAAACGGTTAATGCTGCACCTGAAAGCATCGCAATCAATATTCGTGGTAATCTCAAATCTTTAATAATATTAATTTGTGAATCATCAGAAAAAAAATGTATCAATAATTTTGGTAGTGGTATCTTAATACTCCCAGTATTTAAACTCCAAATAAAACAAATTATTAACCCTAGAATAGCAACGATAAAAAATATTATTTTTATTTTAACTGATTTCATCCGACTATTCCTTATACATAATTGAAATTAATTTTTCAAAAGCAGTAATACTATCCAAATTTGCCGTCATTCCAAAATATTCTGAATCTAAATCATAAACTCGATTTTTTTTGACAGCTGAAAAATGCTGCCAAATATCATTGGTTTCAAACTCCTGTTTAAACATCTCAACAACTTCTGAAGGCATGCCGTGTGCCGCACGTAAAATAATATCTGGATTAGCTTGCTGAAGATATTCCGTGTTGGAAGCTAAATATTCAACCTTTTCTCCTTGAACGATATTCTCACCACCAGCTTCTTTCACTAAGTTACCAAGGAAAGAATTTTCAGTACAAACTAAATAACTCCCTGGAATTCCCATTAAAATTAAAACTTTTGGATTCTCACCAGTTGGAATTTTAGCCTTAGCTGTCTGCATTTGCGCTTTCAGTCCATCCACTAAAGTCTTAGCCTCCGCTTCTCGATTATATTCTGTGCCGAGACTATCAATTTCACCAAACATGCTGGAAATACTTGTAAAATCCAAAAAATTTGCTGGAATATTTGCCGCCTGATAATTGGCTTTTTGCTCACTTTCTAGTGTTGTTGTTCCGTATACTATATCTGGCTTCAATGAAGTGATAACCTCCAAATCAGGATTCATCGGTCCCCCAACAGTCGTTACCTCTTGATATCGCTTTGGTAAGGTAGTAGCCGTTTCTGGAACGCCGACTAAGTCAATATCAAGCTTTGCAAAAATATTAGTAATTGCCACAGTTGTCGCTACAATTCGCTCGTCAGTCACCGATTGAGTTGCTGATTTTGTTCCAGTAGCTTCTTCATTACTAGCTGTACACGCAATCAGGAATGGGCATAATAAGCTAATTAACAATAAACAAAAGCTTCTTCTCATCACTCACTCTTTTCAATTCAATATTTATTCTATCAATTAAAATTCAAGAAATGCGCTTTGATTATTAATCAATAAACGCATTTCATTATTATTTTTAAATATTTAATTTATTAATTAATTTTTCGCTGCTCGCTTTAAGAAAAAAGTAACTCCGATACCAGCAACTGATATCACTAAGCTAATTAAATAAATTAAAAGATGATCTCGTGCATCAGTACTTGGATTACTTGTTGACGCAGTATTTTTAGTTGCAGAGGTTGTTTGGTTACTCAACAGGCTTGGTTTATACGCCTGACCATTGTCCACTACTGGATTCCCTGTATTTTGATTAGTATCATTGTCTGTATCTGTTTCGTTCGGAGTACCCGCCTGACCAATGTATTCTGGTGCATCAGCAGTTACATCTATCAGTGAACTCAAATCAAGAACCAATTGAACGTCGTACTCATGATCATAATTAATTGCTGGAACAACGACATGAATTTTTAAATCTGTCGGATCTTCAATTGTATCTACCGCCGTTTTAATAACTTTCGTATCAGTGGTAGCATTCAATGTTGCAACTAATGGATCAATCACTTGGCTCGTTTCAGAAATAACAGTCGGACTTTGGTACTGACCATTGACCAAAAACTGAATATCTTGATAATATTCTGGATTTGTTAAGGTAATATACAAGTATAACTGACCCGCTTCTTTAGTTACATATAATGGTTTTTGTGTATAAGTATCCATCATTGAAGCTTCAGAGGTTCCTGGTTTAACAAAAGTGAAATTTGAAGCATAAACATGTCCTTCTTGAATTTCAAGTACCGTTTCAGGTGTTAACTCTACCAATCCATTAATTGCATCAGTTAAAGCTGTCAATTGACTATCAAGCGCTGACTGTGTAGCTGTATCGCTTGATAATAAAGCTTCAGCTGCTGTAATTGCGTCCTGTAAGCTGGCTAAGCTCACCGAGGTATATTGATCTGTTTGACTCACTAACGCTTGCGCTTCTGAAAGCTTAGCCTCTAGCGCTGTTTTATCCACAACCTCAGCTGCAGTGGACCAATCAATCTTAAGAAATTGCTTTACACTATGCCCATCTGGAAACGGGAAACCAGTCATATCAACAAAGTATTTAACATAAAGCTGCTTAAATACGGAATCAGTTGAAATGTCAGAATCAGCTAAGCTAAAGGTCACTTGTGTTGGATAGCCTTCTGCGTCAGTAGCATTGATAACTGCATCGTCATAATTACCACTTGGACTAACATTCTTTAAGTAAGCAATCATTGTGCCTTGAGCTGCGCCTTGTAAATCTAGCGTAATCTCTCTCGTGCCATCTGAAAAGGTAACTACAGTTGCGGTAGGCTTAACCCAGTCAGAGGAAACGGCTGACTGCGTGCTATTCCAGAGCTCTACCACGACTGTTTCTGTCTTAACAATTGATGCTGGTTCCTTGACAATTTCTGTCAAGCCAGTCATTGCATCAGTTAAAGCTGTCAATTGACTGTCAAGCGCTGACTGTGTAGCTGTATCGCTTGATAATAAGGTTTCAGCTGCTGTAATTGCGTCCTGTAAGCTGGCTAAGCTCACCGAGGTATATTGATCTGTTTGACTCACTAACGCTTGCGCTTCTGAAAGCTTAGCCTCTAGCGCTGTTTTATCCACAACCTCAGCT
>JAKVKP010000012.1 GCA_022484805.1 Streptococcaceae bacterium
ATGCTGAAAGTTTTCATGCCGACTGGTCGAAGGTTGCTTATTGTTTTCAATGATTGAAAATCATAAATCGTATAATACGCGTTAAGTATTTTAAGTGATTGGATTATCCAATAATTTAGGTGGTACAGCGGATAAATTCGCCCTAATCAACATTAGTTGATTGGGGTTTTTTTGAATATAGGGGAATAGATGAAAAAGGATAAATTCTATTTATATTATTTTATTTTATATTTATTAACTGTTATTATAACGATTCAAATCAATTACCTTAATCCGCTTCAAGTAATGCGTTCTAAAGCGTATGATTTCAATGCGTATTATTTTAGTAGAATTATAATTATTTTCTTGATTTTTGCGCTATTTTATTTAGTGCCATTACTGCTTGGCTATTGGTTTAAAAAGAGTTATTTTCTTTGGCAAATAACCTATCCGGTTTTAATTTGTGGCTACCTTTTTATTGAGAACACTTTTTTTGCTAGTGAGAAATGGCGCGGTCTCTTTCTGGAACCTATTTTCTGGCAAGATAGTTGGTATCTGGCAGTTGCGATTGTAGCAGTTGCAACTGTTGTTTCAATACCTATTAGTTTGGGATCGGCGCATATTGGAAAGAAAAATTAGGAGGCGTCTCAATGGATAAACAAGAACTTTTAAAGATTATTGAAGAAATAGAAGAGATTGCAGATGAACAGATTTTAGTAAAATTAGAACGTCTTAAGGGATTAATTAATAAAGCACCGAAAAGTAAAACGATTCATCGTTTTAATAAACGATTTGCTGAAATGCCACTATATATTAATTATCAAGGTATCAAGGCAACCGTATTCTGGGAAAAGAATAATCAAATGCGTATTTTAAAAGGTGCAAATTTGAAAAAAGATTTTACTTTGACTGCTAAAGGTGAGAAATCGTTTTCAGATAAATTTGGTGAGTCACTGAGGTTAGAAAATCATTCAGCAATTCGTGATTTTATACTTATTGAGGATGTTGTATTAAAATCTGTAAACGAGGTCGGCTTATTTTTATATTTTGGTGGTACCAACTCTTGGCAAGTATTAATGAATGAACAGGGACAAACGTTAGATGAGTTAAGCAAATAATAATAAAAATATATAATGAATTAATTATAAATAAGGAGTTATGATGACAGAAAATTTATCGACAAAATATCAACCGAACGAGGTTGAGGCAGGCAAATATCAGTGGTGGTTAGCACAAGATTTCTTTAAACCGAGTGGAGATAAGCAGGCAAAACCTTATTCAATTGTGATTCCACCACCAAACGTAACTGGGAAATTGCATTTAGGTCACGCTTGGGATACTACTTTACAGGATATTTTGATTCGTCAAAAAAGAATGCAAGGATTTGACACTCTCTGGTTACCCGGAATGGATCACGCAGGGATTGCAACTCAGGCGAAGGTTGAGGCAAGACTTGCTGAAGATGGTATTTCTCGTTATGATTTAGGTCGCGAAAAATTTTTAGACAAGGCTTGGGCATGGAAGGATGAATATGCAGCCACCATTAAATCACAGTGGGGCAAACTAGGCCTATCACTAGATTATTCTCGTGAACGTTTTACGTTAGATGATGGCCTGTCAGACGCAGTACGTACTGTATTCGTAACGCTATATGAAAAGGGTTGGATTTATCGCGGTGAAAAGTTAATCAACTGGGATCCGAAGGCGAGAACAGCACTTTCTGATATTGAAGTGATTCATAAGGATATTAACGGTGCCTTTTATCATATTAATTATGAGTTAACTGATGGCTCAGGTTTTGTCGAAATTGCGACAACACGTCCGGAAACATACTTGGGAGATACAGCAGTTATTGTCAATCCAGAAGATGAACGCTATCAACATTTAATTGGTAAAACAGTTAAGCTTCCGATTATTGACCGTGAAATTCCAATACTTGCAGATGAGCATGCAGATATGGAAAAAGGAACCGGTATCGTAAAAATCACGCCAGCCCACGATCCAAATGACTTTGAGGTGGCATTACGCCATGATTTACCAATGATTAATATGATGAACGATGATGGCACGATTAATCATGAGGGTGGCAAATATGAAGGCTTAGATCGCTTTGAAGCACGTAAGCAAATTGTTCAAGATTTAAAAGTACTTGGTTTATTGGTAGCCGTTAAAGAAACTGTTCATCAAGTTGGTCACTCAGAACGCAGTGGGGCAATTGTTGAGCCACGTCTTTCGACGCAATGGTTTGTGAAAATGGACGAATTGGCAAAACAGGCGATTGAAAATCAAGCAACTGAGCAAGCGTTAGAATTTTTCCCACCACGTTTTAATCAAACCTTTACTCGCTGGATGGAAAATGTACATGACTGGGTTATTTCGCGTCAATTATGGTGGGGGCATCAGATTCCTGCATGGTATCACAAAGTAACAGGCGAAACTTACGTTGGTATGGAAGCACCGACTGATATTGAAAACTGGACGCAAGATCCAGATGTCCTAGATACTTGGTTTTCGTCAGCGCTTTGGCCTTTTTCAACAATGGGCTGGCCGAATACGGACGCAGAGGATTTTAAACGTTATTTCCCGACCTCGACCTTAGTAACTGGCTATGATATTATCTTCTTTTGGGTGAGTCGGATGATTTTCCAAAGCCTTGAGTTTACAGGTGAAAGACCGTTTAAAAATGTATTGATTCACGGATTGATTCGTGACGAAGATGGGCGTAAGATGAGTAAATCACTTGGCAATGGAATTGACCCAATGGACGTGATTGAAAAATATGGAGCGGATTCTCTGCGTTGGTTCTTGATTAATGGCTCTGCACCGGGTCAAGATATTCGTTTTAGTTATGAAAAAATGGATGCTTCTTGGAATTTCATTAATAAAATTTGGAATGTATCACGTTACATCATTATGAATGTAGAAGATTTGACAATCGAAGAACTTGATTTTGCTAAAAATCGTAATGCAACGGATGACTGGATTTTAACTCGTCTTAATGAAACAATTGAATCGGTTACTCACCTTTTTGATAAGTTTGAATTTAGCGAAGCTGGTCGTGTCCTTTATAATTTTATTTGGGATGAATTTGCCGATTGGTATATTGAATTGACTAAAGAAGTGCTATATGGTGATGATGAAGCAGCAAAACTGACAACCAAATCAGTTTTAGTTTATGTTTTAGATAATGTTTTGCGACTCTTGCATCCAATCATGCCATTTGTAACCGAAGAAATTTGGCAAAAAATTCCACATTCAGGTGATAGTATTGTTATTGCAGAATATCCAACGATTAATTCAGAGCTAAATCATCCTGAAGCAACCGCAGGTGTTGAAGCACTTAAAGAGCTGATTCGAGCAGTTCGTAATATCAGAAGTGAAGTGAATACACCGCTTTCTAAAAAAATTAAGTTATTAATACAAACGAAGGACAATCAATTAAAAAATTTCTTAATTAATAACAAAAATTATATTGCACGGTTTACTAATCCAGAAATTTTAGAAATTAGTGATTCAATTGAAATCCCTAAATTAGCAATGAGCGCGGTTTTAACTGGGGCAGAAATCTATTTACCTCTTGCCGATTTAATCAATGTGGAAGAAGAACTTGCTCGTCTTGGTAAGGAACTTGACAAGTGGACAAAAGAGGTCGAAAGAGTTAATAAAAAACTTTCTAATGATAAATTTGTCAATTCGGCACCAGAAAAAGTGGTTCAAAGTGAGCGAGCTAAGCAGGCTGATTATTTAGCTAAGCAAGCTGCTGTTCAATCACGGATTGCAGAATTAAAGGCGCTTTAATTCATCAAGCTTGGCTTTAGTTCCCACAGATAATATCTAGCTATGAGACTTAAACGAACGATCCTAGGCTTTGCTTAATAAGCCTCATAGCTTTTATGAAGGAGAGATGAGTTTTGCGCATTATTTCAGGTGAATATGGTGGTCGAAGGTTGAAGGCATTAGAGGGTGATAATACACGACCAACAACTGATAAGGTCAAGGAAAGTATGTTTAACATGATTGGTCCTTATTTTGATGGTGGGATCTGTTTAGACCTATTTGCCGGAAGTGGTGGTTTATCAATTGAGGCGGCTTCTAGAGGTATTGAGCGGGCAATTTTAATTGAAAAACACCCAAAGGCAATACAAGTAATACATCACAATATTGCGATTACTAAGGCGCCTGAAAAATTTCAGGTATTGCGAAGTACAGCTAATCAATATATTGATAATTTTGCTGAAGATTTTCAATTTGATTTAGTTTTTTTTGATCCACCATATCGTTTACAGGAGATTGAAAAGCAAATTGCTAAACTGGAGGCAAAATCAATGCTATCAGAAGATTGTGAAATTGTTTGTGAAACGGATGCTAAAATTGTGCTTTCTGATGTTGGCGCATACACAATCAGGAAACGACAAGTTTATGGTACGATTGCAGTGACCATTTATACAAAGTGAATAAAGCTAATCTGTAAATTAACCTAGATTCAAGCGGATCTGAAAAGGAGACATGATGAAAAAAGCACTCTATGCAGGCAGTTTTGATATTTTAACCAAAGGCCATTTAGATATTATTCAACGTGGTGCACTTTTATTTGATCAATTATATATTGGTATTTTTTATAATATTGAAAAAAAGGGGCTATTTTCAGTTCAAGAACGCCAAGCAATTCTTGAAAAATTAACACAGGGACTACCGAATATTAAAATTATTCAAAGTAGTGGTGAATTGACGGTTGATGTTGCAGAGCGATTAGATATTCAATATTTATTGCGTGGGATTCGTAATATGACGGATTATCAATATGAAACCGAGATGGCACGCTTCAATCATGAGATTAATCCAAAAGTTGAGACTGTATTTTTGCAAAGTCGTCCAGAATTTGAGCATATTAGCTCTTCAAGGATGAAGGAATTAATTCACTTTGGTGGTGAAATTGCAGATTATGTGCCACCACTTGTTGTTCAAAAATTGGAGGAAAAACGGATTGAAAAAGCATAAAGGTAGAATTATTTATGGTTTAGCGACTGTCATTATTATTTTAGGCTTTTTTTTACCACTCCCTTATTATATCGAGGGACCAGGTACAACAGAAGATTTAAAAAGCTTTGTAACTGTTGATGGTAAAAAAGATCAGGCAGATGGC
This sequence comes from Streptococcaceae bacterium, assembly GCA_022484805.1. GTDB lineage: Bacteria > Bacillota > Bacilli > Lactobacillales > Streptococcaceae > MMGLQ5-1. The sequence continues at coordinate 5,123 of JAKVKP010000012.1, forward strand.
TCGTTTTCTTTGACCTCAGTTTCTGTAAGTCAGGCAAGACCATTTACTCTTTTATTTTCAAAATTTAATGATTTTGAAGAGATTTTAACTAAGGAAGAATTGATGGGTGATCAAACCGATTCCGAATACGAAAGTATTCAGCGTTTCTACATGGAAACCTCTCAAAATATGGCGAAGCTGAATGCCCTTGAACTAGCTGGTAAATCCTACGATTTTAAATATTTAGGGGTTTATGTAATGGCAACAAGTAAGAATTCAACCTTTAAGGATGTATTACAGGTCGGTGATACTGTCAGCAAAATTGATGGTAACTCCTTTAAAAATACAGAGGCGCTAATGGCGTATGCTCAGAGTAAAACGGTTGGTGATAAGGTCACAATTACCTATCAACAAAACGGTCAAACCAAAGAAGCTGATGGCAAGGTGATTCAGCTTGAAAATGGTAAGTCGGGCATTGGTATTACATTAATTGATCACACTGAAATAACGAGCGATCCAACAATCAAAATTGATGCAGGCTCGATTGGTGGTCCTTCGGCAGGTTTAATGTTCACGCTTGAAACCTATCAAACGTTGACAGGTAAGGATTTGAGAAATGGCAAAAAAATTGCCGGTACTGGTACGATTGATTCAGAAGGAACGGTTGGCCGAATCGGTGGGATAGATAAAAAAATTGCGACAGCGGTTAAAAATAATGTCGATATTTTCTTTGCTCCAGATGATGAAATTACAGATGATATGAAAAAAGCGGATCCAGATATTAAGACGAATTATCAAGAAGCGATCGCTGCTAAAAAGAAATTAGGTGCAGATATTAAAATTGTACCGGTAAAAACGTTGAGTGATGCAGTTGATTACTTGGAAAATATGAATAAATAAGCTTACTGAGGCAGGATAAAATTCCTGCCTCTTTTTGCCATTGCCACTTACCTTACGAAAATTGTTTACAATTTGAGGCGGTTAGTGGCAAAGGTACTCAGCGTTCTTTCATTCAGTGCGCTCTGAAATCGCACTGAATGATTAGCTTTCGCTGAGCGCCATAAAGGTTACCTTACGAAAATTGTTTACAATTTGAGGCGGTTATCTAAAAAGCTAAGAGTGCTTGTTTTGACATGCTCGAACGGTAGACAATTCATTTTCAAGATAAAGGAAACTTACCAATTCATTGGTTTAGTAGACTTATCGATGATAAATGAATGTCTCGGGAGAGCATCGTCAAGCACTCGAAGCTAGATTATCTAAAAAGCTAAGAGTGCTTGTTTTGACATGCTCGAACGGTAGACAATTCATTTTCAAGATAAAGGAAACTTACCAATTCATTGGTTTAGTAGACTTATCGATGATAAATGAATGTCTCGGGAGAGCATCGTCAAGCACTCGAAGCTAGATTATCTAAAAAGCTGAAACAGTTGTTTTGAGGTGTAGAAAATTAGGGATTTGGCGTAAGCGTGCAACGCACGTGCGTATCAATTGTCTATTTTCCCAACCACAGACTGTTAAGGCTAGGTTAGTGACAAAGGTACTCAGCGTTCTTTCAATTTGAGGCCCAAGGCAAGCAAAAATTGATTAGTAGTAGCTGAGCCATCAAATAGTTTGAATTTGGAAACATTAGTATTTCGAGTTAGTTTCCAAACAATGATTGAAATTTTCAGAAAATACTGTTAAATTGATTTACAGAGTTATTTTTCTTCCGTATAATGAAAAGAAATAGATAAAATTAAGGAGACAACTGACGATGAAGGCAGAGGAAATTATTCAATTTATCGGAAATGCAAAAAAACAGACGCCAGTTAAAGTTTATTTAAAAGGTGATTTAGCGAATATTGCGTTTTCTGATTCAATAAAAACATTTATTAATGGAGATACCGGCGTTATTTTTGGAAATTGGGATGAGATTTCTGCCATTTTAGAAGCGAATCAGGCAAAAATTACTGAACAGGTGATTGAAAATGATGGTCGTAATTCAGCTGTGCCAATGGTTGATAAAAAGCAATTCAATGCGCGAATCGAACCAGGTGCAATTATTCGTGATCAGGTTGAAATTGGTAATAATGCAGTTATCATGATGGGAGCAATTATTAATATTGGTGCTGTTATTGGTGATGGCACAATGATTGATATGGGTGCAATCTTAGGTGGTCGTGCGACCGTTGGAAAAAATTGTCATGTCGGTGCAGGTGCTGTTTTAGCGGGTGTGATTGAGCCACCTTCTGCTGAGCCAGTAGTTATCGAAGATGGTGTTCTAATTGGTGCCAATGCGGTGGTTGTTGAGGGTGTTCGTGTTGGTGCAGGTGCTGTGGTTGCAGCAGGTGCAATTGTGCTTGAGGATGTTGCGCCAAATACGGTTGTGGCTGGTAGCCCAGCACGTGTGATTAAGAATGTTGATGCCAAGACAAAAAGTAAAACCGAGTTAATGGATGAGTTGAGGAAATTGTAATTATTTCTGTGGGCACTGTTCAATCTGATTTTAATCGAAGATGAATGAGAAGTTCAGTTGAGAGTCTTTCGAACTGATTTTTAGATTGATTTGAAAAGTTTTAAATCGAAAGAGCTTAAGATTTTAATCGAGAGCTTTTTTTCGATATTAAGGAGAAATAAATGAATTTAATTGAAATAAGGCGTGCCTTACATCAAATACCAGAAATTGGCTTAGAGGAATTTCAAACACACCAATTTTTAATGACTCAAATTGATGATTTGATTGCTGGCAAGCCATATATTGAAGTTCGGACGTGGCAAACTGGTATTTTGGTATTTATCAACGGTACTGCACCAACTAAAACGATTGGCTGGCGAACAGATATTGATGGCTTGCCGATTACTGAGGCAGTTGAGAGTCCCTTTAAATCTCAACGTGAAGGCTATATGCACGCTTGTGGGCATGATTTTCATATGACAATTGCACTTGGCTTGCTCGAAAAACTGAGTCAAAAACAGCCGAAAGAAAATCTACTATTTCTATTCCAGCCTGCTGAAGAAAATGAGGCGGGTGGCATGTTAATGTATGATGCGGGTGCATTTGAGAATTGGTTACCAGATGAGTTTTACGGTCTACATGTCAATCCGGAGCTACCAGTTGGCGCAATTGGCACTCGTATTGGAACATTATTTGCTGGAACCTGTGAGGTTCGAATCACTTTTAAAGGTAAGGGCGGTCACGCAGCATTTCCACATCGAGCAAACGATATGATTGTTGCGGCGAGTAATTTCATCACAACCGTTCAAACTTTGGTTTCTAGAAATGTTAATCCAATTGAAGGTGCTGTTGTCACCTTTGGCAGCTTTCATGCAGGGACAACTAATAATGTGATTGCAGAAAGTGCAGAGGTTTATGGTACAATTCGAACGCTAACACAGGAAATGAATCTTTTAACACAAAAGCGAATTCGAGAAATAGCAGAGGGTGTCGCACAAACCTTCGGTTGTCAAATTGAAATGACCTTGAATCAAAAGGGCTATTTGCCAGTTGAAAACAATCCCGAATTAACTGAAAAATTGATTAATTATTTTGAATTGCAACCACAGGTAGATTTACAAATTACTGAACCTGCCATGACTGGTGAGGATTTTGGTTATTTACTTTCAAAGGTTAAAGGCACGATGTTTTGGTTAGGTGTTGATACACCATATGCGCTACACCATCCAAAATTTAATCCAAATGAAGCTGCTTTGGATTTTGCGGTCACTGAGATTGGTCAATTTTTAGCGATTAAAATCAAATAAAATTATTTGTTTTAAGAATTGTCTGAAAATTTTTGCTATAATTAGGAAGATTAATTTATGAAAGCATTGAAAGGTGAAAAAATGACAAAACAAATTAAAATTGGCTTATTGGGTCTAGGTACAGTTGGTGGGGGTGTGCCAAACATCTTAAAGGCACAAGCGGAAAAAATTAAGCAAAATGCTGGAATTGATATCGTCGTGGCTAAGGGCTTAGTTCGTGATGAGAGCGAAAAAGAATTACGAAAGAAGCAGTTTGATATTGAATTAACAACAAGCTATGATGAAATTGTTGGCGATCCAGAAATTGATATAGTGATTGAATTAATTGGTAAAATTGAGCCCGCTAAAACCTTTATTAGTCGCGCTTTAGCAGCAGGTAAGCATGTTGTGACAGCGAATAAAGATTTGCTAGCACAGCATGGACCTGAATTGATTGCTTTAGCGGTTGAAAATAATGTTGATTTATATTATGAAGCAAGTGTGGCTGGTGGTATTCCTATTTTAAGAACAATGGCTAATTCTTTGGCTGATGACGGCATTACGAAGGTACAAGGGATTGTCAACGGCACAACCAATTATATGCTGACTAAAATGGTAGAGGAAGGTCAAGATTACGATGCTGTTTTAAAAAAAGCGCAAGAGCTTGGCTTTGCAGAAAGTGATCCAACAAATGACGTTGATGGTATTGATGCTGCATATAAAATGGTTATTTTAACTCAATTTGCCTATGGTATGGATATTAACTTATCAGATGTGGCACGTCGTGGTATTCGTCATGTCTCTAAGGATGATGTCGAAATGGGTCAAAAGCTTGGATATGTAATTAAATTGATTGGTGAAAGTGCATTAATTGATGATAGTGTTTCGGCTGAAGTGGCACCAATGCTTGTGCCTGAGCAACACCCATTGGCAACGATTAAAAATGAAATGAATGCTGTATTTATTGAATCATACGGTGTCGGACAATCAATGTATTATGGACCGGGAGCTGGAAGTTTACCAACAGCAACCAGTATTTTGGCAGATGTGATTCAAATTGCTAAAAATATTGCAAATGGTACAACTGGTTTAAAATTCAATCCATACCAAACTGAAACGAAATTAGCAGTTGATGATCAAGTTAAAGGCAAATATTATTTTGCTATCGAAACACCAGATAAAAAGGGTCAAATTTTGAAATTAGCAGAAATTTTCACAAATAATGACGCTAGCTTTGATCAAGTACTTCAACAAAAAGCGAATGGTGAAAAGGCTCGAGTTGTTGCGATTTCACATACTATTTCAAATGCGCAATTTAAAGCAATTAAGCTTGAAATAGAAGCGATTGAAGGCTTTAAATTAATTAATACGCTACGTGTTTTAGGTAAATAATTATAATATTAAGAATTTGAAGGAGTATTTTATGAGAATACAGGTCCCAGCAACGAGTGCGAATATTGGACCAGGATTTGATTCATGTGGTATTGCAGTCAATCAATACTTAGTGATTGGGATTCACGAGCCAACTAAAGCGTGGGAAATTCATCATGATTTAGGTGCCGAGGTACCGAGTGATGCTGAAAATTTACTAATTCAGACTGCTTTAAGGGTTGATCCAAATCTAACGCCACATTCAATCCAAATGGTTTCTAAAATTCCGTTGGCGCGTGGCTTGGGTTCAAGTAGCAGTGTGATTATTGCTGGTATTGAACTTGCGAATCAGCTCTCAAATCTTAAATTAACAAATCAAGAAAAACTTCAAATTGCTACTGAAATTGAAGGTCATCCAGATAATGTAGCACCTGCTTTGCTTGGTAATTTTACGATTTCAAGCTATGTTAATGGTCAAGTCCAAACTGTACTACATCAATTTCCAAAGTGTGCGATTGTTGGCTTTATTCCAAATTATGAGTTAAAAACTAGTGATTCGCGTCATGTTTTACCAGAAGAATTGACTTATAAAGAGGCGGTTGTGGCAAGCTCAATCGCCAATGTGATGATTGCAGCGCTTTTAAAGGGTGATTTAAAGGCTGCCGGTCAAATGATTGAAGCAGATCATTTTCATGAACCTTATCGTCAAAAACTCGTACCTGAATTTTTGACCGTTCGTAAACTGGCTAAATCATTTGATAGCTATGCGACCTACTTGAGTGGTGCTGGACCTACGATTCTAACGCTACTTCCAGAGGCCGAGGCAGTTTCTTTTGCTGACGCACTGTCGAACGAGGGACTTGATGGTAAGATTGAATTATTTGAAATTGATACAGAAGGGCTAAAGGTTTATCAATAGCTTAATCGGCATTTTGAATTTAAAAGAATTGGAGCAATTGAGTTTCAATTCTTTTTTTATGGTTATTTCTGAAATTTACATTCATTTTCATGGAATAATTTAAAGAAACATTGCACTTATTTTTCATTTATTTCAAGTGATTAATCAAAATGTTTTATTAAGATTATGCAAATACAATTTATGTTACAATAAAAGTAATGTATCATTATGACGCAAAGATGCATCATTTGAAACGATAAATATGAATTCAACTTAAGCGAGGATTATCATGTCTAAAAATAAACTATTGTTGGTTGATGGCTCATCAATTGCTTTCAGAGCATTTTTTGCCATTCAAAATATTGAAAATTTTAAAAATAGTAGTGGTTTATATACCAATGCAATTTATGGTTTTCATACAATGTTAAGTAATATTATCAAAAAAGTATCACCAACTCATATCCTTGTTGCGTTCGATGCAGGTAAAACGACTTTTAGAACTGAAATGTTTGCCGAATATAAAGGCGGTCGGCAAAAAATAGTACCTGAATTTCGTGAACAACTACCATTTATTCGTGAAATGCTTAAATATCAGGGGATTCATACATATGAACTTGTGAATTATGAAGCTGACGATATAATTGGTACTTTGGCAAAGCAGGCTGAGGCTGCTGATTTTGAGGTTGAAATTTTCTCTGGAGATCGCGATTTAACTCAGCTTACCACTGAAAAAACGACTGTTCAGATCACGAGAAAAGGTGTCGATAATTTAGAGACCTATACACCAGACTATATGTTTGAAAAGCTAGGTATTAACCCAACTCAATTAATTGATTTAAAGGCATTGATGGGAGATAGTTCAGATAATATTCCTGGGGTGACAAAAATTGGTGAAAAGACTGGTTTGAAACTAATTACGGCCTATCAATCATTGGAAAATTTATATGAGCATATTGATGAATTGAAAAAAAGTAAAATGAAAGAAAACTTGATTAATGAAAAGGATATTGCCTTTCTTTCAAAAAAATTAGCAACCATTGATACGGCATCACCACTTGAAATTAGCGTCACAGATTTAGCAGTATCACCTGTTGATAGCGAAGGATTACGCCATTTCTATGAACAAATGAATTTTAATAAATTTATCGAAAATGAACTTGGTGAGGCTGAGGTGACACTAGAAGCAATTGATTATCAGCTTGTTAGGGATTATCAAGCGGGTATGTTTTCAAAGGGTGACTTCCTTTATTTAGAGACTTTAGCTGATAATTACCATACTGCAGATGTGATTTCAGTTGCATGGGGAAATGCGAAAAAGCAATATGTGGCTAAGGCAGATGTGTTATTTAATAATCCAGAATTTGAAAAAGATGTTCAAGAAAACTTTTCTAAAACCTATGATTTCAAAAAGACAAAGATTTTGCTTTCACGCTATCAAATTGAAATTGATACGATTGAATTTGATACCCTGCTCGCTAAATATATTTTAAATGCGGAAACGTCACATACTTTTAAAATTATTGCTGGTCAATATACCAGTATTGAGATTGAGACTGATGAGGCTGTTTATGGCAAGGGGGCAAAGCAAGCAATTCCAGCTGATGAAATATTATTTGCACACTTAGCTCGAAAACTTGCAATTTTAGTTTCAAGTGAACAAAGCATGCTTGAAGTATTAGAAAGTAACAATCAATTGCATCTTTTACAAGAAATTGAACAGCCCTTGGCAGGCGTGTTAGCAAAAATGGAAATGCGCGGTATTAAGGTTGATACCAATCGACTGGAAGAAATGAAGGTTGAGTATATGGCAATTCTGGCAGACATAGAAAAGACGATTTTTGAATTAGCTGGAGAGCAGTTTAATATCAACTCACCAAAACAGCTTTCTGTTATTTTATTTGAGAAATTGCAATTACCTGTGATAAAGAAAACTAAAACGGGTTATTCAACTGCGGTTGATGTGCTTGAAAAATTAGCTCCTCAGGCGCCTATCGTTGAACATATCTTAAAATATCGGCAAATTGCCAAAATTTTGTCAACCTATTTAGAAGGCCTTTTAAAAGTTGTCGCAGCTGATGGCAAGGTTCATACACGTTATATTCAAACCTTGACTGCGACAGGACGTCTCAGCTCAGTAGATCCTAATTTACAAAATATTCCAATTCGAATTGAAGAAGGTAGGCGCGTGCGTGAAGCATTTTTACCTTCATTTGAAGACGGATATATTTATTCATCAGATTATTCACAAATTGAATTGCGTGTCTTAGCGGATATTTCCGGTGATGAGCATTTAAGATTAGCCTTTGAAGAAAAGCAGGATATCCATACCGCAACTGCTATGCGTGTTTTTGGTATTGAAGAGGCGAGTCAGGTTGATGGCAATATTAGAAGAAAGGCCAAGGCGGTTAATTTTGGTGTGGTCTATGGCATTTCTGATTATGGATTGGCTGAAAATTTAGGCATTTCAAGAAAAGAAGCTGGCGATTATATTAAAACTTATTTTGAAAAATATCCAGGTATTAAAAAATATATGGAAGAAATTGTTAGAGAAGCACGTGATAAGGGCTATGTTGAAACGTTATTCCATCGAAGACGTGAAATTTTGGAGATTAACTCCAGAAATTTCAATCGTAGAAGCTTTGCCGAAAGAACTGCAATTAATTCGCCAATTCAAGGCAGTGCAGCAGATATTCTTAAGGTTGCGATGATTCGCCTTGAAAGCGAAATTAGCAAAGCAGGATTGAAGGCAAGAATGCTTTTACAGGTACATGATGAGGTGGTTTTTGAGGTGCCAGCATCTGAAATTGATCAATTAGATCAAATTGTAAAAGATATTATGGAGCATACAACTGAGTTAGCTGTGCCTCTAATTGCCGATAGCAATTATGGCAGAAATTGGTATGATGCGAAATAAGAATACTAATTGACTTTTTTGTCAAGAGCGCTTATCATTTATTATTAGTATTTTGTAGCAAATAATATTGATAATGCTTGGGGAAATAGTAATTTAGTATTGGCTTTAATTTAGCTTCGTGAGCTTGACAAGTCTTTTACAAGCCAGCTGCATTCGATGCTAGGCTTTGTAAGTACAAATCCGAACCGCCTTTTCATGACCGATGGCGATAAATCGTTGATAGGTTAAAATGATAAAATGATTAAGTGACCAAGTTGCAAGTTTCTTTTTATTATAAATGAGGTGAGTAAACGTTAGTTCAAGCTCGCTAAGCTTTTCAGATAGGAGTATTATGTGGCAGATGATCATTTAACGCCTTGGCAAAAGGAAAACCAGAAATATCAGAAACTTCAAAAAGAAAAGGCTAAGGCTGAGAAGCTCAAGGCGAAACAATCTAAAAAAACAGTTGAAACTGTAATATCAGAGTCTGAAACGGAAAAGCCGGCTGATGAAGTTGAAAATACGGCACGTGAGTCTATGCTAAGTACGTTGCCTAAAATAAAAAAGGAAAAGCGAATTCAGCTTTTAAAGAAGCTAACACCTTTAATCATTTTTTTTGTGATTGCTTTTACAATAACTGTTTTTTTTCTTTCTCCTTTCAGTAAGCTTGAAACGATTGAAGTCAGTGGCAATCAAAATGAAAGTAATGCGGCAATTATTAAAGCCTCAAAGCTAACGCTTGGCGAGAGTATTTTAGCTGAACGGAAAAAAATGGATCAGGTTCAAGCTAACCTTCAAAAAGCTTTTAAACGAGTCAATACTGCAACAGTTACTTATTCATTTCCTAATCGCTTTATAATTAAAGTTAAGGAAAAACAAGAGCTAGCATATGTTCAGGACAATGATAGTTTGAAAGTTGTTCTTGACGATGGAACGATATTGGATGACAAGGTGGAGACACAGAATGAAAATTATCCGGTTATCAAATCCTTTAAATCCACTAAAAAAATTGAAAAGCTAGTTGCTCAGTATCAAAAGCTTTCAGAGGAATTACGTAGTCAAATTAAATTGATTGAGCTGACGCCGACTAATGCAAATTCAGATTTTTTGACTTTGACGATGTCGGATGGTAATCAGGTTAAAATAACACTAGAGGATATTGATGATAGATTGAAATATTATCCTGAAGTGGCAAGTCAAATGACTGAAAAAGGGATTGTGGATATGGAAGCTGGGATCTATAGCTACCCTTATCCCGAATCTTAATTAATGATTAATTTTATAAATAAAACCCTACCTTAATGTAGGGTTTTTTGTTATGATTAAGACGATAAAAAGGCAATGTCAATTTTTTGTCAATTTTTTTTTAACAAATATATTTCAGAATTTTAAAAAAGTGTAATTTTAACACAAAAACGATTTAATGAATGCTCATTTTATGGTACACTTAGGAATGTTAAAATTAATGACTAATAGGGCATAAAAATAATTTGTAGATGCAGGAGGAACCATTAATTATGGTCAAAGATGGTTTTTTTACGGGGCTTGATATTGGAACAAGTTCAGTTAAGGTGCTAGTAGCTGAATATATAGACGGCCAAATGAATATTATTGGGGTCGGAAATACAAAATCTGATGGGATTAAAAATGGCGTCATTGTAGACATTGAAAAAACAGTTGAATCAATTAAAAAAGCAGTAAGACAGGCAGAAGAAAAAGCTGGCGTTCAAGTGACCAACGTCAACGTTGGTTTACCAGCAAATTTATTAAGTGTTGAAGGGTGTCAGGGATTATTAGCAGTTGGTGCTGACAATCAGGAGATTACAGATACTGATGTACAGGCGGTTATTAAGTCAGCATTAGTGAGAGCGGTACCACCAGAACGTGAAATTATTACTGTTCTACCAGAAGAATTTGTGGTAGATGGTTTTGCAAATATCAGCGATCCACGAGGGATGATTGGTATCCGTTTAGAAATGCGTGGTCAAATGTTTACTGGACCAAAAACAGTCATTCACAATATTAAGTCAACCGTTAGAAAGGCTGGTTTAAATATTGATCAATTAGTCCTTACACCACTTTCCTTGACGGAGTCAATTTTGACAGATGGCGAGAAAGACTTCGGGACAATTGTTATTGATATGGGTGGTGGTCAAACTTCAATCGCGATTATGTTTGATCATCAAGTTAGATACACTTCTGTGGTTCAAGAGGGTGGCGAATTTGTCACTAAGGATATTTCAGTTGTGTTAAATACGTCAATTAAAAATGCAGAAGGTTTGAAAATCAATTACGGGGAAGCCTATCCAGATCACGCAAGTGAAACAGAGGAATTCCCAGTCGATGTAATCGGACAAAATGCACCGGTTAAAGTCAATGAACGCTATCTTTCAGAAATTATTGAAGCGCGTTTAAGTCAAATTTTTGACAAGGTTCAAAAAGAACTTGATAAAATTGATGCGTTTAATTTACCAGGTGGTGTTATTTTAACAGGCGGTGCAGCAACTTTACCGGGCTTGGTTGATTTAGCAATTGACCGATTAGGTGTAAATGTTAGATTATACGTACCTAATCAAATGGGACTTAGAAATCCTGTTTTTACAAATGTGATTAGCATTGTTGAATATGTGGCGTTGCAAAGTGAAATTAATTGGATTTCATATAATGCGGTAATTGGTAATCAAACAGCTATTTCCAATCGTCCTGAACCGGTTGTAACTAAAGAACCAGTTTATGATGACGTAGATTATAGTGATGACTATGCTGATAATTATGATTATCCAGATGATACAGTCGATAATGATAGAGCACAAGACGGTCTGAAAGAAAAAGGTGCGAGCCTAGTGGATCGTGCTAAAGGCTTCTTTAACAATATTTTTGATTAAACTTGGAGGGAAATAATGGAAATCTCTTTTGATACAAATGTCGATCAAGGCGCAGTAATTAAAGTAATTGGTGTCGGCGGTGGTGGCGGAAACGCTGTCAATCGAATGATAGAAGAAGGTGTTAGTGGTGTTGAATTTATTACTGCTAATACTGATGTGCAAGCATTAAAGTCTTCAAAGGCTGAGCTTGTTATTCAATTAGGACCAAAATTAACTCGAGGCTTAGGTGCAGGTGCACAGCCTGAGGTTGGTCGCAAGGCTGCTGAAGAAAGTGAAGAAGATATTCGTCAAGCGCTTGAAGGTGCTGATATGGTATTTATTACTGCCGGTATGGGTGGTGGTACTGGTACAGGTGCTGCACCAGTTATTGCGCATATCGCTAAGGAAATTGGTGCATTGACAGTTGCAGTTGTAACAAGACCATTTGGTTTTGAAGGCACAAAACGTAGCTTATTTGCTTCAGAAGGTATCTCAGAATTAAAAGATAATGTGGATACTTTTATTATTATTGAAAATAATAGCTTATTACAAATTGTTGATCCTAGAACACCAATGCTAGAAGCGCTTAGTGAAGCGGATAATGTTTTACGTCAGGGTGTACAAGGCGTTTCTGATTTAATTACAGCACCAGGCTTTATCAATCTTGACTTTGCTGATGTGAAAACAGTGATGCAAAATCAAGGTGCTGCTTTAATGGGTATTGGTGAAGCAGAGGGTGATGATCGTGTGATTAAAGCAACTCAATTTGCGATTAATTCACCATTACTTGAAACAACAATTGATGGTGCTGAAAATGTCCTACTTAACGTAACTGGTGGACTTAATATGTCATTGATGGAAACTCAGGACGCTTCTGAGGTTGTCATCCAAGCAGCAGGTCAAGATGTTAACATTTTATTAGGTACTTCAATTGATGAAAGCTTAGGCGATCGGATTCGTGTTACGGTTGTTGCAACAGGGATTGAGGATACACCAAAGCAAAAAGGCAGAGGCAATGTTAGACGCACAAATGCTCCAGCGACGACAAGCCGTGTGCCACAAAATAAAACACAAGCTTATATCGCACCTGAACCAACACCGATTGATGTTGAGGAAGAAGATGAAAATTCACCATTTAATGGCTGGGATATCCGTCGCGAGTCTAATGTTCGTCCGAACGTTGATGAATTAAAGCTTAAAACAGATAATACTAGCATTAATACTTTTGAAAAAACAGAAACAAAAACTGACGAAGAATTGGATACACCACCGTTTTTTAGACGGAATAAACGCTAAGGTAGATTGGAGCATTCAAGATGCTAGAAGATAATTTTGAAGCAGTCGTTGCTCGAATCAATCAAGCTAAAGCAAAGGCTAATCGGCATGATGAAGTACATTTGGTTGGGGTTACAAAATATGTTGACGTCGATCAAGCGCGAGCACTTGTGAAGACTGGTGTTCATGAAATTGCTGAAAATAGAACGGAATTATTTTTAGAAAAGTATCAAGCAATGCAAGATTTAGAAGTTACTTGGCATTTGATTGGTAGCTTGCAACGCCGTAAAGTTAAAGATGTCATTAATTTAGTAGATTATTTTCATGCCCTAGATAGTTTTAAATTGGCACAAGAGATACAAAAGAGAGCTGAAAAGACCATTTCAGTCTTTGTACAGGTCAATGTTTCGGGTGAGCTAAGTAAGCATGGCTTCTCACCCGAAGAGTTAAAGCCTTTTATTGAAGCCTTGAATGCTTTTGATCGAATCAAGGTTGTTGGACTAATGACAATGGCTCCGATTGATGCGAATGAACAAGAATTGAGAGCTTATTTCTCAACACTTCGTCAATATCGAGATCAAATTAAAAGCATGAATCTACCTTATGCTCCTTGCCAAGAGCTTAGCATGGGTATGAGTCGTGATTATGAAATTGCGATTGAAGCGGGCGCAACTTATGTGAGAATCGGTAGTGATTTTTTCAAAAATAACTGAACTTTACATTTAAAGTGTCTGAAAACATAATTATTATTTATTTATTTTGATTAATAACAAATCTTGTTAAAAATTAGATTTGTAATTATATAGGAGGAAGATATGTCGTTTTTAGACAAAATTAATAATCTTTCAAATTTTTTTGGAATTAATGATGAAGTGGATGATTTTGAAGGCGAGACGTTAAATAGTCGCCCAAAACAAGAGCGGATTAGTAAAGAAAAAATTTCACGGCCAGAACAGGCTTCGAATTTTCGACGTCAGACAACAGCACAGTCGGATAATGTTGTTGCAATGAGACGGCAATCTGAAGACAAAAGACGTCAAGAAGCACCTAGACGTAGTGCAGTTGGTGAAACTTCAACTGTAAATGATCGAATTAAACCATCATCCACTAAAGCGAGAGAAGATTATTTAGTTAATCAAGAAGCGCGTCAGAGACCCTCCTCTAATACGACAAGGCAAAATCATGGGAAAGTCCCTTTTACAACTGAAGCACAAAAGGATAACCGACCTAAGATAACGATTAAGCAACCAAGAGTTTACTCAGATGCAATGAAAATTGCTGAATTTGCCATGAATGATGAAGCTGTTCTGGTTAATTTTCATTATATGGAAGAGCATCAAGCGCGTCGGATTATTGATTTTCTGACTGGTATTGCCCATGCCTTACATGGTGATTTACAAAGAGTCGGAAATCAAATTTTCTTATTAACGCCTGCATCCATTCAAATTGATGGTAATGAAGCGAAAAGTTTGGTCAATAATCAAGATTTTGATTATGAGATATAGGTGAAGCGATGTTAAGTATATTTCTAAATTTTATTTCCAAATTAGTTGAGATTTATTCTATTTGTATCATGATTTATGCAATATTATCTTGGTTTCCAGGTGCCTATCAATCCAAACTTGGTAAGCTAATAACTGCAATAGTCAGACCATATTTAAGTCTGTTTTCAAGACTACCTTTGCAATTTGCAGGTATTGATTTTTCTGTCATTGTTGCATTATTTCTCTTACAGTTTGGTTATAGCGGCTTATTAATTTTGATCAACACTGTTTTATCAGTGGCATAAAGTGTCGTCGGCTTAGAATGGAATGATTCAGGTCGACTCTTTTTTACTAAGCTTTGAATAGATTATTATATAAGCAAAATCGTCATTGAAAAAGCGATGTGGCTTATTGTTTGACTGAAGGAATAATATGTTTGAAAATATTTATCAACATTTTAAAAAGAATGAAGTAACATTTATTGATCAAATGAATGAACATTTAATCGAAGTTGAGGAAAGCTATACACCTTTTTTGACTCATTTTTTAAATCCGAGAGAACTTTGGATTTTAGAAAGTTTAATTAATCGTTATAATGGCTTAAAATTTCGTAGTTTCGGTGGTACAATAAATGCAGAAAGTCAGCGTGTCGTTGTCGTTCCTGATTTTATGATGATTGAAGTATCAGATTTCCATTTGACACTACTGGAAATTAATTACCCGGTTAAGTTTGCAACACTTTCCCATTCAGAAATCTTAGGAACGTTGTTATCACAGGGTATTGAACGCTTTAAAATTGGGGATATTTTAACAGATGGCACTCGCTTTCAGGTGATTGTTGATGAGTTGATTGCTGAATTTTTAATTAATCAGGTAGATCGCATTTCATCATTAAAAGTTAGGCTAGAAAAAAAAGATTTTTCTGAATTAATCACCTCAACTGATGAATTTGTCGAGCAGGGCTTGACGGTTAATAGCTTAAGAATGGATAATTTAATCAGTAATGTCTATAATATTTCTAGAGAGCGAAGTAAAGCGTTAATTGAGCGCGGTAGTGTTAAGCTCAATTTTCAGGTGACCGAAAAAATTAGTGAAGAAATTAATCTATTAGATTTGATTTCAGTTCGGGGATTTGGCCGCTTTAAACTCACCAATATTAACGGACTCTCAAAAAAAGGAAAAATTAAAATTGTTGCAGCAGTATTAATAAAAGATAGGAGTAGCAAATGAATTTAAGTCCTTTAGATATTCAAAATAAAAGCTTTTCTACAAAAATGCGTGGTTATAATCAAGATGAAGTAGATGACTTTTTAGATATTCTTGTTCGTGATTATGAAGATTTGCAAACGAAAAATCGTGAGCTTGAAAAGCAAGTGAAGTTAACAAACGAAAAATTAGAATACTTCAATGATTTGAAAAATACTTTGAATCAATCTATTATTGTTGCTCAAGATACTGCTGACAAGGTGAAATTAGGTGCCTCAAGTGAAGCAGAAGCACTTTTAAATGATGCTAAGAAGCAATCAGATATTTTGCTTTCAAATGCCAAGAGTCAAGCGACTGCTATTTTAACTGATTCAAGATTGAAGGGTGCAGAAATACTAAATAAATCTGTTCAGGATGCAAAGACCTTGGCGCGTGAAACGGATGAACTCAAAAAGCAAACAAAGGTTTTCCATCAACGTCTTGCATTGATGCTTGAGTCACAATTACAACAAGTAAAATCGAATGAATGGGACGACATATTGCAACCATTTTCAAGCACGATTCCAGATGCTGCAACAACTTTCAAGGATGTTGTAGCTGATGTCGTAGCTAGTGATAAGGAAGCAACTGGGGAGATAGAAATTAGCGGAGATGCTAGTTTTTTGAGTGAGGCGGACGTGGAAGACACTGCGGAAAAGCCTGAGTCTACTGTTACTGATTCACAAGCTGAATCTACTACAGAAACAGAAAAATAAGATTGTATTAGAACAAGATTAATGTTTTCATAATTAAAGCGAGCAGCGGCTGGTGTGAGGCTGTATTCAATGAATGATTAATTATCAGCTAATATTTCAATCAACGTGTGATGGCGTTATCGATCAAAGAGTGATTATAAGTTGTTTTACATTATTGACTTATAATCAAAATTAGGGTGGTACCACGACTTTCTTCGTCCCTGAAGAAGGTCTTTTTTTGTATATTCATTAGTTATGATGAGTCGGAGCTATAATGAGCTTCTGCTCTTAAAATGACAATTTTATTGTGAAAATAATGAAAAGAGGAAATAATTTTGAAAATGAAAGAAACCTTGCAACTTGGTAAAACAGTTTTTCCAATGCGTGCTAATTTGCCGAATCGGGAAGTAAATTGGCAAAAGGAATGGGAAGAGCAGCACATTTATGAATTGAGACAAAAAGTGAATGAAGATAAACCGACCTTTGTTTTGCATGATGGACCGCCATATGCCAACGGTAACATTCACTTAGGTCATTCTCTTAATAAAATTTCTAAGGACATTATTGTCCGTTCTAAGTCAATGTCAGGTTATCGTGCGCCGTATGTTCCAGGCTGGGATACACATGGTTTACCAATTGAACAAGTCTTGACTAATAAGGGAATTAAGCGTAAAGAGATGCCATTGGTTGATTATCTTGAAGAATGTCGAAAATATGCGCTGTCACAGGTTGACAAGCAACGCTCAGACTTTAAGCGATTGGGTGTTGCTGGTGATTGGGAAAATCCTTATGTTACTCTTAAGCCAAGCTATGAGGCAGCTCAAGTTCGTGTATTTGGTAAAATGGCTGAAAAAGGCTATATTTATAAAGGTTTAAAACCGATTTATTGGTCGCCAAGCTCTGAAAGCTCACTTGCCGAAGCAGAAATTGAATATAAAGATGTTGAAAGTCCTTCATTATACATTGCCTTTAAGGTTATTGACGGCAAAGGTATTTTGGATACAGATACGAGCTTTGTGATTTGGACAACAACTGCTTGGACATTGCCAGCAAATTTGGGTATTTTTGTGAATCCTGATTTTGATTATGCGCAGATTTTAGTCAACGGTCAAAAATATGTCGTTGCTTTATCCATGCTGCCGATGATTAAAGAAGCAATTGGTTGGGAAGATGTTGAAGTCTTAAAAACATTTAAGGGTACTGAATTAGAGTATATGACTGCACAGCATCCGTTTTATGATCGTACTTCCTTAGTGATGTGTGGGGATTATGTTTCTGATGATGCGGGTACTGGTTTGGTGCATACGGCACCCGGACATGGTGAGGATGACTATATTTATTCGCGTAAATATAAGCTTGCTGTTCTTTCGCCTGTCGATTCACGTGGTGTCTTTACAGAAGAAGCACCAGGCTTTGAAGGTAAATTTTATGAGAAAGCCGCACCTGAAATTATTGAATTATTAAAGGAAAAGGGAGCTTTGCTGAAGGTTTCTTACTTTACCCATAGCTATCCGCATGACTGGAGAACTAAAAAACCTGTTATTTATCGAGCAACTGCACAATGGTTTGCATCAATTGATAAATTTAGAGCAGATATCTTAGAAGCAGTTGATCAGGTTGATTGGGTAATTCCTTGGGGTAAAACACGTTTACACAATATGATTCGTGATCGAGGCGATTGGGTAATTTCAAGGCAACGTGCGTGGGGTGTACCTTTACCAATTTTCTATGGTGAAAATGGTGAGCCAATTATTACACCAGCGACAACTGAACGTGTGGCAGAGCTTTTTGCTTTGCATGGCTCAAAAATTTGGTTTGAGAAAACCGCAAAAGAATTGCTACCAGATGGCTTTACACATCCGTCTAGCCCAAATGGTGAATTTACTAAAGAAACAGATATTATGGATGTTTGGTTTGATTCAGGCTCTTCACATGAGGCTGTCTTGCGTCAACGTAAAGAATTGACCTTCCCTGCAGATTTATATCTTGAAGGTAGTGATCAATATCGTGGCTGGTTTAATTCATCAATTACAACCTCTGTTGCCATTAATGGTGTGGCGCCTTATAAAGCAGTTCTTTCACAGGGCTTTGTTTTAGATGGTGAAGGTCGTAAAATGAGTAAATCGCTAGGCAATACGATTTTACCTGATAAGGTGGTCAAGCAATTTGGAGCGGATATTTTACGATTATGGGTTGCCTCTGTTGATACCGAATCTGATGTCCGTGTCTCAATGGAAATCTTAACTCAGGTTGCTGAAACTTATCGTAAAATCAGAAATACTTTGCGCTTCTTAATTGCGAATACAACTGATTTTAATCCAGCTAAAGATGCGATTAGTTATCAGGATTTGCGTTCGGTAGATAAATTCCTATTGGTTCGTTTGAATGAAACAGTACAAACAATCAAGGACGGCTATCAAAATTATCAATTTATTACAATTTATAAAACGGTTATGAATTTCTTAACTACTGAGGTTTCGGCGTTTTACTTAGATTTTGCTAAAGATGTCGTTTATATTGAAGCGGAGGATGCGTTTGAAAGACGTGCAATGCAAACCGTATTTTATGAAATTTTGGTTACTTTAACGAAATTATTGACGCCAATTATACCACATACTGCTGAAGAGATTTGGGCAGAATTGAAGGAAGAAGAAGCATTTGTGCAATTAGCTGAGTTTCCTGAGGTGAATCAATACCCAGATCAGGATGCACTCAAAGAGGAATGGGTTGACTTCTTAGCATTTCGTGATCAAGTCTTGAAAGCTTTAGAAGTGGCTAGAAACGAAAAATTAATTGGTAAATCACTTGAAGCTAAAGTGACGATTTATCCAAGTGAACCATTGAAGGTTTTATTAACTGCATTAGATGAAGATATTGCTCAGCTTTTGATTGTTTCGGACTTTGTCATCGCTGACGGTGAGGCACCTGAGTCGGCACAATTATTTGATGATGTGAAAATTGTGATTGAACATGCAGCTGGTGATACTTGTGTCCGCTGTCGTCGTGTTGACGAGACGGTTGGTCAAAATGAGCATCCAAATTTAGCATCAGTGTGTTCACATTGTGCTGAAATCTTGGTTGCTAATTTCCCAGATGCTGTCGCAAGTGGCTTTGAAAATTAATAGATTAATAGATTAATAACCATACATCTTTATTAATAATCAGATAATGCAATTTAAAATAGTGGTCATTTTTTGTTGTGAGACCCAAAAAGTTAGATCGAAAATCTAACTTTTTGGGTCTCACAGCAATTGGGTGACTGCTATTTTTATTTACTCAAAGATTGCTTGAATTAATTTTAAAGGCTCTTGAATTTCACAAAATTTTCAGCTAAATGAGTTTTTGATTTCAAGCTCTTGTTCTTATATTTTTTATTTTAATAATTTACCTAGCTAATTTCTTAGGCTTTTATCAATTGGGGTTTTAAGTTATAATTATATAGAATATGTTGTTGTTTTTAACGTAGCTATTGCGAATTTGAGAACAATATTTATCATTAAGTAGTAGTTCATTATTAATATAGTTTTTATAATCGGCTAGATTATTAATGTGAAGCATAGATTATTTATAATAAAAGTCGATTATTTAGTTATCTGTTATTGATAATAAAAGGGAGCATTGATGAATGAGCAATAAGAAAAGATTCAAATCACTTGTAGATGGCAAGCCTTATGTTTTAATCACTACCGCCAATGATCAGCTTTTGCGGACGGCAACTGATATTGTCAATGAAAAGTTTCAGCAAATTAAAGCACATGCACCGCAAACCAGTCGAGAGGATGTGGCAGTTCTTTTGAGTCTGCAAGTGATTGCTGAACAGGTGCTAAGAGAAAATGAGTTGGAAAAAACCAAGCAAGAGGTTAATCAGCTGAAAGAAGAATTAGAGCAAGTGCGAGCAGAATTAGAAAATACTCAGAATGGCTTGACTCATTTACCAGAAAAGTCACTGAATGTTTTAAAAGAACAAAAAGCGAGTAATGCACGGGCGAAACAGCAAATACTGGCGAGTAAGGAAGAGGGCAAATGATTTCAATTATTATTTTAATTTTTCTGGCGATTGGTTTTGCGATTGGCTACTTTAGAGGCTTCGCCTTGCAGGCTTATTATATCATTGGGACACTGGTTGCTTATCTGGTTGCAACAATTCTTTTCAAAAAATACGCGACAATATTTACGTTATGGGTACCTTTCCCATCTGCAACATCTGAATCAAAACTAACGATTTTAAATCAATCTATTATCTTTGATTTGAATGATGTTTTTTATGCCGCCTTTGCCTTTATGCTTATTTTTATAATTGTCATGGTGCTGGTGAGGGTTTTGGGCATTTTTGCTTATCCACTCAGTCACTTAAAGGTTTTAGGCAAACATAATCATTGGGTTGGTGGTGTGTTAGGTATAATTGAATTTTATATTGTTATTCTTTTATTCTTAGCAATTTTTGCACTGATTCCAGTCAATAGTATCCAAAATGCACTTTCAAATAGTCTATTGGCGAATTCAATGTTATTAAGAACTCCAATTTTTTCACATGATATTTTTAATTCATGGGTTACAGAAATGATTAATCAAAATCCATTCTAGTCTTTTTAATAATTTTGGCGAGATGGTAAGACAAGATAGGCTGGCGATTGTTTTCCAGTCTATTTTTTTAAAGTAAGAGATTTATCAGGAGAAATATAATGAATAGTAAAATAGAAGAGATATTAGAATTTAATGAAATCATTCAAGAGGTGGCTGGTTATACGTTAACTTTTCAAGGTCGGACGGCAGTTAATCAGCTACATCCAACCAATAATCGCCTCCAAATTGAGCAGGATTTTATTGAGGTTGAAGAGGCTACGGCAATTCTTCGTGAGCGCGCTCAGATACCCATTGCGGAGCTACCAAATTTTGCTGAACATTTTAAAAGAATTGAAATTGGTGCTGATTTAAACGGTGTTGAATTGGCTCAAATTGGTCGGGTTTTAAGAATTGTAACCACCTTATCACAGTTTTTTGAGCAACTGGATATTGAAACACCAATTATTCGCTTAAAAGAATTAGCTAATAAAATAATTACCCTACCAAGAATACGCCAATCCTTGGCAGTCATTGATGAATCTGGCTTTGTTCGTGATGAGGCGAGTGATTATTTAGCCAATATTCGCCATTCAATCAAGCGAATTGAGCGTCAAATTCGTGAACGGTTAGAACGCTATACGAAAGAAAGTGCTGAATATCTAAGTGAACCAATTATCACGATTCGGAATGAACGTTTTGTTTTACCAGTCAAGCATGAGTATCGTAATAAGTTTGGTGGTGTTATTCATGATCAATCAGCTAGCGGACAGACACTTTACATTGAGCCAACTAAAACCTTAACACTCAACAATGATTTAAGCAGTGCTAAATCAAATGAAAAAGCTGAAATACAGCGTATTCTTCGTGAATTAACGGCGGCCTTACGACCTTATTTGAATGAGCTAAGACAGAATACTTGGGTAATTAGTCGACTTGATGTGATTCAGGCTAAGGTAAGCTTTGCAGGGAAAATCAAAGGAATTATTCCTGAAATTAGTCAGCAGCAAGAAATTCAATTAATTGATGCACGCCATCCTTTAATTAATGCTGATTTGGTAGTACCAAATACAATTGAATTAGGACAAAATTATCGTTCAATGGTTATTACTGGACCTAATACAGGTGGGAAAACAATTACCTTAAAAACACTAGGCTTACTGCAACTAATGGCGCAGGCAGGGCTGCCAATTTCTGCCCGTGAGACCAGTAAGATTGCGATTTTGGATGATATTTTTGCTGATATTGGTGATGAGCAGTCGATTTCACAAAATCTATCAACTTTTTCAAGTCATATGACACATACTGTTGCCATATTAAAGCAAACAAGCCGAAATACATTAACCTTATTTGATGAGCTGGGTGCTGGAACTGATCCACAAGAAGGAGCGGCGCTTGCCATTGCGATTTTAGAATTTATTCGCAGTCAAAATGGTCTAGTTGTAGCTACGACCCATTATCCGGAGTTAAAAATTTACGGTGTAAATACACCAAATACGATTAATGCCAGCATGGCTTTTGATGTGGAAAGCTTAAGTCCAACCTATCAATTATTAATTGGTATTCCTGGTAAAAGTAATGCTTTTGAAATTTCAAGACGTTTAGGATTGAGTGATTCAATTATCAGTCATGCCAAGACCTTAGCTGGTAGTGAAAGTCACGAAATCAATGAGATGCTTGAAAAATTAGAACAGACGAACTCACGCTTAAGTCAGTCGTTAGAAGAAGCAGAGCGTATCGAAACAGAAAATGAATCTTTGCATGCAGAGTTAGAAGCAATGTATCAGAAATTTACGCGTGAGAAAGATGTGATGCTTAAGAAGGCGGATGAAAAGGCACAGGCAATTGTTGCCAAAACAGAAGCGGATGCTGAAGCGATTATGTCTTCACTTCGTGAGAAGAATTCAGCAAAAGAGCATGAATTGATTGAAGCCAAAACACAGATTAAAAATCTGCGTGATACGGGTGTTGATTTATCTAAAAATAAAGTGCTTAAGCGTGCGAAGGCACAGAAGGCTTTAAAAATTGGGGACGAGGTCTTGGTCTTAAACTATGGTCAGCGAGCAACAGTAATCAGACAGCTGGCTGAGGATAATTATGAGGTCCAAATGGGCTTGATTAAGATGAAGGCGAATCGAACGGAGCTTGAAAAGGTAGCAAGGGAAGTTAACAAACAATCTAAGGCGACGGTTAAGCGAGCAAATCGGGGACTTAGCGGTAGTCAGAGCATTAAAACTGAATTGGACCTACGTGGCAAGCGTTATGAAGCGGCGATGACCGAACTGGATCGTTATATTGATTCAGCTTTACTACAAAATTACCCTCATGTCAGAATTATTCATGGTAAAGGGACAGGAGCCTTGCAGCAGGGGGTTTGGCAATATCTACGCAGTAATCGTCAAGTCAAGCATTTCGAATATGCAACACCAAATTCTGGCGGTAATGGTGTGACAATTGTAGAATTTAAATAAGGGAGTGCTTAGGATTGTCAAGGCAAAATAAATCAAAGCTAGATGAGCAATCAAATCATTATAAAGTAGGTAAATTTGTTCGTGCCAAGCGTTTTAATCAAGATGCAGTGATTAGCCAAGTACTTTCTCATGAAACCTACCAAATTGAACTATTATCGAATGGTTTAAGGTTGAAGGAAACAATTGATTATTTGGAGCTATTGCCAGCCAATATTCAAGCACCGCAACGTGTTCCGGCACAATCAAGCTATCCAGAGTTGAATGTGACCTCTGCCGAGCTTGATTTGCATGGTATGCGCTATGAGCCTGCCCTTACTCAAGTTGCACAATTTTTAGATCAGGCAATTATTAACCAGTACAGCTATATTCGAATTAACCACGGCAAGGGTAGTGGGGTTCTACAAGCGGGAGTTTGGCATCTTCTAAGTGTTCATTCACAAGTTAAGCACTATCAGTTTGCGCCTCAAAATTTAGGTGGACGTGGCGTGACAATTGTTGAATTAAAATAATCTAATCTTTGAATAAGTATCAATATTAAATCTTCTTCGGGTTGCTAACTAATATTCTAATAGAATATGTTATAATAATTTGGATAAGAAACTGAATAATTTTAATCAATTTCTAAGTAAAACTCAGCATTGAATAGAAGCGAGGCAAAATGGCTAAATTTAAAGATTATAATTTTCCACCTTTTTTGCAAAAGGCATTAGAGAAAATCGATTTTACAGAACCGACGGCAGTACAGGAACGTTTGATTCCAGTTATTCGACAAGGTAAAAATGTTATTGGTCAATCGAAGACAGGTAGTGGTAAAACACATACTTTTTTATTACCCATTATTGAAAAAATAAAACCGGAATTAAATCAAGTACAGGCGGTCATCACTGTACCGAGTCGAGAGTTAGCTGAACAAATTTATCAGGCCGCAATCGAGTTAGTTCAATTTGCCGAGGTGGAGTATCGAATTGCCAACTATGTTGGAGGTACTGATCGTAAAAGGCAGCTTGAGAAATTAGAACATACTCAACCTCATCTTGTCATTGGTACAAGCGGACGAATTCTTGATTTAACTAAAACAGAACTAAAACTTTTTACCGCCAAAACATTTGTGGTAGATGAGGCTGATATGGCACTTGACTTAGGTTTCTTACCTGAAGTTGACCAAATCGCTGCGCAGTTTTCAGAAAATGTACAGTTTTTGGTTTTCTCTGCAACTATTCCGCAAAAATTACAGCCATTTTTGAAAAAATATTTAAAAAATCCTGTGGCGGAACAGATTGAAAGTCGAACGATTATTAGTGACCAAATTGATAACTGGTTAATTTCAACCAAGGGTCAGGATAAAAATAACGTTATTTTAAATTTACTACATATTACCAATCCTTATCTCGCAATTATTTTTGCCAATACGAAGCAGCGTGTTGATGAAATCGCGCATTTTTTGAAGTCAAATGGCTTAAAAGTGGCTAAAATTCATGGTGGCATTGAGCCAAGAGAACGGAAACGGATTATGAAGCAAGTTCGTAATTTAGATTATCAATATCTTGTTGCTACAGATTTAGCAGCAAGAGGCATTGATATTGAAGGTATTTCACATGTCATCAATGATGAAATTCCAAGTGATCTTGACTTTTTTGTGCATCGTGTTGGCCGAACTGGTCGAAATCAATTAGATGGTATTGCGATTACTCTATTTACGCCGAGTGATGATCAAGCAATTGTTGGCTTAGAAAAAATGGGAATACAATTTGTACCTAAAACCATCAAGAATGCTGAAATCGTGGATAGCTATGACCGAAATCGCCGACAACAGCGTGAAAAGAAGAAGGATGAGCTTGATCCAACGCTGATTGGTTTAGTTAAAAAGAAGAAAAAGAAAATTAAACCGGGCTATAAAAAGAAAATCAATCGCGCAATTTCTGAAAGAAATAAAACAAAGCGTCGGATAGAGACAAAGCATAAAAACCGCGAAGATCGAAAAGGTCGTAAGCAAAGCTTTTAAAATAAAAATTGGTGGTGAATGGCTTGAAAGTAATTCCCGAATTAGAGAGTACTTACTGGAAACAGACCAATGATCAAGAAAAATATGAATTATTTGAATTGAAAATCAAACCGAAAATTTCTGAAAAATTGAAAATGACTAAGCTGCAGCTGAAAACTTTTGAAATGAGTGGTATTAAACTTCGTTCCTTCCAATTTTTATTGAATCAGGAACCATTTACCTTTATTCCGGGTGCTAAAAACGTTATCTTGGGTTGGGATAATGGGGGAAATGATGATATCTTGCGTGAAGTTCTACTTAATGCCTATGATGACTTAGTGGATAGCGCTGAGCGGCAACGAGAATTTAGTGGGCAAAATTTTAATGATTGGATTAATGCGCACACAACTTATTTAAGGAAAGTGGATATTCCACCAATGATTGTTGCTAAATATGCATTGCCTGTTTCGACCGAACCGATTGGTACGATTGATCCAATTACTGGTAAATTTTCAGGAGACGAAGCAGAGTATGATAAATTTCATGAAACAATTCAAAGTGTACTTTTTCCAAAATTATCATTTGGTGAGAGTATAAATTTTGTTCAGCCAGAGGCATACTTGGAACAGCATCATTTTTTCTTGGAACTATTTCCCTTCACAGAAAAATACCGAGTCTTTAAGCATACGCCTCAAACCTATCGAGAAAACTTGAAGTCCATTGATGATAAAGGTTTTCGATTATTGACTGAAAATGAATGGGAATATGTCGTAGGTGGTGGAACACGCAAGCTTTTTCGATTTAATACACACGAAGAGGTCGAGGCCCTATTAGAAACGACGGGTAGCTTTCATCAGGTTAAGGTAACGGAATCAGAAAATATGTTTGGTTTAGTGATTGATTCCAGTCGAGAGCGTTATGAGTTAACTAATGATGCCTTTGTTTTGAAGCTGACCAATCAAGCCAAATCGGGTAATATTGTTCGCGATATTTTACCATTAGCAACCTACTACCAATCCCATCGTAGTGTTAATTTTAGTGATAAATTAGCACCGGAGCAATTTCAGTATCGTAAGGTGATTGACCTTTTAAGTCGCTAAAAATTTGGAAAAATTTACTTTTTTTGATTTTGGGAAGGATAAGGTAGCTAATTTTGATAGACAATCAGCATAATGGCAAGCTATATTTACCAAACGACGAAAACTTGGTCAAAGAGCAAAATCAATGGTTAAATCGTCTATATGACTTTAACCAAACAAGAGCATCTGAGAGTGAGAAACGGCAGGCAATTCTGAAACAATTATTAGCTGAAATGGGCGAAGATTGTTATATCGAGCCCCCATTTTATGCGAATTGGGGTGGACATCATCTACATTTTGGAGATCGTGTTTATGCAAATTTTAATTTAACTTGTGTTGACGATACACATATTTATATTGGTGATGATACAATGATTGGCCCCAATGTAACCATAGCGACAGCAGGGCATCCGATATCTCCAAGTAAACGTTTAGCGAAGTTTCAGTCTAATCAAGCGATTACGATAGGAAAAAATTGTTGGTTAGGCGCAGGGGTCATTGTTTTACCGGGCGTATCGATTGGTGATCATAGTATTATTGGTGCAGGCAGTTTAGTTACTAAATCTATTCCAGCTAACAAAGTTGCATTTGGTAATCCATGTCGTGTTATCCGTGATATCTCTGATGATGAGTAAGTATTGAAAAAAAACTTTTTTTATGTTAATTTTAAATGAGATATATTTTATCTGGATTTGTGAAGAGAGCTTGTGTTTGGTGCAAACAAGTCAAATCTATAAAGTGCTAAGCATTTTTTGCTGATTCTGAAGCAACTCAGAACGTATTCCACGTTACGGATTTAAAGAAATAATGAGACATCATTGTAAATTGGGATGGTACCACGTTGCGACGTTCCCGAATGCAGTGGTGTTTTTATATTGAAAATTAATCATTTCTAGGAGAGTGTAATGAAACAATTAAGTAGTGCGCAAACGAGACAAATGTTTTTAGATTTTTTTCAATCAAAGGGTCATGCGATAGAGCCCTCAGCATCTTTAGTACCAGTTAATGATCCAACGTTACTTTGGATTAATTCAGGTGTTGCAACATTAAAAAAATATTTTGATGGCTCAGTAGTACCTGAAAATCCAAGAATCACTAATGCACAAAAATCAATTCGAACGAATGATATTGAAAATGTTGGTAAAACAGCACGCCACCATACGATGTTTGAAATGCTCGGTAATTTTTCAATTGGTGATTATTTCCGTGAAGAAGCGATTGCCTGGGCGTTTGAGCTTTTAACTTCACCAAAATGGTTTGATTTTCCAGTCGATAAGCTTTATATGACTTATTATCCAGATGATAAAGATAGTTATAATTGCTGGCTCAAGCAGGGTGTTCAACCTGATCATTTAATTCCAATTGCAGATAATTTTTGGGAAATTGGTGCTGGGCCTAGTGGCCCTGATACAGAAATTTTCTTTGATCGCGGTACAAAATTTGACCCAGAAAATATTGGTGTTAAATTATTAGCAGAGGATATTGAAAACGATCGCTATATTGAAATTTGGAATATTGTCTTATCTCAATTTAATGCTGATCCAAGTGTACCACGTAGTGAATATCAAGAACTACCACATAAAAATATTGATACGGGCATGGGCTTAGAGAGAATGGTTTCTATTATTCAAGAGGCACCAACGAACTTTGAAACAGACTTATTTATGCCAATTATCCGTCAAATTGAAACAATTTCTGGCAAGCAGTATGATCCAAAGAATCATGCTGAAAATATGAGCTTTAAGGTAATTGCCGACCATATTCGTTCGCTTGCCTTCGCTATTGGCGATGGTGCCTTACCGGGTAATGAAGGACGCGGCTATG
Organism: Streptococcaceae bacterium; assembly: GCA_022484805.1. Classification (GTDB taxonomy): domain Bacteria; phylum Bacillota; class Bacilli; order Lactobacillales; family Streptococcaceae; genus MMGLQ5-1. The sequence goes on from JAKVKP010000012.1 coordinate 33,465, forward strand.
TCCTGCGTCGTCTATTACGTCGTGCGGTTATGCACGGTAAAAAATTAGGTATCAAGGATACCTTCCTTTATCAATTAGTGCCGACAGTAGGCCAAATCATGGCGAGCTACTATCCAGAAGTGACTGCACAACAAGAGTTTATTGAAAAAGTGATCCGCAATGAGGAAGAGACGTTCCATAAAACGATTGATGCAGGTAGTGGCATGCTTGAAGACCTGCTTGCTTCATTAAAAGCCAAAGGTGAAACTGTATTAGATGGTCAATCTATTTTTAAACTTTATGATACCTTCGGTTTTCCAGTTGAATTGACAGAAGAATTAGCGAGTGATGAAGGCTTTAAAATCGATCATCAAGGCTTTGAAGTAGCGATGAAAGCACAACAAGAACGTGCACGAAATGCACGTAGTCAAAATCTTTCAATGGGTAAACAAAATCAAGCATTAACGGATTTACAGGTTTCCTCTGAGTTTTCTTATAGTGAACACGAAATGACTTCAGCCTTAGTTGCCATTATCGATGATGAAACGGTCTTAAATGAGGTTAATACTGGTGAGGTTGAACTTGTTTTTGCACATACACCATTTTATGCCGAATCAGGTGGACAGGTTGCTGATCATGGTCAAATTTTTGCTAAAGATGGTGAATTGGTCGCTGAAGTTATAGATGTTCAAAAAGCGCCAAATGGACAGCCATTGCACCGAGTAAAGGTATATGGTCAGCTGGTAAAGGATGAAGGCTATCTGTTACAAATTGATAATGAGCGTCGTGCAAAAATTATTAAAAATCATACGGCGACTCACTTATTACACGCTGCACTGAAAAATACTTTAGGTAGCCATGCAAATCAAGCTGGTTCATTGAATGAAACTGAATTTTTGCGTTTTGACTTTACACACTTTGGTGCGACAACGAAGGCCGAATTAGCACAAATTGAACATCAGGTTAATGAAAAGATTTGGGCAGCACTCGATGTTGAAACAATTGAAACCGATATTGATACAGCTAAATCATTGGGCGCAATGGCATTATTTGGTGAAAAATATGGGAAAGATGTCCGAATGGTTAAAATATCTGACTATTCACTTGAGCTTTGTGGAGGTACTCATGTTAAGAATACCTCAGAAATTGGTATTTTTAAAATTGTTTCAGAACAAGGAATTGGTTCGGGGACACGCCGAATTGTAGCTGTAACAAGCAAGGAAGCATACGAGCTATATCGTAAGGAAGAAAGTGAATTAGACGCTGTTCAAGCCCTAGTTAAGGCACCAAAATTTGATGAAGTGGCGCTTAAGGTTGAAAATCTTCAAGCAGAACTTCGTGCCTTGCAAAAAGAAAATGACAAGTTAGCAACCAAGATTGCCAATCAAGCAACAGCGGCTGTTTTTGAAAATGTGCAATCAGCAGGTGAATTGACCTATATTGCCGAAAAGGTTAATGTTTCGGATATGAATCAATTGCGCGCGTTGGCTGATAACTGGAAACAAAAGCAAGTTTCTGATGTCTTATTATTAATTTTAGAAGCTAAGGGCAAGGTTAATTTATTAATTGCTGCCAATGGCAAGGCCAATGATGAAGGAGTTAAAGCAGGTGAATTAATTAAATCAATCGCACCTTTAGTTGGCGGCGGCGGCGGTGGACGCCCCGATTTAGCACAAGCAGGTGGCAAGGATGGATCAGGTATTCCCGCTGCGCTGGCAAAGCTGAAGGAACTATTGAATTAATTGTGCTAAATCGGTAAGGGCTCCCGCAAAATGTTAACATTTTGTGGGTAAAGGAAAGACGACGACGTGATATTCGATTTCGGTACGAAATCAATGAACAAAGTCTGTCTTGACGCGCACAAGCAGGTGGCAAGGATGGATCAGGTATTCCCGCTGCGCTAGCAAAGCTGAGGGAACTATTGAGTTAATTGTTTGGATATATTTTAATTATCAGTACAAATTTGTTACATTGCAAAATACCGTTTTTTCGACGAAAAGCATATAAAAAGCAATTTTAGGAAATTAGGCCTAGAATTGCTTTTAATTTATAATGGTTTAAAATAGGAAATATAAATATGAATAATCAAAGAGGTGGATATAATGATTATTAAAACACAATTTACAACAATTCCCGATTCGTATGCTAAAAAGTCGACTGAGCGCATTGATGGCTGTCCAGTTAAGTCTTTTCCGTTTCAAATAATAGACATTCCAGTTGGTGCAAAGTATTTGGCATTTACACTGATTGATCATGATGCAATCCCTGTCGCAGGTTTTTCATGGATTCATTGGTCGGTTACTGATTTTGAGGTTACAAATAATTTTATCAGTATTCCAGAAAATTTTAGTCGTTTAACTCAGCTGGCGCAAGGTAAAAATTCCCAAATTTCAAAATTTATTGGTAAAACTAATCCCGAAGTGACACAGCGTTACACTGGACCACAGCCGCCAAATGAGGATCACTGGTATACCTTGACTGTTTATGCTCTATTAGAACCAACGAAGTTAGAAGATGGCTTTTATTTAAATGAACTCTATCATGCAATAGCAGATAAAGTGGTCGCTAAGGTGCAAGTGAATTTATTAGGTAAATATTAATGTCAAAATTTTTATTATTGCTTGTTCATTGGTATCAACGCTATATTTCATCATGGACTAAGCCAAGCTGTCGTTATCATCCGACCTGCTCAAACTACATGATTGATGCCATTAAGATTCATGGTGCATTTAAAGGTACTTTGATGGGATTTGCACGTATATTGCGTTGTAATCCTTTTGTTAAAGGTGGTATTGATTATGTGCCAGCTAAGTTTAGTTTGAAGCGTAATCCCGATGAAAAGTATATTAACCCAAATCAATCATGATGGTATTTTACCTATTGGTTGATTTTTATATGCAAATATTCCAATCATTCTCGGAAAGATAGGTCATACTGTATCAAAATGGCTGATATCGTGCAAATATTCCAACCTTTCTCGGAAAGCAGTGATCGGTCAGACAGCAGTACCTCCTTGTCCGTCCAGCTTGATGATTTACAATCAGGAACAATGAGCAGCAACTTTTCAATTAAAAACGTCCTAGCTTTCTACAAATCGTAAAAGGCTAAGACGCTTTTTAATTGTTCTCTGTTAATTGCTTCTCATTAATCTTCAAACTCATATAAAGCAGTTGATAGGTAGCGTTCACCATTGTCGGCAGCAATCGCTAGGACTTTTTTACCTTTACCAAGTTTTTTAGCAACTTCAATCGCTGCTTTAACAGCTGCACCTGAAGAGATACCAATTAGGTAACCTTCTTTAGTTCCAAAGTCACGACCTGTTGCAATGGCATCGTCACTAGTTACTTGAATGATCTCATCGTAGGCATCTGTATCTAAAACAACTGGAATAAAGCCAGCAGAGATTCCTTGGATTTTATGAGGGCCAGGGTTACCACCAGATAAAACAGGTGATTCAGCAGATTCAACGGCAACGATTTTAATATTTGGATTTGCCTTTTTAAGAACGTGACCTGCACCAGTGATTGTGCCACCAGTTCCGACACCTGAAACAAAGGCATCTAAGCCAGTTGTACCGAATGCTTCGATGATTTCAGGACCAGTTGTTTCTTCGTGAATAAGTGGATTAGCCGGATTGTCAAATTGAAGTGGTAAGAACCAACCATTTTCTTCAGCCAATTCTTTTGCTTTAGCAATTGCCCCCTTCATTCCACCGGCACCAGGTGTTAAGACTAATTTGGCACCATAGGCTTGCATTAAACGACGACGTTCAATTGAGAAGGTTTCTGGCATTACGATGACAACTTGATAGCCCTTGGCAGCACCAGCAAATGACAAACCGATTCCAGTATTACCAGAGGTTGGTTCAACAATTGTGTCACCTGGTTTAATTTTACCTTCATTTTCAGCTGCTTCAATCATTGACAAAGCAATTCGATCCTTTACTGAACTGGCAGGGTTGAATGCTTCGAGCTTAACATAGACATCGGCAGCATCTTCTGGGACAAGATGATTAACCTTTAAAATTGGTGTATTACCGACAAGTTCCAAGACGTTATTAAAAATTGCTGACATATTGGCTTCCTCCAAAAAGATAAATTTAGTAAATAATATTTTATGTTCACTACGGTTTCTAGTATACTCTGAACAGAGACAAAAAAAAAGAATGTTTCTTCTATCGAGTGATAGAATGAAACTATGATAGATGATTATTTTGAGGTATTTAATAATGAAAATAGTAAATATTAGCCCAAGAGGCTATTGTTATGGCGTCATTGATGCAATGGTAATTGCCAGAAATGCTTCGCTATCTCCTGACTTGCCACGTCCTATTTATATTTTAGGTATGATTGTGCATAATAAACACGTTACAGATAGCTTTGAATCGATTGGTGTTCAAACCTTAGATGGACCAAATCGGCTTGAAATTTTAGAAAATATCAATGAGGGGACTGTGATTTTTACTGCACATGGCGTTAGCCCACAAGTGGTTAAACGAGCTAAGGAAAAAGGCTTAACTGTCGTTGATGCAAGCTGTCCGGATGTTCTAATCACTCATGAATTAGTTGAGCTAAAGCTAGAGATGGGCTATGAAATCATTTATATTGGTAAGAAGGGACATCCTGAGCCAGAAGGTGTGATTGGTATCAATCCACAAAAGATTCACCTTATTTCTAGTGTTTCAGAGGTTAAGCAGTTAAATTTACAAGGCAAGCTTTTCTTAACTAATCAAACAACGATGAGTCAATGGGATGTTGATTCAATCATGGAAAAGGTTAAGGAGAAGTATCCGAATGTAGAAATTCATCAAGATATTTGTCAGGCTACTCAAGAACGACAGGAAGCAGTTGCAGAACAAGCCAAAGGCTGTGATTTAGTGATTGTTGTTGGTGATCCAAAAAGTAATAATACCAATCGCTTAGCGCAGGTTGCAAATGAGCAGGCGGATGTACCATCTCGACGTGTAGCGGATATTAGTGAATTGCGTTCAGAATGGTTTGAAGGTGTTGAGGTTGTTGGTATTACAGCTGGTGCTTCAACACCGACACCAATTGTCCGTGAGGTTATTAAGGAAATTCATCGCATTGCCTCTGGTGAAAGACTAGCTTCAAAAGTTTTGCCAGAAATGATTTTACCTCGAGGTAAGGCAAAGGATCTTGAGGATAAGCGTGCCAATAGAATGGCATATTTGAGAAAAACGCAATTGGGCAAAGATTAAAAATAATTTCTTAACGATTCAGATTTTTGCTATAATCAAGTTAATTTTGAAAATATTTTCAAGAGGAATCAATAATATTAGGAGGCTGACATGAAAACAGTACACACAGATTTAGCACCCAAGGCGATTGGGCCGTATGTTCAAGGAAAAATAGCAAATGGTTTTTTATTCGCTTCTGGTCAGGTACCTTTATCTCCAGAAACTGGAGAAGTGATCGGTACAACGATTGAAGCACAGACAGAACAAGTGATAAAAAATATTGGTGCGCTTTTAGCAGAAGCTGGTACAGATTTTGATCATGTCGTGAAAACAACTTGTTTTTTATCTGATATTGAGAATTTTGTACCCTTTAATGAAGTATACAAGACAGCGTTCAAGGCTGATTTCCCTGCTCGTAGCGCCGTTGAAGTCGCACGATTACCAAAGGATGTCTTAATTGAAATTGAGGTTATTGCTTTAATTAAGTAATTATTTTTTTCATAGTTTCTCTTTCTCCATTTTATTTATTATAAAATAATTAAAATTAGATTAAAAAATATTGCTTTTTTAATTATAATAATTTATAATTAATGAAAAGGATACATGGAAGGGATTGTTGATATGAAAGAAAAGTTATTATTAATTACAAGGGATATTGATTCGGTTAGAGGCATTGAAAAAGCTTTGGAAATTAAAGGCTATGAGGTAATGATTTCGACGAGCTGTTTATCCGATATTACAAAGGGGCAAACAGATTTTTGTGAGGCATTTGATTTAGTCGTTTTAAATCAAGCCTTATTAAGTGATTTAAAGCCCGAATGTATTATTAAAATGAAACAGCTTAAAACGCCAGTAGTTGTTCTATCAGCATTAAATCAAGATGAGAAAAATTATTATCTTTCTTATCCGATTTCTCAGGCGCGATTGACAGATGAGCTAGCGAAGCATTTAAAACAAACTTCTGAATATCCATTCTTCTTGAATAGCATTTATGATGAAGCAGTAGGTGATCATCTAATCAAGCATCATGTTGAAGTAATTAATCATAAATTAATTATCGATGGTGTGCCGATTGTCTTATCAAAAAAGGAATTTCAACTCTTCAGTATTTTAATGGCTGCTGATTATAATTTAGTTGATAACCAAACAATTTTTAAGGGGATTTGGAATGTCGACTACGAGCTAATTAAACAACCTTTTCAAAATATTGCTGTTTTAAAGGGATTTAAACCCCAATAAAAAAGCTTTTTTTATTTTTACGCAGTGTTTTACGCAGTTATGATGATTTGATGAAATCGGCAAATATTTCGCCTGTTTGCTTAAGTTTGTTTTGATTAACGTGAGTATAAATATCTAGTGTGATGCTAGAATTTGCATGACCTAATCTATTTTGGACTTCTTTGATGCTTGCACCAGCTTCCAAAGCAATTGAGGTATGCGTATGTCGTAATCCGTGTATAGTGATTAATGGTAAACCAGCTTTTTTTTGCAAATTTTTAAATTTTCTGAGAGTTGCTGCGGACATATATGAATTCCCATCATTAGTAAAAACAATTTTATTGTTACTAATTCCTAATTTTAACAAGTATTTTCTTTGTTGATTCCGATATTTTTTTAAAACATTAATAGTGTAATCATCTAAGTATATGCTTCGAATGCTTGTTTTTGTTTTAGGCGTACTTATAACAAAGTCTTTTCCCACTCTACTTAAAGTTTTCGTTATCTTCAATGTTTTATTAGTAAAGTCAATATCATCCCAATTCAAAGCTTTTGCTTCGCCAATTCTTAATCCAGTATATGCAATTAGATGTATTGCGGTTACAAATGTTAAATTATCAAATTTCGGCGATAAATTTTTGCTATCATTTATAAAATTAAAAAATGATAACAATTGTTCTTTAGACCAAGATTTATCCTTTATTTTTTCTTTTACATGCTTTTTAGGCATTAGAACATCGGACATTGGATTATATTCAATTTGTCTCATTCGTCTAGCAAATTCAAATACCAGTTTAGTGTATATAAACCAGCTAGAACAATCTTTACCAGTATCTGCCCATTCATTTACAATATTTTGCATAAAAATTGGTGTAATTTTTTTTATATCTATATTTTCTAAGATTGGCAGTACATGAAGATTAAACATTGAACTTATGTAATGGATTGAACTATCTTTAATATTCGGTTTATGACTTTCAAACCAAAGTTTAAAAAAATCACCAAATGTTTTAGCATTAAAATCATTCATTGATCCATGCTTTTCAAATTTAACAATTGCGGCATTTACTTTTCTAATCAATTCTTTTTCGGTTTTTGCAGTAATTGTTTTCTTTACGTCTTTATCTGTTAATTCATTTTTACCTAGAAAAACACTAGAACGAAAGCGTGTTTCTCCATTTTTTAAAACTATTTTCTTTATTTTCATTAATTAATCCTTTCTAATCGCACGGCAAGCAATTTGTTAGGATAAAGTATTGGCATCACCCCTTTAAATTGGTATAATTGAGGTACAAAAAATAAGCCTTTTTCGAGGGTATTTTTTAAACACGTTCGACACCGTCCAAAGTTGCGAGCGTGTTTTTGTGTAAAAAGAAAAAACGGCAATTAAATTAATAATCGCCGTTCAACAAGATAGGGGCGTATTTTAATATACGCTTACTAATTGTAGCCCATTTCTCGTTTATCAGAGGGCATAGCTCTGTAATTACATATTAGCGATATTTTGCGATGCTGTCAATACGAATGCGTAAAATAAATCGGATGTTTTCGGCAAACGATATCTGAAAGGTTGTCAAGGATAACTTGTAAATCTTCGCTATTGTTTTCATATCTATTGAATTTGCAATTAGCAAGTAAATCGGCAATTTGAATAGCTTTATGTTTTGATGAATCTAAATATTTAGTTTCAAACGGAACATTCGTAGTCGTGAAATTTCGTAAATAATTATTTTTAAAATAATTGTTCAAGTATACTGGGAAACTATCTCTATTAACTATCTTCGTTTGATTTTGATTATCGATGAAAACGTTTATTTTCGATATATCAGAGAAGTTTTGTTTTTTTATTTGTTTTATTGTATCCTCAACCAATCTTCTTAAGATGTAATTTTTATGTAATTGAACTGCCTGTTTGTTATCAAAATCAATAGATATTTCTGATACTTTGCTAGCTATAAAAATAGGGTTAAAACAATCTTGACATTCAGAAACTAGCTTTCTTAAAACTTTTCTTTTATATTTATGTTTCATGTTACTGCTTTTTATTTCTTTTTTTGTGTGATAAATCTTACTCATTTGAATTGAATAAGTTTTTGAAATTTTTTGACTATCTTCGGCTAAGCACCAATAACCACCATAGATAAAGTAATCTGAATAATAATTAGTATGTAATTGACCTGAATCGTCAATGTAAATATTTATTTCTTCCATACTTTTCCTCATTTCTGATATAATATACTCGTAGTCTTAGAAATGAGGCTGAACACGCTGTCTTGGTCGGGAGCGTGTTTTTTTATTTAGTCATTTAAATGTTGGATAGCGTAATCTGCTTCCTCTTGTGTAAATTGTTCCCCGTGTTCTGATGTTAATTGGTCTCTTATTGATTCTGGTGACATAGACATAGTTTCTTGATACGATTTTGCTTTAGCTAAAGCATTCGCATTGAAATCTGCATTTAAATTATCAACTGCATATTGTGCAGCTTCAGCAGAAAATTTTTCTCCATTTTCTGATACTAATTGATTATAAATTCCAATCTTTGACATGTTCATGAGAGATGAATATGATTTCGCTTTATTTAATGCAGACTTATATTCAGTAGGTACACTTTCTTTGGACTCTTCAGTAGAAGATGATTCACTAGTTGAAGACGATGATTCTTCAATTGTAGAAGAACTAGATGATACTTCTGTAGTAGTATCTGTACTTGCAGTTTCTTTCTTATCTCCACCTTGACCACCAAGATAACCAACAATAATAACTACCACGATTAACCAAAACCACCATTTTTTATAAAAAGGTTTCTTTAATTTGTAAACATTCCCATTTTCATCCTTAATCTTCTTTGCCATAAACTGTTTTCTCCTTAAAAAATTATTTTGATATATCTATATAAACTCATAGTCACATGACTACGAGGAGTTACCTATCCTAAATAATACTCTGATAATTCTTCCTTTATCAACCATTCATTAGTTGATGTTAATGGTAAATCGATTATCTCGGCAACTCTTTTCCAATTTAGAATAGAGCTTTCATCATTATCACAATAATCAATTACATCTCTGATTTCTTTCTTAATCATATCCCTATTTGCATCTGCTTCTATTCGAGAATGAGCAGTATATGTTTTATTGTATACGCTTTGCATTTCAGTATGATTTAAAACATGGCTCATTTCATGATAGAAAACACGCAATAAATCTTTTTCTTCTAGATTATTATTTAAAAAAATGAATTTTTCTTCTCTGACGAAAATATATCCACCTTCAGCTTCCATATCACAAAACATGAGTATCACGCCGTGTTGTTTAGCAATTTCTTTGATTGTCAATAAACAGCAACCCCTTTAATCTTTTTTGTTATCAAAATATCCTTTAAGTAGTGCCTTGATGGTTGCTCTATCAACATCATTTAATTTTTTCCCACTGTACAACATCGCAACATCGATAGAGTCTTCTAAATCTTCATTCAAAGATACACTGTCACGATCTAACAAATAATCGATAGAAACCCCAAAATAATCCGCAACTTTTTCTAGAGTTTCAGCTTTAGGACTACTTGTTTTCCATTTATAAAATGCATGTCTGCTAAGTCCTAATTCCTCAGCTAAATCAGTTAAGTTAATATTTCTTTGTTTAGCAAGTTTTGATACATTATCGAATAATGACATATTACCACCTTTTCAACAACGATCAATTTTTATAAAAAATTCTACACTTTTTGTTGACAAGTAGAAAGTTTTATAATATATTAATCGTGTAAGTAAATTTGATAGAAAAAAGCGTAATTAAAAATGACCTATTAAATCCACGTTTGGCGACGATTAAAGATTAAAAAGGTTTATTTATTAGCTTATTTAACTATGTTTTGATTTTATAAAACTTTCTACTGATTGTCAATTATTTTATAAAAAAATCTATCATTTTTACTTACGTATTATTTAGGAAGGAAGTGAATGCTATGCCGAACTTAGATAGCGGTCGTGAAAAAATCAGAAAGTATATCTCAGAAAACGATATTAATATTACTGATTTAGCGACTGGTTATGGGTTGCAAAGAACTGATTTAAGTAATTATCTGAATGGAAAAATTGATAATTTAAAATCTCGTCAAATTGTTTTACGTATCATTTCAGATTTAAAAATTCGATAGGAGGTGTAGGGATGGAAGGAAAAGAATATTTTATTGCTAGAATCCATTTTTTAAATAGAAAATCGAGTTTTTTAAAATCAAAATATCTTTTAAATAAAAAGCAGATTGAACTGATCAAAAATATAAATGAATTAATCGAACAATCTGATTTAAATTTTATAGCTATTCAAGATGTTTTGAATGTTGCCGATGAAGAATTATATCAGAAATTAATTAAAAAATAGGTTTTTCATCAGCCTTGGCATTGTCTAAATTATATTTTTTATAAATATTTTTTGTAGCACCAATGACAAATCTTACATCGTGCTCTGGGAAAGCTTGACGTCCAGTGTCAATTAATACCCAACCATTTTTTAGAAGTTGATTTATATATTTTTCATCATATCCTTCTAAAATTTCAATTCTGTATATTTTGGTTAAATCCAAATCAATCACCTCACTTTCTAAAGTGAGTATACCAAAAAATCAAAGAAAGGAAGATTAAATGAACAATTTAAAAGTAACAGGTACACAAACAATCGGGTCAATTCAATTTACAAGAATTGAAGGAGGATTCGGAGAAGGTAAAAAAGCAATGTTGGTTAAAGATATTGCAGAAATTCATGGAACAGATGTTAGGTCGATTAATCAAGCAATCAATCGAAATAGAAAAAGATTTTTAGAAGCCAAAGATATTATTGATTTAAAATTCGCTATCACACAAAGTGACACCGAAATAAGTGATTATGGTTTTACCCAAAATTCTTTCAACGCTTCAAAAAACATTTATCTTTTATCTGAACGTGGATATGCGAAGTTGCTTAAAATTCTTGAAGATGATAAAGCTTGGGAAATTTATGATCAGCTAGTTGATAACTATTTCAGCATGAGAAAAGAACAAGAATTCAAAATTCCTAAGTCAACTAGAGATTTATCATTATTGGCATTACAAGCAAACGAGGAAACAAACGAGCGATTGGATGATGTTGAAAACCGCATTACAAACTTTGAAGAAAATAAGCTGATTACTTCAGAGGACGTAGGAACGATTGGCCGTCATGTTCGCAATAAAGTTTATCAGTTCGCTAATGATCGTCATTTAGGCAAGGAAGCTGTCAGCATGTTATACCAAGACCTTAACTCTAGCGTTAAACAAGTTTTTAATGTTCCAAATCGTGGTCGAATTAAAGATAAAGATTTTCAAGATGTTTTAGATTTTATTAATTCTTGGGAACCATCATCAGTAACTAAGGCAAAAATTAGTCAAATGTCTTTATTTTAATAAGGGGGAAGCATATGGATATATCCTTATTGAATCAAGAAGCAATCGATAAGCTGGTTGATTTTGTCTTTGACAAAGTAGATGAAGAACTAAAGCAACGCCAAATTTTATTAACTGAGCCTAAGTTTATCAGTCAAAAGAAATTAATTGATGAGTATGAGCTGGCTTATAATACCTTGGCCAAATATGAAGAACTTGGTTTAAAACGTTCAGAACCAATTGAAGGCGGCAAGATATTTTATGAAACTGCAGATGTTATTGATTTTTTTAGAAAATATAAAAAATATAGAGATTAATCGCACGGCAAGCAATTAATAAAAAAGCGAATTAACGGAGGAATGAAGCATGGCAAAAACTATTGAATTGGAACAAAACAAGGAAACAGAGCCATCTGTAAAAGATTTACTAGCGGAAATTGGAGATATTATGGTTGATACTGGTTCGCTTGAAGCTAATAAACAATATCCATATAAGCTTGATGGTATTGATCATACTGAAAGTGCATTAGATAGGGCGAAAGGGAACGCAAACAATATTCTTGAAACAACCTTACCATTAATTTATGAATTATTAGGTTATGAAATTGAGGACTAAATAATGAAATTGGATAAAGAAAAAAGCCTTAACGATTCCACCGACCAAAGCGAATGTTAAAGGCTAAACACAAGGCTTTTTACAGCCGTTCTTTATCCAATTATAGCAGATTATTGAACATTTTAAAATAATTGGAGGAAAATTTTATGCACGTATTAGATTTAGCACCAACCTATGATGGAGATATGCAAAAAGTAAATTTTGCTAATAACGCAGTAGGACATTTATTAGGTCAATCTTTTGTAAAAAAAATATTAGAAGATAAAGAGATGGACTACCACAATGAACATGATAGTGAGTTAGCGATGTTTGCGAATTTAGCAGTAACAAAAGTTATTAATGATTTAGTTTTTCAAGGTCGAATTAAGTTGAATGATCGTGAAATCGAGCATAGACGTTTATTGAATATGCCAGTTTCTGATGATGAATTTTATAAATTACCTTTAAAAATAAGGTATCGAAGGGTCGTTGGTCGTTTTAGTGAATTATGTATAGATAAACATGGTAAAGAAGAAGGAAGATCAATCGCATACAATATTTTGACTGAATTTTCTAATGACCATACAGATAAAAAAACTATTTGTGAAATGCTTGAAAAAGAAATATTTAAGTTAAACGGTACTTTTAAAACGGAGGTGTCAGCATGAGTGAAAATAATCAAGTAAATATTGATGATGTAATCCTATCATCAATAGAATTAAATAATGCGATTATAGGATTAAATATTTATGTAAATGATCATGTAAGTTCTTGCGATAATTTATCGGCAAATGATATTAATGGTTTGAACGGTTTAGTAGCTACTATTCATGCTTTAGGTGATTATCACAGTAAAATTACAATCGAGGTGTTAGAAAATGGCACAAATTAAACTGACCGATGAATTATTTGTAGATGTGATGGATAAAGTTGTAAGAGAAAGAGCTATTAAAAAAATAATGAATGGCAGAAAATTTCTTTTATTTTCAAAGCCCGAACAAATTTCTGAATTAATTGAAAAAGAATTAGGTAATCAGTATGAACGGATGATGAAAACAACTGATGTAAATTCAAAGATGTCAAAATATTATCAAGGAATAGAAGTTTTAATTTCATTGTGGAATAGACGATTAGAATTACATCCAGAACCCCCCGAAATCTTAGATAAAACTAACCCTAAACGTTTTAAAACGTTTGATGAATATATTTATTCATTTATTAAAGAAAATGGCTTAGAAGCGATGATATTGAAATGTGCTGATATACATGATTGCATTTTCGAGGTCTAAATTATGGCTGAGTTAAAAAAGATGTTTACTTTAAAAGACAGATATATAAGAGTGGGTGGCAAAGAAACAGGTTGCTTTATTGATGTTCTTTGTGAAAAATGTGGCACGCAGCTTATCAAAGTTTATGGATTTGATTTTATTGAAACTGGATATGGTAATAAGGGTGATAATTTTGGCAAAAAAGTAGGTTATCCCAAAAATTTTAGTCCCAATCATCCAAAAACATTTATTCAATGTCCGAATTGTCACGAAAAATATAAAGAAAGCGATGTTTTTAAAGGCGTTTTCCCTGATGATTTGGATGTTTAATTTATAGAAAGGAGAAAACAATTTTGTCAAATATAGAGAGAGTCAGTTTTTATATTACGATACCTGAATATGTTGTTTATGATAAAAGATTAACATCACTAGCAAAATTAATTTATGGTGAGCTATATACCATTGCCAATGTTACTGGAAAAGGTTTTACATGGATAAGTAACGGATCGTTAGCAGAAAGGTTTTCAGTTAGCAACAAAACAATTTCAAGAAGTATAAGTTTATTAAATGATTGTGGCTATATCGAAATAAAATTGATCTATAAACCAAACTCAAAAGAGATTGAACGTAGAGACATTTTTATGGTTACCCCTACCACTCAAATGTCCAAAGGGTATCCCCAAAAATGTCCTGACCCTATGGACAAAAAGGTTAAAGAGAATAATACCAATATAATAAACCAATATAATAAACCAAAAGATATAATGTCGAGTTCGATAAATTACCAATTTCCAAAATGGCTAAACGATGAATTTATTGAACAGGTAAAAAAAGGTAATCCTGAAAATTATGAGTTTAGAATACCAATAGCATACTTAAATCAAAAGCTTGGTAAAAATCTTAAATTTGTGGAAGCCAATTTAAAACCAATTAAAGCAAGATTTAAAGATGGGTATAGTTTAGAAAACTTTAAGACCGTAATTGATAAAAAATATAATGACTGGATTGGAAGACCTGATATGGTAAATTATTTAAGACCTTCAACATTATTCGGAACTAAGTTTGATGGTTATTTAAATGAAATTGTAGCCCAAAAGCCTTTTAATGCATCGCTTTACAGAAATAACGATGGTGCTATGGATAATTTATTTTAAGGAGTAAGCATGAAATTTGATAGTGAAGATAAGCAAAAATATTTTGATCACGTTGTAAATAAAATTAAAAACGGTTCTACTCATAATTTTATTTTAACAGGAAAGACAGGACGTGGGAAAACGTATCTCGCTACTGAAATATCTAAACAATTTAATGGACGAGTGATGTTTGTTCCAGAGCTACTAAGTAAAATGAAACAAGCAATGTTGAAGTATAACGATTACTCGCCTATCAAATTTGTTAGTAAAAGAAATCAACCTAATGTAATTGTGCTTGATGATTTTGGTGGTCGTAAACCTACAGAATGGGAAATAGATCAGTTATTCAGAATTTTAGAGTATAAAAAAGTAATATATATCATCACAACTAATCTTAGAAGCGATGAACTAGCGGAATTATTTGGTGATAGAATTTTGAGCCGAGTTCTTGAAAATATGGATAAAAGTGATGTTTATAAAACACAGGGTAATGATAGGCGTTTAAAGATGAAATTTTAAGGAGTGTAAAATGGATAAATTTGGTCAAGCAAGATATGACATGTTGAAACCAGCGATAATTGATTATTTAAAGCAATTTAAATCATCGCCTGAACATCAGTCTTTTAGAAGTAAGCACAGTAAGTATGAAGCAGATACTATATTGATTCTTCAAACTTATAACGAATTACAAAAAGCGTTTAACTATAACGAAATAAATAAGATTGTTGAAACTAAAGATTTTAAGAAGGTATCTCAAAAGCTATATGAATTGTGTGATGAACTACATAGCTTAGAATATGAAATTTACAAGTCAACACGAGAAATTGAACATCCCGAAGTTGAATTAGATGATCTATATGCTCGTATGATATCAAACAATAAAATGGATTTGTTTGAAATGATCGAGCTGGCATTAGATGAAATAGATAATGCTGTTAATTAAGAGGTGTAATGATGTATACAATAAGAGCAAAAAAGTCAAAGAAGTGGCTATATGGTACAGATTACAGATATCCTAGACCGCATCATAGTCAAGTGAAGTAATCGAAAAATAATAATTTTTAACTACATCTGTTGGTGTCCGATTTTCTAGAGGTCGGCGCTAGCGGTGAGGGTTTGAGAGTATTTTACATATCTGTGAAAGTAGTAATGATTATTACAATGACATATACGATGACAGAAAAAATGGCTATTCCAGAACCAATATTTTTCAATATTTTAAACTTTGTGGATAATCCAATAAGCAGAATAACTAAACCGATAACAAATATCGTGAACATAATTAAAGTAAATCCCATAAATAACACTCCCTATTGTTTTTGATTTCAGCATATCAGAATTTTGAGTTAGAAAGTGATTTATAAAGGATTTTTAACAGGGGTTGACAAGAAATGAGTGGCAATGAAGATTGAAGGTAAATAAAAAGTACCCTAATCATAGAGTACTTAATGTTTTTATCTATTAGGAATATCCCTGATAGCTGTGTCTAAATCTGCATAAACCCTGAGAGCATTTTGCATCATTGGGTGATGATTATGGAGTTTAAAAGCATCAGTCATACCTATGAGGATGTAACCAATTTTTATTTGTGCCCGCGTTCTCTTGTTTTCAGAAGCATGACGTTCCGACAGATATAATACATTGTCGCTCTCGTAAATTTTTACAGGATATAGTTTTTTCATATTAACACTTCCTTCCTGTAATTACAGCATGACACATATTAGAGGAAATAGATATAGATAATCTTAATAGTATTGATAACTTAATGTTTAAGAAATAAAAGGAGCAAGATGATACGTGAATTGAGTAAACAAAAAAGAGATATCGAAGTATCTCAAGATTTAGATTTTTGCTTTTTTATCATTCTCCAAACTAGAAAGCTTATTCCTATCACTAATAGTGACCTGCTTTTTAAAATAATACTAGCAATGATAAACAGTAAACTACCGAATAACAGAATTCTTGTATTGATTTTCATACCAATCACTCCTCAAAGTGATTATATCAAACATAAAAATAAATTAATAATAAAAAAATATTAAAAAAGAGGTGCCGAATGAGTGAGTTAACCGAAAAGATAAACGCTGAAATTGATAAGTTTGGTGATATGGGAGAATACGGAGTTTGTGCTGGCTTAAAGGTTGCAAGAGACGTAATTGAGGAACATGAGCTTCAGCATAAAATTGAACTCAACCAAAATCAGCAAGTGGTGCTGGATTGGTTGAAAATGGAGAGTAAAGAAAGCTTTAGCTGTTTAGATGGTGGATTATCAAGATTGGACGATTTATTCAATGGTGATTGTTATATCGGGATTTATGCAGTTTGGACAAATTTACCAACAGTAGAAGCAGCACAAGTCCTACAAGTATTCAGCGCTTGGGTAATCGAACAGGAGGGCGAATGATGAAAATAACAAAACACGAAGTAACAAGTTTCATAAATGGACACCCCGGTAACAAGTGGCTTTTTTTAGATAAAAAAGAAGCTTTGGAGCGAGTTAGTAAGCATAGCGAATCCTACTATATCGAATACACAGGAGAAGTTGAAATTGACTTATTTTGTGAATCTTGTGATAAAGACTTATCACAAGCTGATGAATATTTAAAAATTGATGGGAATACTCGATATTGTTCTGATTGTTTTGAAGAAAACTCTTTCACCTATTATACATGTGGTGGAGACCAAATTGGAGACGAGAATGATTCGGAACTGCATTATGCTAATGAGGCGGTGGACTAACCAATGAAAAAGTTAACAACACAGGAGGTGCGAGATGATACCGAAGTTTAGAGCATTCATAAAAAGAACTGAACAAATAGAAGATGTAACAGAAATTGACTTTGAAACAGAAGATATTGAAGTCTCATCTGGCAGTTGGTACGAGATTGATAAAGTCGTTCTTATGCAGTCAACAGGTAAATCAGATATTAAAGGTAATGAAATTTGGCAGAAAAGTATTGTTAAGGTAGAAAATCATCCATTTCAAAAAGATAAAAATGGTTGTGGCATAGAGATTGATGGTAATTATTTAGTTGAGTGGAACGATGAAGATTTAACTTGGTGTGTTGGCAATTTATTATTATTTAGGTTGTTGCCATATGTTACTGTAGTTGGTGATTATTACCGTAATCCAGAGCTGTTGGAGGGTGAGTGAATGAGCACGATTATTATTGCAATTGTCACATCATTAATTACATCAATTTTAGTAAACAAGCTGCTATCAAATTATTGGGTTAAGTATATGGCAAAGTTTTTCGAAGAAGAGACAAAACGAACAAAGGAATTTATGGATGATGTAGTTGATGTGATTAAGAATAAGGACGGTAGGTGAGTGATATCAGAGCACGGACTAAACAACAAAAAATTATGTTTCTGACAATGGTTAATTTGTCCAACAAGCCTAAATTAACCAAAGATGAACAAGATAAGTTGGATATGCTTAGAAAGCTGTTTATCAAAGAGAAAAAGACCAATGAGATTGATTTTAAGTTGATTGATCCAAATGGTAAGATTTACAAATTTAGCTCGTATAATGCCGCTAAAGAGCTTTTAGGTATTAACAGTAAAACTATCAAGAATGCGATAGAAAACGTCATGGATAGTGACCACTGCATTATGTTGGGTAGGTTTAAAGGTTGGCGAGCAGTTAGATGAAATGGAGGGTAATTGATTGGGATTAAGTAAAGCACGATTAGCAACGCTTGATGAAGACTTATCTGAATACAGAAAGATTAATACCAAGATTGCACTTCGTAAGTTAGAGATTGAAACACAGGCGAATGATGATGAGAATATCGGTGGTGGTCGTAGTTCTTTCGTTTCACGTAAGCCAGAGAACTTAGCTGTTAGGTTTAGTGAAGATAAGCATATTCAATACTTGGAACAGTTTAAAAAAGACTGTGAGTTATGCTATTCGAAGCTAGAAGATACAGGCAAGACTATCTTTGAGCTAAGGTGGATTAACAATGAAAAACTAATGTGGGAAGAAATAGCAGGACAACTTAAGTATTCAAGAGCACAAATTTATCGGAAAAGATATAATATCCTTGAATCTTTCAATGATATTCGTACAAAAAAAGCATGATGAGACTGGAAACGGTTGTAGTCTCATTGAAATTCCTATAAATTTGTATTGTGGTTATTTTGGATAGCCAAGTTGTGTTTGCGGTAATCACTGAAACCGTATGTCAGTAAAGCGTTACATATATTGCAGTATATGTATAAAATTAATTAGTGCTAGATATTATCTAGTGCTTTTTTATTTTGGAGGTAAGTTATGAATCAAACTATTGAATACTCAATTAAGAATAACGAGATTCCTATTATTATCTTAGATGGTGAGAAGTTAGGAGTAGTAACGTGTAATTACATATGGGTAACTATGCAAGAGTCTCAACCTACATATTGTGTGTTGATTGCGACATGTACTGATATATCTGGTAATGAATACGTTATAACTATCGATGAAACTAATAATGAAATTAGCATAGCTGCATTGTATCCTGATAGCCATGACTGATATAGCATTCTATAAATCAAAGCGTTGGTTGCTGAAGCGTGGTCGTATGTTACGCAGAGATAAGTATGAGTGTCAGAACTGTAAGCGATACTTCAAGACAAAGGAAGCTAAGACAGTACACCACATATACTTCTACGAGGACTATCCAGAGCTTGCTTTGTGCAGTTGGAATCTTATCAGTCTTTGTGATGGCAAGAACGGCTGCCATAATAAGATGCACAATCGTGTAACCAATAAGCCAACTAAGCTTGGCATTGAGTGGCAAGCGAAAAGGAAAAATGAATTTGAAAAAATACATCCCCCCACTCGAAAAAATAAAATTTAAAAATAAAAAAGGAACGAGCAGGTTAGCTTTTTCCAAATTTACGAGTTTTTCAGAAATATTTTTTCCACTATGAAATGAGGTGAGAATTTGAGCAAAGCATTACCGTCAAAAGATACAATAAAGCGGCGAACTATAAAAAGAATGAAAGAGTTAGGAGTTTACAAAGTCCAATATACTCAACTAATTGACGTATTTTCAGATATGTTACATCAGTATAATTATTTGACTAATGAATTTGAAGAATCTGGATACCAAGTAATGATAGAAACCGAAAAATCAGATGGTAAAAAAAGCCCAATTCTCGCAACCTTAGAAAATTTAAGAAAAGATATTGGCGTTTATTCAGATAAATTGATGTTAAATCCTAAATCCAACAATTCAGGTGTAAAAAAAGAGCCACCAAAACAATCAGCATTCGCTCAATTTCTTAATCAGAGCGGAAGTGGTTAGATGAAAATAACTAGTCCCTATTTTAAGGAGGTTAAAAAGTATGCTGATGACATAGTTAAAGGCAAGGTATTAGTCAATATTGAACGTGTTCAAGCAGCACAACGTTTCTTAGATGATTTAAAATCAAAAAAATGGGATTTTAAGCAAGAACAATTTGATTTTGTTATCGGTCTTATTGAGGGAACAATTAAACATCAGCAAGGTCAAAATTTAAAAGGTGAAGATTTAAAAGGGAAACCACTAAAATTATTGATTTGGCAAAAGTTTATCATAGTCAATCTGTTTGGTTTTTTTAACAAGGATACTAACATTAGGCGTTTTAACGAAGCGCTTATTTTTTTACCCAGAAAACAAGGAAAGACAGCTTTTGCGAGTGCGTTAAGTTGGGCTAAATCTATTCTTGATAGGCAATCGGGGAGTAAGGTTTATATTTTAGCCAATTCTATAGATCAAACAAAAGAAGCGTTTGGTTTCTTGTCGTACAATGTTGAATTTTTAAGAGACGATTTACCTAAATTAAGGATACGAGATAATAATCAGGAACATTCAATTTTGACCAATACTGGCGATGGTAGTGTTGAAGTGATTGCTAAAGCAAATCAAGAAGACAAGTTAGATTCATTTAACTGTAATTGCTTAATACTTGATGAGATTCATTCATGGAAACGTGCAGGTGCTAAGAAATATACGTTAATGAAAAATGCGATGAAAGCTTATCGTAATAAATTATTAATAGGTATTTCAACCGCTGGCGACGTCGCAAATGGTTTCTTGGCTCAACGTATCCAAACACTTAAAAAGGTCTTAGACGGTCAAATAGTCAACAATGCATACGATAACTATTTTATCTATCTTTGTATGGCTGAACAGGATAAGAAAGGCAACGTTTTAAATCCTGTTACTCATGAAATAACGACCATGAATGACCCGCAAGTTTTAGAATCTGTTACGCCATCATTAAATGAAACGACAACGCTTGATGAATTAATCAGCGATGCTGAACAGGCAATGACAGAACCACAGCTTAAATCAGAGTACCTTAATAAAACTTTGAATATATTTACCACCGCTGAAAATGCTTACTTTGATATTGATGAGTTCAAATATTCTGACAGTCAATTTGAATGGAAGTTAGAAGAATTAGCTAAGCTACCAGTCGTTTGGTTTGGCGGTGCCGACTTGTCTAAGCTGCACGATTTAACAGCAGGTGCATTATATGGCACTTTGAAAAATCATAAGTACAAAGATTCAGATGGCAACGAGATTATTAAAGATATTGATATTTCAATAACTCATGCTTTCTTTCCTCGTGCGGGCGCAATTGAAAAAGCTGAGGTTGACAATATACCATTATTTGAATGGTCAGAAGAAGGTTGGGCAACGTTGAGCAATACACCAACCGTTTTATATGACGATATCGTAAAATGGTTTATTTCTATGCGTGAACTTGGTTTCAAAATAAAAGAAGTTCATTTTGATAAAAAGTTCGGTCGTGAATTTTTCTTGAAGATGAAAAAAGCTAAATTCAAGATGCGTGATGCGCCTCAGTTATTTACTCGTAAATCAGAGGGATTCAGGCATATTGAAGTGAAAACAAAGAATGCTGAATTATATTATTTACATAGTCGAGCTTATGAGTATTGTGTTTCTAATGTTAAAGCGATTGAAAAGACTGACGATATGATTCAGTTTGAAAAAGTGCTGCCTAATCAGCGGATTGACTTATTCGATGCAAGCGTGTTTGCTTGCGTGGCCAGTCTTGAAGGTGGAGAAAATAAGCAGGTTAGAGAAAATTGGGGAATGTGATAAGGAGTGATTGATATGCTATTAAATTTAATCTTTGGTTTCGTTGGTGGTCTATTCGGTGGTTGGATTATCAAAGTGATAAATAATAAACCACCAGATAACAAAAGAAGAGGGTTCCCAGAAGGATATGGTCAAAAGATTTCAACGCCAGATTATGGCGCCAATATCATTTTACCTATTAAAAAGAAAGGCTAGGTGATCCAAATATCTAATTCATTTGAAAGGTGGTGATAAATAAAAATGGTATCAAATTTAGAAAAGATTGGTAATTCTACTTATCGACGAAGTAATTCTATTCGTTCCGAAACGATTCAAGAAAGCACAACCACACCGTTAGTATCAATAACGACACCAGATTTTTTTAAAGAATTAATTTCGGAAAATTATGTGCGACTTGCTGATAATCCAGAGGTAAGAATGGCAGTTGAGCGTATCGCTGATATGGTCTCTAGTATGACAATTCAGCTCATGCAAAATTCAGAAAAAGGCGATAATCGTGTAATTAATGATTTATCTAGAGTGGTGGATATTAATCCCAATCGCTATATGACAAGAAAGAATTTTATAGCATGGGTTACGAGAGTTTTGTTATTAGAGGGCGGTGGAAACGCAGTAGTCAAACCAGTGTTCAATGGATTTAAATTATCGGAATTGAAACCAATTCCACCGAGTAACGTATCTTTTAATATTAGCGATGATGATTATTCAATTAACATTGGTGCAGAAGAATATGATCCACAAACTTTATTGCATTTTGTGATTAATCCAAAACCGAATCAACCGTTTATCGGAAGCAGTTATAAGATTGCATTAAAAGATTTGGTCAATAATCTGAAACAATCATATGTTACTAAGAAAGCATTCATGAGCAGTGAATATATGCCAAGCGTAGTTGTTGGGGTTGATTCAGATTCTGCTAATTTAGAAAGCGAAGAGGGTAGAACAGAAATTGAAAATCGCTATTTAACCAGAAAGAAAGCTGGTGCACCTTGGATTATTCCCGAGGGAATGATTAATGTCCAAACTTTAAAACCATTAACGCTTCAAGATTTAGCAATTAACGAAGCAGTAGAAATTGATAAAAAGACGGTTGCCTCATTATTAGGTGTTCCGCCTTTTTTGTTAGGTGTCGGGAATTATAGTAAAGACGAGTATAACAATTTTGTTAATACGAAAATATTGTCATTTGCTCAATCTATTCAGCAAACACTAAATCAATTGATTATTGACCCAACTATGTATTTTAATTTCAATCCAAGAAGCCTTTATAACTACTCGCTTAATGATTTAGTTAGTGCTGGTGTGCAGATGGTTAGTGTCAACTCGTTGAGACGTAATGAATTGCGTAATTGGGTTGGGATGCCACCAGACGCAGAAATGGATGATTTATTGGTGCTTGAAAATTACTTACAGCAAAATGATTTAACAAAACAAAACAAACTCATTCAAGATTCAGTGAAAGGAGGTGAGGAGTAATGAAAAAACGGACTTCCTTTCAAGTGAGGGATATTGGCGAATTAAATACTAATAACGAAGCTACTGAAAAAATTATCAGTGGCTATTTTATTGTCTTTAATTCAGAAACGGAATTGTATGACGGTGTTTGGGAAGAAATCGCACCAGAAGCATTAAATGGAGTTGATTTAAGCGATGTCAGAGCATTAACAGACCATGAAACTGATAAAGTCCTTGGTCGGACTAAATCGTCAACCTTAAGCTTGTCAGTCGATTCTAAAGGATTGTATGGCGAGATAAGGGTTAATGAGCAAGACCAAGAAGCTATGAATCTGTATTCACGTGTAATGCGTGGCGATGTAGACCAATGTTCTTTTGGATTCGATATTTTGAACGAAGAAATGATTCAAAATCCTGATGGAACAGTCAAATTTATTATCAAGTCTATCAAATTATATGAAGTATCAGTTGTAACATTCCCTGCTTATCAAGATACAGCAGTAGAGGCACGTAGTAAACAGATTAAAAACGCACATAAAAGAGCGTTTGAATCATTAAAAAAACAAACGGAGGAAAAATTAAATGGCATTAAAACAACTTATTTTAGGTAGAAAAATTAATGAACGCTCAAACAAGCTAAAAGAATTGCTTGAAAAACGTTCATCTTTAGAAACACGTGAAGGCGAATTGGAAACTGCATTAACTGAAGCCGAAAAGCCTGAAGATATTGAAGAGGTCGAGAAATCTGCCGATGAATTAGAAAAGGAAATTGCTAAATTAGATGCTGAAATCAAAGATTTAGAAGATGACAAATCTGATTTAGAAGCAGAATTAGCTGCAATTAATGAAGATGATACCGCTAAAAAAGATGAGGAAGAAAGGAAAAAACGCTCAATGAAAAGAAAAACTGTAAAAACACATGAAGGTGCTGAAAAAATCGAAGAATTGCGATCTGGCATTAATTCTTTTGTCCATTCTCGTGGTGAAAAACGTGATGGGTTTACTTCAATTGAAGGTGGCGCATTAATTCCAGAAGAATTATTAACACCTCAAGAAACTCCTGAAGATGTTGTAGATTTAAGAAATTACGTTAAAGTAATTCCGGTTAATAGCGGTTCTGGTAAATATCCAGTAATCACTAAATCAGGTAGTAAAATGCATACTGTTGCAGAATTGGCAGCAAACCCAGAACTTGCTAAGCCAACGATTGTAGAGATTGATTACTCAATTGAAACAAGACGTGGCTATATTCCTGTTTCAGAAGAGGTTATTGACGATGCTGATTATGACGTAACAGGATTAATTGTTGATGAAATTGATGATCAAGGACGAAATACTTCTAACGAAGATATTGCCGACATTTTAAAAACTGCCACTGCAAAAGCTGTGACGGGAGTTGATGGATTAAAAGACCTAGTGAACAAAGGCATTAAAAAAGTTTATGATGTTAAATTCTATATCTCATCTTCATTGTATTCTGAACTTGATAAGTTAAAAGACAAGAACGGACGTTACTTGTTACAAGATTCCATTACTACTGCAAGTGGTAAGGTTCTATTTGGTAAAGAATTAGTTGTTTTAGATGATGATATTATCGGTACGAACGAGGGAGATTTGGTAGGATTTGTTGGCGATGCAAAAGCTCATACAGCATTCTTTGACCGTAAAAAAGTATCTGTTCAATGGGTAGCAAATGAAATTTACGGTAAATTATTAGCTGGTGTACTTCGCTATGACGTTAAGAAAACTGATTCAGAAGCAGGTTTCTACATTACTTATACTGCAGCACCTGCAGAAGGCTAAAAGAGGGGATTTAATCCCTTCTTTTTATTTTGTTTGAAAGGAGAGTATCGATGAAATATAAAGTTTTGATTGATTTTACAGACAAAGAGACCAAGCATATCTATCGAAAAGGCGATGTGTATCCTGAAAAAGGGCGTAATAAAAAAGCTAGAATTGATGAATTATTATCTGCCGATAATTTGCGAGGACAACCTTTAATTGAGGAAGTGATCGAAAATGGCAAGTGATTTTGAAACCTCCGCATTAGATTTGGTTAAAGCTTCTTTAGGGTATAAGTCAAATGTTCGTGATAAATTGCTTGAACAAATAATTGCTGGTGTAAAAAATGAATTAATCGATGAAAAAGGCATAGAACTAGACGAAACAAATACAACACATTTAATGTTTGTTGTCGATTTATCAGTTTTCCGTTATGAAAATCGTGGAGGTGGAGCTATGCCACGTAATCTTGAATATCGGTTGCGTAATCTGATAATCAAATATGGCGGTGGTAGCGATGAATAATTGGGATTTAGAGATTAGTTTGTTACAAGAAGATGGATATGACACCAATAAGATTGGTGATAAAGTACCAAAATACAAAGAAATTGAGCTTTTAGGATATGAAAAACCTATTTCAAGAGGTGAATTATTGCTTGCTGGTCAGTCAAATATCGAAATTTCTAAGATTATTGTTATTCATCCTTTTGAATATAGCAATGAACAGCTTGTAAAAATTGGTGATATTACTTATCAAATCGTTAATACTTACAAAATTTCTAATGAGGAAATTGAGTTGAAACTTAAATCTAAAAAGGGGTTGAGTTAATGGATATTGGCAGTCTTATTGCTGAATCACTTGCTGAGTATACTGAAGAGGTTAAACAAGAGTTAGAAGTAATAAAAGAGGATGTAGCTGATAAAACGGTTGATTACTTAATCGCCAATAGTCCAAAGGGCAGACGTGGTAAATATGCTAAGGGTTGGCGGAAGAAAAGAGACGGAACAGGTTATATTGTACATAACTCAACTGACTTCCAGTTAACTCATATTTTAGAAAAAGGCCATGCCAAAGAAAATGGCGGTCGAACGCAAGCGCAGCCACATATTGTTGATGCTGAACGAGTTGCTATTGAATCTATGGAAAAAAGAACGGAGGCGGCAATTAAATCATGACATTAACCGAGTTAAGAGCTTTGCTCGATACTATGGCAATTCCAGTTAAATATCGTGCGTTTAAAGTCGGTCAAGCTCCGTCTTTACCTTACATTTTATTTTATGTAGATAGCAACGAAGGCACTTTAAAGGCTGATAATTATAACTACGCAAAGTTTAGTAACGTCACTATTGAATTATATTCAGAAGAAAAAGACGTTGAATTAGAAGAAAAACTAGAGGCTATTTTAGATAGCAACAAAATTGAATATGACACATACGAAAGCTATATAGATACAGAGAATATGTACGAAGTAGCTTATGAAATTATTATCTAGGAGGAAAAATGGTTAAAGAAAATAAAGTAACATATGGTCTTGAAAACGCACATTATGCCAAGTTAACTTTCGGTGAAAATGGTGTGCCTACATTTGCAACCCCTGTACCTTTAAAAGGATCGGTTGAATTTACAATGGATCCTGAAACAAATTCGGTTGAATTTGCTGCGGATAACGATTCTCAATATTTTACTGAAGATGAGAACAATGGTTATAGTGGCACATTAACAATCGCAAATATGCCTATGTCTTTCCGTAAAGACATTCTAGGTGAAGAATTAGACGAAACTGACGGTACAATTACGGAATTGGCAGACGCTAAGTTTAGTCCTTTTGCATTATTATTTCAATTTGATGGTGATGCAACCAAAACACGCCATTTAATTTACTATTGTAATGGCAGCCGTGCCACGATTTCATCTAAAACAGGAAAGGATATTTCGGGTGTTGAATTGCCTTTCAAATCTAAGCAATTGACTTATGGTGAACGAAAGTTAGTTAAAACACAGACAACTAGCGATGAATCAACTAAGTATGCTGACTGGTTTAAAGCAGTATACATCAAAGGTGAAACACCAGTAGAAGGGTAGCATTAGCTACTCTTCTTTTTTTAGGAGGAATTCATGGAAAAAACAATTTATATCGATGAAACACCAGTTCGCTTAAAATCGACCGCTGCAACACCTTTACGTTATAAAGCACAATTTAGAAAAGACTATTTTTCTGAATTGTTTAAATTATCAAAATTAGCTAATAAGACACCTAAATCTAAGGATAATGAAGATTCTGAAAATGAAGATTTAACACTTGATTTAGATAGTATTTCATTTGAAGATTTAAATTATCTTGATTTTGAAATATTCTACAATTTTATTTGGGTATTGGCAAAAACTGCTGATTCAACAATTCCTGAACCGATTGAGTGGCTAGATACATTCGATTCAATGCCGATTGCCGAAGTATTCCCAATGATTACTGATTTATTGCAAGCGAGTATTCAATCAAAAAAAAAGTTGATGAAATAAGCGGTTCTAGTGAGTTATTCACTGAAGAATCGTTTTTTTATGTCTGTAAAAGAGTTGGTTTAACAATCAATGAAATGGAAAACATGAACATTGGTCAATGCTTGGATTATATCCAAGAATGGATTGACAACAATACTAAAGACGAAAATAAACGTGTTCCAGTTCGTAAAGCAACGCAAGCAGATTTCAATAATTTTTAAGGAAAGGAGAAAATATGGCAGGAAAAAATATTAAAGGTATTACGATTGAGATTGATGGTAATGCAGAAGGACTTGATAAAGCTTTAAAGGGTGTTAATACAACGTCAGTCAAATTAAATTCTGAATTAAAAGACGTCAACAAACTTTTAAAATTTGATCCAAGTAATGCTACTGGTTTAGCTCAAAAGCAAGAATTGCTGACTAAATCAATTGAGAATACCTCTGATAAGTTGAATCAACTTAAATCAGCACAATCACAGGTAGAAGCTCAATTTAAATCTGGCAACATTGGAGAAGAACAATATCGAGCGTTTCAACGTGAATTAGCATCTACTGAACAAAGTTTAAATGGTTATAAATCACAATTAAGTGGTTTGCAATCTGAACAAGACAAACTTTCTCAGAATACTAAACGCTTAGACACACTATTTGAAGCTACAGGAAAAAGTTTAGATGATTATTCCGATATTTTAGGTACTAGAATGGTTAATGCTATTAAAAACGGTACTGCTACGAGTGACCAACTAGAAGTTGCTTTAAATAAAATCGGTAAAGAAGCGCTTGGAGCTGAAACTGATTTAAACCAGATGAAACAAACATTAGATAAAGTTGATGATGGTGGAAGCATTGATAATGTCAAAACTGATTTAGAAGAATTGAAAGTAACATCTAACTCTACCGATGAAGAATTATCGAAAATTGGTGGTGGTATTACATCAGGAAACATGATACAGGCAACGGAAGTTTTGGCTGAAGCTGGAGAAAAAATAAAAGAGTTTGCTGGTAATGCGCAAGATGCTTTCCGTGAAATTGATGATGGAATGGATACCTTTACAACAACTACTGGTCAAAATTCTGATGCAATTAAAGCATCATTTGATGCGATATATACATCTATGCCAATTGAAAGCACTGCTGACTTAGGACAAGCATTAGGTTCACTCACTCAGCAATTTGGTTTTACTGGTGACAAATTGACAGGATACGGCACTCAGTTAATGCAGTTTGCAAATATCAATAATACTGATGTTAAATCAAGTATTGATAATGCAAAAAGTGCGATTGAAACCTATGGCTTAAGTTATGATGACTTAGGTTCTGTACTTGATACATTTACATACGTCAGTCAACAAACTGGAGTATCCGTTGATGATTTAATGAGCAAAGCGGTTGATGGCGCACCACAGATTAAAACATTAGGTCTTTCATTTGATGAAGGTGCGCAAATGTTAGGTCAATTTGAACAAGCAGGTGTTGATAGTTCGGCAGCATTAAGTACTTTATCTAAAGCAAATGTCGCTTATGCAAAAGATGGTAAAACATTGCAAGAAGGTTTAAATGGCACAATCGATGCTATTTTAGGTGCAACAAATGAAACTGAAGCATTAACAATTGCATCTGAAGTTTTCGGTACTAAAGGTGCAACAAAAATGGTTGATGCAATCAAACGAGGCACAATCAATTTAGGTGATTTAGGTTATGCTGCAGAAGATGCAGCTGGTACTGTTGCAAATACATTTGATGCAACAGTAGACCCAATAGACAGGCAAGATGTTGCGTTGCAAACTGCAAAACTATCTTTTCAAGAAATTGGAGCAACAATTGCAGAAGGATTACAACCAATTTTAGATGCATTAATTCCGATTTTAAAATCGTTAGGAGAAACATTCTCTAACATGCCAGAAGGTATCAAAACCTTTGCGGTTGTTTTAGGTACGTTATTGGTAGCATTCACTGCTTTGGCACCGTTTATTGCATCTATAATAACTATATTTTCTGCATTGAGTGGTGCAATAGCTGCATTATCAGCGGCGGCCGCAGGAGCTGGATTAAGTATAGGCGCATTTATTGGAACGGCTTTGTTACCAATTCTACCGATAATTGCGGGTGTAATAGCCGCAGTAGTTGCTGTTATATTAGTTATTAAAAATTGGGGTGCAATAGTTGATTGGTTAAAAGAAAATTTCTCAATGTTATCGCCGTTTTTTGATTCATTAATGACTAGTATCGGTGATGCGATCAATAGGCTTCAGCCAATTCTTGATATGTTAGTTTCATTTTTTCAAAATACGATAAATAATATTATGACTATACTCAACGGTGTTGTTAGTGTTATTCAAGGTGTTCTAAATATTATTGTGGGTATTTTTACGATGAACGGCGAGCAAATTGGTAAAGGTGTAGCTCAAGTTTTTAATGGAATATTTAATATTATTGGGGGCATAATGAATCAAGTTATTAACACCGTTTCAACAGCACTCGGTGTGGTAATTTCTGTATTCGTTAATATTTTAGGAAATATTTTGAGTACGGTTAGTAATGTATTTAATTCAATTATAAATGCAGTTACTCATCCTATGGATACAGTGAAATCTGTTGTAAAAGGTGCAATCGATGCTATTAAAGGATTTTTCAATTTCTCAATCACATGGCCAAAAATTCCTATGCCACATTTTGGAATTAGTCCATCGGGTTGGAAAATTGGCGACTTGTTAAAAGGTTCTATCCCTTCATTATCAGTTGATTGGTATGCAAACGGTGGTATTTTAACTAAGCCGACTGTTTTTGGGCAGAACGGTAATAGTTTAATGGTCGGCGGTGAAGCTGGAAAAGAAGCAGTAGCACCATTAAGCGACTTGATGGCTTATGTAGAAAAAGCGGTTGCCAATCAAATGGGCAATATGGATGGTAATTTTTCTCAAATGATTCAATTATTGGCGATTATTGCAAATAAAGATTTATCTTTGAATATTGACAGTCAAGAAATCAACAAAAGATTAGCACCGGGTATGTCTGAACAAATTGCTTTTAATCAAAATAGAAATCAAAGAATGGAGGGAATAGTTAATATATGAGTTTAAATTTATCAGTTATGTTTAATGAAAATGAATTGAAAGATTTAATCAATGTAGAAGCTGGTTTCAATCCATTCAATGGTGCTGACTGGCAATCAACTTTAAAAGATAGAGAATCGGCTGATGGTTCTCTTTTTCTTTATTCAAAACGTGGCATCAAAACAATAACAATGCCTTTTCAAATAAAAAATGACATTAAGAACAAACTTGATAAATTAGAAGCTATTTTAGCAGTTTCAGAGCCTAAAGAATTGATATTTGGTAATTTACCTGATAGATATTTTATGGCTTATGTAGATGGTACTAGAAGTTTTACGCCAGATACCAATGGTTATACAGGTCATGGCACGATTACATGGGTCGTTCCAAGTGGTGTTGCTGAAGCTATAGAAATAACCTCAATTCCAGCAGAAATAGATTCAGAAACTGGTATTTTAACAGCTACGATTGATAACGATAGTAGTGCGGAAGTTTATCCAGTTTATCGAATTAAGCACAAAAAAGAAAATGGGTACATCGGTATTGTTCATGCTGGTGGTGCTTTTGAAATGGGAAATAAAGAAGATGATGATACAAAACCTTATACCAAAGCTGAAACAATCCTAGATACAACTGACTTTTCGGAATTTACTCGATACACAGGATTAAATCCTGAAAATTCAAGCAAGGCTAATAATGGTACTGCGTCAGTTATTCAACGATTTGGCAGAAATTGTTTTCACTTAGCCACTGCTGGCAATAGTGGCGCAGTTTTTAACGGTGCATCTTATCTTTTTGACTTTCCAACTGATGAAACAGGCCATATTGGTGGTAAGAATGTTTATTGCTATTTCGATGCTGTTTTCTGGGCACAACTAATGGGTCAGACAGGTCAAATGCAAATACTATTTACTGATTCGGATAATAAATTTGTCATGGGTTATGACATTTATAAATATGATGCGGTAGGTAATACAGGTAATTACTCAATGTACTATGGCGACGGAAAAGGTGGCGTTAAAACATTCAAAAGCGGCACGTTTACTACTAACCATCTTAATTCTGATAATCCTTTGAATTTCCCAAGAGGTCATATGGATATTTGGAAGAGAGGTTCTAAAATAAGATATTACTGGTTTGGCGAGTATTCAGAGGCAAACGTACCAGAGTTAGTAGATGTCGAAATCACAAAATGCTATATCAATATGTATCAGTACAAAAATAATTCGGGTGACAAGCAAATCTCATTTTTTGATTTTAGAAATGTCCGGATCAGAAATGATGATGCTCAAAGCATTGAGGACATTATTAATAAATATCAGCCTAACGATGAAATAGTTATTGATTGTTATTACGAAAATACGAGCATTAAAATAAATGGTTTACCTAGAAGCACTGAATACATTGACGGTTCAGTTTTTTCATCTTTGCCAATCGGTCAAACTAAAATAGAGTTCTATTTTTCGGATTGGATTAAAGAATTACCAGATGTAACAGTGGAATTTAGAAAGAGGTGGGGTTAGTGAATAATAAAGTGCCTCTTTTAAAAGTTCACGACAAAAACTTAAAAATAGTCGGTTTTTTGCCTAGTCAAATGTATTGTGATGATAAATGGGTTCGTAAATTAATTAAAGGTGCTGCCGAAGTATCTACTTTTGATTTTTCAGTCTACAAGAAGCAAACTAGCATTGAAAAATTTCTTGACGAGAAATGTTGGATATCATTCAATTGGAATGGTAGAAGTTATCTTTTTAGTGCAATGAAAGTCGATGAGAACGAATTTAAGATTGATATGCAGTGTGAATCACTTAATTTAGAACTAATTAATGAAACATCTGTCGAGTATAAAGCCACCAGAGCTATGTCAATTGTAGAGTATTTCAATGCATTGGAACTTAACCTATCGCAAATTAAAATAGGAGTTAATGAGTTATCTGGTTATACTAGATTGCTTGAATGGGAAGGGCAAGATACGAAGCTAGCAAGATTGATTAGCTTGGTTACTAAATTTGATGGTGAGCTTGAATTTATCGAATCATTAAATCAAGATGGTACTTTGAAGCAGATTACACTTAATTTGTATCAAAAACACTCATTGACAACACAAGGCGTCGGTACTCGTAGAGAAGATGTTACGCTATTTTGGCGCAAGAACATCGATTCAATCACTCGTACAGTCGATAAGACTGGTTTGTATACAGCAATTAAGCCTATCGGTAAAGATGGCTTAACGATTGCTAGTTTAGACATTAAAGAGTATGACGATGATGGCAAATTATTGTATGTCAGCAAAGTTGGTGATCCAGCAATTCTCTGTCCTTCAATGGCTGAAGAATATCCGTCACAATTACAATCGGATAATTCTGATAAGTATATCAAGTTAGACTGGTCTTATGAAACGGATAATGTTAATACTTTGGGTGGTCAAGCACTCGCTAAATTTAGAGAAATCAGTATGCCAGCAGTTTCTTATGGTGTTACTGGTTTTTTTAATGCCGAAATTGGTGATACTTTAAAAATCAATGATAATGGCTTCACACCTGTATTATTGCTAGAAGCACGTGTTACAGGTCAAGAAATCTCGTTTCATAATCCAAAAGCCAATAAGACAACCTTTGATAATTTTAGAGCATTACAAAACAAGTTATCACAAGGCATCACTAATCGCTTAGAACAGCTCGTTAGTGGCATTATCCCAACGATTACATGTGATAAGCCTACAACTATGAAAAATACCGCACAAGACCTTTATTTCACTTGTCAACTTATGCAAGGGGATAAGGTAATAGATGAATACGGTAATCTATATGAGTATTATTGGACTGTTACGCTCTACAAAGAAGATGGGTCAGTTCTAACAAAGATATCAAAATTAGGTAAGACAACAGCCTTGATGGCAAATGAGTGGCTGCCGTCAGCAGTTACATTCAAAGTTGATTTAGATAGATACGAGAAGGTGGTGGCATAATGGCGTTAGCACAATTAAGTGGAGCAGTTATTAACGATGGTATTGATGGTAAGAATAATATCATTTTGAGCGATACAGAACCAATAGAACCGGTGGTAGGCCAGTTATGGCAAAACACGTCAAGTACACCAGAGATTGTAAAAGAATGGGATGGTTCTGATTGGGTAACTTGGGGATTGTATGCGCCTAATATCAATGTTGATACTCTTTCAGCATTAGCAATTTCAACCGGTGCGCTAACTAATGTTTACGAAACGAACCACCCAACGTACGGTAAGCATAATGGTACTGTCAAAATTAATAATGATGGCTTCAAAATAGAAGATATTGCTACGTTATCTGATGGTAAATTCAAAGGTACTAAAGTAGATATAACTGGTTCAACTCAAGGTATTACAGGTATTTTCATGCAAGAGATACCAGATGTAACTGTACCTACTAAGTTTCAACAAGTTTGGTACATGGCTGACAGAGCTTTTTTCACAGATACGGTTAATGGTTTTACTGGTTCACTTACCGCAGAAATGGTGTATGACACAGGGTGGATGTTGCTTCCTATAAAAAAAGGCTCTGGAAAAATTTATGCTAGACGTTGGATGGGTCGGCGGTTAATACGATTTGAAGATTATATCTATAATGCTTGGTCGTTTGGTACTGTGGGTAACGAGATAACTATTATTGATTCAAAAGCGTTACCCACATTTGAGCAGATGGTGGCAGCTCCGGTATGGGCGGATGGTACTAGAATGCTTGATAAATTTCAGTTTGATACACAAGGTAGAATTTGGAAACTATCAAATAATTCAACGACTTCACCAATAACAGGAGTAATCGAATATTTTTAAGGAGAAGATTATGGATTTAAGAATTTTGAATAGCATAGTAGAACATGATGCCAGTGGCGCTATTTCTAAATACAATATATCCGCAGACAACAATTCGGTTGATGGCACATCAATCAATGCATCAATATCTATTAAACCGAATGAAATTGATTTAACACCAATTTTGGAAGTTTGCAAGAAAAAACTACAAGAAACAGTTTCGGAAAAAGGAGTATAGAATGGATAAAAGTCAAGAAATTGCGAATCAATTAGCAACGCGAATTGCGAATTTAGAGGTCGAAAAAGCTGATTTAATTTATCAAATTAAATTATTGGATCATAATTATAAAAACTTATTGCATGAACATAATACTACTGTAAACAGCTTAAATGAGGCAAATCAAAAAATATCAAAATTTCAGGATACTTTGGAAGAAGAATAGAAGGTGATTTTATGTGGAGAATTATTATTTTAAAGTGGGATAGCTTAGTTTTAAGCATTGTGTCGTTTATGTACGGCATGATGCTTTTAAGTTTCCCTCAAATTTTAGGTGGCTACATGGTATATAACCTAATTGATGAATTGTTTGACTACCATACGATTGGCGTTACCTTCATGATATTAGGTTTTATGAAAGCTTTAGGTGTATTTCTGAACAACAAGAAAATTAAGCGTATTTCGTTGGTTTCTTTGGCCATGGTCTGGTCTGTTTTTTCAGTCTCATTTTTGTTAAGTCCTCCACCTAACACAGTATGGGTACTTTCACTAGGTATGGCATTGCTAGCCTTTGGAATTGCATTGAAGGAGGGCTAATGGAACAACAAAATATTGCCATCGTCATAACGGCATTAATTTCTGGATCTTTCACTTATTTAGCTGCTAAGTCACAAAATAAAGTCACTCTAGAAGCTGAAAATGTTAAAAATGCAACTTCTTTATACGAAGAATATAAGGAACTTAATCAGCAATTGAAGGACAAAGTCGATAAGCTAGAGAAAAAAATTGAAGAATTAGAAAGTAAATATGCTAGTGAAATCGAATTTTATAAAGGA
>JAKVKP010000013.1 GCA_022484805.1 Streptococcaceae bacterium
GTTCTATACCCTCCTTTTCCATCTATGTACGCTTGTACTACTTGAAATTTAAACTCTGCATCATATTTTGCCATATGAAAAACCCCTTAAGTTAGATTTTTGGTCTAACTTATGGGGTTCACAACAAATCAGTCCAATTTATTGTAGAGTTTTTTATTATTAGGCTAGCTTTTCAACTAATGCTTTGGCAAAAGCTTCAAGTTTTTCAATATCTTCATCTTCAGCAGCTAAATCCACTTTGACACTTTCTGCACCTTTTGTTGCACCAGTTTTGGCAAAGGCTTCATCAAATTCATCCACTGATTTACAGAATTCATCATAAAAGGTATCGCCACTGCCAACTACACCATAAATTTTACCTGATAAATCTAAGTCTTGTAAATCATCATAAAAATCAACGATTTCGTCAGGCAATTCACCATCACCGTAAGTGTAAGTTGCAACAATGTTAATATCATAGTCTAGCAAGTCTTCAGCTTCAACAGAAGTGCATTCATCAACCTCAACTTCAATATCTAGGTTTTCTAATGCCTCAGAAACAATATCTGCGATTTCTTCTGTATTACCTGTCATGCTTGCGTATACAATTTTAGCGGTTGCCATATTATTTTCTCCTTTTTAATGCATAATCAATAAGATTAGTAATTCAAATTTAACTAATCTGTTAGAAAGCATTATATCAAAGCTAGAAATTTTTTAAAAGTCTCAGAACGCTAGAAATAGAAAAACTTTAATTATTTATCGGTTTTCTTTACACAATTAGGTTGAAAATGCTAAACTCTAATAAGTAAACTGTAGGTAAATAGTGGCTTCTGCCAATTTAGGAGAAGCGCTAAATGTAGCAAGGAGATAATAATTGATTACTTTAAAATCGGCAAGAGAGATTGAATTAATGGACGAGTCAGGTGAAATATTAGCGGATGTTCATCGTCATTTACGCGATTTAATTAAACCTGGAATTGATATGTGGGAAATTGAAGTATTTGCTAAAAAATTTATTGAGTCACGTGGTGCGAAGGCAGCTCAGATTGGTTTTGAGGGCTATGAATATGCAACCTGCTGCTCATTAAATAATGAAATTTGTCATGGTTTTCCGCGTCATCAAAAATTAAAGTCTGGTGATTTAATTAAAGTTGATATGTGTGTTGATTTGAACGGGGCAATTTCTGATTCTTGCTGGGCATATGCCGTTGGTGAAGTTTCAGCTGAAGTTAAACGCTTGATGGATGTTACCAAAAAGTCACTATACTTGGGGATTGAGGCTGCGCGAGTTGGCAATCGAATTGGTGATATTGGTCATGCCATCCAAACCTATGTTGAAGGAGAAGGTTTTTCAGTTGTGCGTGATTTTGTTGGTCATGGCATTGGGCCAACAATTCATGAAGAACCAATGATTCCACATTATGGTGAAGCAGGACGTGGCTTGCGCTTAAAGGAAGGCATGGTTATTACAATTGAGCCAATGGTCAATATTGGAGATTGGCAAATGGTGATGGATTATAAAGAAATGAGTGGTGAAATTGCACCAGCGTATACCAAAGATGGATCAATTTCTTGTCAATATGAACATTCGCTAGTCATTACTAAAGATGGTCCACGTATTTTAACCGCTCAAGATTAATTTTTGTCTAAAAACATATTAATCTTGTCCAAAAGTTATAAAGGATGTATGAATAATTGAAAAATAAAGACATCAAAGCAGAAATTGTTAATTGGGTAAAGGTGTTTCAATCATATTATCAAAATGCAGATATTGGTATGTCAAGTGCGGCAGTATCTTATTATTTTCTACTTTCTCTTTTTCCAATTATTTTGACAATTGGTAGTTTATTACCATTTTTAAACTTAAATGTTTCAGAAATTATGAGCTATGTGGAACAGGTGATTCCAAAGGATATTTATAATCGAATTTCAGACGTAATTGTCAGCCTTTTGACCGACAAATCAAGTGGTCGTCTGTCAATCGGTTTGATTTTCACCCTATGGGCAGCGAGTCAAGGTATTGGTGCTTTGCAAAATGCGATGACTAAGGTATATCAAGTCAAAAAAGTACCAAACTTATTATTAAATCGTTTATTTGGCATGTTAATTTTAATTGCCTCGATGATTTTATTCGTTGCCAGTATTGTTTTTGTAACCTTTGGGCATAAATTATTTGTAGTCGTGAATGATTACTTTGATTTGCCAGTTAATGTAATTCAAATTGTTAGTGGGCTTGTATTACCCTTATCAATTGTCGGGATGTTTATATTAATCGTTTTGCTGAATTATTTGTTGCCAGATGTTCGATTTAGACATCTAAAATTTTTATTGCCTGGTAGTATTTTTACGTTGCTCGGTTTTTTGGTTTTATCGAAAGCCTTTGACATTTATCTTCAATATTTTGGTACTCGAATTAGCTCCTATCAAATTATTGGGACTGCAATTATATTGATGGTTTGGTTAACAATCATTGCGCAAATTTTATTATACGGTGCGGTGATTAATGCGACTTACATTGAAAAAGCAACAGGTGAAAAACCAGAAGTACGTCAAATTAGAAAATGGATTAAAAGAAAGGTCAAAAATGAAAAAGAGAAATCCTAATTACTATTTTAATGATTTAAATGAATTATTAACGAAAAGTGAAACAATTTCCGAGGAGATGCACCCATTTTTTGAAAAAGCAGATTTATTTTTTAAAGAGGGTGGTGAATTCGCCGAAAAGGAAGTGGTAATCTCAGGCTTTGAAAAAGGAATGGCGGATTATAACGAAATTTCAGCTAAGCTCTCTGGATTAACACCAAATGTTAGAGTAATCGGTATGCATAAAAAATTAGTTAAGCAATTTGAAGAATACGTTGAATCATGCCAAGCAATGGTTGAAGCAACTAAACAAGAGAATGAGACTGAGTTTAGATTGTCTGAAAAAAATCAAGAAATTTTATCTGAAAGACTTGGCAAAACAATCAATCGAATTGTTAAATTAGCAATGTAAACAAAGATGCTGATTACGCTTGTTCAGAAAATCTGTAACCATGTCAATTTAGCTATGTAAAACTTTCTGGAAGGGTATTTTAATACCCTTCCAGAAAGTTTTTATTTTAAAAATTAAAATTTTTGTCTTCGATTGTTTGTTTACCCTCACTTAAGACGACATCCTCTGTTTTTTGTCACCATTTTTTAAGCTGTTTGGCATAGGTCATTGGATAACAATCTGCATATGCGATTAATGGTTCGCCGAATAAGGTTTCATTAGGAAAGAGAAATTCCAAATTATATTTCAGTTCACTAATTAAATTATAGGCTTCAAAAAGTCGTCTCTTATTCAACTCTAAATCATCTGTCACTAAAATTTTAGGTAATGGCTTCAAAATATTTGATAAGCTTTTAAGGATGAAGGCTGTGATTTCGAAAGAATCATTATCAATTTTTTCAAATTGTGCTAGAAATTGAACGTGATGGTTGAGTATCTTTTCAGCTTCCTGTTGCAAATCATGATTATTCATAAAATCCTCCGATTTTTTAATCTTTATTTTTTAATAGCTTCGAGAAAAAATTTCTTTTTTTATCAGTATCAATCGGTTCAGTTTTCTCAGCTAGCATTTGATGGATGTCAATAATAGCCTTATTTTCGGCTTGATTACTATGAATGACGATTGCACATCCTTCAGGTTCAATCGAAATATTTTCAGTAATAATGGTTGAAGTAATCTTTAATTCATTTGCTAATTTTATAAATTTCATTTTGGTAGTATCATCAAGTAAATCATTGATTTTCATTAATAATTGTGTGGATTCATTGATATTTTCAGTGAGCTTTTGAAAAAATAATTCTTGATAGACATCTTGGTAGACGTCTTGATTAGTAATTATTAAAATCACACGTTCTCGAAAGGTACCCAAAAATTTCTTTTGTTCATCAGGTTTTAATTGAGGTTTTCCGTAAAGACCCTGCTCAAGCTTTTCTTCGATTCCCATAATACCTCCTTGCCTACGTCAATATCTTTATTTTACTAGAATTCTATTGTGAATGCGATAGTTCGGTAAACAATTCATTTAAAAAGTTAGTATGTACGAAATTTTCTGAAAATTTGCAATTAATTATGGTAAACTATTTTTAATCGATAATTTATCAAATGGAGGCAATTATAAATGAGTTTAGTCAATCGTTTCAATCCACAAGTTTCTAAAATCGAAATTTCTAAAATTCGCCAGTTTGATCAAGAAGTTTCAAAGATTGATGGTATTTTGAAATTAACACTCGGTGAGCCGGATTTTACAACTCCTGATCATGTTAAGGCTGCTGGTATTCAGGCAATTAATGATAACCAAACGCATTATACTGGTATGAGTGGCATACTGGAATTACGTCAAGAAGCCAGTCATTTTATGTCTGAAAAATATCATGTTAATTATGACCCAAACGATGAAATTTTGGTAACAGTAGGGGCAACTGAGGCGATTTCAGCAACCTTGATGGCAATTCTAGAAAAGGATGATATCGTTTTATTGCCAGCGCCATTATATCCTGGCTATTCACCATTAATTACACTAGCTGGTGGTCAAATTATTGAAATTGACACCACACAAAATGATTTTGTTCTGACGCCAGAAATGGTAGAAACAGCAATGACAAAATATGGAGACAAGGTTAAGGCAATTATTTTAAATTATCCAAGTAATCCGACAGGTGTCACTTATAACAGAAAACAAATTCAAGCATTGGCAGAAACTCTAGCTAAATATGATATCTTTGTTTTAAGTGATGAGATTTATTCTGAGTTAACTTATACCGAAGAAGGACATGTTTCAATTGCAGAATATATTCGAGAACAAACGATTTTATTAAATGGACTTTCAAAAAGCCATTCGATGACCGGTTGGCGTCTTGGCTTCATTTTTGCACCTCGTGAATTAACAGGAGAAATTATTAAAACACATCAATATTTTGTGACAGCTGCCTCAACAATTTCTCAGGTTGCTGGTATTGAAGCATTGAAAAATGGTAGAGATGATGCAGCTCCGATGAAGGCAGAATATATCAAACGTCGTG
The DNA here is from genome assembly GCA_022484805.1 of Streptococcaceae bacterium. Taxonomy (GTDB): domain Bacteria; phylum Bacillota; class Bacilli; order Lactobacillales; family Streptococcaceae; genus MMGLQ5-1. Next base: position 5,036 of record JAKVKP010000013.1, read on the forward strand.
ATTATATTATTGACAAAATGAATGCACTTGGTTTTAAAATTATTGAACCAGATGGCGCTTTTTATATTTTTGCGAAAATTCCAGCAGGCCTTAATCAAAATTCGTTTGAATTTTTAGTTGATTTCGCTAAGAAAAAACAGGTTGCTTTCATTCCAGGAAGTGCTTTTGGCGATTACGGTGAAGGCTATATTCGCTTGAGCTATGCTGCAAGTATGGCTGTGATTGAAACAGCCATGACGCGCCTTGCTGAATATATTAATGATAATGAGCAGTAGTTAGTTTTACTTAATTAAAAAAACCCAAAATCGCTTTCGATTTCGGGTTTTTTTATTAATTAACTGGATCAAGAATTGGAATAGAAATCTCAACTAAATTTGGTGTTTTGATTTTTTTAAATTCTAGTTGTGGATTGTCTAATTGAAGTTTCTTGACAAAAAAAGCTTTAATCGCCTCTAATTCACTATCTCTCAGATTTCTTCGCTTATTGGTGATTAAAATTTCGTGATGCTTTGGTGCTTTTGTGTAAATAATAGTTGTGCTACCAGTTGTATAAACCTCAACGAGCTCAGCATCGGTATTGTCTAATTGACCTCTTACAAGTTCGCCATGGGTGTTTGTTACATTGATTAATTTCATCAAATCACCTCTTCATATTTATTATATCAAATAAATAATAATTTATTAAATAATTTAACTAAAAAGCTACTTAATACATACGCTTGATACAAAATGAGCACAGGCTTAAGGCAATAACAATGATGCTGTTTGTCGTAGATTGCTTAACCTGTGCCGAATTTTTCTAGCCTTCGCCAAAGTTCTTATTATTTATTTATGATTGTGCTTTTTCGGAGTCTGTTGATTGTGAGACTGATTGCGTTGCTAGCGTTTCATTGGATTCGATAATAATTTGATTATCCTTGAGCACTGCAATTAATTCATGCGTTTCAGGATGCTCCAAATAATAGTCTGCAATTTGATCTTCTATTGTATCTTGAATTGTTCGATTAAGTGGTCGTGCACCCATCGCCGGATTATAACCTAGTTCAACAATTTTTTCTTTGACTGAATCTTCAACTGTTAGATGAAGTTTTTGCCCTTTAAGTTGTTGATTGACGTCGTCTAATAAAAGCGAAACGATGCTTAGAAGATTTTCTTTATTGAGTGATTGGAACTCAACAATACTATCAAATCGATTTAAAAATTCAGGATTGAAAAAGTCTCCCAAATGATTTAACACTGATTTTGTAGTGCCTGCTTTGGCTGCGGCAAAGCCAACATTTGCTTCTACATGGCTTGTACCAGCATTACTAGTCATAATGATAATTGTATCCTTAAAGCTGACAGTTCGACCTTGGGCATCTGTTAAGCGACCATCATCCAATATTTGTAAAAATAGGTGCATTACATCAGGATGTGCTTTTTCGACTTCGTCTAATAAAACAAGACTATATGGATTGCGACGAACCTTTTCAGTTAATTGACCAGCCTCATCATAGCCAACATAACCTGGTGGAGAGCCAATTAGCTTAGCAACACTATGCTTTTCCATATATTCACTCATATCAAAACGGACCATTGAATTTTCTGAGCCGAAAAGCTCCTTCGCAAGCTGTTTCGCTAACTCGGTTTTACCAACGCCTGTTGGTCCAACAAAGAGGAATGAACCAATTGGACGTGAAGGCTTGCCTAAACCGATTCGATTGCGGCGAATTGCCTTTGCAACCTTGTCAATGGCTTCATCTTGTCCCTTAACGTGCTTTTGTAGATCAATGGCGAGATTGATTAACTGTGTTTGCTCTTTTTGCTTCAAATCTCCAACCGGAATACCAGTTTTTTGTTCAACAATTTGTTCAATCTCTTTTTCTGTAATTACAGGTGTATTTTGATCATTAACCTCTTTTTTCTGCATTTCTTGTAGCTTAATGATTTGATCTCGATAATAAGCAGCTTTTTCAAAGTCCTCGGCGCGTGTCGCCTGTGCTTTTTGACCTTCAGCAGCCTTAATTTTTTGCTCAATATCTTTTGGATCAATAAATTGTAAAGTAAGATTCATTTTTGAACCAGACTCGTCTAGTAAATCAATAGCCTTATCCGGCAAATAGCGATCTTGGATGTAGCGATTTGAAAGAACTGCTGCACCTTTAATGGCATCGTCAGAGTATTTAACATGATGATAGTCTTCATAGCGCTTTTGGATTCCCTTTAGAATTGTAATTGTCTCTTCAACGCTTGGCTCGTTGACTCGAACAGGCTGCATCCGACGTTCGAGAGCAGCATCTTTTTCGATGATACGATATTCATTAAGCGTAGTTGCGCCAACAAGCTGTAGCTCGCCTCTTGCTAGTGCGGGTTTTAAAATATTACCAGCATCCATACTGCCATCACCAGAGGCACCGGCACCAACAATTTCGTGGATTTCATCAATAAATAAAATCACATCATTACGTGCCTTGATTTCTTCAATTAATTTTTGAATCCGTTCTTCAAATTGTCCACGAATGCCTGTGCCTTGAACCAAAGAAGCAACGTCGAGTCGAATAACTTCTTTATTTTGCAATTTTTGTGGTACGTCACCATCAACAATTTTTTGTGCCAAACCTTCGACAACTGCTGTTTTACCAACACCTGGTTCACCAATTAAAACCGGATTGTTTTTAGTTCGACGATTTAAAATTTCAATTACTCGTTTAATTTCTTGATTACGTCCAATAACAGGATCAATTTCACCTGCACGAGCTGATTCGGTAATGTTAATACCATATTCATCTAACAATCCATTTTTACCTCTGCCATTGTTTGGACGCCGAGGTGGCTGTCCACCAGATTGAGTCGGCGGCGTTTGAGCATTACCATATCCGCCAAGAGAACGTAACATTTGATCAAAGTCATCTAAATTAAACGGATTATTCATATTACCGTCATTAGCCATATTTTGATTATTAAAATTCTGTGAACCATATTCGCGTTTCAACTCTTGATAGCAAGATTGGCATAAATCAGTTTGCTGTTTCTGACCGTTAACGCTGGTAAACAGGTGGATCGTCGCTTCATTTGTATTACAATTTTGACAAATCATAAGTTCACACCTTTCTTAAAACAGTATTGATAAGAATTCAGAATATTTTTTATTGACCAATACTGACCTTTAGTAATTTGATTATAAACGCTTGCTCTGAAATGTGCAAGGAATTTGTTTACGAAAAGTAAGTAAAAAATTGTGAAAAGATACAGTCATTTGATACTTTTTTTGTTGATTTTCTTCACTATTGGTTGTCAAAAACGTTTTATTTTGTTACAATCTCTTAATGTAAGGGTTTTTAAATAACTCTAAAATTCTACTTTACTAAAGGAGACTATAATTATGGCATCAAAGGATTTTCACATTGTAGCTGAAACAGGGATTCACGCACGTCCAGCAACTCTATTAGTTCAAACTGCAAGTAAATTTACTTCAGATATTAACTTAGAGTATAAAGGTAAATCAGTAAATCTTAAATCAATCATGGGTGTAATGTCACTTGGTGTTGGTCAAGGCGCTGATGTTACGATTTCTGCTGAAGGCGCAGATGCAGATGACGCACTTACTGCAATCTCAGAAACAATGGCGAAAGAAGGTTTGGCTGGATAATGACAGAATTGCTTAAAGGAATTGCGGCTTCAGACGGTGTTGCAGTTGCTAAAGCTTATCTGCTAGTTCAACCTGACTTATCTTTTACTACTGAAAACGTAGAAGATACTGATGCACAAGAAGCTCGCTTAGATGCTGCACTAGCAGAATCTAAAAGCGAGCTTAGTGCTATCCGGGAAAAAGCAGCAGAAAGCTTAGGAGAAGAAGAAGCACAAGTTTTTGATGCGCATTTAATGGTTTTATCAGATCCTGAGATGGTTAATGGGATTAAAGAGAATATTCGTGCAAAACAAGTAAATGCTGAAGCTGCTTTGAAGGAAGTAACTGATACTTTCATCACAATTTTTGAAGGTATGGATGACAATCCATACATGCAAGAACGTGCAGCTGATATTCGTGACGTAACGAAGCGTATTTTGGCGCACTTATTAGGTGTTACTTTACCAAATCCGGCAATGATTAATGAAGAAGTAATCGTTGTAGCACATGATTTGACACCATCAGATACTGCTCAATTGAATCGTGAATTTGTTAAAGCATTTGTGACTGATATTGGCGGTCGTACTTCTCATTCAGCGATTATGGCACGTTCACTTGAAATCCCAGCAATTGTTGGGACAAACAATGTGACTGCGCTTGTTTCGGCTGGTACAATTCTTTCTGTTAATGGGATTACCGGTGAGACAATCATTGATCCAACAGCAGAACAGATTGCAGAAACCGAAGCTGCTGGTAAAGCTTTTGCTGAACAAAAGGCAGAATGGGAATTATTAAAAGATGCTGAGACAGTTACTGCTGACGGTAAGCATTTTGAGTTAGCTGCAAATATTGGCACACCAAAGGATGTAGTTGGCGTTAATAATAACGGTGGCGAAGCAGTTGGCTTGTATCGGACTGAGTTTCTTTATATGGAATCGCAAGATTTCCCTACGGAAGATGAACAGTACGAAGCATACAAAGCTGTTTTAGAAGGTATGAATGGTAAGCCAGTTGTCGTTCGGACAATGGATATTGGTGGCGATAAAGAGCTACCTTACTTTGATTTACCTAAAGAAATGAATCCATTCTTAGGTTATCGTGCTTTGCGTATCTCCATTTCTGAAAGTGGCGACCAAATGTTTAGGACACAGTTGCGTGCTTTATTACGTGCTTCAGTTCACGGTAAATTACGTATCATGTTCCCAATGGTAGCGTTGCTAACAGAATTCCGTCAAGCTAAGAAGGTTTATGACGAAGAAAAAGCAAAACTGATTTCAGAAGGTGTTACTGTTGCTGATGATATTCAAGTAGGTATTATGATTGAAATTCCAGCGGCAGCTGTTTTAGCGGATCAATTTGCTAAGGAAGTTGATTTCTTCTCAATCGGTACCAATGACTTAATTCAATATACAATGGCTGCTGACCGTATGAATGAACAAGTATCTTACTTGTATCAACCGTACAACCCATCTATCTTACGTTTAATTAAAAATGTGATTGATTCTGCACATAAAGAAGGTAAATGGGCTGGTATGTGCGGTGAAATGGCTGGCGATCAAACAGCTGTACCGCTATTAGTAGGTATGGGCTTAGACGAATTTTCAATGAGTGCTACTTCAATTCTTAAAACACGTAGCTTAATGAAGCGTCTAGATACTGCTAAAATGAAGGAATTGGCTGACAAAGCATTAGCTGAATGTGCAACTCTTGAAGAGGTTGTTGCTTTAGTTGATCAGTATGTTGGTGAATAAACAATTAATAATGAACAATTAACAAATAATAGTTAATAATTCGCAATGAATAGTTGTCCTTTGACAACTATTCATTTTTTTTTTTTTTTTTAAACTGTTCATTATTAATTGTTCCCCGTTCACTGTTCATTGTTAATTGGATAAATGCTATAATAAGACTATTGAATTTTAGCAGGAGGAAAAGTGGATGGCAGAGGAACTTATTGAGCGCAGTATGCCCAGTGATCTTGAAGCAGAGATTGCAACGCTAGGCTCGATTATCTTAGATTCGGATCGAATGATAGAAGTCAGGGAATTTGTTTCGCCGGATGATTTTTATAAATATAGCCACCGAATTATTTTTCAAGCGATGATGGATTTATCAGATCAAAGAGAGCCTGTTGAAGCTATCACCTTGATTAATCGATTAAAGCAAAATGGTCAATTAGAGGAGATTGGTGGTGTGTCGACGGTTACCGATTTAGTAGCGACCTTGCCAGGGACTGCAGCCAATGCGATTTACTATGCGAAAATTGTTGAGGAAAAAAGCCTTTCGAGAAAATTGATTCGTGCACTTACTGAAACAACAACGAAGGTTTATGATGGTGAAGGTAAGATTGATGACCTAATTAGTGATACAGAAGCGAAGCTACTATCAATTAATGATAAGCGAAATGGGGCTGGATTTCGTGTTATTAGTGATATTTTAAATTTGAATTTTGATGAAATAGAGCGCCTTTCAAGGCAAAACGACACGATTACTGGGATTGCGACCGGTTATCAGGACCTAGATAAAATGACAACTGGTCTTCATGAAGAGGAATTGATTATTTTAGCTGCACGACCTGCGGTTGGTAAAACAGCTTTTGCTTTAAATATTGCCCAAAATATTGCAACGAAGCAAGATAGAACGGTAGCCATTTTTTCACTTGAAATGGGGGCAGAGTCATTGGTGAATCGAATGATAGCTGCTGAGGGTAGTATTGATGCTTATGCACTTCGAACAGGTTCATTGACTGAGGAGCAATGGCAGAGCTTAACTGTGGCTATGGGTACCTTATCCAGAGCAAGTATCTATATTGATGATACGCCAGGGATAAAAATTACTGAAATTCGCTCCAAAGCTCATAAATTAGCTCAGCAAACTGGAAATTTAGGCTTGATTTTAATTGATTACTTACAATTAATTTCTGGTACAGGGCGAGAAAACCGACAACAGGAGGTTTCTGAAATTTCACGTCAATTAAAAATTTTGGCTAAAGAGCTAAAAGTACCTGTGATGGCTTTGTCACAGCTTTCTCGTGGCGTTGAGCAACGTCAAGATAAGCGCCCCGTTTTATCTGATATTCGTGAATCAGGTTCTATTGAACAGGATGCTGATATTGTTGCCTTTTTATATCGTGAGGATTACTATCGTGGTGAAGATGGTGAGGAGCCAATACCAAATGATACGGTTGAAGTAATTATTGAAAAAAACCGAAGTGGCTCGCGTGGTACGGTGGAATTATTATTCAAAAAGGAATTTAATAAATTTACTAATATTTCAAAGCGTGAAGAATAGAGTAAAATAGTTTAGTGAGGCAAAATGAAACCAGTAGAGTTTATAGAACAATTAAAAAGAGATGGCTTAAATTTGAGCCAGCAACAAGTTCAGCAGTTTAATGCGTATTTTCATTTACTAGTTGAATGGAATCAAAAAATTAATTTAACAGCAATTGTTGAAGAAGAGGAAGTTTATCTGAAGCATTTTTATGATTCGATTGCACCAATTAGTCATCAGTTGATTAATAATCAAGCTGTTCGTTTATTGGATGTCGGTGCAGGTGCAGGATTTCCGAGTATTCCGATGAAAATTATCTTTCCTGAATTGGAGATTCATATTCTAGATTCCTTAAATAAGCGCCTAACCTTTTTAACAGCTTTAATTGAAAAACTAGATTTAGAAAAGGTCTATTTGCATCATGGTCGTGCTGAGGATCTGGGTCAGGATATTAATTATCGAGGTACTTTTGATATTGTAACTGCACGAGCGGTTGCTAGATTGAATGTTTTGGTTGAATTGACCCTGCCATTTTTAAAAAAGGACGGACAGCTAATTGCACTTAAGGCGGCTCAATCACCGGACGAGCTAGGGGAGGCACATCACGCGATTGCAATACTTGGTGGTAAATTAATCAAAGAAATTGATTATCAGCTGCCCAATGGTGACGCTCGATTTATGCTGGTGATTGATAAAAAGAAAGAAACACCTAAAAAATATCCAAGGCGTGCTGGTTTGCCAAATAAAAAACCGTTGTAAGCTAAGAACAATTAACAATTAACACAAGAGCGAAGCGGAGTCGGGAAGTTTACTTTGTAACGTAGAGAATTTTTTTCGAAATGATGTTGAGGTTTACGAAGTAAGCAATGCGCAAGTATTTTTCTGACGTATCTGGAACTCAAATCGTAGAATAATTAACAATTAATATTAGAGGAGAATAACTTTGAATCGTTATGCAATTATTTTAGCAGCGGGTAAAGGTACTCGAATGCAATCAAATTTATATAAAGTATTACATCATGTTGCTGGTAAGCCAATGGTTGTTCATGTTTTAGAGGCTGTTGAAGGCCTAAAGCCAGAAAAAATAATCACAGTTGTTGGCCATGGTGCTGATGAAGTTAAATCAGCATTGGGTAGTCAAACTGAATTTGTTCTGCAGGCTGAGCAATTAGGAACTGGTCACGCCGTAATTCAGGCAGAACCATTATTAAAAAATCTAGAGGGACATACCTTGGTGACCTATGGTGATACACCGCTCTTAACTGCTGAGACCTTGGATCAGGCGTTTCAATACCATCAAGCGAATCAAATGATGGCGACTGTATTGACAGCAATTGCACCAAATCCTTTTGGCTATGGTCGAATTATTCGTGACGAACAGAAAAATGTTTTAAAAATTGTTGAACAAAAGGATGCCAATGCCGACGAAGCGGCGATTACTGAAATTAATACAGGGACTTATATCTTTGATAATCGATTGTTGTTTGAAGCCCTATCTCAGGTAGATACGAACAATGCGCAGGGTGAATTTTATGTGACAGATGTGATTGGAATTATGAAGGCGGCTGGTGAAAATGTAGGTGCTTATATTATGCCTGATTTTAATGAATCCCTTGGGGTAAACGATCGTGTTCAACTTGCCTTTGCTGAAAAGGTGATGCGTCAACGGATTAATGAAAAGCATATGCGAAATGGTGTGACTTTAATTGATCCAGCTACAACTTACATCGAAAGTGATGTTAAAATTGGTCGTGATACAATTATTGAAGCAGCTGTGCGTTTAAAAGGGCAAACGGTGATTGGCTCTGATAATTTAATCACATCTGGCACCGAAATCATCGATTCTAAAACAGAGGCTGGCGTTGTCATTCGTCAGTCAGTGATTGAAGAAAGCCTTATTGGTCGTGGTAGTGACGTTGGTCCATTCGCTCATTTACGTCCAAAATCAGAGTTGCTTGAGCACGTTCATGTCGGTAATTTTTCGGAGATTAAAAATTCGACCTTAGGTAATGGTACAAAGGTTGGTCATTTAACTTACGTTGGTGATGCGACAGTTGGCGAGTCTGTCAACTTCGGTGCAGGTACTATTTTAGTGAATTATGATGGCAAAAATAAATTCCATACTGAAATTGCTGATTACGCCTTTATTGGTAGTAATTCTAATCTTGTTTCACCACTTAAAATTGGACAAAACGCTTTAATTGCGGCAGGCTCAACTGTTACCGAAGATGTCATGGCTGATGACTTAGTAATTGGTCGCGCAAAACAGGTTAATAAAGTGGGACGTGCTAAAGGTAAACCACATTATAAAAACGCTGAGTAGCTCTGTCTTGACCAATCTGCTCACCGCTGATGATATTAGTCTGATAGATGCTTTCATATGTTATTCAGATTTGTGAGCAATCTATTACTTGTATAAATAGTTATGTGTTAAATTATTCTAAAAATAGTTAGTAGACGTGTTTCGTCAGTTTTTTCAATCATGTAAAGGAATGGAGGCACCTATGTTGATTCTTGCTTCAAGCTCACCAAGACGAAAATTATTAATGAAGAAAATTATAAAAGATTTTGAAATATTGCCAGCAGATATTGATGAAACGGTTCATGCAGGTGAATTACCCAGAGATTATGTTAAAAGAATGAGTGTTGAAAAGGCAGCGGCGGTACAACAAAAACGACCAATTGACATCGTTATTGCGGCGGATACGATTGTTGCGACTAAGACAGAAATCTTTGGCAAACCGACTACTCGTGAAGAGGCTAAAAGTATGCTAAAACAATATAGCGATAATTCACATTACGTTTTAACTGGCGTTACGATTTACTTCAAGGAAAAAATTAAAACCTTTGTGGTCGGTGCGAAAGTGCATTTTTTCCCAATGACTGAGCAGGAAATTGAAAAATATTTGGATACAAATGAATGGCAGGATAAGGCTGGTGCGTATGCGATTCAAGGAGAAGCTGCTTTATTTATTCGCGGTATCGAAGGTGACTACTTGACGATTGTAGGCTTTCCTGTTTCAAAAATCTATCATGAATTACCAGCGTTTTTTGAAGCGGAAAAGGCTTTTCAGCTAATCTTAGATCAAAAGGCAAAAACAAATTTAGATGCAATTGGTTATCAGGTTACTAGGAATGCTGCGACAGAACGTCCTTTCAGTGGAAAGTACGATCAATTTGATGATGAAGGGGTATATGTCGATCCTTTGACAGGTGAGGTGCTTTTTTCCTCAACGGATAAATTTGATGCGGGCTGTGGCTGGCCTGCCTTCGCTAAACCGGTCAGTGATTTAAGAGAGCTAGCTGATGGTTCTAATCAAATGATTCGGACTGAAGTTAAAAGCTTATCAAGCGACGCTCACCTCGGTCACGTTTTTAATGATGGACCAAAAGAACTTGGTGGTTTACGTTACTGTATTAATTCTGCAGCCTTAACTTTTATTCCAAAAGATGAAATGGAGGATAAGGGCTACGGCGCGTACCTCAGCCTTTTTGATTAATTATGTATGACTATTTTATTGGACAAATCGTAGAAATTACACCTTATTATATTGTAGTTGAGGTTAATCACATTGGTTACTTAATACAAGTTGCCAACCCCTATGCCTTTTCAGCACGTTTAAATACTGAAGCTAAAATTTTTATTCATCAGGTTGTCAGAGAAGATAATGAAAGTCTGTTCGGCTTTAAATCAATGGCTGATAAGGAATTATTTCTTAAATTAATTGCGGTAACTGGTATTGGACCGAAGTCAGCCTTGGCAATCTTGGCAGCAGAAGATAATGATGGTCTGCTTTTTGCTATCCAAAATAATGATATTAAATATCTAATGAAATTTCCAGGAGTTGGTAAAAAAACGGCTGGTCAGTTAGTGGTAGACTTACAAGATAAATTAAAAGCCCATCAAATCACGACCGCTGCTAAAACACCGATTGCTAATAGTCGTTTGGATGAAGCGATTGAGGCATTAATTGCACTTGGCTATAAGCAACGGGAAATTGAACGTGTGAAAAAAGGACTCGAATTTGAGCAGCTGGAGTCAACTGATGCTTATATTTCAAAGGCACTTAAATTATTGATCAAATAGGAGGTGGCGATGGACGAAGAAGGAAGAATTATTGATGGCGAAGCAAAAGAGGAAGATATTTTTGAAAAAAGTTTACGGCCTCAGCTTTTAACACAATATATTGGTCAGGATAAGGTTAAGGAACAGTTGGATGTTTTTATCCAAGCCGCTAAGGCACGCGAAGAGGCGATGGATCATGTGCTATTATTTGGACCACCCGGGCTTGGTAAGACAACAATGGCATTTGTAATTGCTAACGAACTGGGCGTCAATCTTAAACAAACCTCAGGACCTGCCATCTCAAAGCCAGGTGATTTAGTAGCGGTGCTTAATGAACTTGAGCCGGGAGATGTTTTATTTATTGATGAAATTCATCGTTTACCGAGAGAAGCGGAAGAATTACTTTATTCGGCGATGGAAGATTTTTATATTGATATTATGATTGGACAAGGTGAAGCGGTCAGACCAGTTCATTTTCCACTCCCACCCTTTACAATGGTGGGAGCAACGACAAGAGCGGGGATGTTGAGTGAACCACTTCGGGCACGTTTTGGGATTATTGAGCATATGGAATATTATGAAATTTCAGATTTGGAGGAAATTGTTAAACGAACGGCTTCAATTTTTGAAATTGATATTTTAGACGATGGTGCTCATGAGATTGCAAGAAGAAGTCGTGGCACCCCGCGGATTGCTAATCGGTTATTGAAAAGGGTACGTGACTTTGCACAAATCAAGTTTGATGGCGTGATTAATCAAGAGGTTACGGATTCGGCGCTCTCTATTTTAGGTGTTGATCATGCCGGTTTGGACTATGTAGATCAAAAATTATTAAAAACATTAATTGATTTGTATCATGGTGGTCCTGTTGGATTAAGCACTCTCTCAGTAAATGTTTCTGAGGATCAGGAAACCGTTGAGGATATGTATGAACCTTTCTTGATACAACAAGGTTTTATGATGCGTACACGACAAGGTCGAATTGCTACTGAAAAGGCATATTTACATTTTGGCTATGATCCAAATCAAATTTTTGAGGTGTAGTGATGGTTAAAATATTATTTGTTTGTTTAGGTAATATTTGTCGCAGTCCGATGGCAGAGTTTGTTTTTAGAGATTATGTTATCCAGCATGGCTCTCAAAAAGACTTTGAGATTGCAAGTGCGGCGACGAGTAACTGGGAGCATGGTAATCCCGTGCACTCGGGGACAGTTCGCATTTTGAAAACACATGGTTTAAAAATAGGCGGTAAAACCTCTCGACCTGTAACATCAGCAGATTTTTATCATTATGACTGGATTATCGGTATGGATTTAAATAATGTTACCGATTTAGAACAAATGGCGCCTTGTGATGCCACTGCGACGATTACCTCATTTTTAAGTGTCGTCCCAGATCTAATGACCGATGGCGTTCCTGATCCATATTATTCTGGTAACTTTGAGCAAACATATGAACTGGTTCAGCTTGGTACAGTCGCATGGTTTGAAAAGTTACATTTATTGAATAGCTAACAATATACCTTATAAATCCTGATTCATTTTCAATTATTGAAATGATTCAGGATTTTTGATTTGCTTGACTTGCGACTCGTCATTCATTGATTGAAAAGTTCAGACAATTCATATGATACAATTGCTTTTTTATGAATTATTTATTTAGAAATGAAAATATTCAGAAAAAATGGATTCGTTGTGCAGACTAGCTTGAGGTTTGCTATAATTAAGAAAGATTTAATTTGGGATAATCGTATGAAATGAATATAGATAGTATTGGAGTAAGACAATGACAAAATCAGTAATCTTAACAGGTGATCGTCCAACGGGGAAATTGCATATTGGGCATTATGTTGGTTCATTGCAGAACCGTGTGAAGTTACAAAATGAAGGCAAACATCAGCTTTTCGTTTTCTTGGCAGATCAACAGGCCTTAACGGACCATGCAAAGGAGCCTGAGAAAATTCGTCAAAGTATTGGTGAGGTTGCCTTAGATTATTTAGCAGTTGGATTAGATCCGACTAAAACAACCATTTTTATTCAAAGCCAAATTCCAGAAATTGCCGAATTGACAATGTATTATATGAACTTAGTGAGTGTTGCAAGGCTTCATCGTAATCCAACCGTTAAAACGGAAATTGCTCAAAAAGGCTTTGGTGAAGGTGTTCCTGTAGGGTTCTTCGTCTATCCGATTTCACAGGCGGCTGACATCACGGCATTTAAAGCAAATTATGTTCCTGTTGGCGAGGATCAGGCACCGATGATTGAACAGACAAGAGAAATTGTCAGAAGCTTTAATCATAGCTATCAAACTGATGTACTAGTTGAGCCCGAAGGAATTTATCCAGAAAAAAATGCTGGACGCTTACCTGGTATTGACGGTAATGCAAAGATGAGTAAATCAATGAATAATGGTATTTACTTGTCAGACGATGCAGACACTGTACGAAAAAAAATTATGAGTATGTATACTGATCCGGATCATATTCGCGTTGAAGATCCAGGCAAAGTCGAAGGTAATATGGTTTTTTATTACCTAGATGTTTTTGGTCAGGACAAGGATAAAATTGCTGAGTTGAAAGCACAGTATCAAAAGGGTGGCTTGGGAGACGTTAAGGTTAAACGCTATTTGGATGAGGTTTTGCAGGCTGAATTAGAACCCATTCGCAAACGTCGCTTAGAATATGCAAATGACATGGGTGCTGTTTATAAGATGTTAGAAAAAGGGAGCGAAAAGGCACGCCAAGTTGCTGCTCAAACACTAGACGAAGTGAAATCTGCAATGGGCTTAAATTATTTTAAATAAGATGCCCTCTAAAAGCTGCATTTTCGTTTTGATAAGCTGATTTTTTATTAAGCTAGATGAAGGACAAACCTTAAAAATAGCAGTTTAAAAGAGGCGTTTTTAGAAATTCACTAAAAATCTATCAAGCAGTCAAATAATCGTATACTGTTTAATTTTGACTGTATTGATTAAAAAGGGAGAGTTATTAATTTGGAAGATACAGGAATTTCAGGACGTAGTAGAAAAACAATCCGAGAGGGACATGGCTCATCAACGATATTACCACCTTTTTTTACTGCATTTTGTTTATTAATCGTTAGTGTTATTTTAAGTTTAACCTTATTTGCAAGTCCACTGACACATCAGCTGCCAACCGCCGAGGCGAGCTTTGCACGTTTTGCGGCAATGATGATGAATAAAGGTGCGGTACCTTATTTAGACTTTGTGACGGACAAAGGTATTTTTTATTTATTAATTAATCAATTTGGTAGTATAGAAATTTTTAATGTATCATTATCTTTATTCATTCAGATTTTTGTTTATTTTTTTACAGGACTATTAATTAATGCTAGTATTCAGCGAGTTATTAATCACGATAAAATTAGCTTTATTGTTACTATTTTTTCAATGCTTGTCTTGTCCAGATTAACTTTGGGTGGTGAAGTAGCAACGCTTTACGCTATGCCTTTTCTTGCATTATCATTTTATATCATTATCAATCAATTAATTAATAATGAGAAGGCTGCTGATGAGGCACTGATTCTTTTCGGTCTTTCTGGAATGCTACTTGCTTTTATTGATGCAAGTCAAATCGGTGTTTGGTTGATTTTAGCAATTGCTTGGCTTGTAATCAATCTACATGGTAAACAAATAAAACGTTTGATTTATCAATTTTTATGTTTAGTTTTTGGTTCGCTTTTGGTCATATTTCCCGTGATTATTTTTACCTCAGTATCAGGAAATTTAAATGGGATGTTGCAAAGTACCTTCAGCAATCGTTTCCTTAATTTATTAGAGACTGGTCAAAGTAGCTTAATGGCTAATATTAGTAATGGTGGCTTTATTCTACTCATTTATGGTTTAATGATTTCAGTTATTCCTTTATTTATCAGTTTATTTAAGGCTACGAATCAACGCTGGTTCCAGTTTTTCCTACTTATTTGTATTGTTACTGGGTTAGGCATTTATTTAATTTCCACAACGAATCAGGTTAATCTATTAGTTGGTGTGATTCCAAGTTTGTCTATTGCGACGGCTTTATGGCTAAGAACCTTAATTTCTTGGCGAATTTTACCACAGTTATCAATTCAAAAAATTTCCGTCTTAGGTGTATTATTATTATTTATTGTTGGCAATCTTTTATTACCGATGGTAGGCTTAGTTAATTACGGCACGAATACTTATCGTCTAATGCAGACGACAAAAAAAGATGAGCAAGTCGAACTCATTGCCGATTTTATTGCTGATAATTCAAATGATAAGACCTTAATCTATGTTTGGGAGCAGGATAGCAGCATTTACAGCCTTGCAAGTCGTCGCCCAGCTTCAAACTATACCATGCAATCGACTATTAACTTTGACAATTATAGTAAGAGGAACACGAAAATTGTATCTCAAATAGAAAATAGCCAGCCAAAATATTTTGTTATTCCAGCAGAGATTGTTAATAATGCTGCTCAGCTAAAAGGTTGGTCGAAGGAGCTTTATCAATATGTGTCTGAAAACTATCAATGGGTGAACGTTGATCAGGTTTCCCAATCAAGCTACTACATCGGGGAGCTAAAGGAAACAAGCGATACAGATAATGGTGAAGATGGTGTTGAGGAATCCGTGACAGTGCCTGATGAGAGCGTGACAGAGAGCTCAAGTGACGAAGTCCAATCAGCAACTACGGAGTCAACCGATACCTCTGTTGTTGATTCTACGGATACTGCTGTTGAGAGTTATTAAGAATAAAATAAACCTGTCATTTGACTGTTTTCAGTGAATGACAGGTATTTTTTTGTTGATTTGCTTTTTTCTGAGAAACAAGCGTAATTCACATAAGAACAGCATAATTTTTTACTAAGAATGCAGTTATCAAAGATAAATCTATCCTTTATTAGGAGATAACAGCTCTTTATTTGTCAATTGGTGGCTGGCAAGAAACTTCTCGGTATTGTTTTTCACCAGTTTGAATTTTGATTTTACCATTCATCCGATCATTTAATGATGCTATAAATGAATCAGCAATATTGGTACGAACAAAAATATCAGCACTTACTTTATCGGTAAATTGCAAATTTTCGAGTTGATAATGATTGAGCTGCGCATCATTTTCAAGTTGATTATAGAGCTGATAGTCAATTACAATATTTATTTCCTGAAGTAGATGATTCTCAACGATACCAATATGATTAATTGTATCCTTAACGCTGTTACCATAAGCGCGAATCAAACCACCAGTACCAAGCTTAATGCCTCCAAAATAACGAGTTACAATTACTAAACAATTGACTAATTGTAATTTTTTTAGAATTTCTAGCATTGGGATGCCAGCTGTACCACTAGGCTCGCCATCATCTGAAAAGCGTTGAATTTCTTGTTTTAAACCAAGAGTATAAGCTGAGCAATTATGATTAGCTTTGTAATGCTCTTTTTTGATTGTATTGATAATCTCCTTAGCTTCATTCTCAGATGAGATTCGATAGGCATGGCAGATAAATTTTGATTTTTTGATAATGGTTTCTAATTTATCATTAGTTTTAATTGTTTTATAATCCATATTCATTGTCAGTCGAACTGCTTCGCTGTTAAATCCCCCATTTTTTTCATTAGTATAGTCATTATAACAATTTTTTGCGAAATATATAATGGGGAGGGCCGAATGGAAAAGTATTATGGGCGTCGCTTGCTCAAAAAGGATATTCCAACAGTATGGTTAAAAGGCTTAAAGCAAATGCCAAGTATGGTTGAAATCGGTTTAAGTATTCAATGTCAGCGCTGTGGCGAAATTTTTGACAAGCTATCTGTTGAGTTACCGAATAAAAGCTATTATTGTTCAGCTTGTATCCTAATGGGGAGAGTGAGGAGCAGTGAACCTTTGTATTATTATCCGGAGCCGGCGAAGCAGCCGCTATCGGAACCGGTCTTAAGATGGCGGGGACAATTAACAACTAATCAAGAACTTATTTCAAAGGCGCTAGTAGACTCTTCTCGAGATATTTTAGTACATGCAGTCACTGGAGCGGGTAAAACTGAAATGATTTATCAGCGCTTAGCCAAGGGACTATTGGCAGGTGAACACATCTGTTTAACTTCACCGAGAGTAGATGTTTGCATTGAAATTTATCAAAGACTGGCAAGAGATTTTACTGTGTCGATGCGCTTACTCTACGCACATGGAGATGAGTATGTACACTCTAACTTAGTAGTCTGCACGGTAAATCAGCTCATGCGCTTTTATCAAAGCTTTGATTTGCTTATTGTTGATGAGGTGGACGCCTTTCCGTTAGTTAATAATCCAAATTTAATGTGGGCGGTTGAAAAGGCCAAGAGAATGAATGCCCAGACCATTTTTTTGACTGCCACACCTACCTTGGCCTTAAAAAATAAGGTTGCAAAAGGGGAACTTCATGCGCTAGTTTTGGCTAAACGATTTCATGGTTTTCCGTTAGTCATGCCTAAATTTACTTGGTGTTACGCAATTTTGACATCAATTCAAAATGGCCGTCTACCAAAAAAGATTTATCAATCCATATATCAACAACGATTGACCAAATTTCCTTTATTAATCTTTATGCCTGAAATTGAAATTGGTAAAAAATTACAGGTTATTTTACAAAAAGAAATGCCAAGTGAAAAAATTGGATTTATAGCTTCAGAGTCAGAAAATCGTAAAGAGATTTCACAAAAATTTAAATCAGGAGATTATACGATTTTGATTGCCACAACGGTTTTGGAGCGTGGAGTAACATTTCCAATGGTTGATTGTTTTGTTCTTGCGAGTCATCATCGTATTTTTACAACTGAGAGCTTAGTTCAGATTGCAGGTCGTGTTGGACGCGATAAAAATCGACCAACTGGGCAGTTAATCTTGTTTCATCAAGGTTTTACTCGAGCGATGCGCCTGATGAATCGAAATATAAGAGAAATGAATCGGGAGGTCTGAAATGAATTGTTTACTTTGTTCAAAGTCAGTTCATCCATATCATCTAGCAAGCTATCTTTTTAAATTTATTTACCAACCAACCGCACTTTGTGATCTCTGCTTAGCTCAATTTGAAAAATTAATTGTCAATTGTCAAAGGTGTGGTGGCGGTGGTCAAGAAGTGTTGCAAGCTATTTGTCGTGATTGCTTAGTCTGGGAGGAGCAGGGTTATTTAGTCAATCATCAAGCATTATTCATTTATAATCAAGCGATGCGTGATTATTTTTCAAGCTATAAATTTAATGGAGACTATCGACTTCGCTTTGCATTTGCAGAATATTTGTCGGATCATATCAATAAAAATTATCGTGGTTATCTGATTGTTCCAATTCCCGTTTCAAATGTACGGCTAGAAGTTCGTGGTTTCAACCAAGTCATTGGCTTATTAGAAGCAGCCAGCATTAAATACACTTGCCTTTTAAGTAAACCGAAGGAGATGATGGCACAATCCAGTCAAAATCGAGTTGCACGATTAAAAATTTCACAACCCTTTGAAATTATTTCTAATTTAAAAGCTGATTTTAAACAAAAAATATTAGTAGTGGATGATATTTACACGACTGGTAGTACATTGTATCAAGCGATGAAATGTTTAAATCAAGCGGGATTTCAGGATATTTCTACCTTCTCACTGGCAAGATAGTAAATCTTTGATTTCAAATTTTAAGTTTTTGTTAAGAGAATTTATAGAGATATTGTTGGGAAATTATTAGAAGTTTGGTATAATTGATTTAAGAAAGGGAAGCGATTTCTTTTCTATGTTGCAGAAAGAGGGTTTTTATAATGATTAGATACAATGTACGCGGAGAGAACATCGAAGTAACAGAAGCAATTCGTGATTATGTTGAGAAAAAAGTCAGCAAAATCGAAAAGTATTTTGGGGAAAACATTGAAGGTACGGCTCATGTGAATTTAAAAGTCTATCCTGAGAAAAAGGCCAAAGTTGAAGTGACCATCCCACTTCCAAATATTGTTCTTCGTGCAGAAGACACCTCGCAAGATTTATACGGTAGTATCGACTTAGTAACAGATAAGTTGGAACGCCAAATTAGAAAACATAAAACAAAACTGAATCGTCGCCACAGACAAAAACAGCCTGCAGGTGAAATTTTTATTGCAGATACTGTTGAGGCATTACCAGAGGAAGATAATGAAACAATCGTTAGAACAAAACGTGTTTCGCTAAAACCAATGGATGCAGAAGAAGCTGTTTTACAAATGGACATGTTAGGACATAGCTTCTTCATCTTCACTGATGCTGAAACTGATGCCACTAATATTATTTATCGCCGTGGTGATGGCAATATTGGATTAATCGAAACTGAATAATAAAATTAATGGGGTTGGCATTTGCTGGCTCCATTTTTTTGTCTGATAGGCGACCAAATTGATTTTTTAAGTTGTTAATTTATCTAATTTAAGATAAAATGAACACGTTTACAAATTTAATCTAAATAATTTAATCACGTTGTATAAAGGAGTTTATTAATGAGTGAGCCATTATTTTTAAAACCTGTCTTTCACGAAAAAATTTGGGGTGGTAATCATCTTAAAACGGTGTTTGACTATTCAATTCCTAGCGACCATACAGGTGAATGCTGGGCAATTTCGGCACATCCCAATGGTGTCTGTCAAGTCGAAAATGGTCAGTATGCTGGTCAAAAATTAGATGCACTATATCAAAATCAGCCTGAACTATTTGGACATCCAACGAAAGCTGTTTTTCCATTATTAACTAAGATTCTTGATGCAAACGATTGGCTATCTGTGCAGGTCCATCCAGATGATGCTTATGGACTCAAGCATGAGGGTGAACTTGGTAAAACGGAATGCTGGTATATTATTGCTGCTGATGAGGATGCTGAAATCATTTATGGGCACCATGCTAAAACTCGTCAGGAGTTGGCTGACTTAATTGCGCATCAGGATTGGGATCATTTACTAAAAAAGGTAAAGGTCAAAGCAGGCGATTTCTTTTACGTACCAAGCGGGACAATGCATGCGATTGGTAAAGGTATCCTAATTTTGGAAACGCAACAATCAAGTGATACGACTTATCGCGTCTATGATTTTGATCGAAAAGACGATGAGGGCAACTTGCGTGAGCTACATCTACAACAGTCAATTGATGTGATGACGATTGGTGAGGTGGAAAATTCAAAGCCTAAAACGATTTCTGACGGGGCAGCCGATATCACAACTTTTGTGTCAAATGATTTCTTCACCGTTTATCAATGGCAAATTCATGGGGAAAAAGCCTTTATCAAAAACGCCGATTATACTTTAGTTTCAGTAATTGCCGGTCAGGGCGAATTGGTGGTGGCTGACACTATTTATCCATTGAATAAGGGGCAGCATTTTATTTTACCTGCCGATGTTGCTAGCTGGTCAATTTCAGGAGAATTAAGCTTAATTGCCAGTCATGATGGTAAATAAATATCTATGATGAATATTTAATTATTAATAAAGCGTTTATGGATTATTTTTCATAAATGCTTTTTATTTATTGTGAATTGATGATGCTTAATGAAAATTGCATAGCAGGCTTTCAAGAATGCTTTTGAATTTTTTATCTTTTTCAATCAGCTATCATTTAACAAAATCGGCAATTTATCTTATGATGGACTTATAAGAAAATAAAGGTCAGAAAAAGTCAGATAAAATTATTGACCTTTACTGACCAATGTGATAAATTAATATCAACAGCAAAAAGCTGTGTATTAAGGAGGGTCATTAAATGAACATTGAAAAGATGACAACAACTTTGCAACAGGCGCTTTCAGAAGCACAAAATATTGCAAAGGTAAGAAAAAATCAAAATATTGAAATTGAACATTTATGGAAATTTCTAATTCAACCGGGAAATTTTGCCCATGATTTTTATCAAGATTTAGGTCTTAATATTGATGCTTTCGATAAGGCTATTGATGAGGCAATTGATAAAATATCTGTTGTTGAAGGTGATAATATTACTTATGGGGCTAATATTAGTCAAAATCTATTTAAACTTTTTCAAGATGCTGAAACGATTGCATCTGAATTTAAGGATGAATATCTTTCGACTGAGGTGGTTTTACTGGCACTATTTAAGCAAAAAAATAATGTGCTGACGGTATACTTAAAAAATAATGGTATTTCGGCAAAACAGGTTAAAGAAAAGATTACATCAATGCGGGGAGGGGCTAGTGTGACTAGTCAAAATCAAGAAGAACAATATGAAGCGCTGAAGAAATATGGAACAGATTTAGTTGAGTCAGTTAAATCTGGTAAAATGGATCCAATTATTGGTCGAGATGAGGAGGTTCGCGATGTCGTACGTATCTTATCACGCAAGACGAAGAATAATCCTATTTTAATCGGTGAGCCGGGGGTTGGTAAAACAGCGATTGTAGAAGGCTTGGCACAGCGAATTGTCAA
The DNA here is from genome assembly GCA_022484805.1 of Streptococcaceae bacterium. Taxonomy (GTDB): domain Bacteria; phylum Bacillota; class Bacilli; order Lactobacillales; family Streptococcaceae; genus MMGLQ5-1. Next base: position 26,366 of record JAKVKP010000013.1, read on the forward strand.
GAAGGATGTACCTACTAATTTACAAGATAAAACAATTTTTAGCTTAGATATGGGGTCCTTGATTGCAGGTGCTAAATATCGTGGTGAATTTGAGGAACGATTGAAATCAGTTCTAAATGAAATTAAAAAATCAGACGGTCGTATTTTACTTTTCATTGATGAAATTCATACTATTGTTGGTGCAGGTAAGACAGAAGGCTCGATGGATGCGGGAAATCTGTTAAAGCCAATGCTAGCAAGAGGCGAATTACATTTGATTGGTGCAACTACCTTGGATGAATATCGCCAAAATTTTGAGAAGGATAAGGCACTGGAACGTCGTTTCCAAAAGGTAATGGTTAAGGAGCCAACTGTTGAAGATACAATTTCAATTCTTCGTGGCTTAAAGGAACGTTTTGAGGTTCATCATGGTGTGAAGATTCACGATAATGCTTTGGTGGCAGCAGCTACGCTATCTAATCGTTATATTACGGATCGTTTCCTTCCGGATAAGGCGATTGATTTAGTCGATGAAGCTTCAGCTACTATTCGGGTGGAAATGAATTCAGCACCGACCGAATTAGACCAAATTTCTAGAAAGCTAATGCAGCTTGAAATTGAAGAAGCAGCTTTAAAGAAAGAAACGGATGCAGCAAGTAAGAAACGGCTTGAACTTTTACAAGAAGAGCTTGCTAACACACGTGAAAAGGCCAATAGTTTGAAAATGCGCTGGGAGACCGAAAAGGAGGCTGTTGAAAAAATTCATGATAAACGTGCCGAATTAGAGCAAGCACGCCATGAATTAGAAAATGCGGAATCAGAATATGATTTGGAAAAAGCCGCCGTCTTACGACATGGTACAATTCCTAAGCTTGAAAAAGAAGTGACAGCATTAGAGGAAGCTCAAATGCAAAATGATAGCACCTTAATTCAAGAGTCGGTTACGGATCAAGAAATCGCAGAGGTGATTGGACGTTTAACTGGTATTCCAGTTACAAAGCTAGTTGAGGGCGAAAAAGAAAAGCTGCTTCATTTAGCAGATACTCTACATCAACGTGTCGTCGGGCAGGATGAGGCGGTCAATGCGGTTAGTGATGCGATAATTCGTAGTCGTGCGGGCTTGCAAGACCCTAATAAGCCTTTGGGTAGCTTCTTGTTCTTAGGACCAACCGGTGTTGGTAAGACCGAGCTTGCGAAAAGCTTAGCTGAGGATTTATTTGATTCCGAGTCACATATGGTGCGTATTGATATGAGTGAGTATATGGAAAAACATTCAGTCAGTCGTTTAGTTGGTGCACCTCCAGGCTATGTCGGCTACGATGAGGGCGGTCAATTAACGGAAGCCGTTCGCCGTAATCCTTATACGATTATTCTTTTGGATGAAATTGAAAAAGCACATCCAGATGTCTTTAATATCTTATTACAGGTCTTGGATGATGGTCGTTTGACAGATTCGAAGGGAGTCGTTGTTGACTTCAAGAATACTGTTTTAATTATGACAAGTAATATTGGTTCAAGGATGTTATTAGATGGGATTAAATCAGATGGTACGCTTGAAAATGAAACAAAAGAAGTTGTGCTCAACGAATTGAAGCTCCATTTTAAGCCTGAATTTTTGAATCGAATTGATGATACTGTTCTCTTTACCCCATTAACTTTGGATACAGTTAAAGAGATTATTAATAAAATCGTTGCTCAATTATCGGCACGCTTAGAGCATCAAACGATTAGTTTAGAATTAACAGAAGAGGCAAAAACTTGGATTGCTGAAAATGCTTATGAGCCTGAGTATGGTGCAAGACCGATTAAACGTTTTGTGACAAGGCATCTTGAAACCCCTCTTGCAAAGGAGTTGGTCGGTGGTAAGATATTGCCAAATTCTGTTGTCTTAGTTGGTGTTAAAGATGAGCATTTAATTTTTGATATCAAATAGCTAGCACCTTTAGGCAAATTTAAGAGAGCAAGGCAACGTCATGCTCTCTTTTTTGTTGAATAGGATTGTTATTTTCAAAGATGTTACTGAAAGGGTTTTCAAACGGTGGATTAAAGCGTATAATGAGTACGATTATATTTTGTTGGAAAGAGGTAATGGATGAAACAAATTAAATTAGGTAGAACCGAAGAATTAGTTTCACAGGTTGTATTAGGTTGTATGCGGATTGCTGAAGTGGGGAAAAATCCAGTTGAAATCATTAATATGGCTTACGAAAATGGCATTAATTTTTTTGATCATGCTGACATTTATGGTAATGGTGATTGTGAGAGAATATTTGCGACAGCGCTTGCGCAAACGAGTATTGATCGAAATGATATCTTCATACAATCCAAGTGTGGCATTATTCCAGGTAAGGCGTTCGATTTTTCCGCAAAGCACATCATTGATTCGGTAGAGGGCAGTCTAAAGCGCCTAAGAACCGATTATTTGGATAGCCTTTTATTGCATCGACCAGATACATTATTCATACCAGAAGAGGTTGCCGAAGCTTTTTATCAGCTAGAAAAGGCTGGAAAAGTGAAATATTTCGGTGTTTCCAATCAAAAACCGATGCAAATCGAGCTTTTAAAAACAGCAGTTAAACAGCCATTAGTTGCTAATCAGTTACAATTTGGTTTGGGACATACGAGTATGGTTGATTCAGGAATCTATGTCAATATGAAAAAAGAAGCGGCGATTGATCGCGATGGTTCTATTTTAGAGTACTCCAGAATCGAGCAGATGACGATTCAAGCATGGTCCCCTTTCCAATATGGTTTTTTTGAAGGGAGCTTTATAGGTAATGACAAATTTCCAACCTTAAATAAAAAATTGAATCAGCTCGCTGTTAAATATCAAGTGACACCGACAGGTATTGCAACAAGCTGGATTAATTCACATCCTGCTAATATTCAAACCATTGTTGGCACGATGACGACGAAACGAATATTAGAAATTACAAGAGGTGCGGATATTCAATTATCTCGTGAGGATTGGTACGATTTATATCAAGCGGCGGGCAATCCATTACCATAATAAGTCAATCACGCCAAGATCAAGCGATCTTGGTTTTTTGCTGTGTAATTTTAGAATTTAAGTGTAAATTTGCTTTAATTTAATAATCGTTTGATATAATTAATAAAAGTTAGCGATGATTAATTTATAAAACACTTAGTTATTTTTAGCTTTTTATCTCGCGATTTTTACGATACAATGAGTAAGTTATGAATGGAGGCGTCCGTGCGGATGATAAAAGAACGTGTTAAATCAATTTTTACTTTGATTATTTTGTTTATATTAAGTCAGATTCCGATGACTGTAACTACACTAGTGATTCAAATTAATCAGCAGAAAAATTTATCCTTTAATGTTTATGAGATTGCATTTTTATTGTCAATTTTCTTGATTGTTGTGTATTTTTTTCTAGCAATTGCCAAAAATCAAAAGGTGATTGGTGGTGAATATTTTCCTGAACCTAAAGACTTTACCCTAATTGCTGTGTCATTTATTGCTATAATTGTGTTAAATATGGCTGGTAATCTTTTGATTAAAATGAATGGTGGGGATACGACCGCAAATCAAACGGCATTAAATAATTTATTTGGCTATATGCCGATGATTGTTGCAGTGCCTCTAGTTGCATTTTGTGCACCTGTCATGGAAGAAATTGTTTTTCGTGCATCAATTATTCGTAAGGTGTTTGCAGGTATTCCACTTGTTGGTTGCTTCTTTTCGGTTTTAATATTCGGTTTATTACATAGTCCGACTGACATCGGTAGTGCAATTATCTATTTTGGAATGGGAATCGTTCTAACTAATGCCTATTATCGAACTAAAAATATTTATGTTAGTATTGCTTTGCATACTTTAATTAATTTTATGGGTATTATTGCGATTTATATGAGCTGATTCTAATTGCATGAGTTGGACATTTTTTTTGAGATTCAGGTAAGTTAGGTGGTCCTTCAACTAAAAGCTCATTTGCTGATGTTTGAACTAGACGTACAATGCCATCATCAGTGTAATCAAAGTTATTTGGAAATAAAGCGGCACAAATGCCACAGGCGATACATTGTTCAGGTATAATTTGGATTTTTAACATCGGGCGATCATTCCTTTTAATCGTTTTATTGACATAATTTAATAAAAAATCATATAAAATGACAAAATTGACTTATTTTTTGTTAATATAGTATAGGATATTAATTTGTGATGCCTAGCGCGGTTAGCCTTTCGCAATTTTAAGTAATTACTGATGGATTAGCATTTTTTACAGTTTATCATAAATATAGATTACTGCGCAGTGAGATGCTATGCCAAATTAATCAATTAATCAATTAATTAATAATATCATATCTATAATAGGAGGCTTATCGTGGCTAAAGACAAGAAAGAACCTTGGGAACAATCAATTTACGATACACGTGAACAAGAGGTACTTACTCGAAAGGGATCGAAACAGAGAAATCAAGCTTCTAAAGTCTATATGATTCTTTTGGTAATTTGTTTATTTCTACTTATCAGCTTACCGACAGGATGGTATATTTATCAGAAGTTAAATCAAGAAGACACTAAGTCGATTGAGCAATTTGCATCATCATCAAAAAGTCAGACGGCTTCTACTGAAAGCCAATCTTCAGAAAGTCAAGCCTCTACAAGTTCAACAGAAGCGAGCTCAACAGAGACAACCACTACTTCAAGCTCAACTGAAGATACAACAACCTCATCAAGTGAGGCAGCGACAGATGATGCTAGCACAACTGAGGTTGTCGCGGGCGAAGGAGTTAATCAAATTTCAGCTCGAACTGGCGTATCAGTAGAAACATTATTGAAGCTAAATGGTTTTAGTAGTATTGACCAATGGTTTGCGGTACCTGGACAAAAAATTAAAATTAAATAATTAGTAGGTCAGAACATAGTATCAGGGGAGTGATGCATATGAAGAACTCTGAATGGATTCAAAAAAAGAATTTGCCTTTGGCAAATTCTTTTTGGAATGTATTATATCGAATTAGGAAAGCGAATCTTTTTGAGAAAATTGGCTTAGCCATACTCTTGATTTGTATGATTGGGGCAATTATTTATCTATTGGTAACTCTGAGTATAATGGGCTTAGCTTTGTATATCGTAACCCTTACGCTTTTTCCAAAGCTTTCACTTGCGATTGCATTTTTACTAGCTGCTTTAGTTATCATTTTTGTAAAAAAACAAAGGTGATTTTGCCTTGAAAGGAATATTATTTTGTCAAAAATTACAATTGCAATCGATGGACCGGCCTCTTCTGGGAAAAGTACGGTTGCTAAAATCATTGCAAAAAAACTTAATTTAATTTATTTGGATACAGGCGCGATGTACCGTGCTGTGACATTTCTAGCATTAAAGCATCATCTCGAAAGTCCCTCGGCTATTTTGACACTTTTACAGGAACAGCCAATTTCATTTCAAAATACGGCTGACGGTCAGCTTGTTTTTCTTGGCAATCAGGATGTGACACTTGTGATTCGAGAGAATGAGGTGACAAAAGCAGTTTCAAAATTTGCGGCAATGAAGGCAATCAGAGAGGCATTAGTAGATTTGCAAAGGCGATATGCAAATCAAGGTGGTGTTATTATGGATGGTCGTGATATTGGTACGGTTGTTTTACCACAAGCTGACTTGAAGATTTTCTTAGTCGCTTCTGTTGATGAACGCGCTAAAAGACGTTATCAAGAAAATATTGAAAAAGGTATTTCTACTGATTTTGAAACATTGAAGCAGGAAATTGCCAAGCGTGACCAGCTTGATTCAACACGAGTGGAATCGCCCTTGAAACAGGCTGAAGATGCTATTCTTTTAGATACGACTGGTTTAGATATTGAGTCGGTTGTTAATCAAATTGAAAAGCTTGCTAATGAAATAAATTTATAAAAACGCTTGACTTTAAGAACTAGTTTATAGTAATATATAAAAGTTGAGAAAATTAAAGTAGAAGCACCCGCTTCTCGCCTTAGCGAATACGTGTTCCTGGGCTGATAGATAAACAAAGCTTTACTTAATGTGAAGTCATTTGAGCGGGTCTACGTTTTGGTAGAGTCGCGTTTTTGTTTTATTAATATATTGAATAATCATTTTTACTTTATTTTTTTGAACATTGATGGAATATATATTTGAATTAAGTGAGGTGTTAAACATAGCAAAAGATTTGTTTATAAATGATGAAATTCGTGCTCGTGAAGTTCGATTGGTTGGTGCTGAGGGAGAACAATTAGGTATTAAACCTGTTGCGGAAGCTTTGAAAATCGCTGAACAAGCGAATTTAGATTTAGTATTGGTTTCGCCACAAGCTAAGCCACCGGTTGCTAAAATTTTAAATTACGGTAAATTTAAATTTGAACAACAAAAGAAATTGAAGGAACAACGTAAAAACCAAAAAGTGGTCAATATCAAGGAAGTACGTTTAAGTCCGAATATTGATGATAATGATTTTAATACGAAGTTAAAGGCAGCATTTAAGTTTCTTGAAAAAGGTGACAAAGTTAAGGTGTCAATTCGTTTTAAAGGGCGTATGATTACGCATCGTGACGTAGGTCAACGTGTTCTTGAACGCTTTGCAGAAGAAACCAAAGAGGTAGCTACAGTTGAACAGCGTCCGAAAATGGATGGTCGTTCAATGTTCTTACAATTAGCGCCGATTCAAGAGAAAAAATAATTTTTTAGTTGAAAATTCAGTGTTGATTTGAGATTCTATTTTCAAAAAAACTTGATTTCATATAATGTAGGAGGATTTTATAAAATGCCAAAACAAAAAACGCACCGCGCGTCAGCTAAACGCTTCAAACGTACTGGTAAAGGTGGATTAAAACGTTTCCGCGCTTACACTTCTCACCGTTTCCATGGTAAGACTGTAAAACAACGTCGTCAATTACGTAAAGCAAGCATGGTTTCAAGTGGCGATTTCAAACGTATTCGTCAAATGTTAAGTGGCTTAAAATAATTGAATTAATCTGAAATTACTAGGAGGAAATATAAATGGCACGTGTTAAAGGTGGCGTTGTTTCACGCAAACGTCGTAAACGTATTTTAAAATTAGCAAAAGGTTACTACGGTTCTAAACATACATTATTCAAAACTGCTAAAGAGCAAGTTATGAATTCATATAATTACGCATATCGCGATCGTCGTCAAAAGAAACGTGATTTCCGTAAATTATGGATTCAACGTATTAATGCAGCTGCTCGTATCAATGGCTTATCATATTCAAAATTGACTTATGGTTTGAAGCTAGCTGGAATTGAAGTTAACCGTAAAATGTTAGCTGATTTAGCAATTAATGATGCAGAAGCATTTTCAGCAATCGCTGAAGAAGCAAAAAAAGCATTAAATCAATAATATGATTTAACTCATTTAAAACGTCATCAAATACTTAATTTATTTTAAGTTTTGTTGGCGTTTTTTGTTTTTTGCAGGTGGCAGGATGCGGGAAAGCTTATTTTATCAAAATTATTCGTGATTAGCACTCTTTTTAAAAGAGTGCTAATTTTTTGAGCGCTAACCATTGACATTTATAAGAGAACAATGTATATTAATAACAGGGTTAGCAATCGATAGTGATGAGTGCTAATTCAATTGAGGTGATAAAATGTTGACCGAACGACAGATGGCTATTTTGAACCTATTAGTTAAGCTGTATACTGCTGAAGGCAATCCGATTGGTTCAAAGCGAATTGTTGCTGAAGGCATTAACGCAAGCAGTGCAACAATAAGAAATGATTTATCTGCACTAGAAAAAAAAGGATTGATACAAAAGGAGCATACCTCATCTGGGCGTATTCCGTCTGTTGCGGGTTTTCGCTACTTTGCTGAATTTATGATTGATTCAGTTGGTATTGATGAGCATGATCTGAGAACAATTTATCATGCATTTGAACCTGAATTTTTTAAACAGTCTGATATTTTAAAGGCTGCTGCTGCAACGTTAGCAGATTTGACTGGATTTACAGGGTTTGTTTTAAGTAGTGAAACTAAAGGTAGAGTTCTAACTGGTTTTAGTGTCATTCCATTGAATACGCATTCGGCGATGGCAATTTTGATTACAGATAATGCAAATACATCGACAAAATATTTCAATTTGCCAAAGACATTGTTGTTGGAGGATTTGAATCTTTTAGAGCGAATTGTCCATGATCGTTTGCTAGGCAATGATTTAATGTCCGTTCACTATAAAATTAGAACGGAATTACCCCAGTTTTTACATCGTTATTTTAAGGTAACGGTAGGCGTGATGTCACTCTTTGATCATCTCTTTGAAGATTTATTTAATGAAGAGATTTTTATCAGTGGTAAGCTGAACGCGTTAAATTATACCAATCCTTCTGATAGTCAAACATTGAAGGGCTTGTATCAGTTCTTTGGAGAAACTAAGGAAGTGGTCAACGTGCTTCGAGCGGTAAGTAAGGATAAATTGACGGTGGATATTGGTGATAATCGAAATGCCCTTTTTGAAAATTTATCGCTGATTACACAACCCTATGATATTCCTGGTAATAAACAGGGGATATTAGCTATTATGGGACCAGTCAATCTAGATTACATTAAGATTGTTGGCATGATGAGTGGAATGGCAAAACTACTTTCACTAAAACTTTATGATTATAATCGTTTTGTTGATTCAAATCATTATGAAATTGAGTAAGACTTTAAATTAATTGGTGATAGACATAGCTATTCATCACGTGATAGTTATGAATTATATATTAGGATGGAAGAGGTGCACTCTTGTCAAAGAAAAAAGATAAAGAAAAAGATGAAAAGCAGGAAACTCAAGCTGCTCATGAAGCTGAAGTAGCAAATTCTGAAGAAGTCGTTGAAACAGTTGATGAATTGACTCAATTAAAACAGGAAATTGAATCAAAGGAAGATGAGCTGCTTCGTGCGCGAGCTGAGATGTCAAATATGCATAAACGCTTCGCGAGCGAAAGGCAAACCTTACAAAAATATCGTTCTCAAGATTTGGCAACGAAAATTTTACCAAGCTTGGATAATTTAGAGCGTGCATTGCAAAGTGAAGTTGCTGATGAAGCTGGTGAATCTCTTAAAAAAGGTATCCTAATGGTTCAAGAAAGCTTATTACATGCCTTGCAAGAAGAAGGTGTTGAGCTGATTGAAGCGGAGAATGCTGCCTTTGATCCAAATTTACATCATGCTGTTCAAACGGTAGATGCAAGTGACGAGCATCCTGCAGATACGGTGGTTCAAGTTTTACAAAAAGGTTATAAATTGCAAGATCGTGTTTTACGACCAAGTATGGTTGTAGTCGCGCAATAAATACAATTAACAATTAACAATTAACAATTAACAATTTTAGGAGGAAATATATTATGTCAAAAATTATTGGTATTGACTTAGGTACAACTAACTCAGCAGTCGCAGTCCTTGAAGGTGGACAAGCAAATATTATCCCAAATCCAGAAGGTAACCGTACAACACCATCGGTGGTTGCATTTAAAAATGGTGAAATCCAAGTCGGTGAAGTTGCTAAGCGTCAAGCAGTAACTAATCCTGATACAATTATTTCAATCAAGCGTCATATGGGTGAAGCAGGCTTTAAGGTAAATGTTGCTGATAAATCGTATACACCACAAGAAATTTCAGCAATGATTTTACAATATTTAAAAGGTTTTGCTGAAGATTATTTAGGAGAAAAAGTTGAAAAAGCAGTAATTACAGTACCTGCCTACTTTAACGATGCTCAACGTCAGGCTACTAAAGATGCTGGTAAAATTGCCGGCTTAGAGGTTGAACGTATTGTTAATGAACCTACAGCAGCAGCGCTTGCTTATGGTTTAGATAAAACTGATAAAGATGAAAAAATCTTAGTATTTGACCTTGGTGGTGGTACGTTTGACGTTTCAATTCTTGAATTAGGTGACGGTGTCTTTGATGTATTATCTACTGCTGGGGATAATAATCTTGGTGGGGATGACTTCGATAACAAGATTATTGATTATTTAATCGCTGAATTTAAGAAAGAAAATGGTATTGATTTAGCTAAGGATAAAATGGCAATGCAACGTTTGAAGGATGCAGCTGAAAAGGCTAAAAAAGACTTGTCAGGTGTTACATCAACACAAATTAGCTTACCATTTATCACTGCCGGTGATGCTGGTCCACTTCACTTAGAAGTGAACTTAACTCGTGCTAAATTTGACGAATTAACAGTTGATTTAGTTGAACGTACTAAGAATCCAGTACGTCAAGCTTTAAAAGATGCTGGTCTTTCACAATCTGATATTGATGAAGTTATTTTAGTTGGTGGTTCTACACGTATTCCTGCTGTTGTTGATGCAGTTAAAAAGGAAACAGGTAAGGAACCAAATAAATCAGTAAACCCTGATGAAGTAGTTGCTATGGGTGCAGCAATTCAAGGTGGTGTGATTACTGGTGATGTTAAGGATGTCGTTTTACTTGATGTTACACCATTGTCATTAGGTATTGAAACAATGGGTGGCGTATTTACAAAATTAATTGACCGTAATACAACGATTCCAACATCTAAGTCACAAGTATTCTCTACAGCGGCTGACAATCAACCAGCAGTAGATATTCATGTCTTGCAAGGTGAACGTCCAATGGCAGCTGATAACAAAACTTTAGGTCGTTTCCAATTGACGGATATCCCAGCAGCACCTCGTGGTGTGCCTCAAATCGAAGTTAAATTTGATATTGATAAAAACGGTATCGTTAATGTTTCTGCCAAAGATTTAGGTACAAACAAAGAACAAACAATTACAATTAAATCTTCTTCTGGTTTAACTGATGATGAAGTTGAACGTATGGTGAAGGATGCCGAAGCAAATGCTGAAGCAGACAAGACACGTAAAGAAGAGGTTGAATTGCGCAATGAAGCTGATCAATTAGTCTTCCAAGTGGATAAAACTTTGAAAGAGCTTGATGGTAAAGTTGAAGAAGAAGAAGTTAAGAAAGCAGAAGCAGCTCGTGATGAATTAAAAGCAGCAATTGAAGCGAATAATTTAGAAGAAATTAAAACAAAACGCGATGCTTTAAATGAAATTGTTCAAAGCTTATCTGTTAAATTATATGAACAGGCTGCAGCCGCTCAACAAGCAGCACAAGGTGAAGCCGGAGCAACTGATGAAGCTAAAGCAGGCGCTGATGATGTCGTTGATGGTGATTTTGAAGAAGTTGACGATAAATAAGGTACTAGATGCACTCGTTTGTGATTTTTAAAAAATCACAATGTGTTGAAGCCTGTCATAGAGTGACAAAGCAGTTCAGTATAAAAATGAGCATAAGGTAATCTCTTTGATAGACTCGAGAGCTTCTTATCGGGTTGCGCGATAAATTTGTGTGATTTTTAAGATGATTAACCTGTTTCTCGATGGTGATTTGCAAATTGAGCGCGAGGAATCTTTCCTTGCGCTTTTCTGTGAAAATAAGTCGCTTTGATATAAGAAATCTAAAAAAAGTTACTTTAATCTCTTAATAAATGTTAAAATATTAAAATGCGTCATATTGTGTTAATATCATTTGTTCTAAGGAGTTATTTATTAGCATGAATGATAGAATTAAAGATTTGATAAAGGAGAACAGATGGCTGATAAACGAGATTATTATGAAGTTCTAGGCCTTTCAAAGGGTGCGAATGAGCAGGAGCTTAAGAAGGCTTATCGTAAACTTTCTAAACAATATCACCCTGATATTAATAAGGATCCAGGAGCAGAGGATAAATTTAAAGAAATATCAGAAGCCTACGAGATTTTAAGTGATCCACAAAAGAAAGCAGCCTATGATCAATATGGTTTTGCAGGAACAGATCCAAATTATGGCGCAGGTGCCGGATCAGGATTTAATGGCTTTTCTGGTTTTGGTGGTGGTGGCTCTTCATTTGGCGGCTTCGAAGATATTTTTGAAAGCTTCTTTGGTGGTGGCGGCGGTGGCCGTGCTAATCCTAATGCCCCAAGACAAGGTGATGACTTACAATATCGTATTAATTTAAGTTTTGAAGAGGCAATTTTTGGTACGGATAAGACAATTAAATATAAGCGTCAAGAAACCTGTCATACCTGTGATGGAAGTGGTGCTAAGCCAGGTACACAACCTCAAACCTGTTCAAAATGTCATGGTCAAGGTCGTGTCCAAGTTGCGCGTGATACACCGCTTGGTCGTGTAATGTCTCAACAGGTTTGTGATGTTTGTCATGGTACTGGTAAAGAAATAAAAGAACCCTGTCCAACCTGTCATGGTTCTGGTCAAGAACAAAAACAACATGAAGTTAAGGTTAAAGTGCCTGCTGGTGTAGAAACTGGTCAACAAATTCGTTTGAATGGACAAGGAGAATCAGGTAGCAATGGTGGACCTTATGGGGATCTTTATGTGATTTTCCAAGTTGCCGAAAGTAAGCAATTTGAACGAGATGGCTCAGAAATTTACTATGAATTGCCAATTGAGTTCGTTCAAGCGACTCTTGGTGACGAAGTAGAGGTGCCAACTGTTCATGGTAAAGTGAAACTTAAAATTCCGGCTGGTACGCAAACAGATACGAATTTTAGGTTACGTGGTAAGGGCGCTCCAAAATTACGAGGAACCGGTAACGGTGATCAGCACGTTAGAGTTAAAATTAAAACCCCTAAAAATCTAAATGAGGAACAGAAAAAAGCTTTACGTGCTTTTGCTGTTGCGAGTGGTATTTCACCTTCGGAGCACAGGGAAGGTTTTTTCGATAAATTTATAAAAAAGTAAGTCAGGTATTCGGTAAATATTAAAAGCAACCATCAATATTTAAGATGGTTGTTTTTTTTTTTGCATTAAGAACGTTTAAATATTTGATTGAGTAGCTTTGCAGAATTTAGTTATTATTTTTTAAGGATTGCTTAAAATTTTTTCTGAAATAGTGGAGTAAAGTGGGGGGATGTGGTAAGATATTGTTAATGTGTGGTAATTGAAATTTTCGGGAGGTGACCGAGTATGTTCATGGGCGAATATAAACATAATATTGATACGAAAGGTCGCCTAATTGTCCCTTCAAAATTTCGTGACGGCTTAGCCAGTCGTTTTATTATCACAAGAGGCTTAGATGGCTGTTTAGCTGGCTATTCTTTAGAGGAATGGGAAAAGATGGAAACAAAAATTGAAGAATTGCCATTCTCAAAAAAACAATCTCGCAATTTTATTCGCTTTTTCTATTCAGCTGCGACAGAATGTGAGATAGATAAGCAAGGTCGCGTCAATATCCCACCTACCTTGAGAGAGTACGCTGGAATTAGCAAAGAATGTGTTGTAATTGGCGCCTCAAAGCATATTGAAGTATGGGATAAAAATCGTTGGGAAGAATTGCAAAATACTTTTGATGATTTAGAAGATACAATGATGGATTTTGGTTTTTAAGTATAGTTTAAGGATATTTTGGTCAATGGAGGTTGTGCGTGAGTGAATTTAAACATCAAACGGTATTATTAAATGAAACAGTTGATTCGCTCAACGTTAAACCTGATGGTATTTATGTTGATTGTACACTTGGTGGCGCTGGTCATAGTGCTTATTTATTGAGTAAGCTAAATTCTGCTGGTCATTTATATGCTTTTGACCAAGACCCGGTTGCCATTGAGAATGCTAAAGAACGTTTGAAATATTACGTTGATATGAATATGGTTACCTTTGTGCAATCTAATTTCAGTAAACTTAAAGAAAATATAACAAATCTAGGGGTTACAAGTGTTGATGGTCTGGTGTATGATTTAGGGGTGTCTTCACCTCAGTTAGATATTGCAGCACGTGGATTTAGCTATCACAATGAAGGACCACTGGATATGCGTATGGACAGCCAACGTGAATTGACTGCTGAAATCGTCGTCAATACTTATAGTTATCAACAATTAGTGAAAATTTTTTATCGTTATGGCGAAGAAAAATTTTCAAAACAGATTGCTAGAAAGATTGAAGAAGCAAGAGCGATTCAGCCAATTCAGACGACAACGGAATTAGCTGAAATTGTAAAATCAGCAATTCCACAAAAAGCGCGTCGAACGGGTGGTCACCCCGCAAAACGAGTGTTTCAAGCGATTCGAATTGAGGTCAATCAGGAACTCGAAGTAGTTGCAACCTCACTTGAACAGGCAATTGATTTATTGTCAGTTGGTGGGAGAGTCAGCGTGATTACCTTTCACTCACTCGAAGATCGAATTGTTAAAAGTATTTTTAAGGAGTACAGTGAAATCGGAGACTTACCACCTGGTATTCCAGTGATTCCTGACGGGATGCAGCCGATTATGAAATTAGTTAATCGCAAGCCAATTTTACCAAGTGAGGCTGAACTGGCAGATAACCGTCGATCGAGAAGTGCAAAACTAAGAGTTGCTGAAAAAGTAAGAGGAGTTGAACGACGTGGTTAATATCAAAGAAGAACAATTTATAGAAGAAGAAGTGCAAAAAGTGGAATCACCTAACGTTCAAGCTTCATCAAAGGCAAAAACTTATTTACCAAAATTAAAAAAGGTTTCATTATTAGAAAAATGTTTTTATGCTGCAGTGATTATTACGGCAATTTCATTAGCGATTAGTCAGCTTTATGTAAAATATTTAATTGAATCAACACAAAATGAAATTAATGTTGTTCAAACAAAAATTGATAATAATAATTCAAAGGTAGCAGATTTAAAGCAACAACAAAATGAACTGTTACGTAGTGATCGCGTGAAGGAAATTGCTGAAAATGCAGGACTTACAAGCAATACTGACAATTTAAGGAAGTTGAATTAATGCGTTTATTTAATAAATTAGTGAACAGAATAGAGCGTAAAAGAAGTGATAACCCGATTTATAATCGTCGAAAAGTAGGGAAATCACTCTTTTTGGCTACTGTTTTTATATTGGGCGTTTTCACAGTCCGATTCGGTATGATTATTGCAACTGGAGAAATTAAAGGGACTAATTTAACCAAAAGTGCTAATAGCACCTATTATGGCACAACTGTGCAGCATGCGACTCGAGGTACAATTTATGATCGCTATGGTTATCCAATTGCAGAAGATGCGACAAGTTACTCAGTGATTGCTATTGTTTCGAAATCTTATACAGGAACAGATTCTGAAACAGGTAAAAAAATTAACTTATATGTTGAAGAAAAAAATTATGATCGTATTGCTGAAATATTAAATCAGTATCTAGGTATTGATAAGGCTGATGTGATTTCGACTTTGAAGAATAATAAAGCCAAGGATGGAACAGAGCTTTATCAGGTTGAATTTGGGACCAAGGGTAAAAATATTTCATTAAGTACGAAAGAAAAAATTGTTGCAGCCTTAGATAAGGAAAATATTAAAGGTATCGATTTTGAAGATCATCCTGCTAGAATGTATCCAAATGGTCAATTTGCCTCTCATTTTATCGGTTTGGCACAGCTAAAGGACTCAGACGATGATCAAAGCGGTCTAACAGGTAGTTTTGGACTCGAAGCAGCCTATAATGATATTTTAAGTGGTACAGATGGCGTTTCGACCTATCAAAAAGATTCTAATGGGAATCCAATTGCTAATACTTATAAAGAAACTAAGAAGGTTGAAAATGGTGAGGATGTCTATACGACGCTTGATATGGACTTGCAAAGCTATTTAGAAACCTTAATGGATCAGCTACAGGAGTCTGTGAATGCTAAAGAGTTAACAGCCACTCTAATGACTGCAGATACAGGTGAGGTCTTGGCAACAAGTCAACGTCCAACTTTTAATGCTGATACGCAGGAAGGACTTGGTGGGGACGATTTTGTTTGGAGTAATTTATTAATTCAATCTAATTTTGAGCCAGGTTCAACGATGAAAATTTTCACAACAGCGGCGGCCCAAAATGAAGGTAAATTTGATCCTGATGGCACCTATACGGCGGGAACAATCAAAGTAGCAGATACTGAAATTAATGACTGGGATTATGAGGAGGGTGCTCGTACATTGACCTTCCAGCAGGCACTCTCAAATTCCTCTAATGTCGGAATGGTGACCTTAGAGCAAAAATTAACCGATACAACTTGGCGTGATTATCTTAGTGCCTTTGGCTTTGGTTCAACAACTAATTCTGGTTTAGGGACAAGTAAGGAAGCTGAAAATACAGGCAGCTTACCAACAGAAAATGTTGTTGATACGGCGATGAGTGCTTATGGTCAAGCAATTAATGTAACACAAATTCAAATGCTTCGAGGCTTAACGGCTGTTTCAAATGACGGTAAGATGGTCGAGCCGCATTTTGTTTCGAAAATTGCTAATAGCGAGGCAAATACTGAAAATGTCGTACAACAAGAGGTAGTTGGCCAACCAATTACAGCGGATACGGCTGCAAAAACACGTGAATACTTGATAAAGGTTGGTACTGATCCAGTTTATGGAACGGCATATTCCCACTCTAAGGGTGGCCCAATTTATGAAGCAGGTGATGCAACAATTTCCGTTAAGACGGGTACGGCACAAATTGCAGGCTCAAGCGGCTATCTGGATATGTTAGATGCAAGTAATTTGCTTTATTCGGTTGTCATTATGGCACCAAGTGATGATCCAAAATACATTTTGTATTTAACGATGAAACAGCCTGAGCATTATACAGGCTTATCAATGAGCGAAGTGACTAACCCATTATTGGCAAGAGCAATGGAAACTGATATTGAACCTGTGACTGCAAGCAGTGGCTCAAGTGTCGCGCAAATTGAAATTGAAGATTATACAGGTAAGTCCGTTAATAATGTATCGGCTGAATTAAGACGTTCAATGGTGCAACCAGTCATCATTGGTAGTGGCTCGAAAGTAATGAGCCAGTCTGTTGCCAAAGGTAAGAAAGTCGATCCAAATACTAAACTTTTACTATTAAGTGATGGTCAGTTGACAATGCCAGATGTCACTGATTGGAATGAGGATACTTTAGCAGCATTTGAAAAATTAGCAGATGTTAAATTAAGAATTTCTGGCTCTGGTAAAGCGAGTGCACAATCTGTCAAGGCAGGTACTGACATTTCGGCAGGCCAAACGATTGAAATAACACTAAGCGAATAACTAAATGACTAGCCTACCTCGTCTAATTGGATGAGGTAGCGGGATTGTTTAGTATTAATTCAGATACTGGCATATTGACTTAAACTACTAGCAAATTTAAGCCTTGGTTTAGCAAAAGAATACATAGCACTAAGCTAAATGTGTCGGTGACAAGCGATGCTAAAGCATTTTGCAAGGAAGTCGAAGCTTAAATTATCTGACAGTTTAATTTAGAAAAAGGAATGGAGTAAAGCATTGGATTTATCATATATGATTTTGGCATTAATTATCAGCTTCGCGATTACTGTTAGCACGATGCCGTTATTTATTGGCTATTTTCATCTAAAAAAAATTGATGGTCAGCAAATGCACGAGGATGTGAAGCAACATATTGCTAAGGCAGGTACACCGACAATGGGTGGTGTTGTTTTCTTATTGTCAATTATCATTACGTCAATTATTAGTGGTATATTGATGAATTTATTCTCAGTAGATACGTTTATTTTATTATTTATAATTTTTTTATATGGTATTTTGGGCTTTTTAGATGATTTTTTGAAAATTTTCAAGCATAAAAATGAAGGTTTAAAAGCGAATCAAAAATTAATTGGTCAAATTATTGGTGCAATTATCTTTTTTTTAGTTTATCAAGGTGAGGATTTTTCTAATCAATTAAATGTTTTTGGCTATCATGTTAATCTAGGTTGGTTCTATGCTCTGTTTATTATTTTTTGGTTAGTTGGATTTTCAAATGCAGTTAATTTAACTGATGGCATTGATGGGCTAGCAACAATTTCAGTTACTATTTCATTATTAGCATATGCTGTGATTGCTTTCAAACAGCAGCAATTTGATGTTTTATTAGTCATTTTAACCTCAATTGGTGGTCTGATTGGCTTTTTTGGATTTAATCGAAAGCCCGCTAAAATTTTTATGGGAGATGTTGGTTCTCTTGCTCTTGGTGGTTTACTAGCAACGATTTCAATTTTATTGCATCAAGAATGGACTTTATTATTAATTGGCTTTGTTTATGTAATTGAAACGAGCAGTGTGATGCTTCAGGTAGTCTCATTTAAGACCCGTGGTAAACGAATTTTTGCGATGAGTCCAATTCATCATCATTTTGAGTTAGGTGGTTTTACTGGCCGTGGAAAAAAATGGTCTGAATGGCGAGTTGATTTTTTGTTTTGGTCAGTTGGTCTAATTATGAGCCTACTCACTCTCGCAATTCTCTATTAATTAATTTAAAAGGTAGATAATTCACTTACTTTGGACTGAACTTTGTTTGGTCCTTTTTAATATTGGCTCTAGGCAGATAATAAATCCTCTTTTGAGCCATCATGATCGAATTATTTGATCAACAGATTGATAAAACTTCATTTTAAGCGTAAGATATAAATTAAGTTTCTAATCAAACTCAGCGATATAAAATAAAAAAACTTTTGATTTTAGGAGTAAATATGAGCAAATTTATAGAAAAATCGACGAAGTTAAATGATGTTAGCTATGATGTTCGGGGTCCAGTTCTCGATGAAGCAGAAAAAATGCAAAAGTCAGGCGTTAATATTTTAAAATTAAATATTGGTAATCCAGCTCCCTTTGGTTTTGAAGCGCCTTATGAAATTGTTAAAGACTTGATTGCCAATGTTCGTAATTCAGAGGGTTACTCTGATTCAAAAGGAATTTTTTCTGCACGAAAAGCAATTATGCAATATTGTCAGCTTAAAGGCTTTCCAAATGTAGATGTGGATGATATTTACACTGGTAACGGTGTAAGTGAATTAATTAATATGTGCTTGCAGGGTTTGGTTGATAATGGCGATGAAATTTTAGTGCCAATGCCTGATTACCCACTTTGGACAGCCTGTGTTTCTTTAGCTGGTGGTAATGCGGTGCACTATATTTGTGACGAAGCAGCAGAGTGGTATCCAGATGTGGATGATATAAAGAAAAAAATAACGAGTCGGACCAAGGCAATTGTTTTAATTAATCCCAATAATCCGACTGGTGCGCTTTATCCTAAGGAAGTTTTAGAAGAAATCGTTAAGGTGGCAAGAGAAAATCATTTAATTATTTTTTCTGATGAAATTTATGATCATCTAGTTATGGATGGTAACGTTCATGTGCCAATTGCCACTTTAGCCCCTGATCTTTTTGTGGTGACCTTGGGAGGACTCTCAAAATCACATCGAATTGCTGGTTTTCGAGTTGGCTGGATGATTTTGTCAGGCGATAAATCGAAGGTGAGAGGATATATAGAAGGCTTAAATATGTTGTCTTCAATGCGTATTTGCTCGAATGTTCTAAGTCAACAAATCATTCAAACGGCATTAGGTGGTTATCAGTCAGTTGATGATTTGTTATTGCCGGGTGGTCGGATTTTTGAACAACGTGAGTATATTTATAATGCGCTAAAAGAGATACCAGGTATTTCAGTCGTTAAGCCTAAGGCAGCCTTTTATATTTTTCCTAAATTAGACATTAAAAAGTTTAATATTCGTGATGATGAACAATTCGTTTTAGACTTCTTACATCAGTATAAGGTGTTATTAGTCCATGGACGTGGCTTTAACTGGCATTCACCAGATCACTTTAGAATTGTTTATCTACCAAAAATGGATGATTTGAAATATGCAATTGGATCAATGGAAAAATTCTTATCTACCTATAAACAAAAATAAATATCGATATAATTAATAGACTATCAAAAAAGCTTTCGTTTTTACTAAAAGTAGAGACTTAAGCTTTTATTTTTATGTTTTTTTAAATTGTTAATCTAACCTGTATCAAAGTAGTATTAAAATGATATAATGAAAACGATTGAAACTGAATTTAGAAGGTGGCTAGCTAAATGAAAAGAATTGATAAAATTTATAATGCCCTTTTTCAAGCCTTAAACCATTTATCCAAGGAAGATTTAATGCAGACGGAGGGGCTCTGTGCCAAGGAAGTAGAGGAAATGACTGGTATTACGCGTTCCAATGTTTCAATGGAACTGAATAAGCTTGTTCGTTTAGGACGAGTCGTCAAGATTAAGAGTTTTCCAGTTAAATATATGCCACAAGAGCTCTGTGAAGATGTTCTCGGATTTAGTACTAATGATGTGCAGGAGGTGGAATCACTCTCCGAATTTTCTAATAAAACAACGAATAATCTTTATGTTTATCCACATGAGGATGCCTTCGCTCAAATGATTGGTTCAAATGGCAGTCTGAAAAAGGCAGTATCTCAAGCCAAGGCTGCGGTCTATTATCCACCAAATGGCCTTCATATATTATTGCACGGTCCGACAGGTGTCGGTAAAACATTATTTGGTAAGATGATTCATCAGTTTATGGTTCAAGAAAAGCTTCGTGCGACTGAGGCTCCCTTTGTTCAGTTTAATTGTGCGGATTACTATAATAATCCCCAATTATTAATGGCTCAACTTTTTGGATATGCTAACGGGGCTTTTACCGGTGCAGAAGGTGAAAGAGAAGGACTAGTTGATATTGCTGACGGTGGTATTTTGCTTTTAGATGAGGTTCATCGTCTCCCACCAGAAGGGCAGGAAATGCTCTTTTATTTCATTGATCATGGTCGATATAATCGCTTAGGCGAGAGTGGTAAAACTAGACATTCAAATGTATTGATTATTTGTGCGACAACAGAAACACCAAGTAGCACCTTACTATCAACCTTCATGCGTCGAATTCCGATGATTATTCAAATCCCTTCATTACTTGACCGACCGGTTGAGGAGCGTCTAAAATTAGTTACTTTTTTATTTGAACAAGAAGCGATTCGAATTAACAAGGAGTTAATGATTCATTCTGAAATGTTCCAGGCACTG
The DNA here is from genome assembly GCA_022484805.1 of Streptococcaceae bacterium. GTDB lineage: Bacteria > Bacillota > Bacilli > Lactobacillales > Streptococcaceae > MMGLQ5-1. The sequence goes on from JAKVKP010000013.1 coordinate 47,157, forward strand.
CTGGCAGCTTCGAATTATGGTAATATTGGTCAAATGAAATCTAACGTGCAATTAATTTGTGCTCAGGCATATATTTCCAATTTTTCAAATGATCAAGCGGTTGAATTAACGGAGGAATACTTGCCAGAGGTTGTTAAAAATGAATGGATTAATTCGGGTGGTAGTCGTGGTAATCATCGAATATTAGAAGAAAAGATTTTACCCGTGACACGAATTTCACCGTTTCAGCATGAAACAACCTTTTCAGAGGAGCCTGCTTTTAATATTTATCAAATTATTGAACAAAAAACAAAGATGCTGCGTGAAAGTGGTGTTGATGATGCTCAGATTGAAGAATATTTAAAAACAGACCTTAATTTATATATTCAACGATTTTCTGAAAATAAACCACTTGATTTAATGAAATTTGTGGATGAGGAAATTGTTTCTTTTACAGAATCAATCAAAAAAACAATTGAGAAAACACATCAAATCAAATTAGATAATCGCTTTGTTTCCTTTTTATCAATGCATCTGGACGCCTATAAAAATCGCCGAGATGTTAAAGAGCTACTGAGCGCAACGGAGCAAGAACGTATTCGAACGCAAATGAAGCGTGATTTCGAAATTGCGCAACAGATTCGTTTAGCATTGAATGATACTGGAATTTTAAATTTAGCTGAGGATGAAGACTATTTTATTGCACTCTTATTGCAATCAATAGAAACCCTTGAGACCAAGAAAAAGGTCAGTGTCTTGGTCTGTGCTCATGGCAATTCAACGGCAACAAGCATGGTTGAGGTTGCAGTCGAATTATTTGGCTATGCACCGATTTTTCCACTAGATATGCCTTTATCAACACCACCAGAGGATATTTTTATCCAAGCAGTAGATATTATAAAGGAAATTGATGATGGTAGTGGTGTTTTAGTCTTAATTGATATGGGTACTTTGTCCTTACAACAAGAAAAACTGATTGAAGAAACAGGTGTGCCAATCGAAGTTTTAACCAATGTAACGACCTCGATGGTTTTAGATGTTGCTAGAAAGGTTAATTATTTAGATATTTCTTTACGTTCATTACGTGAATCTATTCAGGCAGATATAAAACGTTATTTTGATGTTTATCAGGATAATATAGGTAAGCAAAAAGCCATTATTGCAATTTGTATGACAGGCTCAGGTACGGCGGAGCGACTGAAGACAATATTAAATAATTTAGTTTACCATTACTCTAAAGAACCCGTTAAAATCATCACATTGTCAGCGTTAAAAATTGATGATGAGCTACCTGAATTAATCGAGAAATATGATTGCCTATTTGCTTGTGGTACCAAGCGTCCCGATTTTGACATTCCATATATTTCGTTAGATGAACTTATTTGTCAAGAAGGGGAAAAACAGGTTAAAATTTTATTATCGAATGATCAGAGCTTTAATAGCTTAGAATTTTCAAGCCGTAATATTGTGACGGATGATTTAATAACGGATATGCTGAATGAGCATCTCGTCTTTTTTAATCCGCAATTAATGAGTAAGCTACTTGAAAATTGGATTGTTTCTTTAGAAAAAAATTTAAAATTAAAATTTCCAAACGCAACCAAGATTAAATTAGTAATTCATACTGCTTTTGCCGTTGAACGAGTGATTCGGGATAACGCATTGATTTATGACGGTGAAATTACACCCTTGATTGAAAAATTACATCTACTTGTTGAAGAAAGTCTGAATAATCAGCTACAAAGACTTAATTTGACAATTTCGACTGATGAGGCTTACTTTATTGCCAATATAATCAGTGATGATTTAACTATTAGTATTAGTGATCTTGAGACACCTGTTTCAAAATAAAAAAATAGACTAAAAATCTGTATTAAATTGCTAAAAACAATTTAATACAGGTTTTTTTCTTTTTTTACCTGTATTAAAAATCATTGAAAAGGTTAATTTAGAGCGTGTTTGAATTTAATACAAGTAGTTGGCACACATATTGCTATATAAAAAGCGTAAGGAGATAGATGTTTTTAATAAGAATACATCTGAATGAATAGGAGTTGGTTTGATGGTACAAATTATTTTAAGTGGCCATGGTCAAATTTCAACTGGTGTTAAAAGTGCGACAGATATGATTTTTGGTGCACAGGATAATTATACAGCAGTGGAATTTTTACCTGGTGAAGGTAAAGAAAATCTGAGCGAAAAATTTAAAGCACTCCTAGATGATTTTGATTCAACGGAGGAAGTTCTGATTATTGTAGATGTCTTTGGAGGCACACCCTACAATACGGCAAGTGAGCTCGTTTATGGCAATTCAAATCGAGATGTCATAACTGGTTTAAGCTTACCATTGGTGCTTGAGGCTCTAAGTGCAAGGCTATCAGGTAATTTAGTCGAAGTAGTTGCACATTTAAAAAATGCTAGTCCTGATTTTGTTAAAATTTTTTCAGAGGAATTTGCAAAAATTCAAAGTGTTTCAGAGGATTTAGAGGAGGATGAATTATGAAAATTGTATTAAGTAGAATTGATGATCGCTTTATTCATGGTCAAGTATTAACGAAATGGATTAAACAATCACCTGCCAATCGAATTATCATTGTCAATGATTCGGTCGCAAAGGATGAAGTTAGAAAGACTTTGGTTTTATCAGTTGCACCTGCCAATGTTAAAGCAAGTGCTGTAACGGTGGAGAAAATGGCTAAGGCTTATCATTCGCCACGCTATGAAAATGAAACGGCATTTCTATTATTTGATGGACCAGAGGATGTTGCGCGTTTAGTTGAAGCCGGTGTGCCAATTGATGTTGTCAATGTTGGTGGTATGCGCTTTGAATTGGATCGTAAACAAATTACTAAATCAGTTTCAGTGAGAGATCAAGATATTGAAGCGTTTAGAAAGCTAAAGGAACTTGGTGTGAAATGTGAATTACGTCAATTGCCAGGGGATACATCACAAGATTTTAATGATATTTTGAACAATACATTGAAATAATATTATAAGGAGGAAAGAAACATGGGAATATTTCAAATTGTAGCCTTATTAATTATTGCGGCGATTACTGGTATTGGATCAGTAGTAGATGAGGCGCAAACACATCGACCATTAGTTGCATGTACTTTAGTCGGTCTCGCTTTAGGAGATGTTAAAACTGGTATTATTTTAGGTGGTACATTGGAAATGATGGCTTTAGGCTGGATGAACGTTGGTCTTGCGATGGCACCCGATACAGCAATTGCTTCAGTTATTTCTACTATTTTAGTTATTAATTCACATCAAGGTATTGGTGAAGGGATTGCAATTGCAGTACCTTTGGCAGCAGCAGGTCAAGCTTTAACAATCTTTGTTAGAACAATCACGGTATTCTTTATTCATAAAGCGGATGATATGGCAAAAACTGGTAACTTCAAAGGGATTGAACGGGCTCATTTACTCGCTATGAGTTTACAAGCTTTGCGCGTGATGATTCCAACATTAATTATTTGTTTAATTTCTGCAGACGCTGTACAAAACTTCTTAAGCTCAATTCCAGAAGTAATTACTAAAGGACTTCAAATCGGTGGTGGTATTATCGTTGTTGTTGGTTATGCAATGGTTATTAACATGATGGATGTGCCTTATTTAAAACCATTTATGTACGCAGGTTTCTTATTCGCTGCCTTTACAGACTTCAACCTTGTTGGTTTTGGTGGTTTAGGTTTAATCGCAGCTTTAATTTACTTACAATTAAAATATAATGGTCAACCACAGCAAGCAGCGGCGACTTCATCAGGTACGACAACTTATGATGATGACGACGATGATTTAGATGCATAGGCATAGGAGGCAAAAAATATGGCAACTGAAAGAACATTAACTAAAAAAGAATTAAATAGTATGTTTCTTCGTTCAAATTTCCTATTAGGATCATTTAACTTTGAACGGGTACAATCATTAGGATTTTGTTATGTAATTATTCCAGCCTTGAAAAAGATTTATCCAGAGGGCGAGGAAAGAAATGAGGCATTAGCACGTCATTTGGAATGGTTTAATACACAACCTTGGTTGACTGCACCAATCTTTGGTGTAACTGCGGCGATGGAAGAAGAAAAGGCTAAGGGTAAAGATATTGACGGTTCAGCAATTCAAGCTATGAAAATTGGTTTGATGGGACCATTGGCTGGTGTTGGTGATCCAATTTTCTGGGGAACTGCTCGCCCGGTTTTAGCTGCACTTGGTGCTTCACTCGCATTAAACGGTTCGATTGCCGGTCCATTACTCTTCTTCTTCTTAATTAATGTCGTTCGTTTAGCAACTAAATACTTTGGTCTTTTCTACGGTTACGAAAAAGGTATGGAGATTATCAAGGATATGGCTGGCGGACGTATCAAGAAGTTAACAGAAGGTGCTTCAATCGTTGGTTTGTTTGTAATGGGGGCCTTGATTAATAAATGGACGAGCATTAATATTGCTTTACAAGCAACTAAGATTACTAATGACGACGGTACAGTTACAACACAAACAGTACAAGATATTTTGGACAGTATTATGCCTGGTATGCTGGCTTTAGGCTTAACATTAGTTGTTGCTTGGTTATTAAAGAAAAATGTAAATCCATTATTGATTATTCTTGTAATTTTCGTAATTGGTATTTTAGGCTACGCAGCTGGTATTCTTGCTTAGTTGCACACTAAAATAGAATTGTTGAATATTAACTATTTGACAATTCTTTTTTTATGATAGTTTATGGAAACGTTTTCATAAAATTAAAGAAATAGGAGAGATTAATGAGAAAGAATATTTTTATTAAAAGGATGAAGCTAATGCTGCTTGGGATGACCAGCTTATTAGCAATTGGCTTAGTTACTTCAAAAAGTGCTTCTGCTGATAGCTCGGCGAATCAAAACAGCTGGCAATATAATGAGCTTTATCGTAATCAGTTTCATTATTCAGCGTCTCAAAATTGGCTCAACGATCCGAATGGCTTACTTTATGATGATTCGACAGGGATTTATCATATGTACTATCAATATAACCCCAATGGTAATAGCTGGGGTGATATGTCATGGGGGCACGCAACTAGTACTGACATGATTAACTGGCAAGAGCAGTCGGTTGCAATCCCAATGCTGGAAAATCAGGACGAAATGAAATTTGAATTTACGGCAACTAGTGGTGAATTTAAAGGTCAAACCGTACGCTACTGGGGACAACCTCGGTCAGACTGGGATGGCGCTAATGGTAAGAAATATATTTTCAGTGGCTCAACAGCTATTGATAAGAATAACGTAACTGGTTTAGGTGCAAATACAATTCTTGCCTATTATACAACCTGCTTTCAAATTCCAACGCGTTTAGCGGATGATGGCGATAATGGGCTGGGAACATGGGTAGGCATTAGGGAAGTACAAGAACAGCACTTAGCATACAGTACGGATGGCGGTATGACCTTTAAGCAGTATGACTATGATAGTAATAAATCTGTTGCTGATAATGCGACTGCTAATTTAAACGGTACGGCGAATCAACAAAGTCCAAAGGCGATTATTCCTGTGACTGCAATTTCAGGCAAAGACGGTGTTGATGCGAAGGATTTCCGTGATCCAAAAGTTGTCTACGATGAAGAAAATAAACAATGGTTGATGATTGTCGTTGCAGGACAACAGGCCCAAATTTTCAAATCAAAGGATATGATTAACTGGGAATATGCTTCAGCAATTGAAAGACAACACGATGTCGGTAATGGAGTTTGGGAATGTCCGGAATTAATTCCAATGACAGCCGATGACGGCACTAAAAAATGGATTTTAACGATGAGTGTGCAAGATGGTGCCTATGCATCAGGGTCAGGTATGCAGTATTTTGTTGGCGATATTGATGCAACTGGGACATGGACACCAGCCACAGACCAAACTTTGGCTAATCCAAATTGGTTAGATTATGGTGAAGATTTCTATGCAGGTGTCACCTTCGGAAATACTGGTGATCGAAAAATCATGTTGGCTTGGGAAAGTAATTGGAAATGGACCGGTCTTCAGAAGACTACACCTTGGTATAGTAATATGACGATTCCACGTGAATTAGAGCTAGTTTCGGATACAAGCTATGATGGTGGTTATAAAATTACACAAACTGCGATTGCGGAATTAGATGAAAGTAATGCTGAAACGGCAATTACTCCTGCTCTAAATAAAGGTGACAGCAGCTCTGATAGCGGTGTTGTTCTGGATGGTAGCATGCGTGATAGCAATGCTGCAAAGGTTACAAATTATACGGGCACAAACTATAAAGTAGAATCAGAATTTTCATGGGATAGCGATGCCACTAAACCAACTGCTTTGGGTATCTATGTCAGAGGAACTGACGATTTTACCAGAAAAGTTATGGTCGGTTATGACTTAAATGCAGGGCTGGCCTACGTGAATATCTTAACTACGGGTGACGCGGATTTGAGTGGTAATGGTCGCGATAATACCAATGTTTCGATTCCTGATACAGGCAAAATTAAATTAACAGCACTCGTTGATGAATCCTCTGTTGAGGTTTTTATCAATGATGGCGAAAAAACGATTACTCAGGTTTTCTATTTTAGACCCGAGATTATTGGAGCGGATGTCAAAACAAATAATGTTGGTTTTTATGTCGAAGGTGGTAATGATAAAAAGGCTACTATTTCCAACGCTAAAATTACGCCATATCGAAGCATTTTTGGTGACATAGATATTACGGCAAATGATACACCAATTACCTATGGTGGTGCGATTGATTTAGAAAGCCTAGTTGCTGCAAATAATACGAGTGGTACAGGTGAGGTTTCTGTAATTAGCTCTGTTAATATTGTTAAAGGGTTGGCAAGTAATGCAATTGGAACACATGAAGTGGTTTATAGTGCGACTAATACATCAGGAAAATATCAAGAAAAAATAGTTCAAATTAAAGTAGTGGCAGATAAAACTGCCTTGAAAGCTAAAATTGATGAAGCAAATGCAATTCTACCAAATGAGGTGGCCTATACAGATGATTCATGGTCAACCTTTACAAGTAAGCTTGATGCTGCAAACATTAGTTATGACAGTACAGATGTAACGCAAACACAAGATGCTATAGATACTGCTACCAATGACTTAACCACTGCAATTTCTGGACTTGTCTCTAAAGTTGATAAAACGGCATTAAATGTGTTGATTGATTTGGTAGATAAATTAGCAAATTCTGCTAGTGACTATACGGAATCCAGTTGGTCTAACCTCGCTGTACCATTGAGTGAGGCCAAATCAGTCAAGGACAAACTCGATGCTACCGAATCTGAGGTTGGAACGGCATACAATAATCTTTTTAAAGCTGTTCGCGGTTTAGCACTAAAAGAAGAAGTTCAGCCTGAAACAGAAGTTAATAAAACAGCACTAGAAGTTATTTTAGAGTTGTATTCAGCAATTGAATCACATAAAGATAGTTATACAACAGCGTCATGGCAAAAGGTTGTTGAGGCATATACAGCAGCTAAGACAATTTTTGAAGATGAAGCAACAACACAGGCAAAGATTGATGAAAGTGCTAAAAATTTAAGTAATTCTATTAAAAATTTAGAAACAACACAAGAAGAAGTAGTACCTTCAATTTCATATAGTACTCATGTACAGAATGTTGGTTGGCAAAATGCACTTTCTGACGGACAAAAAGCTGGTACTACAGGTAAAAGCCTTCGCTTAGAAGCAATTAAGATTAATCTTGCTGATGGCCTTGACGGGGGGATTGAGTATATGACGCATGTTCAAGATATTGGTAATCAAAAATGGGTTAGTAATGGTGCGTTAGCTGGTACAACAGGAAAAGGTTTGCGATTAGAGGCTTTGAAAATCAGATTAACTGGTGAATTAGAAACCAAATATGATGTTTATTATCGTGTGCATGTCCAAAATATCGGTAACCAAAAATGGGTTAAGAATGGAGAATTAGCTGGAACGACAGGAAAGAGTTTACGTTTAGAGGCAGTTCAGGTACTTTTAGTTAAAAAAGGGGACCCAGCGCCTGCTAACAATCTACCATTTTAATTTAATTAAAAATTTTTATTAGGTAGTCATCTACAGATGGCTACTTTTTTGATGAAATAATAAAAAGTATTAAAATCTAAAAAGGTGCTGCTCAATCAGAGTCTAGTCCTGATACTGTAAATGATACTTTACCATTGATTAATCAAAATGCACGTTAAGCAGGGGCTATTAGTAGTTCGGCTTTAACTGCCAAGCAAGCTGATTAGGGTTTATCTAAGAATAAAATTAGTGAAATTATTTTTAAAATTTTTTGATTAAGGTTCAAAAATATAGCTGCTTTGATATTGGTTATTTCAAACAAATTATCTCTTAGAAGATAAAATGAATTAATAATAATCGGTGTGTTAATAATATCTCAGCCTTTATTTATGGTCTTTAATTCATATAAATTATAAAAAATGGATTATTAAGCGTCTAGTTTGACAAAGATATCTAACATATTGTCTGCCATTTCTCCAGCTGTTAGTGGCATATCATTACTAATCCACCACTCTATAATACCAATGATTGCGGAGGTCTTAATTAGGATGTTAAATTCTTCATTTTTATCATCGTTAGAAATGTTTGAATTATTTGCATCAATTATTAATTTCATAATTAATTCACGCAAATATTTATGAAAGAAAGGCCAACAATCACTTTTTAATAAGATGGCGTAAAATTGAAAATCACCTTCTAAAAATTCAAAAATTTGAGTAAAAGCATTATTAATAGTAATAGCATCGCTATCAGTGTGAAAAGGGTCAGTATATAGATCTATTTTTTCTAAATGTTCATTGATGATTTGTTTAATTAAAGCAAATTTATCTTCATAATGAAGATAAAAAGTTGAGCGATTAATATTTGCAATCTCTGCGATATCGTTGACGGTGATTTTATCAAAGGATTTATGACTCAGTAATTCAATAAAAGCACTAGTAATAGTTAATTTCGTTCTATCAATTCGCCTGTCAGATTTTTTCATAGATATTCTCCTAATAATAGACAACTTTTTAATTGTGTCGTATAAACGATAAAAGATTAATATTAGTGATTGGTTCAATTTTAAATATTATATAAAATGAAATCATGATAATCAATTAACACTTTTTGGTTGACTATCAAATTAGTAAGAAAAAAATTTTAATTTTGAAAGGAAGAATGTGACATGTTAAAAAATAAAGAATCAGTAGTAGAACATCTTAACCTGAGTAATAAAGGAATTGTTTCGGTCCTAAACCCGGTAGAAGATTTATTATGGAAAAAAATAGTAATAGTAATTCATGGTTTGCAATTGGTCATTTTGAAGCAGAGGGTCATGTGTTAAATTTTATGTATCATTTAATGATCTATCCATTGCCTACAGGATCAGTGATGAATGCTTGTTTTCAGTAACTGATGAAACGACAAAAACATATTATGGAGAAGATCATTTTTATTCCTTTGATGAAATTGAAATTTTAGAGGATAAATTTTATATCAAAGTGCCTAATGGTACAATGAGTGGCGACTTGGAAACTATGAAATTAGAAGCTCGGATGGCAAATGCATCTTTAGATATCACTATGAAACCAGTTGGTAATATCATCTATAACGGTGGTTCAGGAATATTTTCGTTATTAGGTATAAAAGTTCACCAATATTCAATTCCTAATCTTCAAACAGAGGGTACAATTAAAATTGATGATAAATCTTACTCAATCAGTGGTAAATCATGGTTTGATCGACAGTGGCAACAAACAACAAAGTCAATGGCCGCTAGTGCAGGTAAATTTAGATGGACTTGGATGGACCTTAATTTAGATTCTGGAGAATATATTAGTTTATGGTCAGTTGTAAATCTTGAAACAAATGTCGAAAATTCATGGGCGACAGTTCTTCATACCGACGGAAGTCAAACTGTTACAACGATGGAATCATTAACCGAAAATCAGTTTGATTATTGGAAGAGTCCCGTTTCAAAACAAAACTATCCAACAAAATGGAATGTCAAATTACCTGAGATAGATGCTTATTTTGAGATAACTGCTTCACAAAAAGAACAAGAAATTGTATCACAATTTATTAATAAGTATGAAGCAGCAAGTAAGGTCGAAGGCACATACAAAGGTAACCCGGTTTCGGGCTATTGTTATGTTGAATTGGTTGGCTTATTTGATTAATATAAACTACTTAATATTTAAATAAAATAATAATACCGATTACCAAAGATTGATTAATTATCTAATCACTGGTGATTGGTATTTTTAGCTTGGATTACAGTTTAAAATATAAAAGTTAAGAATTATTGGTTTGCTTGTTTTTTTGAGTTAATACACTAGCCTCTATATTTTTAATTAGCAAAAACTATTATTAATAATTATTTGCTAATATTAAAATCTAAATTTGATTGATAATTGAAGGAAATATAAAAAAATAAGGCAAATAATTTCAAAATAATGTAAACTAGATTAGAGGTGATTTATTTGGAATTAAAATACAATCAACATCAAACTCAAGTGCAAAAGCAAATTTTATCTCAGAAGCAGCAATTAGGGATTAATTATTTGAGCGGCAGTGTTTCAGATGTGACAGAACTCCTAAATCAAGAATATGAAGAAAATCCTTTCTTAGAAATAAAGTTACCGAGTATTAATCGTGTTGAAATTGTCGGAGATGTTTTTAATCAAGAAATTACATCTAGTATTTCTCTTGAAGAATATTTGGAACGTCAAATTACTGAACAGTATCGTGATACGGTTCTTCGTCGATTAATGTTACGCTTTATTAATTATTTAGATGATCAAGGCTATCTAAGAATAAGTAATGAAGTTGAATTTTGCTTGGCAGAAAAAGTCAGTGAAGTTCAATTTTTGGATGCCTTAACCCTATTTCAGCAATTAGATCCGGCGGGGATAGGTGCTAGAAATTTGCAAGAGTCACTTTTATTACAATGTGAGCGGGATAATCATTCACCGAGTGTTGCTTATTACGTTTTAGAAAGCGCTTTCCGAGAATTATCAAATCAAAAATGGCAAGCGGTCGCAGATAAATGTCAGATTTCTTTAGTTGAAGTCCAAGAGGTTAGGGACTACTTAAAATTATTAACAGCGAATGTTGCTAAGGCATTCCAAATTTCCGAGCGTGTTGGTGTAATTCCTGAAATGCGAATTTCAGTGAATGGTAATGAGCTTGATGTTAAAGCATTGAAGGGAAATGTGCCACAATTATCAATTGATGAAAGCTATCTTAAGGAGTTATCAGAGCTTAAAAATTCAGATACTAAGGCTTATTTAAAACAGAAGACACAATTAATTCATCAGCTTTCGGACGCAATCGAGCGAAGAGTGCGGACAGTTGAAAAAATTACTAGAATTATAGCAGATGTCCAAAAAGATTACTTTTTAGGTAAGACGGATCGGCTTAAACCGATGAGTCAGCATGAGCTTGCTCAACAATTAGAAGTGAATGATTCAACCATTTCCCGTGCTGTTAATGATAAGTATATTGATACACCACAGGGCGTCTTTGAATTAAAACATTTCTTTGTCGCTGCCACCCTTGCTGATGAAACAACGACTGATGTCTTAGCACGAGAAATTTTAGCCATTATTAATCAGGAAAATAAGCTGAAGCCATTATCTGATAGTAAAATTCAGGAGAAATTGGCTGAAAAGGGGATGACAGTTGCGCGGCGAACAGTCGTTAAATATCGCCAAAAATTAAATATTGAATCCTCAACGAAGCGTAAGCGGTTGAGTTAACTCGATACAAATCAATCTATAAAAAAGACGATGTCAGTTGTAGCAATTACCAGAATTTAGATTTTAGACCTAAATTGGTAATTTACATGATACTGATATCGTCTTTTATTATTAATAATAATGTTATTAGATATTTAATACTTTATCTAAAAATGATTTGGTACGGCTGTTCTTAGGGGATTCAAAAACTTGTTCAGGTGTGCCATCCTCTAAGATTTTACCACCATCAATAAATAGGACACGGTCAGCGACTTGTTTTGCAAAGCCCATTTCATGCGTTACGATTACCATTGTCATTCCTTGGCTAGCCAAATCTTTCATTACGGCTAGTACATCCCCAACCATCTCAGGGTCAAGTGCAGAAGTGGGTTCATCGAAGAGCATGATATCAGGATTCATTGCCAAGCTTCGTGCAATGGCAACCCGTTGCTTTTGACCACCAGATAAATTATCAGGTTTTTGGTCTTTTTTGTCTTCTAAACCAACTCGACGTAATAGCTCAATTCCCTTTTGTTTTGCTTCTTCAGGTAATAATTTACCTAAATCTACTGGTGCTAGTGTAATGTTTTCTAAAACAGTTAAATGAGGGAATAAATTAAAATGCTGGAATACCATACCGATATGTTCACGTACTTGATTTACATTTGTGCTTTTATCAGTTAAATTGGCACCATCAATTAAAATATTACCACTAGTTGGTTCTTCAAGCTTATTTAAGGCACGAAGTAAAGTAGATTTACCCGAGCCAGAAGGTCCTAAAATCACGACAACCTCTCCCTCATGAATCGATAAAGAGATATCTTTTAAAACCTCATTATTACCATAACTTTTTTTGAGATGTTCAACTAAAATTTTTTCATTAGCCATTTTCAATAATTCCTTTCATTATCTACTGTTCACTAAGCTGCTAAATTGCATTGTTGAAGAGTCTATCAATGATAAATCACGATAAAATCTTATTAAATTCAATCAAGCTGATTATTTCAAGCGTTTTTCTAAGACTTTAGAAAATCTAGTTAAGATTGTAATAACAATTAAATAGATTAGTGCAACAATGAAATAGACTTTGAACGATTGTAGATTTCGAGCGACAATAATTTTTGAACTTTGAAGCAATTCCACTAAACCAATTGCTGAAATAATCGTTGTATCCTTTAACGAAATGACAAATTGATTGACGAATGACGGAATCATAATTTTAAATGCTTGTGGCAAAATAATTTTACGCATTGATTTGCCATAGGTTAAACCTAGGCTGCGTGCTGCCTCCATTTGTCCAGTAGGCACTGCAACAATCCCACCACGAACGATTTCAGCGATATAAGCACTTGCATTAAGTGTCAAGGCGATAATCCCTGCGGTGAAGTCACCAAGTGGTGCCTCAGTACCTAAGATTGATTGAAGTAGATTTGGAATACCATAGAAAATAAAGAAGGCAAGCACCATTAATGGAATGCCACGAATAACATCTACAAAGATTGTTGCAAACCATCTCAAGCCTTTAACATTACTGACGCTAAATAAACCGATGATGGTACCAAAAATTAATGAAAGGCCAAACGAAATGAGTGTTAATAGTAAGGTATAACCGAGCCCTTTTAATAATTGTTGCCAGTTATTGGCGATGATACCTGAAAAAGAAGTTTCATCAGAAGCATTGTCCTTGTCAGACTGATCCTTTTCTGTATAATTGGCAATGATTTTATCATAAGTACCATTTTCTTTAATGGTTGCGAGTCCACTATTAAATTTTTGAATAAGCTCAGAATTTGAACCTTTTTTAACGGCAAAACCATATTCACCAATTTTTTCAGCAGCGACAGGTGTTTTGAATGCTTTTCCCTGAACAATGGCATATTTAATAACTGGCTCATCATCCATAATTGCTGCTACGGAGCCAGAATTTAAGGCTTCATACATTGTGTCAGCGGCATCAAAAACTTTGATTGAATAGCCATATTTATCTTTGTTTTTCTGTAAGAAATCGTAAGAAGCGGTACCGTTTTTTGCACCGACTTGCTTACCCTTCAAATCTTCGTAGCTTTTAATTGTTGTATTATTTTCCTTTACAGCTAATGTTGCGTTTGCTGTAAAGTATGAATCAGAGAAGTCAAAGGACTTTTCACGTTCATCTGTGATACTCATTCCAGCAATCATACCATCAGCTTGACCAGCTTGAACTTGATCAATAGCAGCCTGAAAACCAATAAAATTAATTGTATACTTGATATCTTCCGCGTCTGCAATTGCCTTAAGAATATCAACATCTATTCCGACGTATTCATGATTTTTATTTTGGAATTCAAAGGGTGCAAAAGTTAGGTCTGATGCAATATTATAAGTTTTATCCTCAGCGTGTCCGACCGATGATAGTCCAAATATTGATAAAACAAAGATTAAACTAATCCATAATTTCTTTTTCACAATAAAGCCTCCTGGTTATTTGTTATTCAGTCTCTAATTGACTAAATCAATAAAAATTCATAATTTCAGCTTTCTAATCAGATAAATCAATTGAAAGTATGAACTTGTATAAATGATATCATACATTAAAAATGAAAAATTTCAATTAATTTTCATAAAAAACGATGGCATGTCATAAAATATAACATATTTTGTAATGAAAATAATGGATATCAGTTTATACTTCTGACTTTACCAACAAGCTAGGTACAAAGGCAATTAAGTATTTTGAATATACTTATGAAAACAATTCATCTTGGTAATTCAGATATTATAGGAAATTGTCGGGCTGTGCTAAAATAGAGATTAGGGTATCCGAACAAATGAGGTGAAAAGATGATTGAAAAAGATCTAAGTAAAAAGTTTGAATTAGTTTCAAAGTACCAACCAGGTGGTGATCAACCCAAGGCGATTGATGCTTTGACGGATGGTGTCATCGGCGGTGAAAAGGCACAGATTCTCTTGGGTGCAACAGGTACGGGCAAAACCTTTACGATTTCTAATGTTATCCAAGAAGTAAATAAGCCAACACTAGTGATTGCTCATAATAAAACGCTGGCAGGTCAGCTTTATAGTGAATTTAAAGAATTCTTTCCCAATAATGCAGTAGAGTATTTTGTCAGCTATTATGATTATTATCAACCAGAAGCTTATGTGCCAAGTAGTGATACCTATATTGAAAAAGATGCTAGTATTAATGATGAAATTGATAAGCTTCGCCATTCAGCTACATCAGCGTTATTGGAGCGTAACGATGTCATTGTAGTTGCCTCGGTTTCCTGCATTTTTGGTCTTGGTAGTCCTAAAGAGTATCAGGATCATGTTGTTTCATTACGGACTGGTCAGGAAATAGGGCGAAATCAATTACTAAATCAATTGGTAGATATTCAATTTGAACGAAATGACATTGATTTTCAACGTGGTCGCTTTCGGGTACGTGGCGATATTGTTGAAGTTTTCCCAGCGAGTCGTGACGAGCACGCGTTTAGGATTGAATTTTTTGGCGATGAAATTGATCGAATTAGAGAGGTTGAAGCCTTAACTGGTGCAGTGATTGGTGAAGTGGACCATTTAGCGATTTTTCCAGCAACTCACTTTATGACCAATGACGAAGGTATGGAGGAAGCGATTCAACGAATCCAAAATGAATTGAAGCTTCGTTTGGAGGCATTAAACTCTGAAAATAAATTATTGGAGGCTCAGCGACTTGCCCAACGAACTAATTATGATATAGAAATGTTGCGTGAAATGGGCTATACCAGCGGTATTGAAAATTATTCACGTCATATGGAAGGACGAAGTGAAGGTGAACCACCTTTTACGCTTTTAGACTTTTTCCCAGAGGATTATCTGCTAGTAATTGATGAAAGTCATGTCACCATGCCTCAAATTCGTGGTATGTTTAATGGGGATAAGGCAAGAAAAGAAATGTTAGTTAATTACGGCTTTCGTCTGCCTAGTGCTTTGGATAATCGTCCTTTGAGATTAGAGGAGTTTGAAGCGCGTGTGCATCAGATTATTTATGTTTCTGCAACCCCAGGACCATATGAAGCAACACAAACAGACACGGTGATTGAACAATTAATTCGACCGACTGGTCTTTTGGATCCTGAGATAGAAGTGCGTCCAATTATGGGACAAATTGATGATTTACTTGGTGAAATTAATCAGCGGGCTGAAAAAAATGAGCGTGTTTTTGTAACAACGCTAACTAAAAAAATGGCTGAAGATTTGACTGATTATTTGAAGGAAATGGGCGTTAAGGTGAAATATCTTCATAGTGATATTAAAACTCTGGAGCGGACCGATATACTTCGTGATTTACGTTTAGGTATTTTCGATGTACTGGTTGGAATTAATCTGTTACGTGAAGGGATTGACGTACCTGAGGTTTCTTTAGTGGCTATCTTAGATGCGGATAAAGAAGGCTTTTT
>JAKVKP010000014.1 GCA_022484805.1 Streptococcaceae bacterium
ATCTATGTACGCTTGTACTACTTGAAATTTAAACTCTGCATCATATTTTGCCATATGAAAAACCCCATAAGTTAGATTTTTGGTCTAACTTATGGGGTTCACAACATTTCTGTCCAATTTTTATTTGTCTTAAACTGAAAAAAGATATATCGTCCTACAATGAATCGCCCTAGTATTAGAAAATCGTCCAGTCTTTCTCGGAAACATCAGGAAATTTGTCGAAAATCGCCTGGTATTAGCAAATCGTCCAATCTTTCCGAGAAAGATTGGATTATTCGCATAAAGTTTAATTTAGAAACATTTCAAAAACTGCAGTTTTCAAAGCAAGTATTTGATGGCTCAGCTACTACTAATCAATTTCAGATTTCCTTGGGCGCTCAAATTGATTAGTAGCGCTGAGTACCATTGTCAATGACTGCCTCAAATTTCATGCTGAAATTTTCGGAGAGTAAGTGGCAATGGCAAAAAAAGGTAGCCAGACGGCTACCAATTATCCATATTAATCTCTTTAGCCAAATCAGTAAAATTTGACATTGAGTCAAAATCTTTGATTAATCACAAAATCAAAATCTTTTTACTTATTTAGTTGCAAGTGTCCAAAGTTGACTAACTTCTTTCTTAGAAAGAGGACGATACTGTCCTGCTGGAACACCAGTTAAATCTAAGTTGCCAATCCGAATTCGAGATAATTTTTGAACGGGTAGTTGGCAACGCTCAAACATTTTTTTAACCTGATGATTCTTACCTTCATGGATTGTTAATTCAACAATACTCGTCTGTTTAACAGGATCAACCTTCAAAATTTGATATTGTGCTGGCGAAATTTTAAAACCGTCTATCCTCATCCCATGTACAAAAGGCTTTAGGTTTTCTCTATTTGCAATACCTTTAACCTTGGCAACATAAACTTTATCAATTTCATGCTTTGGATGCGTTAATAAATTGGCAAATTGACCATCATTTGTTAATATCAGCAAGCCAGAGGTATCCCAATCTAAACGACCAACAGGATAAATCCGTTCCTTAACAGCTGGGAAAAAATCTAAAACGGTCTGACGCCCTTTTTCATCTGAAACACTACTAATCACGCCACGTGGTTTATTAAATACAAAATAAACTGGCTCTTCTTGGTAAAGTCGAACGCCTTCAACCTCAACAATATCTTTTTTTGAAACCTGATACGATAAATCCGTCATTCGCTCACCATTGACTGTTACCTTACCAGTTTTTATCAGCTCGTCTGCCTTACGACGTGAAGCAACACCTGCGTGTGCAATATACTTATTAATTCTTTCCATGTCTTTTTCACTAATCCTTTTTTTATAACCAATATCATTACAATACTTACAAATCAATCTGTTGGTTAAATAGATTGGTTTCATCCTCTGTAAATTCTAACGATGAAATCGTAGGTAGTTCATTTAAATCTTGTAATCCAAAAAAATTTAAGAAAAAATCTGTCGTTTGATAAAGTTTTGGACGTCCAGGCGCATTCTTATAACCAGCATCTTTAATTAAGCCATAAAGCAGTAATTTACTAATACTGCCTGTAGACTGAACACTTCTAATTTCATCAATCTCTGCACGCGTGATAGGTTGCTTATAAGCAACAATAGATAAAGTTTCCATCAATGCCTTTGATAATTTTTGATTTTCTGGTGTTTTTGCATAGGCCTTAATCACTTCATAATATTCACTTTTGGTGGATAGAATTAAACGGCCAGCCACCTCTAAAATTGTTAACGCCGAGGCTTGGTCGGACTGATATTTCACTTTTAACTTTTCAACTGCCTCATTGACGGAGGTCATATCGGTCACAAGTATTTTAGTAATCTCTTTTATCGTCAAACCTTCCTCGCCAGCCACAAATAATAAGAGCTCTATTTTGCCAATTTCTGTCATAGAATCACTCTCTCTATCTCAATTTCCTCAAAATTTTCATTCTGACTAAAGCTCAAATATTTTTCCTTAACTAACTCTAATAAAGCAAGAAATGTTGTTACAAGCTCTGACTTTGTAACATTCTCTTGAAATAGTTGACTAAACAAGCATTTCTGATGCTGGTTGAAGCTTTGCTTTAAGCTGACAATTTTATCCTCAACCGAAAAAAGTTCCTCATCAATTGTTGTTTTTTCACGTAAACTGGTTTTTTGTTTAAGTAAAAGCTGATTAAAAGCAATAAATAAATCAATTTTTTCATATGGATTAATTAGTTCAAGTGTTTCATCAATCATAATTTCTTCTTTAGGCCGAGATAAAAACTGAGCACGTTCAAAATGTCTTTCAACCAAAATTTCTGATGCCTCTTTGTAACGGCGATATTCTTCAATTTTAGTCAATAAATCATGCTCAGGCGTTTCCTCTTCAAAGGCTTCCACCTCAACAACTGGCAGTAGCATCCTACTTTTAATCAATAAAAGATGACTTGCCATCACTAAATATTCACCCGCAACCTCTAGCTCTAAGGTCTGCATACTATGAATATAATCAAGATATTGCTCAATCACCTCTAATAAAGGTACATCATAGATATCAACCTCAAATTTCGATACTAAATGAAGTAATAAATCTAATGGTCCTTCAAAGCCTTCAATTTTTATATTAATCATCATTACCTCTAAAATAAGGCTCCAACGTAATCATTGTTGCAAGACCTAGCTGTTCTTTGATTTGATGAATTGTTTTACCCATCTTAACTTGCCTTAGTATATATTGCTCTCGCAGTTTTGCAGGTGATAGGTCGTGGTAGCCAAACTCAAAAAGCGTTTTTTTAATAGTTAGATAGCCCCATTGCCTTGTAAAGGCATGACCATGATTTTCAAATAAAAATTCCTGACCAAAAGTAAAACGTTGTAAGGCCGCCACCAAAAATGGTGAGAGTGGAATAACGCGTTTTTGCTCTTTTATTTCAACCTGCAAAAAGCCATAATCAAGATTAACATTATGGCTCTTTATTCTTAAAATATCTTGAATATTTAACCCAGTCTCTAGGATAAAGACAATTAACAAATGAGACAATGTCAAATCTGATTGATAGAAAAACTTAAAATCAATCATGTCCGTAGATTTAGTTGTCTGAACATTCAAAGGGCTACTTTTAATTTGAACTAATTCATTAATCAAATGATTTTGATATAAATAAAACAAAAATTGATTAATAATTGATGCTTTACGGTGAATCGTACGGCTACTCAAATTTAATTTTTGTAGCTTCAATTGATATAATTCAACGCTTTGCTGATTGATAGAGCCAAGACCAGCTTGAAAAGCAGAGGCAAATTGAACCAAATCATAACGATAGCTATCATAAGAATTTTGGGATAGTGATTTACTCTCTAAAAATTGATTAATAATTGCTAACATTTTCACCCTGCTTTTGGCAATCCTCACATAAGCCTTCAATATGCGTATGGATATTTTTGATGGCATATGGATAAGATTCAATTACTCTTTCTGCAAAATCATCTAATAAATTACTTGGTAGCTCAATCCATTTACCACAGGATAAACAGATAAATTCAATTTGAATACCACGACTACCAGTATTAATACTGTATCTAGCAATCCCGTCGTCAGCAATAAAAACTTTCTCTAAAATAGAGAGATTAGCTAATATTTCCAAGGTACGGTAAACCGTTGCTAAACCAATTTCTGGGCTACCTTGTTTCACTTCAACAAATATTTCCTCTGCTGAAAGTACCTTGCCATTGCCGTTTAGAATCACTGAAACAACACTTCTTCGTTGTGGCGTTAGCTTATAACCTGACTTCTGTAATTTTTCTTGGATTTCCATTAAATCAGTCATATTGATTCACCTTGTTCAATTAATTTTGTGCCGAGTTCATTTTGAATGATTTTTTTATTCCTCATCAATGTCCCAAGCGCTCGTTTAAATTGTGCTTTGCTTATTCCAAATTGTGCCTTAATTAACTCTGGGTCACTTTTATCATTTAATAACATTTGTCCATCAGGTTGACGCCTTAGATAGGCTAAAATCATTTCAGCATCATTATCAATCATCTGATGTGCTAAGGGCTTTAATGATAAATTAAGTAGCCCATGACTACCGATTCCAATTACTCGTGCTTCAACTACTTGTCCGAGCCTTGGTTCTGAAAATCGCTCACTTGGATGAATAAAGCCAAGATAATTATCATCAGTAATCACAAAGGTTCCGACTAGTTTTAAGCGATAAGCAGTTGCCTTAACCTGTTTATTTTTAACATCACCCTTAGCAAAGTGCCCAATTGAACGAAAAACAGTTTCTGGCGCTAAATGCCCCCAAAAACGATGCTTATCATCCACTTCTAGACTGACATATAGTCGATCACCAGTTTTGGGCCAAAGTTCCTTTAATTCAGATAATTCGTCAATTGAAACAACAATGTCCTTGTCTTTAATGCCAACATCCACAAAAACACCAATATCTCTTCTAGCACCTGTCACAGTAGCCCATACATACTGCGTCTCTGAAATCAATGGTACTTCAGTCGTCATTCGATTCTTATGACCTTTATCGATATACGCAAACCCCGTTACGGTTTCTCCAATTTTAAAGGTTCCTTCGCTCTTATCCAAACCAAACGTAATGCCTGACTTTTGAACAAAAACCTGTTTGTCATTTTCATCAATTACGAGAGCGGTAATTACCTGACCAAATAATTCTTCCATAATACCTCTACTATCATTTACTAAATTTAAAAAGCTGATTGGACTGTTTAGGCACACTCAATGATAGTTTGCTCATTTTTAAGAAATGGCGACTTACCATTCACAACCTATTCAAAAATAGAACGTGAGGAGTTCCAATTAGTCCTTGAAGCTAAACTCTATTGCCAAATAATTGAGATGCTTTACAAAACTTCGATTGTTTTTAATAAAAGCTTTATATGCCTTCAATAACTACCTAATTTTTATATAAATCATAAGTAAATGCCTTAACATCTTGATTAATAATCTAAATCATCACTATGTCCTGAGCCATTCCCAACGAAATAGCCGGTTTTACAATTGATAGATACCAAATAACGACCATCAGCTGAAAATAAGTTATAGTAGCCATTATCATTAATAATATTAACTTTTTCTAAAATATAATCACTGCCAATATACCCGCGGCTTTGGCAAAGTGCAATCACCTTTTCTTTAATGCCTTCTCCCCAAGTCCAAGCTGAATTGTTCACATCATCAATTTTAGTCTGATCATAAGGGACACGTGATTTTTGACGCTCAGCGGCAGAAACGACACTACTAGTACTAGTCGAGCTACTTGAATCGCTTGCTTCCACGGAACTATTAGCACTCGTGGTTGAGCTATCCGTACTCGAACTAGTGCTTGCAGCTTGACCTGCAGCACTTGCCTGAGCAGCCTTTTGAGCGGCTTCAGTCAACGTTTGCACTTGAGCTGATATTTTACTGAATTCTGATTGATATTGGCTTTGAATTGGTGCTGAAGTACTGTTATAAAGCGACTCAGCTGCCTGCAATTCAGTCAAGCTTGCATTATCAATGCCAGTTTGATTTAATGTCTCAAGTTGACTAGCAAGCGTACTAATTTCTGACTGCTGTGCTTTACCAAAATCAATCGCTTGAGTTAGTAATGCCTTTAGCTTTTCATTCTTAACCTCGGGAACTTGAAGATTTTGATTTTCCTTTACTGTTACCGTATTAACTAAATTACCATCAACAATCACTGACTGATTAAAATACTGGTTGACTTGTTCAATCGCTTGAACTTCTTGTGATAGTGTATTTACGTCTTTCTCTAAACTCGCATAATCCTTATAATCAGTGTAGTCTTTCAATTCTGATTTAATACTATCCAAATTAGTAAAGGCCTCATTTTTAAGCTGTCCGTTAGCTTGATCAATATAAAAGGCTTGAATTTTTGCTTTAAATTGCTTAACCTTTTCAGCTAGCTGAGTCGTATTTGTACTCTGAGCTGTCGTATCGTTGTGTGAAAAATTCCAAGCGTAAACAAAGCCAGCAATCAAAGCAATTACAATTAAAGCTAGACTTATCCATTTAAAAAGTCGATTATTTTTATTTCCTAGATTTTGCTCATTAACGTCATCACTCGGCGATTCATCATCAAGATTTGGAATATAAGGTCGACTTTGGGTCTGTGTTTCTATCGCCTTCTCTTTAGCCGTTTTTTCAGAAGTGTGTTGATGGCTTTTAATATATTCTGATAGAATATTAGAATCCGTTTTTGTTTCATCTACTGAATTTTCATTTTCACCAGTTACTGAAATATTATCAAAGGAATCCTTTTGTTGATTTAATTCACCAATTGTCATCGTTTTTGCTTTTTCAAACCCCAGTGCCTGATTTTGCTTGGCTTGACTATCATTACTGTCATTTTCAGGATGATTTTGTCGATTTTTTTTATTAATTCTCTTCTTTTTGCTCATAATCCTCACCATAATCAAATTGACTTTCCTGATATTATAGCATATTTTACATAATTTTTGTTGCCTAAACAAATTTATCTAGCTTTAGATTGTCTTTTAGGCCGTTGGCCCCAGTATTGATAGAGATCCACTCGTAACGCACCATTATATAATTTTCGCTTTTTCGTAGCGCGTGACCCATATTTTTTTTCAAAATCCAAATCACTTGTCAAAATATATTTACTCCACGTTGTCAATGGACGATAAACTTCACCCATTTCTTGATAAAGCTGCGTTACCTCAGCTTCCGAAAGTAGTCTATCTCCGTATGGCGGATTAGAAATCAACACACCATATTCTTTTTCCGTTTTAAAATCCTGAAGGCGCATTTGTTTAAATTTAATGACATCTGGCAAGCCTGCTTCGGTCGCATTGGCCTTCGCCGCCTCAATCATTCGCCCATCAACATCACAGCCAAGAATATCTAATTCAACCTCATAATCAGCCTGTGCATCAGCCTCATCACGTACTTGTTCAAAAACATCCTGTTTAATCCAGTCCCATTTTTCACAAGCAAAATCTCGATTAAATCCAGGTGCGATATTCATGCCAATCAATGCCGCTTCAATACAGAAAGTTCCTGAGCCACACGTTGGATCATAAAAAGGCTTATCTGGAAACCAATTTGTAAGCATGATAATCGCTGCAGCCATATTTTCTTTAATTGGCGCACCACCCTTGCTAATTCGATAGCCACGCTTGAATAGACTATCACCAGTTGTATCTAAGGTAATCGTTACCTTATCCTTTAAAATGGAAACCTCTAATTGATACAAAGCGCCAGTCTCTGGTAAAGGCACATTTTCAGGACGATGATAAATGGCTTGCATTTTTTTCGCAATTGCTTTTTTAGTGATTGCTTGGACATCAGATACTGCATACAAAGTCGATTTTACTGATTTACCTGCAACAGGAAAGTTAGCATCAATTGGTAAATAATTTTCCCAATCTAAAGCATAAATCCCTTGAAATAGCTCTTCAAAGGTTTTAGCTTGAAATTCACCAACAATGATTTTAACACGGTCCGCTGTCCTAAGCCATAGATTCGTTTGAGCAATTGTACGTTGGTCACCTGAAAAATATGCGCGACCATTCTCAACTTGACAATCAATACCCAAATTTCTCAGTTCTTTTCCAACTAATGCTTCAATGCCCGCTGCGGCTGTGGCAATCAATTTGAATTTTTCTTTCATTTTTTCTCCATTATCTTATTTTGAATTTATCACAACACTTTTATTCATCTCGTTAATTATAATATAATTATTCAATTAATAATATTGACTAATAATTAAGGCTGAAACAATTCTGTTTCAGCCTTAAAACCTAATATGTGATTTTCTATAAGCCATGTTCTGTTCAATGTATACACTAGGTCCTGTATACAAATCAGTAATCATCTATCTGCTTTTCAGCCTGAATTTCTGTTCGTTTCCTTCCATTCAGTGCCCCTACCATAAGTTTGGGTTGCTCGCTCGAGGGGTTTACCGCGTTCCACTATTTTTTTTTCAAAAAATACTTCGTCACTGTGGCACTTTCAAGACTACTCAAGCATAGTCGAAACCTTAGCTCTTTTATCTGCCGTCGCTTTTGCGCCTAGACTTATTTTTTCATCTAGCACGAACACTACAAACATCTCAGTCTGTGCGAGCATGGACTTTCCTCAGTAGAAAAAATCTACCGCAATTACTCAAAAACCACAAAATAAAAATAAATTTCTAGTGTTTAATTAAACCAATCTTGTTGCTTCGTCATCCAATGGAGGCTCTTCAAAACGAACGGTATTCCTTGGTGCTTCTGCTACCTCGGGTTTAGCTTCGTTAATCTTTTTTCCAAATACTTCACGTTCTAAATTAGATAAACGTTTCAATATATCAAAGTTAGTAACTGTGGTACTTTTTGGCGGTTCAACAGACTTAGCTGCAACTGATTGTTTCGCTAATTTGTCTACCTGAGCTCTTAAATAATCATTTTCTTCTTGTAAATCGATTAATTCTTTTTGATATGACTCGTAATCTCTAATAATATTATCTAAATATTCATCAACTTGCTCTGGATCATAACCACGCATCTTCGTTTTAAACTGTTGCTGCAAAATATCTTGGGGCGTGTAGTTTAATTCTGCCATCATTGACACCTCTTTTTCTAGTATTCCTACTCATTTTAGCTGATTTTTACCATTTTGGCAATTTTCCTGAAAAATATTATAATACTTTTATAAACGTTATGGGGGTAAATATGATAATAACTAAAGAAATCTTATATCAATTAATTCAAAAAAGACCCATTCATTCTCACAAGGGTACCTTTGGAAATGCCTTATTAATTGGAGGCGCACCACAATATTCTGGTGCCATCATTATGGCAGCGACCGCCTGTTTAAACAGTGGTGCAGGCTTAACTACTGTCGCAACAGCAATAGAAACTCGAACGGCTTTATTAACACGTGCACCAGAAATCATGATAATTAACTGGAAAGAGCGCACGGAGTTAATTCAGGCGATACAACGTTCAAATGTCATTTTAATTGGTTCTGGTCTATCTGAAAATGATTTTACCTTAGCATTACTCGAATTTGTTTTAAAACAAATCAGTCAGCAAATTCTCGTAATTGACGCCTCCGCAATTAATTTAATTGCTGCAAATCGTTATTTATTCAAAATACTACCTAAGCACACTATTTTCACACCACATCAAAAAGAATTGGAACGCTTAGCTGAAATACCAATCGCTGAGCAAAATCAAACAGCCATCCAAGCATTCACTGAAAAAATTAATGCGTTAATTATTGCTAAATCTGAAAAAACAACCATTTATGCGCCAGGTGAAACGCCTCATTCTATTAATAATGGTACACCTGCTATGGCCACTGGAGGTACCGGTGATACACTTGCAGGGCTTCTGGTTGGTTTGCTTGCACAATTTCCCAAAAATTGCTTTTTAACTGCCTGTGCTGCAACCTACCTACACAGCGAAATTGCAAGTGATCTAGCACAATCACGTTATCTTGTGCTGCCAACCCAAATCAGTGAACAATTACCTTTTTATTTATATAAATATAGCCATTAATTAAGCAAAAAAATCTTTAACCGTCTTATTTAACAAACATTGCATCACCAAAGCTGAAAAATCGATATTTTTCATCAATTGCATGCTGATATGCTTCCAAGACAAAGCGTCTACCAGCAAACGCAGATACCAACATGACTAAGGTCGATTTCGGTAAATGAAAATTGGTTGAAAAGGCATCAACAATTTTAAATTCGAATCCCGGTTTAATAAAAATATCTGTCCAGCCCGAATCTGCCGCAACTTGACCATTAAATTTATGCCCAATTGTTTCTAAGGTTCTAATCGAGGTCGTCCCAACTGCTACAACCTTTCCACCATTTGACTTAACTTGATTGATTGTATTAGCACCTGACTCTGATAAAGCATAAAACTCTGAATGCATGTGGTGATTAGATACATCGTCAACACTAACGGGTCTAAAGGTACCCAGTCCAACATGAAGCGTTAAGTAGACAATATGAATTCCTTTTGCCTCTATTGCTTGAAGTAATTCAGGAGTAAAATGTAGACCAGCAGTTGGTGCAGCTGCTGAGCCGTTTTCCTTCGCATAGACTGTTTGATAACGATTCTGATCCTTAAGCTTTTCATGGATGTAAGGGGGCAATGGCATTTCACCTAAACTCTCTAATACCTCCAAAAAAATACCTTGATAACTAAATTCGATAATTCGACCACCATGCTCTAGCTCTTTAACAACAGTTGCCTTTAAGCGACCATCACCAAAGCTAATTTCCGTACCAACATGAACCCGCTTTGCTGGTTTAACTAAAGTTTCCCATTGATCATTAGAAGTGTTCTTCAATAGTAATACTTCAACATGCCCACTCGTCGCTACTTTTTCACCATGTAGCCTTGCCGGTAGAACTCGAGTATCATTTAAAACTAAGGCATCTCCTGACTCTAATTCATCGATTATATTGTAAAAATGCGCATCTTCCATTTGATGATTTTGATGGTTAATGATCAATAATCGTGATTGCTCACGATCTTTCAATGGCGTTTGTGCAATTAATGACTCTGGTAAGTCAAAATCATAATCTGTTATTTTATTAGACATTTTCTTCTCGTTTCTCTCTAAACTAATTCAATTTTATTAAACTTCCAATATTATAACACGACGATTGCTACTCAAGTACCTTTTTAGCTTGCTTATATATTAATTAAATATCTATAACAGAATAACGTGAAAAATCATAAATAAAATGCAAAATCAAGAATAAATCAGTACACTTTTGAATAAAAAGTTTGTTTAGTGTATTATCGAATTAGAAATTACCAGTCCAAAGTTCTCTATACACTAAGCGAGGTGAATTGAATGCAAAGAATTGACAAAATTTATCAGTATGTTCAAAACAAAGAATTTGCAACGACGTTAAATGTTGCGGAAGCTCTAGAAATTCAACGTTCTAACGCTAGCAAAGATCTTAATGAATTAGTTAAATCAGGTAAATTAGGCAAAACAACCACCCGACCGGTTCAATATTTTATCAATCCAGAGCATCAGCGCAATGAACAGCAACCGATTCGTAAAATTAACGATCGAATTGATGTCTTTTCACGCGTAATTGGCGCTTCTGGCAGTATGCGAAATGCCGTGGAACAAGCCAAAGCCGCAATTTTATATCCACCGCATGGTTTAAACTGTCTAATTACTGGACCAACTGGCTCTGGTAAAACCTTTTTTGCCCATGCGATGTTTCAATTTGCACAATCTCAGGGAATTATTGCCGCCGACCAAGA
This sequence comes from Streptococcaceae bacterium, assembly GCA_022484805.1. Lineage (GTDB taxonomy): Bacteria > Bacillota > Bacilli > Lactobacillales > Streptococcaceae > MMGLQ5-1. The sequence goes on from JAKVKP010000014.1 coordinate 11,262, forward strand.
ATTAATTATTTTTAATTGTGCTGACTACGCCAATAACTCAGAATTATTGATGAGCCACCTTTTTGGCTATGTCAAAGGCGCCTTTACAGGAGCTGATGCAGATACAGAGGGCTTAATTCAAAAAGCAGATGGCGGAATGCTCTTCCTCGACGAAATCCATCGCCTCCCACCAGAGGGTCAAGAAATGATTTTTTACTTTATGGATTACGGTAGCTATAATCGTCTTGGCGAAACTGGTAAGAACCATTTTGCTGATGTTAGAATTATTGGTGCAACCACTGAAGATTTACACTCATTTTTATTAGATACATTCCTGAGAAGAATTCCGATTAACATTCAAATGCCGCCATTTGCCAATCGTCCACCATCCGAACAAATCGATTTAGTTCGAATCATGGTTGCAATCGAATCCAATCGGATTCAGCGTAAAATCACCTTAACAGAAGACGTCGTCAAGGCACTTCTAGGTAGTGTTTCTTATGGTAATATTGGTCAATTAAAGTCTAATGTCCAGCTTATCTGTGCACGAGGCTTTATGAATCATATGAATAAAAAGGAGATTAACATCACCTTAAATGACCTTTCAGATGGTATCAAATCTGGACTTGTTCAGCTATCTGCTGATCGACTGAAATCCACTGACATTTCTCCTTATTTGGAGCCAATTATGACCATTACACCAAATGTAATGGATCAACTGATTCAAACAGATACTTATGAATTGCCATATAATCTTTACGATATTATTGGCGATAAGGCAACTATTTTAAAAAAAGAGGGATTAGATCAGGAGGCAATCAATCACTATATTTCAACTGATATTAATGTTCACTTAAAATCATTTTATAAGGATCATGGCTTTTCCTTTAATACTGAAACTCGCTTAGCGGAGCTTGTTGATAAGCATATTATCGAAATTAGTAATCAAATTGCTGAAATTGCACAGGTTGAATTGTCAAGTATCTTCCAGCAAAATTTCATTTATGCAATGAGCTTACACATTTCATCACTCCTAAAAAAAATTCAAATGGGTGAAATTAGGCAAACCAATGATAATATACGAGAAATGGCCAAGAACTATCCAAAAGAATTTTACGTTGCTCAAAAAATCCGAGCGCTTGTTGCTCAAGAATTTGAAGTTAATATTTCAGAAAGCGAAGAATACTATCTTACGGTCTTACTTGTCTCATTAAAAGAAGAAACACCGACTGGTAAAATTGGAATTGTTGTTGCTGCACATGGCAACAGTACCGCAAGTTCAATGGCACAGGTCATACGTGACCTATTAGATATTCAAAATATTAGAGCAATTGATATGCCATTAGATATGCATCCTAAAACTGCCTATGGCAAGCTCAAGGAGGCAGTCGTACAAGCTGACGAAGGTAGTGGTGTCTTAGTGATGGTGGATATGGGTTCTTTGGCTACCTTTAATAATGAGCTTGAAAAGGAAACACGTATCAAAGTAAGAACCTTAGATATGGTGACCACTTCTTTATTATTAGAGGCAGCAAGAAAATCAACGCTCTTAGGTTCAAATATTGATGAATTATATGAGCTCTTACAGGGCTTCAAGGGATATGGTAATACAAATGAGGCTAAGGAGACACTAACTACTCTCTCTGAAAAGCAGGCAATCTTAGCGATTTGTGCTTCTGGAGAAGGAACTGCCATGCGCCTCAAAGAAATCATCGAATTACCTTTAAAAAGAAAGGGAATTAAAAATATCGAAGTGATTACGCTCTCAGTTACTGAAATTCAAGAAAAAATACCAGCTTTGAAATTAGACTACCAAATTATTGCAACGACTGGCATTATTAATCCAAAATTAGGCGTACCCTATATCCCGATTGAAAGGTTCATCAATCAAAATCCCGATGAAATTATCAATCAGCTATTAATAAATGGTGAACTCGACAATCAAAAAGACGTTGATTTAACCCTTGATAAGGCACGTGCCCTTTGTATTGAATTTATGGAAAAAAATTTCACCTTCATCAATCCTAAAAAATTAATTGATCCGATTTGGCAAACCGTTAATCAATTAATCATTGATGACCGTCAGCCAGATACCTATGCCAAAATGATGAACTTAACAATGCATCTGGCAGGTGCCGTTGAACGTGCCGCACTCAAGCAACCATTAAATCTAGAAGTTGAAACATTAAATGATTTCAAGGCATTTAAAATGAAAGATGCATTGATAGAAAAACTGAAGCAATTAGAAATCTCACTCAATCTTTCTTTAAATGAAGCAGAGCATTATTATATTTATAAAATAATCTATCCAATTGATACAGTAAGCACACAATAATACACTAATAAAAATACAGATACACTAAAAAAATTAGTGTATCTGTATTTTGCTATATATTTTAGATAAATCTGTTAGTGTATCTTGGCACGATTATTGCTTATTAAATTGTGAGTCCGTATGCACTCAGTTAATACTAATTTATCTTGAAAATTTAATTATGGTTTAATGACTGTTTTTTACTACCAGTAAATTAGACAGTGAATCACAGAAAATAAACTAAATTTCACTTTTGAGTTAAATCAAACTAAAAGGAGCGTTAGAAATGGTAATGGACATTCAGTTAGCAAGAATCGATGATCGATTAATTCATGGTCAAGTTGCAACTGCCTGGTCAAAATCAACAGGAATCGAGCGTATCCTAGTTGTTAGCGATGAAGTTGCTAAGGATGATTTGCAAAAATTTCTCCTAAAGCAGGCGGCACCACCTAGTGTTAAATCACATGTTGTAACTAAAAAAAAACTCATTGAAGTTTACCATGATCCACTTTTTGAACAAATGAAAGTCATGCTACTATTTTCTATCCCACAAGATGCCCTTGAAGTCGTTGATGCAGGTGTTGAATTAAAATCAATTAATATCGGGGGTATGAGGTATTCTGGTGGCAAGAAAATGGTGACAAATTTTATCTCGGTTGATCAAGCAGATGTTCAATGTTTTTTGAAATTAGCTAGTTATGGCATCGAATTAGAAACACGAAAGGTCCCTGCAGATCGCAAAAATGATTTAATTCAGCTGCTCCAAAAGGAGAAGATGATTTAATCATGCCACAATTATCATTTTGATTATTTAATAATCAAAATAATGTATTCGGTTACAGGTTTTAGTTTTCTAAAACGTAATTATATATTTTTTATTGTCTGTAACAAAAAGAAAAAGGAGGTCTTACAATGGTAGGAATTATCATTGCAAGTCACGGCAATTTCGCAGATGGCATTAAACAATCTGGTTCAATGATTTTCGGAGAGCAGGAAAAAGTTGAATCTGTCACATTTATGCCCAGTGAAGGTCCGGATGATTTGCAAGCAAAACTTCGTGATGCTATTGAAAAGGTAGACACTGAAGAAATTCTTTTCCTCGTAGATTTATGGGGTGGTAGTCCTTTCAATCAAGCTAATATTTTGTTTGAAGCGGATACCGAAAAACGTGCAATTGTCGCTGGTTTAAATTTACCAATGTTAATCGAAGCTTACGCAAGCCGACTTTCTGCACAAACTGCTCATGAAGTCGCTAAAGCAATTATTGGCACAGCCAAGGAAGGGGTAAAGGTTCGCCCCGAAGATTTAGAACCAATTACTGCTCAAACCAGCACTGGTAATGCGCCTAAAGGTAGCATTCCAGAAGGGACAGTTTTAGGAGATGGACATATTAAATTTGTCTTAGCTCGAGTTGATTCTCGTCTTCTTCACGGTCAAGTTGCTACTGCTTGGACTAAGGAAGTGAGACCTGATCGCATTATTGTTGTATCCGATGCAGTTGCTAAGGATGACTTACGACGAAACTTAATCACACAGGCAGCACCACCCGGTGTTAATGCACATGTTATTCCTTTGAAAAAATTAGTTGAAATTTCTAAAGATCCACGCTTTGGTGCTACTAAAGCAATGCTATTATTCGAAAACCCTGAAGATGCGCTAACAGTCGTTAAAGAAGGGGTTGATATCAAAGAAATTAATGTCGGATCAATGGCCCATTCAACTGGTAAGGTCATGGTTAATAATGTACTTTCAATGGATCAAAAAGATGTTGATACATATAAAGAATTAGCTAGCTTAGGACTTACTTTTGACGTTCGTAAAGTACCAAATGATTCTAAAAAGGACTTGTTCAACCTAATCAAACAGGTTCAAGGTCTCAAGGCTTAAATATTTAATTTTTGAAGCTTAACTCGGCATTTCTAAACAAGCCGAATACACTTTATATTCAATCTAGTTCTTCGGCTAGAAAAGTCCTCACTGTGTCTGCCAATGCTTTAAACTTCGTTTAAAGTTAATGAACATCGGCACAACACTGTTCAGACGTTTTCTAAACAAGCCGAATACACTTTATAATTTAGGAGGAAATCATGGATTTTAATATTTTATCAGTGATTCTGATCCTTATCGTTGCCTTCGTAGCCGGTATGGAAGGAATCCTAGACCAATTCCAATTCCACCAACCTATTATCGCTTGTTCTTTAGTTGGATTAGCGACAGGACATTTAAAAGAATGTATTATCTTAGGTGGTGCACTACAATTAATCGCAATGGGTTGGGCAAATATCGGAGCTGCTGTTGCCCCAGATGCCGCACTTGCCTCAGTTGCTTCTGCAATTATTTTCGTTAAAGCTGGGGATTTTTCAGATGGTGGTCAAAAAGTAGCAATTGCTGCTGCTGTTACACTTGCAACTGTAGGTTTAGTATTAACAATGGTTGTACGGACACTTTCAGTAATTATTATTCACCAAGCTGATGCTGCTGCTGAAAAAGGTAGCTATCGTGGCGTTGAATTTTGGCACTTAGTTGCACTTGCATGTCAAGGCTTGCGGATTGCAATTCCTGCTGGAATGTTACTTGCTGTACCAACTGAAACTGTACAAAATGCCCTAGGTGCTTTGCCAGAATGGTTCACCTCAGGTATGGCCATTGGTGGCGGATTCGTCGTTGCCGTTGGTTATGCAATGGTAATCAATATGATGGCAACAAAAGAAGTATGGCCATTCTTCTTTATTGGTTTCGCACTTGCAGCTGTTTCCGATTTAACTTTAATCGCAATGGGTACACTTGGCCTTTCTATCGCTATTGTTTATCTTAATCTTAGTAAAAATAAAGGTTCTGATAAAAGTGAATCCTCAAATTCAGGAGATCCACTTGGCGATATATTAGATGATTATTAAGAGGAGGAACTAGACATGGCTGATAAAAAAGTAGTATTAACAAAAGCTGATCGCCGTAGCGTCATGCTTCGTTCTCAGTTCCTTCAAGGTTCATGGAACTATGAACGGATGCAAAACGGTGGCTGGGTCTACTCAATGATTCCAGCACTGAAAAAACTCTATCCAGGTAAAGAGGAAGCAACTGCTGCCTTAAAACGTCACTTAGAATTTTTCAATACTCACCCATACATTGCTTCACCAATTATTGGAGTTACCTTAGCGCTTGAAGAAGAACGAGCAAACGGTGCGCCAATTGATGATGCTGCTATTCAAGGTGTAAAGGTCGGGATGATGGGACCATTGGCAGGTGTTGGTGACCCAGTATTCTGGTTCACAATTCGTCCAATTCTGGGTGCTATTGCCGCTTCTTTAGCAACAAACGGCTCTATTATCGCACCCCTATTCTTCTTTGTTGTTTGGAATGTCATCCGGATTGGGTTCTTATGGTTTACACAGGAATTCGGTTATAAACAAGGTTCAGAAATTACTAAAGACCTTTCAGGCGGACTTTTACAGACTGTAACTAAGGGGGCGTCTATCCTAGGGATGTTCGTAATGGGGGTATTAGTACCAAGATGGACATCAATTAATTTCCCTATCCAAATATCGAAAGTTGAACTCGCTGAAGGTGCCTATATCAATTTCCCTAATGGTGAAATTTCAGGCTCTAAGCTACAAGAAATATTGAGTCAACAAGCAAGTGGACTTGCATTGAGTAAAGATAAAATCACGACACTTCAAGATAACTTAAATCAATTGATTCCAGGTTTTGCGGCACTACTTTTAACTTTCTTATGTATGTGGTTACTTAAGAAAAAGGTAAATCCAATTATTATTATCTTTGGATTATTCGCTGTTGGTATTATTGGACACTACTTCAATATTTTATAAGAACAACATCTGAGGAGGCTGAGACACAATTGTCTCAGTCTTCTTTTATGTTAAAATATAAAAGTATAGATTGTTCTCGTTCATCCTGAAGATAAGATTATTAGAATAGAGGTAAATTATGGCGATTTCACTTAATCAAAAGGTACTCTTTTCAACTAAAGCAAATTCATTTAATAGTGGGTTGGGCAACAAACATGGCAATATTCTAATCGGTAATCAAGCCTTTGAATTCTATAATGATCGAAATCCTGAAGATTTTATTCAAATTCCTTGGAAAGAGGTCACAAAAGTTCGAGCACAAATTTATTTTGGCAATCGATATATTCGTGGCTTTTTTATTGATACCAAAGATGCTGGAACCTTCAATTTTGTTGTTAAAGATGCTGGCAAGGCATTAAAAACAATGAGAGATTTTATTGGTAACGAGAAAATTGTCAAAAATAAAGCACCAATTAGTTTAAAAAAACTATTTGATAAGAAAAAGTAATTACTCAATGACCTTAACCTCGAAATTTGCATATTTCCCTATTTTTTGCTAGAATGTTAAATGTTTTTAAAAATTTAGGATTATTTTATATCATATTTCTAGCTTCAAATGGAGGTTTTAACGTGGATTATCGTACCGATTGGCAAAAGGAAGCCTATAAAGCTGCCTTAAAGGAATTGGCCAAACGCGAAAAGAATACTAAATAAGCTAAGGCTGGAGTGCAGATTCCAGCCTTGTTGCTTGCCAATTTTAATTGACCATCAATTTATTTTAAGGAGTCCAAACTTGATTAAAAATATCGTTTTTGATGTTGATGATACCCTTTATGAAATGGATCAACCGTTCTTTACTGCCATCACCCAGCTATTTCCAGAATTTCCAATAGAAAAATTAAGCAATGCTTACATCCGTTTTCGCTATTATAGCGACCTAACTTTCCCAAAGGTCGTTACGAAAGAATGGACTTGGGACTACATGAGATTCTATCGTTTAAATGAAACACTTAAAGACTATGGTCATCTAGCAATTGATGAATCGACAGCGATGGATTTTCAAAAAATTTATGAGCAAGCGATGGAGGATATTACCTTACATCCTGCAATTACTCAAATACTCAAATACTTGACTCATGAAAAATATGAATTAGGTATTATTACAAATGGACCGACCGCTCATCAGTTAAAAAAAATTAAGAATTTAAGTGTTGGGCAGTGGGTAAAAAACCGAATCGTGGTGTCTCAGGAAGCTGGTTTTTCTAAACCCGAGGTAGCAATTTTTAAAATTGCTGAAAAGCGTTTTAATTTCCAACCAGAAGAAACGTTATATATTGGTGATAATTATGATAATGATATCGTTGGCGCAAATGATGCTGGCTGGCAAAGCATTTGGTTAAATCATCGCCATCGAAAACTGCCTTCTGAAATTGTACCCAGATATAGCTATGCAACCGAATCGTTTGACAAACTGCTACCAATCCTAAAACAGATTTAAATAAATAACCAACCATTGATTAGTCAAGTCAATAGTTGGTTATTTCATTAGATTTCAAATTGCCTACCTGGTATTGCTAGCTCAACAGAAATTTTGTTACCAGCTGCAGCTTTCGCTTCTTGACGTAATTGCTCTAAATCACCGTGCTGCGGTAAGTGAGTCAAGACAAGTGATTTTACATTAGCTGTTTTGGCAATTTTACCAGCTTCATAGCTTGTCAGATGTGCCTTATGATTTTCATGACCCTTAAATAAATAAGTATCTGCAAGGAATAAATCTGCATCATTAGCAAATGTATTAAAAGCTTCTAGATAACCTGAATCACCCGTAAAAACGAAAACCTTACCCGTAGCCTTTTCTTCAAAACGCATCGCAAAGCAGGGTACTGGATGAATAGTTCGCATAAAAGTCACATTCCACGGACCAATATGCTTCTCGTCACCTACTTGATAAGACTTACCTGCTGAGACACCTGCTAATGTCAAATCATTAAAATGAAATTTGTCCTCTTTATGTCCCCAAATTTTTAATATTTTGCCATCCCAATTTGGATCATCTTTAGGCCATAATTGTCGATAATACTGTAATACGCCCAAATCTGCAATATGATCATGATGATAATGAGATAAAATCACGCTATCCACAAACAGCGGGCTAACAAAATGCTCGAGCTTCGAGACAGCCATTGAACCGCAATCAATTAATAAATTATAACCTTTTGCCTGTAATAAATAACTTGTTGTCCCCTCATCATGATGAGGATATGCACCTAAACAGCCTAAAATTGTTAATTTCACAGTCTACTTCCTTTCTATAAAGCTGAACACGCCATTTGAAAAATTAACCGATGAAGATTATTTTTTGCGTTTGAAGTTACAATTTTGCACAATACTAGAGTTCTTACAACACCTTCATTTTAAATAATAATTAACTTTTTTTCAAATTTTATATTTTTTGATGAGCCTTGAAGCTGTAATAATCAGAATAACCAATTATCAAGTGATCTATCAGCTCGATACCAATAATTTGACAGCTTTCCTTTATTTTTTGCGTAAAATTTTGATCTGCTTGACTTGGATTGACCTTACCGGATGGATGGTTATGGACTAAGATAATTGCAGCTGCCATATACCTTACACCATAATGTAATATTTCACGTGGATGTGCAATCGATTGATTTAAAGAACCGATAAAAATTGTTCGTCGCCTGATAACCTGATTTTTATTATCTAAAAAAAAGGCAATTAAATGTTCCTGTTTTAGTTTACCTAATTCAGGCATCAGCATCTTCGCAAAGCTTTCACTGCCAATTACCTGATGCTTTTTTGAATCAACGGATTGATAAATTCGCTTGCCTAATTCTATCATCGCCTTAATTTCAATTGCTTTAACAAGACCAATTCCTGATTGATGAAGTAATTCTTCAATACTCGCCGCCTCAAAGCCTGCAAGGCTATCGTATTTTGCGAGCAGCTTATCCGCTACCTGCGTTACAGAATCCTTTTGTGTACCCGTCCGCAATAAAAGCGCTAAAAGTTCATTATCTGATAACTGCGCTGCACCTAATAGATAAAGCCGCTCTCTAGGCTTCATTGGTAAATGATTGCCTTTGATTTGATACAATAATTTTGCCCCTTCTACTCGTAAAATTTATTTTCTCTACTAATATTTATTACGAAAGAAAAGACAAAATCATACTTCACCAAGCTATGAAATTATAATTTGCTGCACAGTCATTCCTGTTATAAATAAAAAAAGAAGGAGAAGCTTCTCCCTCTAGTTGGTTTCAATTTTTTAATATTTTAAGAAATGGCAGCTTAACTATACAATCATAATATAGCAATTCATTAACAATCCAATACTACTGATTAATATTTTCAATTTCTAATTCTTCTATCGTCGCAATTTTTGTATCTGAAGTAACCTGAGCTTTAAAAGTAACTTGATCACCCGGATTTAAAAATTGAGCATAAGGATAATTATCCGCATTAATTGTAAAGACAGTCTTTTCTCCTATTAGAAGAAAAGAAATATTTGTTCGCTTACCATCAAAAGTTTGATTAACACGGCTCACAATGCCATTAAATGTTTCAAATGTAGATGGATCTGTACTTTGATTATTACTACCTTTAGTAGTTAATTGTACACGATAGGCATCTAAAGCATCCTGTGCATTATCTGCATCAACTACAATATCATTATCGACTGCATTAATGTAAACATACCTTTTAAAGATACCTTTACTGTCTAATAAGCTGATAATCCAGGTTGGTGTCCCATCGATGTTATAGAGAATCGGCATCTTAGCATCCCACTTCTTTTCTGGATAAATCTTATCCGCAATTGATATTGCACCATCACTGTCCATAATACCACTTTTAGCATCTCGATAATAAACGAGCTTTCCTGTTCTAGCATCTATCAGTGAGTAACCTAGAGCAGAATCTTGATCTTCATTACCACTAGTGAAATCGGTAAAATACTGTAAATTACCATCTTTATCTAACATAGGGGTAATTTGCCCTGAAGCATAAATACCATTATCTGTTGGTACCTTAATACCACGCTTCGAGCCAAATATGCTTTGATTAATCCACCCATTCACATATCGACCATAATACTCATTCATTTGATTTGCCGCACTCGAAGTAATCGGTGCATCAACAAATTTAGGCGCTTTCTTAGCATCGTAAAGCTTCACGTCACCCGTTTGCGTATTCAATACTGCCGTTTTAAGTTCGTTAAAGTGCATTCGACCTGATATTCCGTATTCTCGGTACATTGTCTGAACATAGTATGGTACACCATTATCGGATATTTCAAGATTAATTTTACCGCTACTTGCATATGCTGGAAATTCAGCATATATTCTTCTTGCAGCATCATCACCAAAATAAGCACTCGGCGTATACTTCATTTCTTTTTCAATAAATTTTGGCTGTGCATTTACATCAGTCGCACTAATTATAAAATAACCAGGAACAGTTTTATTTTTCAACCACTTAAAAAAGCCATTAAACTCTACGGTAGCAACATAAACATATTCACCATTCACCACCTGTGCCGTGAGCCCATCTAGTTCATACATATTTGAATTAGGAATAACCGAAAACATTTGCTGCATCTTCCTTTTTGCTGTTTCTGGTGCTAAGGCAATTGGCATTTCTTTGGTCGAAGTTAGCAGTGGTGCTTGCTTTTGTGTCGATGATTCAATGCTTTGGTAAACTTCCTTAATTGAGCTAATTCGATAAATTGAACCTGCTGCAATAAATAAAATAAGCGAAGCTAACGTTAATACTAATACAAAAAAAGTCGGTTTAACCTTTGAATCTGAAACTTTAAATATATTAGGCTTGTCCTTTCTACGACCTTTAGCTTCGGCCTCAGTAATTGATTGATAAAGCAGATTTAGTATGCTTGCAATCAAAGCAAATATTAAATTCAAGGTTATTAATTTTGATAAATTTTTTTCAGGCATCGCGATATAAAGTAACCAAAATAGCACTAAATATTCAAGCAGCGTGCTTCCAATTAACCACTTTATCCGCCTGGTAAAATAAAAAAAGAGCAAATTGCATATTAAAATCCCAATGCCAAAAACAAAGGCAACTGATAAAAAATCTAAAATCATCCCAAACCTCTTTCTTTAAAAAAACCACCAAACATCGTATCAACGTTCAGTGGTCTACTTCAAACTATTATTTCTCTTCCTTTAATTCAACAGAATTATTGATTATTTTTCTTTGACTAAAATTATCTACAATCTCCGGCACATCAATACCCATTGAATTCAAAATATCAAGCGATCGTTTTAGATTATCTTCGGAGATTCCTAAAATTTTATTGGCACCATCGCCACCATATAAATTGATTGAATCAACCTTGCCTAAATTATCAGCAGTTGCACTAGCAATCTGTGGTAAGACATCTAAAATCATGCTCAATTTACCAGCCTCATTCAATTTGGTCATCGCTTCGGCCTTCTTTTCAATTGCTTCGGCCTCCGCAAAGCCTTTTGCTCTCATTGCTTCAGCCTCTGACAAGCCTTGAATTTTAATTGCCTCAGCATTCGCTTCTGCTTTAAGCCTATTTGCTTCTGCTTCTGCTTTAGCATGTAGTTCAAGCTGTTTAGCGCTCGCTTCAGCTAATGCGACTTGAACCGCCTTATCAGCTAACGCCTTTTGCTCAGCTGCATAACGATCTGCATCGGCTTGCTTTCTGACAGTCGCATCATATTCCCGTTCCTTACGAACGATTTCTTTTTCTTCTAATTCAATATCTTTTTGACGTTGAATAATTTGAACTTGCATTTCCTCTTCAGTTGTTTGCTGTTTTGCCTTGGCAGATTGAATAGCATAGGCTTGGTCAGCGTCAGCCTTGGCGACATCTTGCTCTTTTTTAAACGCCGCTAAACGTAGCTCTTTATTTTTAGAAGACTCAGCAATTTCTGTCTGACGTTGAATTTCTGATTGCTGTGCTAATTGTTCAGCGTCAGCACGCTTGATACGTGTTTCCTTCGCAGCTTCTGCTTCTGCAATATCAGCATCGCGGCGGACCTTAGCAATTTGAGGACGTCCAAGAGAATCCAAATAGCCATTGGTATCTCTGATTTCTTTAACAGTGAATGAGACAATAGTTAGCCCCATTTTAGCCAAATCACTTGCTGCCATATCTTGAACTTTTTCTGAGAACTCATCACGATTCTGATATAAGTCCTCGACAGTCATTGAGCCAATAATTGCCCGTAAATGACCTTCTAAAACTTCGCGCGATTCGATTTCTAAATCTGCTCTTGGTTTACCTAAATACTGTTCAGCAGCGGTTGCAATTTCTTCAATAGATGAGCCTACCTTAACCATAACTGTCCCATTCACAATAACTGGCACACCAGCCTTGGTGTAGACTTCCTCTGTTGCAACTTCTAATTTACTTGAGAGTAAACTTAATTTTTTTGCCTGTTGGACGATAGGTAAGACAAAGGTACCACCACCACGCACAATTTTAACTTTATTCCCATACTGATCAGTATTAACATTACTTTTCCCCAAAAGGCTACCTGAAACAATCAAGGCCTCATCTGGCAAAGCTGTACGATAGCACCAGCGAATAAAACCAATTAAAACAATTAGTAAAACAATCACTAAGGCAATTGTTATCACTGTACTACCCAAATTGAATAATGTCTCCATATAAAACTCCTTTATTTATGATTAGTCGCTACTATTTATCATAACGAATTAAAGTAAATCTGACAATTGTTTACTGGATAAAAAAATATTCTATTGTTTGTTTTTTACAACATAAGCGACCCCATTTTTAACTTCTATGATTAAAACTTGCTCACCTTGTTTAATGGAATCATCAGGCTTACCATGATAAATTTTAGCAGGCTTATTCGTTCTACCAAAGCCTGTGCCATCAATCATTACTTCGCCAAAACTAGAGCCATTTTTTATTCCTAATGTCAAAATCCCCGTTACAAAATCCTGCTCTGAATCTGTTTGCTTACGGTCGGTAAGAATATTATAGAGCCACATAAATGGCGCTAGAATAATCATTAAAATATCAGGAATCAAAATACCCAAAATAACTAAAACAATAATGCCTACCAAAATCCATTGTATTATTGTCATCATTCTCACCTCATCTACAATGTATATGCCTATCGTATCATATCTTTAAGAGATAATTTTAATTTTATGGAAAAATCAGTCGAAGGATGGATAATTATCAATAAAGTCACTAAATAAGAACATTAATATGATAAAATCAAGATAATTAATCAAATCAAGGCTTGAGGATAAGTGCTTAAACAATCCCTTTCCTTTATATTATAGGAGGCAAACAATGGCAGAAGTTGAAAGTTTTACATTAGATCATACAAAGGTATTAGCACCCTATGTCCGTTTTATCACTGTAGAGCAAGGACCGAAAGGAGATAAAATCAGTAATTTTGATGTCCGTTTGGTTCAGCCCAATGTCCAAGAAATCCCAACTGCTGGCTTACATACCATTGAACACCTGATTGCTGGCATACTAAGAGACCATCTTGATGGTGTAATTGATATTAGCCCCTTTGGCTGCCGTACAGGTTTTCATTTAATCGTATGGGGTGAACCAACTGCAAAATCAGTAGCAATTGCCCTCAAAAAAACATTTGAAACCATCGTTAATGAAGTGACATGGAAAGATGTGCCTGCGACAGACATAAAATCATGTGGTAATTATAAGGACCATTCTTTATTCTCTGCAAAGGAGTGGCTAAAACTAATTCTAGAAAAAGGAATTAGTGAAGATGCTTTTGAGCGAAAAATTGTCTAAAGGTGGCTTTTCTTCAAATTTCTGTTATAATAAATCGTAACGTAAATCGTAATGATTATGAATTTGAGGAGAGTGACCATCATGACATTACTTGATTCTTCAGTTGAGCAGGCAATGACTCAGCTAAAAGATAATGGTTATAAGTACACAACTAAAAGGCAGCGTATTCTTAGCATTCTAGCAGAAAAAGGCCGGTATGTTAGCGCCAAAGAGCTCTTTAACAAGCTTAAGATAGAATTTAAAGGCATCAGCTATGATACTATCTATCGAAACCTAGACACATTAGTAGAGCTAAATATCGTAGAAGCTACTGAGTTTGGTAACGAAAAACGCTTTCTATTTCATTCAAAAAAAGTTCATCATGCACATCATCACCATTTCATCTGTACAATCTGTGGCAATACAAAAGAAATTGAAATTTGTCCGATTAGTGAAATGACTGCTGATCTTGATGGCTGCGAAATTGAAGGTCATAAATTTGAAATCTACGGCAAATGTCCTAAGTGTTTGAAAAAAATAAACAGCTAAAATTCGGTCAATTAGTTAGATAAAGCCAGCTCACTTTTCACTAATCGTGAAAAATGAACTGGCTATTTACTTCTTAAAATGGCAAATCCGCTTGTGCCAATTCAATTTCTGTTTTGAGCTGTTCATTGGTTTTACCACGCATTTCACGGATGGCTTTGCTTTCCAAAAATGAAAACGATGTGCAAATAATTTCAGTTAAAAAATGCCTTTTGCCATTTTGATCATCATAATTTCTACTGCGTATTTCACCTTCGATTGCCAGTAAACTGCCTTTGCCTGCATAGCTAACTAAAGTCTCAGCTAGCTTACCCCATACGGAAAAATCTAAAAAATCCGCTTGTCGCTCTCCTTCCGCATTTTTATACCGACGTTCTACTGCTACTCGACAGTTTGCAACATTTTTACCATTAGAAATCTTTCTTATTTCTGGATCTTTCGTTAATCTACCTGTTAATAATACACGATTGATCATTCAATCACCTCCTATTAACTATTACGTAAAAAAATTTAAAAAAACACTAAAAAAAATGACATTATTTCCACCTTATAGTAGAATAAAATTTGCTAAGTAAAATATCATGATTTTCTAATCTAGCATGAAAGAGGTTAAAATGGCGAAATTTATTAAAGATTGGTGGTCAGTTTTTGCTGTCCTTATCATAATGATTATTGCGCGTGTATTTATCTTCGCACCAATTATTGTTGATGGTCATTCGATGGATCCAACTTTAGAAGATGGTGAAAGAATGATTATCATCAAAACAACTAAAATTAGTAGATTTGATATGGTAGTCAGCAATGAAATTACCGAAAATGCGAGTGGACAAAAAAGTAATAAAATGATTATCAAAAGAGTAATTGGGATGCCCGGGGATACAATCGAATACCAAGATGATGTACTTTATGTTAATGGTAAAAAAACAGATGAGCCATATTTAAAAGAATATCAAGCACTTTTCAAGAAGGATCGTCTCCAAGAGACTTACAGCTACAATGAATATTTCCAACAATTAGCAGAAAATTCAAGTGCCTTCACAACAGATTCAACAGGCAGTGCAAATTTTAAGGTCGAGGTACCTGAGGGTCAATACTATTTAATGGGCGATGACCGAATCGTCTCAAAAGATAGCAGGATGATTGGGACAGTTTCCGAATCGTCTATTACTGGTGAACCAAAGGTCGCCTTTTGGCCACTCAATAAATTAAGAATCCTTCTTTAATAAAAAGTTGAGAGCGCACGCTCAGAAACATTGACATTAAGACTAAAAAATTTCAACGTCAAGCAATCATCTAACTGCTAAAGCAGAAGATTAATGCTTGACCTTATCCACGACCTGTAAACGATGCTTGGACTTGGACTTATGGATTAAGCTATTTTTCAAAGTTTTGAACAAGGAAATTTAGCACCTTAATAAAAAGCAACACACTTTTTATATCAAGCTCAGCCTTTAAACTTGATATAATAAGCCTGTGTTGCTTTTTAATTAGTTTTTTCCATGAAACTATAAGGTGTCAAGTCACCTAGGCCAATATTTGGAGAAATTTGGCAATTATTAATACGTTCAGTCGTTAAAATATAATCTTCAGATGAGGGAGAGGATGCTAAATCAGCATTATCGGCAATAGGGGATTCGCTTATTTCATCCGTCTCAAAACAAGCAAGTAAATTCGTTTTTCGTGTATTACCTTGATGATGAATCGCTTGCTCAAAGGCGCTTACTTCACCGATTAAAATCAATTTTGAACGACTTCTTGTAATTGCAGTATAAAGTAAATTTCGCTGAAGCATCCGATGATAGGCATTCACAAGTGGCAAAATAATCAACTCAAATTCTGAGCCTTGAGCCTTATGAATACTCATCGCATAGCTTAGCGTAATTTTATGCCACTGATTTCGTGGATAAATTACTTCATTACCATCAAAATCCAATACTAATTCATCCATTTTACTTTCAGCATGCTTGGCTGGAATAATACTCGAGATATAGCCAATATCACCGTTAAAGACATTATGCTCTGGCTCATTTACCAAATGTAATATTTTATCATTTCGACGGAATTTCAAATCATTAAATGTCACTTCTATCATTCCATCGTTCAAAGGGTTAAATATGTCTTGAATTACCTGATTTAAGCGATTAATTCCCGCACTACCGCGATACATTGGCGCCAAAATTTGTATTTCATTAACCGAAATACCCTTAGCTTTGGCTTTTACCAATATTTTTTCAATTAAAGGTACAACAATTTGACTATTGGCAGGAAAGAAAGATTTATCCGCCTGATTGGTCGTAAAATCACTAGGAAGTTGCCCATTTTTAATCGAATGCGCCAAGCTAATTACACTTGAATTGGCACCTTGACGATATATTTGTTCTAATTCAATCTTAGGAATGGCTGAAATTTGCAATAAATCAGCGAAAATTTGACCTGGGCCGACCGATGGTAGCTGATCCTTATCACCAACAAAAATAATTTGCATATTTTGTGGAATTGCTTGAAAGAGCTGATTGGCTAACCAAGTATCAACCATTGAAAATTCATCAACAATTAATAAATTGCCGGATAGGTCATTAGCCTCCGCCTCATT
This sequence comes from Streptococcaceae bacterium, assembly GCA_022484805.1. Taxonomy (GTDB): domain Bacteria; phylum Bacillota; class Bacilli; order Lactobacillales; family Streptococcaceae; genus MMGLQ5-1. Next base: position 28,298 of record JAKVKP010000014.1, read on the forward strand.
ATCATCAGCAGCTGTTAAACCCAATTTTCGATGAATCGTACTTGCAGGTAAGCCTGTCGTTTCATTCATGCGCTTGGCGGCACGACCTGTTGGTGCAGCAAGTAAAAATGGATAAATCTGATCATGATAATCACTTTCTAATAGCGAAAGATTGTTTAACTGCGCAAAGACTTGCAAAATACCGTTAACAATCGTTGTTTTACCCGTTCCTGGACCACCAGTTAGGATAAAAAATGATGATTGAATTGCTTGAATAATTGCCTGACGTTGTAATGAGCCATAGCTAATTCTGTTGGATTTTTCAACCTTGCCAATCGCCTCTTCGATTGACTGCTCGTCATATTGAATGAGCTGTTTTCTTTTTAAAAGGCGCTTAATTTGGGCTACAATTCCATTTTCAGCAAAATAGAGAGAATTTTCAAAAATTTTAGTGCCATCTTGCTGCACCTTCCCCTCCTCAACCAGCTCTAATAGAGCCTGCGCAACCTTTTGCGGGTCTACTGGATATGGACGCGATTCTTCTAGAGTTGTAATGGCCAATTCTAATAAATCTTTTGCTTCAATATATGTATCACCAGTCGTAATGGCGGATTGTAAAACCTCATGAATAACAGCAGCTCTAAAGCGCTCATTAGAATTTTGGTCAATGCCAATTTGCTCAGCAATATGGTCGGCACGTTTAAAACCAATACCTTTAATTGTTTCAACTAGCTGATATGGATTTTCCTCAATCGCTTGAATTGCTTCATCCTTATATAACTGATAAATTTGAAAATTAAGATGATTTCCTAGCCCATATTTTGCTAACCCTAGCAAAGCTTTTTCCATACCATAATTTGCTCTCAGGCTATTTAAAATCGTGTCACGCTTCGTTTGGTTTAAGCTGGAAATTTCATTTAATCGATTTGGATGCGCCAAAATTTCATCAATCGCATTTTCCCCGAAAATTTCAATAATACGTGTCGCCGTCTTCAAGCCAATACCTGGAAATTTCTCACTAGAAAGATATTTAATCAAACCTTCTTCCGTAGCAGGTGAGACCTTCTCATATGAAGTTAATTGTAGCTGTTCACCATATTTCGGATGCTGTTTCAGCACACCATTAAAGCGGTAGCTTTCTCCCTCAGTGATATCACCAATTGTGCCAGTTACCACAACTTCAGTATCCTCATATCCTGAATCTGTTTCTTCAATATTGACTAGAATGACTTTATAAAAATTTGCTGTGTTTTGAAAAAAAATGGCTTCGACCGTGCCGACAATATAAACATCATTCATTTAAATAATATCCTTTGTTGATTGACCATGCTGTTTGAGAAAGTGATCATCATTCCATTTTATTAATTCAAAAGGTAATTCAGGCTTAGAGGCCGATAATATTGAGAGAGTATTGTTGTTTAGGCCGCCACGTGATCTTAATTGGCTCAAAGGCGAACCAATCAAATAATTAATAGTAGCTGTTAAGGCAGCACCATGAGAAACAAAGAGAATATTACCCTTTGATTCAAGCATCGCAGTATGAACTGTACGTGACATACGATCTAAAACCTGAGTTACCGTTTCTCCATGAAAGGGCGTTGGGTCAAATTTTGACAAATCTTCTCTGAAATAACGCATTTCTGCTGGAAATTCTGATTTAGCTTTTTCAATTAAAACGCCTTCTAAATCTCCAAGCCCCCATTCTCGCAAGCCCTCGCTTAAAATAATGGGACACTCGTCAGTTCTTTTGTGATTAATAATTTCTGCTGTACGTCTTGCTCGGAGACTTGGTGAGGTATAAATTCGTTCAATATTAAAATGTTTTAAGTAAGTGCCAAGTCGCTCAATTTCTTGCAAGCTTTCTGGTAATAAAGCAGAATCACCAGTTTTTCCTTGTAATCGCTTCTCTAAATTCCATTCCGTTTTACCGTGTCTTGTAAAAAATAATTCCATAATCGCCTCAATCTATTTTGTCATTCATATAATGATGCGTTAATTCTAAATTTGGAAAGCCTTGTTGTCTTAGTGCTTCATAGATAATTAGTGCCGCTGTATTAGATAAATTTAAGCTGCGCACATGCTGGTCATTCATTGGAATACGAATTGCCTTTTCTGGATTTGCTCGCATAAAGGCTTCTGGAAGTCCCGTCGTTTCTTTTCCAAAAATAAAATAATGATTGCCTTTTTCTTGATAATCAATTTCAGAGTAGGTTTTATTTGCAAATTTGGAAACTAAATAGAGATGATCTTCATCGCCTAAAATACTTAAAAAATGATCTAAATCAGAATGATAACGAATATCCACATCATGCCAATAATCTAAGCCTGCACGTTTAAGATATTTGTCATCCGTTGAAAAACCAAGTGGCTCAATCAAATGTAAAGGTGTATTAGTTGCCGCACAAGTTCTCGCAATATTACCAGTATTTTGGGGAATTAATGGTTCAAATAAAACAATATGATTCATTTTTCCTTCTTCTTTTTTTAATATAGTAAGTTGATAATTCTTATTTTACATGGGATTCAGGTAAAAAAAAAGCCAAAACGCTCGGAGTCAATCTCTGCAAGCATTCTAGCTAGTGACAGAAGTTCACTAACTTTTATCAAAACAGGAACTGATAAAAACAAGTGAAATTCAATAACAGAATATTAACACATTTTAAGCTTTAGCACAATCTTTTTTTGAAAATATTTTTAAATTTATGTAAGATATCCTCTTTATTGCTAATAAACCGCTATTATAAAGCATAACTGTTTTAATATTGTTGATTTATTAATACAATAGTTTTTACAAATGTTATAATAATACTGAGGTGAGGGGATTGATTCAGTATCCAAATGGGATAAAACGAGAAATAAACAATCATCAGGTTGCAAAGGAAACAAATTTTGCAAATCGAGGCATGGATTTTGAGCGTGCAATTAACGACAGTAATGACTATTATCTCTCAAGAAAAATTGCTGTCATTCATAAAAAACCAACACCAGTTCAAGTCGTGAAGGTTGATTATCCGAAAAGAAGTCGAGCAAAAATAACAGAAGCCTATTATCGCCACGCCTCAACAACGGATTATTCAGGTGTCTACCGTGGATATTATATTGATTTTGAAGCAAAGGAAACTAAACAAAAAAAATCCTTTCCGCTTAAAAATTTTCACCCACATCAAATTGAGCATATGACACGAGTATTAGAGCAAAAAGGGATTTGCTTTGTTCTATTATACTTCGCAAGCTTAGACGATTGCTATTTATTGGAAGCAAAATATTTAATTCCGTATTTTGATGCTACAAAGGAAACCAGAAAATCTATCCCACTAAGCTTCATTGTTAAATTTGGATTTCAAATTGAATTTGAAATCAATCCAAGAATCCCTTTTTTAAAGGTTATTGACGGATTAATTAAAGGAGGAAAAGAAAATAGCTAAATCAAGCCAATTAAAACAGATGAGAGAACAGCATAAAAAGAAAAAAAAAGGCATCATTATTAAAATCTTAGCAATTCTATCTTCTCTTGTCGTTCTTGCTCTAATTGCTGGCGCTTGTCTTTTTTTCTATTATGCTAAAGATGCACCAAAACTATCTGAAGCAAAATTAAGCAGTACTGCTTCAAGTACCTTTTATGACAAAAATAACGAGCTTTTCGCCGATTTAGGCTCTGAAAATCGAGAGTTAGTTACTCCGCAGGAAATTCCTCAAACGTTAGTGGATGCCATTGTATCCGTTGAGGATAAACGTTTCTACAAGCATATCGGAATTGATCCAATCCGAATTGTCGGCTCAGTTATTCACAATTTAACCCATACTAGTACTCAGGGTGGTAGTACCCTGACACAACAATTAATCAAGCTTTCTTATTTTACAACCAATGCTAGTGATCAAACATTAAAACGAAAAGCACAAGAGGCATGGCTAGCTGTACAATTAGAAAGACGCAATAGTAAGGTTGAAATTCTAAGCTATTATATTAATAAGGTTTATATGGGCAATCGCTTTTACGGCATGCAAACAGCTGCTAAGAACTATTACGGCAAAGAATTAACTCAGCTTAGCCTACCACAGCTTGCGTTACTAGCAGGTATCCCACAAGCACCGAGCCAATATGATCCTTATACTCAACCAGAAGAAGCTCAAAAGCGTCGTGATACAGTTCTATTAACGATGTATGAAAATGATAAAATTTCCAAAAAAGAATACCAAGACGCCTTAAAAACACCGATTAATGATGGCTTAATTAGTTTTTCTCAAGATAGCTCTAAGCAAAAAATTGTCGATAACTATCTTAAGCAGGTAATTGAAGAGGTTGAAGAAAAAACAGGAAAAGATGTCGAAACCTCTGGAATGAAAATCTATACTAATTTAGATATGGATGCTCAAACACAGCTCTATCAAATTGCAAACACAACGGATTATGTTGCTTGGCCAAATGATGATATGCAGGTTGCTTCAACTGTTGTCGATGTTAACACTGGCAAAGTAGTTGCGCAAATTGGGGCCCGAAAGGTCCCTGAAAATACAACTTTTGGTAATAATCAAGCCGTCTTAACCGACCGAGATTTTGGATCTACGATGAAGCCATTAGTTGATTACGGACCTGCATTTGATACGGGTACCTATACCTCGACTGGACAAATCGTAAGTGACTCGCTCGCTTATTATCCAAATACTAGTACCCAAATTTATAATTGGGACTTAAAATATATGGGCAATATGACCGTTCGAAATGCCCTTGTCTTATCAAGAAATGTGCCAGCAATCAAAACTTTAGAGGCAGTTGGACTAGATGTTAGTAAGAGCTATCTAGATAAGCTTAATCTCAATTTTCCTGAATTGGTTTATGCAAATGCAATTTCATCTAGTAATAGTGCATCTGCTTCCGATCAAACTTATGGAGCATCCTCATTAAAAATGGCCGCAGCTTACGCAACCTTTTCTAATGGTGGTACTTATTATCAACCTTATTACGTGAATAAGGTAACCTATAGTGATGGCACTTCTCAAGACTTTAGCTCCACTGGAAATCGAGTCTTTAAGGAAACAACAGCATATATAATTACTGATATTCTTAAGGATGTTATCTCCCAAGGAATGAATACTGGTACTAATGCTCAGATTTCTGGTCTAGAACAAGCTGGAAAAACAGGAACTTCAAATTATACAGAGGAAGAATTGGCAGCGATGGGCTATACAGGCAGTGAGTCTATCGTACCTGATGAAACTTTTGTTGGCTATTCTCGTTCCTATGCCGTTTCCGTTTGGACAGGCTATCAAAATAAACTAACTCCGCTATATTCAGACGATTTAATATTAGCGAGTGATGTCTATCGTGAAATAATGTCCTATCTTTCAATTAGTGATGATGGTGGGGACTGGGAAATGCCTAATGGTATTTCTAAGAAAGGTAACGAGCTTTCTATCAATATTAATGCCGTCAACCAAACCTCAACCGATGGTACTACTTATACTGTAAAAAGTGGCGAAGGGATTGCTCAAATCAGTCAAAACACAGGCGTTTCAGTTGATAAATTATTAGAGCTAAACGGTTTTAACTCTGAGAGTGAATGGTATGCCACTCCCGGTCAAAAAATTAAAATTAAATAAAAAAATCAGTAGCTTTAATAAAGCTACTGATTTTTTCTATTTAACTATCGTTAGTACTATATGCTCATTACTAATGAGTAGGTTTTCAACCCCATAAAGGTCTAGCTGCTTTAAAAAATTCTTCTCAAAAAATTGGCTCAGTGTCACAGCCCCTTTATATTTGCTTAATATTTAGCTTAGATTGTAACTTGATATCGGATAAATCTTCCAATCAACCCTACTTAGTAGCACAAAGTTAGCTTAGCAGTCATGTGAGAACCATAACGACTTTAAGCAATTGCTGTCTTTTTTCCGCAAATGCCGACTCGCTAGTCGAAACCGATGAAAAGCTATTCGACGCACTTTTAGTATTATTGTCATAAAGCCCATGCCTTTATAATATCATATACCTTTAGTAGGTAGTTTAATGGTGACGATGCCTTGTACCTCAGTCAGCTCTATTTTTTTTCGCATTAATTGACGCCGATGAGAAAAAACTAGAAAAGACTGTCTAAGCTTTGGTTTAAGCTTGAGCTCAAACCCATTTGTCATCGGTTTGCCATTGCACAATAACTTTAGCTGATAGCGTCGTCCTGGTAGAGAATTCATCTGAATACGTCCTGTCTTATCCGCCACTAGGATAATTGGCTGCCCCTTTTTTAAGATTGGGATTTTCCCAGCATTGACAAACAGCTGAAAGCTAATTCGCTGATTATCTAATGAAGTCGCACCTGCGATTTTAAACAGTAATTGATAACGCCTGCGACTGAGCAGAAATAGATAAAACATATAACCGATAGCTAATGCTACTGTGGCTACTATCCCTAAAAGTAGATAAAGATAATTTAGATTTTTTTGATTTTTTGCGGCTACCGTATCTGCTAATGTGTCGTGCATTTTCGGTACAAAAGGAATTTTCTTGCCTGTCACAACCAAACGATGCGTATTAATCATATAAGGTGTACAGGTTAATAAACTGACTAAATCCTGCCCCGCTTCACTGTCTAAAACCTGATTGTCATAAGGGGAAACCGTTTGAATCCTAAAAACCTCATAACAGTAATAGATACCATTTTGTAAAATAAAGAATTGATCTTTTTTTTTCATTTTGTACAGATTAGTGAACAATTCAGCTGTTGGTACACCACTGTGGCTCGTCAAAACTGTGTGCTTATCGATTCCACTGGGGAGTGGATCTGTTTCTTTAATCCACGCTGCCCCTTTGGTTAGATACTTTTCCTCTGAGCTATTGTAAATCGGCAAACTAACCGACAAACGTGGCACATATAGCACACCGATTGTTTTATCTGCATAGGCATTACGCTTGCTTGCCTGTTTTGTCACTGTGTCTAGTTGGTCTTGACTTAGAGCAGTTGAATGCTTCGCCAATACTTTATTTTTCGCTTGTTTACGAGCAGCTTGCGCTAATTTTTCATGCTGACGAATCAGATCTGCCTCATAGGCAGCATTAAATCTACGACTCACTATCGGATAGAGCAATAATAACAGTGAAGCTAGAAAAACAAAGCAGAAAAATAGAAATAAGCACGAATGTAATAGCCGCTTTCGTTTCAAGCTATCCTTTAATTTATACATCATCTATCTCAATGGAACGTGTCTGTCTTAGCTTTTTAACGCCACGATATGCCGTATACATGCCAATCAGACTGACTAAGATTAAAATCACTGCACCAAGCTTCCCAGTGGTTGGCAAGCTGCCCCGATGATAATTAATCACCTCATATCGGTCAAATAGCTCATAATCCGTCTCTGTTTTAAGTGTTACATTAAAATGATTATCTGTTTGGTTTAAAATTTTAGCAGCTTGATTTTGAATCGGGCGATACTTATTCAGCGCCTTAGTTTGCAAAAGGGTGTAGGTATCGGCTTTCAAGCCATTGATCACAATTTCACCATTAGCATCTGTGGTAAAAGTCGTCGCATTTGCTTTATTTGTAAAATAATAGCTAGATCCACTTTGATATAAGTAGCCTGTCCCATCACCATTGGCAATGATAAATTCATGCCCCTGAATCGCCTTGCCTGTTTCATCCTGATTGATGAATTTAACTGCACTGGTCTGTATACTTTCACTCTCTGCAAAAAGCTTAGTATCCGTTGCCGTCTCATCATAAAAATCAGCAAGATAGGTCGTTTGTGTTGTCTGCGGTTGATTAACAGCAAGCGCATTGGTTACTTGTGCTGAAACGGAGATGGTTAGATATCTACCCTTAAACGACTTCAAAGTCTCAATATCATCGCCTGTAAAGGTAATCTGGTACTGATTATTCCCTAGATCTGTCCGTCTTGAAGATAAATCACCAAAATACGGAGATGGATAACCATGCTCACCCCAATTGAGCCAACTATCCCAATTGTAATAGCTAGACGGCACAATCCCTACTGGATATTCGTCAATAATTGATAAGCTTTGGTATTTGTTGACCGCCACATTAGCGTTCTCCGCACTGTTGACCTTTTGATCTATATCCTTTGGTATCGGAATTTTAATCTGATAATTTATATAATCTCCAAAGGCGACCGCCATAGGTAAGCTACCACCACCTAAGAGTGTCTTTGTTACCTCCTCGCCAAAGCCTTTTGGATAGAGATAAATCATATCCTGCTCAATTTGTGCTTCATTGAGCACTGGTAAACCAACGATTAACGGCTGTTCATAGTATAAGGTGCTCTCGTCATTTGAATCTCGCTGAACAATCGCATAGACTCTTAAGCCACCATTTTCGCTCGTTGTCGGGACATCAACGAAGGTTCGACCATTTTCTTGATAAACCTGTCCTTCGGCAGTAGTAAAGCTAGCGCCTGTCGGTGTTATGTCTGCAAACTTAGTACCATCAGTTAAGACTGTCAAATGTTGGGTAATTTGATATTGGAGCTGAGTTGAGGCATCCTCTAAGCTAAAATGTGCCTCGTTAGCCGCCTTAGCACTTAAGCTTGGCGCAAGCTGTGCCACCTCATTATAAGCTTGCCCGAGCAGGGTTTTAAAATCAGTTGATAACTCATAGATACTAAATTTTGTGCCATTGATCGGTGCACCGTTTAGATTTAATGAGGGTGCGCCATTATTTTGAATCGTGACACCCGCTTCATCCATTTTAATTTTATTTAGAATTAAACGTGTATTACCTGCAGTAAGTGGAAATTGGCTTTTATTTTCAAAAATACTATTTGGGGTTGCCTTGATCTCAACTATTCTTGATGAGGTGTCGATTTCTTCTTTAATCTCATCGGTTTCTTCATACTCAACGTAATAGCCACGTGTATCTGTATTGGCATAGTCATTCCACATCGGAATATTCTCTCCTCGAACGGAATGAGCATATTCTAGAAAGGCTTCCTTGCCGGCATAAGCATTGGGTTCATTTTCAGTCCCATTCGCTAGCACATCACCCGTTTGTAAATTGCTCGAATCACCATCATAATAATAAGCATTTGTCCCACGCTTAATATACATATTGGCTTTAGATTGGTTAAAGAAACTAAAAATATCTGGTATACGATTATCCTTTGACGTGCTATGAATATGGCTATTGTAAAAGATAACACCATTTTCTGCACCCCCCGTCCAATAATATTTATTGGCAACCGATGAGGTCAAATCATAATCATTAATACTTGTTGACTTCAAAGTCCCATCTGGATTAAGCGACTTGAGTGAACCGATATCTATTGTATCTGAGCCATTTTTATATTTTGCTCGTGTACCACCAAGCCAGCCTGATTGATGTGAGATGGAGTTAAAGATAAAATCTTGCTCTTCTGGCGAGTTGATCGTTGCCAGATGACCTTTTAAACCGTGATAGCCAGCTATCCCATCGCCATCAGGATCACTTAAGACTGCGGCATTAAAGGCATTGAGCCACGTTTTAGAGGTTGGGAAAAACTGATAATAATGCTTATTTCCCGCTTCATCTTGCTTTGATGAGACTAAAGCCTCATTGACTGAAACCGTAAAATCACCAGTGACCTGTTCATTTTTTGCCGTCAATTGAACAGATTGTAAAAATTTCTCAACCTTGGATGGTGTCGTCCCATTTTGGATAATATAACTTCGAGTTGACTCACTTTCATCATTTTCACAGCTAAAGCCTTCTGGTACAGTCGCAGAAAAGGTGGCATTTTCCGGAAATTGAATTAAAACGGATTTGATATTCGTTAAACCATCATAAATATCAATTCGACTCAGGCGATAAGTGCGACCTGTGTCATTTGTTTTAAGATGGAAGGTGATTTTCTCCGATTGTGTTGCAAGCCCTGGTGTCAGGACACCTGCTGGTGTATCGGCTAAAACTGGTTGCCAAGGTAAAGCTGTCAAAACGCTGCTTAATGAAAGGAGCGCTATAGCGAGATAAGATTTATATTTTCTAGTTAACTGTTTCATATGGCGCCCCCTATTCTATTTCAATGCCAGTTTGATTGGCATGGCGATTTTTGTAAATCATTCTAGCTGAAACACCAAGACCAAATAGTGCAATCAAAATTAATATCAAAGCACCCATTTGTCCTGTTTGTGGCAAAAAGCCTCGATGGTAATTGGTCACACTGAGCAGGGTCAGCTTGTCAGCTTCTGTCATGTCTACTTTTAGAGGCTGTTCAATTATTTTAAAGCGATTAATGGCACCGGTCTGTTCATCCGTTGAATTTAGCGTAGTCACCTTAATTTCGCCATCAGTAACTGGTTGATACACCTCATGACTATAGCTTTGAAGCAGATAATAATCTTCGCCCAAAGCTAAGCCCTTAACTGTAACAACACCAGTTTGATCAGTGATAAATTCGGTCGCTTCAGCAATATCATCAGTTTGACTAATTGCCAAGGTAGCTTCATCTTGAATCAAATAAACATTACCTTTTTTAATTTTAAAGCGTTGGCCGCTGATGACATTTTGACTTTCATCCTGATTGACAAGCTGCATACCACCAACTATAACACCCTCACTAAAGGCTTGAACATCAAAATCCGTTGCTTGTTCATCGGTAAAATCACAAATATAGCGGACATTGGTTGCCGTATTTTGGTTAATCGGTAAAGCTTGATTGACCCTCGCCTTTGTTTTTAAGGTAATCATGTTACCCTGCTGGGCAATTAGTGCTGAATTTAGCTCAAAGGTCAAATGTAAGCCAGAAGCATCACGCCAAGCCTTAATCCCCTGTGCATCAAAGGTAGCTGGCTCAGTATCAGGTAAAGCTTGATAGTGAGTAGCAAGCTCTGCACCTGAACCAATTTTCAAGCTTTGAATCCCTAAATCATCAAGTCCAAGTGCTAGAGTATCCGTCATACGCAGTTCATTAAACTTGCCACTTGTCCCGATATCCTTTGGAATTGGTAGTTCCACCACATAATCCAGTGCTTCTCCAAAATTACGAGTCACAAATTGACTATCAACTAAACCATCTTTTGTAGTATCTATATCGCCTAAATCAGTATTTGGAATCACACTTTTACGAATCCCTTCTGTAATCCCTTTTGGATAGAGATAGACCACGTCTTGTTCGATGTCATCTTGATAAAAAGGGAGTGCAACGACTAAGGGCTGTTGATAATACAAAATGCCACTTGAGGCACTGTCACGCTGTAAGATGGCGTAGACCTTTCCTGCCTCAGAACCTGTCTTAAAGTTTGCCACATCTAGATAGGTCACACCTGTCTCAGCATGTCCATTGATTGCTGACCCAGTCAATGGAAAAGCAGTCGCATTACTAAGCCAAAGCTGTCTCGTGATAATCTCGTATTGGATTTGAACAAGGGCATCTTCAGGTGTTACCCGTTCAGATGAGTTCTTCTTAGCTATCAACGCTGGAGCGATATCCCACAGGTAATAGTAATAATACCAACTAGTCAATTCTTGATATCGATTTGAGACATCATATAGTTCAAATAATGCACCATCGACTTTTTCACCATCAATCTCACCAGTTGGTACACCTTGATTGTTAATCGTCTCGCCTGTATTCATTTGCATCTTGGTTAAAATTAAGCGTGTTGAACCTGCTGCTAAGGGAAATGAAACCTTATTGGCAAAGCTTGATATATTGGTCGTATCAGCAGGTGTTGTGATGGTAACCGTGGACTCATTAGCGCCATCAACAACTTTACTTGATGCCGTTTCTTCATATTCGATGAGCGAATAATTATTAGAATCATTAGCCAAATCATTCCAAGTGCCTTCATAGTCTCTCACTAAGCAGTATTCATTATAGCTGCTGCTGTCGCCATTGCCATTTGGCTCGACGCTTGAATGTTTGCTTGACCCTTCTGCTTCAAAATCTGTCGCATATTTTTTGCCATTAATTTCCCGATAAGAACTATAGGGGCTATTAAAATAATGAAATTTACCAGTAATATTTCCAGTTAAGCTTTTCACTGGTGTCGCATAAAAATCTGCCAGCCCATCTATTGATGTTGCCCAGTACCAAGAATCTGTATCGGGCGCTTTAGTCGTTTTATAGGTTGTAATCGCCGTTGATTTGAGCGTTCCATCCGTATTAATCGTCTCAGGTGAGCCAAGTTTGTAGTCACCAGTCGTCATCCTAAGGCGCGTCCCACCGAGCCAATAGCCATAAGCATTGAGACTTAAATGGGTTAAATTCTGTTCTGCCGGACTTGTAATCGTCGCCAAATGCCCTGTCAAGCCTTGAAAGCCAGTAGCTCCACCGTCTGGATTACTTGTAATTGCTGCATTATAAGCCTCAAGCCATGTTTTTGATATCTCACTCACTAGATAGTAATGGCGATTGCCAGCTTCTGTGCGGGCAGCTACCTTTTGAGTATAGATACCGACACGGACATTACCTGTCAGCTCATTTGCTGTCTGACTGGTCAAGACAACACTCTTTAAAAATGCTAAAACTTCAGCTTTGGTTGCCCCATTTTGAATGACAAAACTTTTGATTGGATCGCTCTCTTGACTCTCCGTGACCCAGCCATCAGGTATCGTTGCTTGAAAGCTTGACTGATTCGGTATTTCAACAATAACCGACTTGATCCCCGTCGCTAAATAGGCATCTAGCGCCGTCAAACGATAACTTCTGCCACCATCAGTTGTTCGTAAACCAAATTTTACCTGTTCTGCAGCTGTAGCGGTGTCTGGCGCTAAAATCCCATCACCTGTCACCGCATGAACACTTAAAGGTAAATCCGATAAGATGAGTGCTATCAATACTAAGCCGAGCACTCTCTTTGCTAGCCATTTCGTAATTTTGCTGTTTTTCATTATCTTCTCCCCATTTTTCGCTATCATATAAAACTCATTTAATCTGTTGTCAACCTTTTTTTAAAATACGACAAAAGACCAAGCACTTAAAAAGGCTTGGTTATATTAAAATTATATTTGAATTTTATAAGAAAGCAAGCTCTGCTCTGCTCTGCTCTGCTCTGCTCTGCTCTGCTCTGCTCTGCTCTGCTCTGCTCTGCTCTGCTCTGCTCTGCTCTGCTCTGCTCTGCTCTGCTCTGCTCTGCTCTGCGATTATAGTCATAGTACCTCCTTTGTCAAATATTTTAATTATTTATTAATATTATAATTAAATTATCATCAAAAATCAATCTTTTTTAATTTAAAGGCTGCTATTAAAAAATAACAAAAAAAAACGTCTGTGAAAAGAGTACCCATCGCTGTTTAATTAATGTAAAATAAAAAAGCAACCATTATAAATTAAGGTTGCTCATTATAAATTTTTTTAATTTGATTTATTAATCGCCACAATTGCATCAATAAATTGATCTAGCTCATCTTGTTTACCTTCGTTTAGTGCTTGAACAATATGGCTACCGACAATTACGCCATCACAAACCTGATTGAATTTTTCTGCTTGTGCAACAGTTGAGACACCAAATCCTGCTAAAACTGGAATGGGACTAACCTCGGTCAAATAAGCTAAATGCTCAAATAAGCCTTCTGAATATTTCGTATCCGTTCCTGTTACACCATTAATTGCCACGCCGTAAACAAAACCTGAGCCTTGTTCTGCCAATAATTTCATTCGCTTACGACTAGTCGCCAAGGATACTAAAGGAATTAAACTGATATCAGCTTTTGCCAAAAATGGTTCAATGAAATCACGATGCTCATAAGGCAGGTCTGGAATAATTAGCCCTTTTACGGGTGTTTCTTTTAAAGCCTCAATAAAATTCTCAACACCATATTTATAAATTGGATTAAAATAACTCATAATTACCAATGGAATTTTAACCTGACTTTTTTGTAGAATAGTGATAATTTCCTTGAGCGTCGTTTGCTTTTTCAATGCTCTAATTCCTGCGGATTGAATGACAGGACCGTCTGCAACAGGATCAGAAAATGGAATACCAATTTCAATTGTAGAAACGCCAGACTGCTCAAGCTTCAATAAGGTTTCCTCTAAGCCCGCTAGACCGTTGGGATGATCACCAGCCATGATATAAGGCACAAATAAGCCTTTGCCCGACTCTTTAATTGCTGTTAGATGCTTCGTCAAACTTTTCATCCTATTTTACCTCCTTTTCAAAGCGTTCTTTTAATTGGGCAACATCCTTATCACCTCGACCTGAAAGACAAACAATAATGATTTTGTCCTTACCAAATTCCTTAGCCAATTCTGGTAATTTGCTAATCGCATGTGCACTTTCTAGCGCTGGAATAATACCTTCTGTTTGACATAGCATTTTGAAGCCCTCTAATGCCTCAGCATCAGTAGCTGCAATATATCTAGCGCGTCCAGTTTCGTACCAATGACAATGCTCTGGCCCCAATCCCGGATAATCTAATCCTGCAGAAATCGAATAGGCTTCTTCAATCTGCCCATTTTCATCTTGAAGCAGGCGCATTAAATTACCATGTAAAACACCGTCGCTACCTCGATTTATGCTGGCAGCCGTTTCACCAGAATCTAAGCCCTTCCCGGCTGCTTCAACACCGATTAATTGAACATTTTCATCGTTGACAAATGGATAGAATAAACCAGCTGCATTTGAACCACCACCACAGCAGGCAACGACCGCGTCTGGCAATCGACCTTCTTTTTCTAAAATTTGCTTTTTAGATTCCTTGCCGATAACACTTTGAAAATCACGAACCATTTCTGGAAATGGATGTGGACCGGCCGCTGTTCCTAACACGTAATGCGTATCCTCAAATTCAGCAACCCAAGCACGCAAGGCTTCATTCACAGCATCTTTTAATACCGATGAGCCAGTAGTAACTGAGATTACCTGAGCACCCAAAAGCTCCATTCTGAATACATTTAAGGCTTGGCGCTTAACATCCTCAGCACCCATATAAATTTTACATTCCATATCGAAAAGTGCCGCTGCTGTTGCAGTTGCTACACCATGCTGACCCGCACCTGTTTCAGCAATGATTTTTTTCTTCCCCATTTTTTTAGCAAGCATGACCTGAGCTAGAGCATTATTAATTTTATGCGCACCAGTATGATTTAAATCCTCACGTTTAAAATAGATTTTAGCGCCACCTAATTTTTCTGTTAAATTTTTAGCAAAGTATAAAGGATTTTCACGGCCGACATAATCTTTTAATAAATAAGCTAATTCTTTTTGAAAAGCTTCATCTGTTTTTGACGCATCATAAGCAATTTTTAATTCTTTAACAGCATTCATTAAGGTTTCTGGTACAAATTGACCACCGTAAGTGCCAAAAAAACCCGCTTGATTCGGTTCGTTATACATTTGTCTCCCTCGCTTTTCTGATAAATTCTTGAATTTTATTTAAGTCCTTTTGCTTTCCCGTTTCCACACCACTGGAAACATCCACACCATTCGGTGAAAAAATAGAAATTGCCTCTGCAACATTGTTTGAATTTAAACCACCTGCAACAAAATATTGAAAACCCTCTAGCCTTGATAGATCAATACTTTGCCAATCAAAGCTTTGACCACTGCCACCTGCGAACTGTCCTGCTGGTGCATCCAGAAGAATAATATTTCCAATATAATCATGAAAATTTTCAGGAAATTTACCATTTTTAATTTGAATTGCCTTAATCACTGGTATCGATAGCTGTTGAATGTAATCAATGCTTTCATCACCATGAAGCTGAACCATATCTAATCCAACCTGCTTAACAGTGCTTTCTACTTCTGATAAAGGAGCATTAACAAATAAACCAACTTTTTTTACCGTAGGTGGTACAAATTGAGCTAATTTACTTGCCTCAGCAATAGTAACTTGACGTTTGCTTGGGGCAAAAACAAAGCCGACATGCGTTGCACCTGCCTCTACTGCCATTTTAACAGCCGCCTCGGTCGATAAACCACAAATTTTAATCCACATCGCGTAAAACCTGCAATTCCTTGGCAGCCTTTTGGGGATTGCCATCTTTCATCAAAGCCTCTCCAACTAAAACTGCTCGATAATTTTTTGCTACCAACGTAGCCTCAGTTGAGGATTTAATTCCTGATTCTGAAATATAGAAGCAATCAGGAAGCTGATTTAACGCTAAATCAAGACTAGTTTGTAAACTGACCTCAAAGGTTTTTAAATTACGATTATTGATACCAATCAAATTTGCCTTGATTTCATGCGCAATTGCTAGCTCTGCTTGATTATGAACTTCCACTAAGACCTCTAAACCGCATTCCGTTGCGTAATCAAACAATTCTTGCAATTGTTCTCTCCTCAGTGCAGCAACAATTAATAAAATAATCGTTGCGCCAGCATTAACAGCTCGATTGATTTGCTTTTTATCAATAATAAAATCCTTGTTTAACACTGGTAAATCGACATTTTTCGCCACCAATTTCAAATCTTCAATATTGCCTTTAAAAAATACAGGATCAGTCAAGACAGATATAGCTGAAACGCCAGCTTTTTCATAGCTTTTAGCCTGTTCTAAAACATCGACATCCATATTAATCGCACCAAGCGAAGGTGAAGCACGCTTAACCTCACCAATTACCTGTAAATACTCTGGATGCTCTTGTAGCCTTTTTACAAATCCAGTTGTTTTTCTAACTTTACCGGGGATTTCAAGTGGCATTTCTGTTACTTCTTTTGCCTTCTCTAATAGTATTTTTTTTAAAAAATCCATTGATCAACCTCGCTGTGCTTTTTGTAATGCTTCTAATTTGTCATAGGCTGCACCACTATCAATGATGTCACGTGCTAAAATCATACCCTTTTCTAGACTTGGTGCTTTTTGAGCAGTATATAAACCCAAACCAGCATTTAAGATTGTCGTTGTTTTAAATGGTGAGTCAATGCCTCGTAAAACATCCTTCAGTATTTCGGCATTTTCAGCGGCCTCTCCACCTCGAATCGCTTTAATCGGAATTGGCTCTAATCCCAATGTTTCAGCTGTAAATGTGTGAATTGTAACTTTACCATCCTCCAAAAGTGCATATTGATTCTCACCTGATAGACTTGCCTCATCCATATTTTCTGGACCACTGATGACAACTGCCCGTTCACGTCCCAGC
The DNA here is from genome assembly GCA_022484805.1 of Streptococcaceae bacterium. GTDB lineage: Bacteria > Bacillota > Bacilli > Lactobacillales > Streptococcaceae > MMGLQ5-1. Next base: position 45,285 of record JAKVKP010000014.1, read on the forward strand.
TGTTTCAATGTTTCAGCAGTTTGAGCAATTAAATCACGTCTTGAGGTACCCATTAGCTGGTATTTAAGATTAACAGGATTGGTTAAAGGTCCGATTAAGTTCATAATCGTTGGAATTTCTAATTCTCGACGTACACCTGTAATAAAGCGCATATTTGGATGTAAATTTTGAGCAAATAGGAATACTAAACCAACTTGATCTAAAACTTCGCCGAGCGCCTCTGCACCTAGGTATAAATTGATACCTAGACTTTCTAAAACATCGGCACTCCCAGATTTAGAACTAATTGAGCGATTGCCGTGCTTCGCCATATTAACGCCTCCAGCAGCCAAAACGAATGAAGCTGTTGTCGAAATATTAAAGCTAAAACTACGGTCGCCACCTGTGCCACAATTATCCATAGCATCAGTAGCATGGGTTGGAATTTTAATGGCGTTTGTATGAATCACCTCTGCTAAGCCTGCCATCTCAGTAGCAGTTTCGCCCTTCATTTTTAGAGCAATTAAAAATGAGGCAATTTGTGCGTCAGTTAATTCGCCTTGGAAAATTGAATTACCAACCTGTAGCATTTCATTTCGATTTAGATCCTCAAATGCGACTACCTTTTCTAGTAAACCTTTCATTTTAAAACCTTCCCATTCTCTTAAGTTTAATTTTAATACCTTAATTTAATTCAACCTTATTTTTCTCAACAATTTTCACAAAATTTTCAATCATTTTCAGCCCATCTGGAGTACCAATTGATTCAGGATGAAACTGCAACCCGTAAATAGGTAAGCTTTCATGCTCAATTGACATGATTTCACCATCATCAAGTGTTTTACTGGTAACTATAAATTGCTCAGGAATATGCTGGCTTTCAACAACAATTGAATGATAGCGCATAACCGTAAATGCTTTATCAATGTCCGCAAACAATTCTGTTTCAGCAGTTTTCTCTGCAAAGCTTTCCTTCCCGTGTCTCGTTTCATGTGCTAAGGCTAGCTGACCGCCAAAAACTTCCGCAATCGCCTGATGGCCTAAGCAAATACCTAACATCGGCTTCGTTTGATAAAATTGACCAATCAAGGCTTCCATTCTGCCAGCAGCCTTTGGCCAACCCGGCCCCGGTGAAAAAACGACACCATCTGCTTTATTGATTTCAGCAGCCAAATTTTCAGAGTCATTGCGAATTACTTTTAAATCAGCAAAGGTTCCAATATATTGTGCCAAATTATAAGTAAAAGAATCATAATTATCAACTAGTATAATCATCTATTTTCCTCCAACTTCAAGCAATGCCTTTGCCTTTTGCAAAGTTTCATAATATTCATTTTCAGCAATTGAATCAAAAACAATACCCGCACCAGCTTGAACATATGCCTTCTGATTTTTAACAACCATTGTGCGAATGGCAATAGCGAAATCGCAATTGTCATCTTGTGATAAATAACCGACCGCACCAGCGTATACCCCACGCTTCACCTTTTCAAATTCATAGATCCGCTGCATTGCTCTAATTTTTGGTGCACCTGAAACTGTCCCCGCAGGCAGTAGGGCTCGAAGTGCATCCATTGATGTTAAATCTTTTTTCAGCTTTCCTTGTACCAAGGATACGATATGCATCACATAACGATATTTTTCTAATGTTAGATAAACTGGTACAGTGACACTACCTATCTCTGAGATTCGACCAATATCATTTCGCCCCAAATCAACTAACATCTTATGCTCGGCAAGCTCTTTGGGATCTGCTAATAAATCCTCAGCCAAAGCAATATCTTCTGCCTCATTACTCCCACGTTTTCTCGTTCCCGCGATAGGATTAGTTGTTACAACGTCACCCCTAACTGATACCAAACTTTCTGGTGATGAGCCGATAATTTGCGAATCACCAAAGTCAATAAAATAGAGATAGCTCGATGGATTGCTTATTCGAAGCTTACGGTAATAGGCAAAAGGTTTATACGGAAATTCGGCTGTTAAACGTTGGCTGGGTACCATTTGAAACATATCACCTTGTCGGATGTACTCTTTTGTTTTTTCAACAATTGCTTCATATTCAGATTTCTGTAAATTACTTGTATACTTTAGATTTTCAATTTGTAAATCTTCAAATTCAGATTTTTGAATCGTCTGTAACTGTTTAATTTTTTGCTCAATTGCTTCATCAATTGCCGCTTCTGAACGATTTGAATAGGTGTTTTCTTCAACAATCGTTATTTTTTCAGTCATATGATCAAAAATAACAAAGGATTCAAATAATAAAAATCGTAAATCTGGAATACCAATTTCATCTTCTGGAATCGTACCAATGGCTTCATAGCAAGCAAAAATATCATAGCCTACATAGCCAATTGCCCCGCCCTGAAACGGTAAGGCTTCTAAAATATCGTCCGATTTAACTACTACCTCTTGAAGTGCCTTTAACGGATCATCAGTTCGCTCTTTTTGCCCATCAATTGTAAAATAACCATTTTGATAGTCACATTCATGAACTGGATTAACAGCAATAATTGAAAAACGTGCTTGTTCCTTATCACGTGGAATACTCTCTAATATTGTTTTATTTTTACCCTCTAATCTTAAGAACACACTTGTTGGTGTTAAAAAATCTGCGCTAATCATTCTTAACTTTCTCATTTTTACCCTCTTTTCATTTATTCAGTATTTAAAATACAAAAAAACCCCAGACTAATAACTAGTCTGAGGGCGCTGGCGCACGGTACCACCTCGATTAAACATCATATTAGTTTAGTATACCTAAAATTCAACCAATAAAAAAACCTCAGACTAAGCGCGTTAGCCTGAGGGTGTCGAACACGGTACCACCTCGTATGATGTTTCTCTCTATCACTGTCAAAAAAACAGCTTGCTCTATAGTGGGAGCTCCCGTTATTCCTTAATAGGTCTATTTACCGTTCGAAATATCTTAGAAAGTCCATTCACTAATTATTAAATACTGTCTCACATCAACCGACAGCTTCCTTAAAAATAAAAATTAGCTACTACTCTTTCAAATCTTCAAATATCTACTTAAGTACATTTTACCGAGTTTCTTTTATTTGTCAATCATTTTTATCACAAATCAAAAAAATTTAAAAACATAGTTATTAAATAAAATGAAAATGAGCAATCGAAACAAGCATAATTAGCTTCAATTTATAGACAATAAACCGAAAGCTGATTATCATCATTTTTTACTGTTTAAAGATTGACTTTTAGCTTTTTTTTCAACTATACTAAAATAAAAATGTAACATAGAATGGAGTTTTAAATGAAAAAGGGAATTATTGGGTTGGCTTTAGCAGGCCTTTTGGTACTAGGAGCTTGTAGTTCAAGCAAGAACGAGACAAAAGATACCGCTAAAGAAGCAACGATTGGTGTTTTACAAGTGATGAAACACGCTTCATTAGACGCCGCATATGATGGGTTTAAGGAAGGACTTAAAGAAGAAGGCTATGAAGAAGGTAAGAACTTAACCATCAATTATCAAGTAGGAACTGGTGCTCAAGATAGCCTAAAGAGTATGAGTGAAACTTTAGTCAAAAAAGATCCTGATTTATTATTAGGCATCGCCACACCCGCAGCAATTTCATTGTTGAACGAAACGACTGAAATTCCAATTGTCATTACTGCCGTAACAGATCCCGTTGAATCAAAGCTTGTTGCTAGTGAAAAGAAACCAGGTGGTAATGTCACAGGTACAACCGATATGGTTCCGATTGAAAAACAAATTAAATTATTATTATCAATCAAAGATGATATCAAAACTGTTGGTATCGCTTATAATGCAGGCGAAAGTAATTCAAAAATCCAAGCAGACTTAGCAATTGAAGCACTTAAAAAAGAAGGTGTTGAGACAAAAGTGCTAACTGCTAATTCTACTAATGATGTACAGTCTGTGATGACTAGTTTAGCTAAAAATACAGATGCCATTTATATTCCAACTGATAACACTTTTGCGACTGCTGCACCTGTCGTTGGTGAGGTTGCTAAGGAGTATAAAATCCCAGTTGTTGCTGGTTCTGCCGAACAAGTTGAAGCCGGCGGCTTAGCAACATTCGGTATTAACTACACCTCTTTAGGTAAGCAAACAGGTGTGATGGCTGCTAAAATTCTTAAAGGAGAAGCTAAGCCTGAATCATTACCAATTGAAAGTGCTGATGACTTAGAATTAATTGTCAACAAAGAAATGGCAACTGCCATAGGGATTGACCCAGATAGCATCAAGACACCTGAATAAACTAAGTAAATTGTATTAAAATATTAGCGAATTATCATATTATACTGAGGCTAGAGCTGTTGAGTTCTTGCCTCTTTTTTCAATATTAACAAGACTGGATATGTCCAAAAATCATTGAGTTTTATATCCGCGTTTTACACTATACTATGTCTCAAACAAGTTTATAAAATACATTACATCGAAAAATAAGCTTTCAAACTTTCCACCTAATTTTTTATACTCTGTTTTTAATATTTTCCATCTTTCAAACTACAAACCGTGATGGGGACGTGATATAATGTAGCTTATTGGAAAAAAATTATACAAGGCGGAATTTATGGATATTGGACAATTAATTAGCTCTTTACCAGATATTTTTATTTCATCCATCTCACAAGGGCTACTATGGGCATTATTATCAATCGGTGTATTTATCACTTTTCGAATTCTAGATATTGCCGACTTAACGACTGAAGGAACTTTTCCTTTTGGTGGTGCAATCGCAGCAGTCGCAATTGTTGGTGGATTATCTCCATTCGTCGGTATTTTACTAGCCTTTCTTGGTGGCGCAATAGCAGGACTAGTCTCAGGTGTATTACATACTAAGCTAAGAATACCAGCATTACTTGCAGGAATTATCACCATGACAGGTCTCTATTCAATCACCTCACGAGTGATGAATAATTCACCACAGGTTAATCTTCTTGGGGAAAAATTATTCTTCTCATTCTTATTAGATTTAGGCATTGATAAAGTTTACGCAGTTATTATTGGTGGCTTATTATTTACTGCTTTGATTATCGGGCTGTTAGTTGTATTTTTTAAAACGGAAATTGGACTTGCAATGCGCGCAACAGGTGATAATCTTGAAATGAGTGCTGCCAACGGTGTCAATACTGATCGTATGAAAATCATTGGCTATATGGTTTCAAATGGCTGTATTGCACTATCTGGTGCCTTAGTTGCTCAAAATGTTGGTTTCTCTGACTTAAACTCCGGAGTTGGTACAATTGTTGTTGGCCTTGCCTCGGTAATTATTGCAGAGGTATTGTTTCCAAATAAACCACTTGCCTTTCGCCTAGTCACTGTTGCAATTGGTTCAATTATTTATCGCTTCCTTTTATCAGTCATTCTAGAGTTTCCAATTCAGGCACAGGACGTTAAGCTATTTTCAGCATTAATTTTAATTATTTGCTTAACGACACCATTAGTAAAAGATAAATTTGCCCTAAAAAATTCGAAAGGTGGGCGTAAATAATGAATAACATTCTAGAAATTAGAAATTTACACCAATATTTTGAACGTGGAACCGTCAATGAAAATCATGTTTTACGTGGGATTGATTTAGCCTTAAATGATGGTGATTTTGTAACAGTCATCGGCGGGAATGGCGCAGGCAAGTCTACGCTACTTAATAGCATTGCAGGTACACTACCAATTAGAGAAGGTGAAATTTTTCTAAACGGTCAAAATATCACCCAACAAAAAGTACAGCAACGAGCAAAAAATATCAGTCGTGTTTTTCAAGACCCAAAGATGGGGACCGCTGTTAGATTAACCGTTGAAGAAAATCTTGCTTTGGCATTAAAACGTGGGGAAAAACGTGGCTTATCAGCTGGGGTTAAAGCAAAAAATAAGGATTTTTTCAAAACACAGCTCGCAACACTCGGACTTGGTTTAGAAGAGCGTCTCGCTGCCGAAATTGGCTTACTGTCTGGTGGTCAACGTCAAGCAATCACCCTTTTAATGGCAACGTTAGTTAAACCACAGCTAATTCTTTTAGATGAACACACAGCTGCTTTAGATCCGAAAACTTCTGCAGTCGTGATGAATTTAACAGAAAAGTTAATAAATGAACATCATTTGACAGCATTTATGGTAACTCATAATATGGAAGATGCCATTCGCTATGGCAATCGTTTAATTATGTTACATCAAGGTAAAATTGCTGTCGATGTCGCTGGAGAAGCAAAAGCAAAATTAACCGTGCCAGATTTACTTGAATTATTCCAAAAAAATAGTGGTAATGAGCTAGCAGATGATAAACTTTTACTTGGATAACAACAAAAAAACTGTTATTAATTCGATTATTAATAACAGTTTTTTATTTTGCTAAGCAACAATCTCAACAATTGCATCAACAGAGATATCAGGAATAGTTTTATCCTCAACGTACAAAGTGCCTGGTAATTCTGCCACTTTAGAACCATCAAATTTAATTGTAATGTGTCCAAGTGTATTTAAATTTTGATTAACAACTGAGCCAACTGAGGTAATTTCAAATTTTTTTCCATCCACAAGTAGCTGCATGCCTTTTTCAATCGGTTGGGTCGTCTGATTAACTTCAATATTATAACAGTATTCGGCCAAACCAGCTGGTGCCGCCTCACCAAACAAAATAATCATTTTTTCTGCTTTAAATTGAGCCGCTTCCAGCCCAATTCCTTTAACTTTGGTTTTAAAAATTATCATTCAAATTCACTCCTCTTTATGTCATTAATAATCATTTTTTACGTTGATTGAATAAATCATTTAGTCTCTCAATGGTCAAGCCATCATATTGTTTAACGATAAAATTCGCTACCGAAAGATCTTGAGCTGGATAATCTGGATTTTCAAAACCCACGACATACATTTGAGCATTACTCGCAGCTAAACTACCATTTTTAGTATCTTCAAATACGAGACAGTTTTCGGGTTTAACGCCTAATTCTTCAGCTGCCTTTAAAAAAACATCAGGTGCCGGTTTTGAATGCTCAACTTGTTCTGCACTGACTATTACTTCAAAATATTGCTGGATTTCCAGTGCTTTTAAGACCTGTTCAATTTCTATTTTAGGTGAAGACGAAGCAACTGCGAGTTTAATACCACTTTTAGCTAATCGTTTAACTAGAGAGGGTGAATTTTTTATTGCCTTAACACCATCTTTAGCAATCATTTCTTTTCTCAGAAGGTTCATTTTATCAATGTATGATTGAACTGGCAGAGGTAAGCCAAGTTCTGCTTTCATTTCTTGCCACATGAATTCAAAGGTTGTCCCCATAAATTGATATTGATAGCTAATTGCCATCGGAAAACCAGCTTCTTTTAGAATTTGTGTCTTTGATTCTAAAAAAGTATATTCTGAATCAACTAAAACACCATCCATATCAAAAATAATTGCTTCTAACATCTTTTCTCCTAAACTATTATTAAGTTAATTATTAAATCATTTTCAGTCAAACTCAGCAATTCAAATTTAACTATTTTCTTTTTTAATTAGCTGTACAAACCAAAGCTTGCTAACCAAGCAACAATCACGCGTGGTAGACCATTTAAAAAACGAGAATATAATACAGCCGGTACACCAACCTCAACTGTTTCAGCATCTGCATCCATCAAGCCTAAGCTAACTGGAATGAAATCACAACCATTTTGCGTATTAATAGCAAATAATGCAGGTAATGCAAGTTGCGGTGGAATATTTCCTTTACCGATTTCCACACCAATCAAGGTACCAACAATTTGTGAAATAACTGCACCTGGTCCAAGTAAGGGTGACAAAAATGGTAACGAGCAAACAAAGCCAATAATCATTAAGCCAAAAATATTACCGGCTAAAGGCGCCAAAGCATTCGCAATTAAATCACCAATACCGCTACCTTGGATTACACCAATCAAGAGTGAAACAAAGGCCATAAAGGGAATAACCGTATTAAGCATCGTTTGGACACTTTCTCTGGCTGCCTGATTAAAAATAGCAACCACCTTACCAGCTCCCATACCAATTTTAGCAATAAAACTACCTTTTGCGGCACGTTGTTCGGTTATTTTTTGTGATGTGTCATAGCTTGGACTAGTTTGTGATTGATTATCAGCTACCAACTCTTGCTCTTTAACAGTCATTGTAGCACCATCATACAACTTAATTTGATTTTTACCAACAGCTGACACGTATATTTCTTCTGTAATATATTGCGCTAATGGACCACTTTTCCCGGTTGCCACGATATTAATTGTTGGAATTCCTTTTTTAGGGTAAATACCACAGCGCAGCGTACCACCACAATCAACAATCGCTAATGCAACTTGTTCATCAGGGATTGATGTCTTAAAAGCATTAACAGATGTCATTCCTGTTAATTGTTCAATCAGATCAACAATTTCTGGACGTTCCCCTCCACCGGTGATATAAATAAATTTATGCTTCTCCTCAGTTGGTGTAATAACTAATGGTCCACCAAATCCACCTTGACCCTTTGTGATAATAATACTCTTATATTCTGCCATTCCATTCTCCTCCATTTAGCTATTCTTCGATTTTTATCTCTTTGCTTAAAGTAATCCCCTGTTGCTTGCTGACATAGGCAGTCATTAAATCGGTCACCCAGCCACCAATAAAATTCATTACTAATCCAACTAATAAATAACGAATAGCTAGCTCTGTTTGATTTAAACCAAGCGTTTTAATTCCTTGTGCAATCCCCATCCAGACAAAAAGTTCTCCGGGATTAATATGTGGAAAAATACCATTACTCGTGTGACAAAATTGCATAACTGCCGCACTATAACCTGGTTTATAAAATTCGGGTAAAAAGCGCCCTGGGGTCATACTCATCGGATTACCTAGCATAAATGCTGATAGAAACGGTAAAATCATGTATCGCGCAATCGGATTTTTAGTTGATTTTTGTGCCACAGCCGTAATCTTATCCTCACCGATTAACGCAATCAATGCATTCATCGCAGTTAAAAGAATTAAAACTACTGGTACAATCCCAGTCATCCAACTGATAAATGTATCTGCACCTGTTTGAAAAAGTCCAATAAACCCTTCCGCAAATTTAACAATAATATCCATTAAGTTTCTCCTTTATCGTAGCTTCAATAATAGCGTTTACAAAAACAATGATTCTTTTTACTTTTTAACCAATCCTTTAATTTGTTGACCGTATCCGAGTATTTGAATTTTTAACATACCAATTGGTGATACTGGTATATTTTCTTGATAATCCTGCTGCCTAACCTTAATTAATAATTCTTTTGCATCAAGAATCGCTGATTGAACTAATTTATTTTCCTTGGTAACTAAAGGATGATTAGAAGTAAGTTGATTTAAATTTTCACCAATATAATCAGCTTTTGTCTTAAATTTGGCAAAAACAGTAACACCTTGCATTAACATCGCATCTTGAATTTCATCTTGAGAATTAATTGCAAACATAAAAATTGTACCTGATTGCACCTTACCTGAACGACGACCAATCGCCACCTTACCTTTTTTTCGCAGTCGACTATATGCAATATTAAAATTTTTGATTTGTTTTAAACTGAAAATAATCTGCAAAATGTAAGCAATAATCATTATAATGCCTAATAAAATATATGGATGCATTAGAAAACTCCTCCTACTTGAAAATAACGTGATAGTTCTTGAACACTCTTGATTTGTAATAACTTCTGTTTAATTGAAGCTCTGCCCATAATTCTAAAAATAAAATCGTAAAGTGCTAATAATTCCGTCTCAACTTCATCAGACATCGTCTCTGGAATTGCTAATAAAATAATAATTTGAATACTAGCATCTCTCAATTGAATTGGTATTTGACTAATCGCAACCGATACAATAATTCTATCGGAATTTAAATTGACCGTATGTGGAAAAGCCACCCCATTTTGATAAAAGCCATTCGTTAGAGTTTCACGTTCACTCATTCGCTGCTCAAATTGAGAATCAATAAGTCCTTTTTGACTTAAAGTTACCATCATTTGATTTAAATTTTGATGATAATCTAACGAATCATCAATTTTTCTAAAAAAGAATAACTGCCTAGAAAAATTAATCGAATTCCCTTTTGAAAGTTTCATCCATTCACTTTTTAAAAAGTTACCATTAAATAGATTTGTTACTCGAATCACCACTGTTCGTTTCAAATTATTGTCCAGGGGAATTGTTGAAAATACAACATAATACTTATCGAAATTAGTATTTCTAGCTTCTTCCTCAGTAAAATGAACAATCGTTGCATCTGAACCAATAATATCTCGAACTTGTTGTTTTATTAATGTTCTAATGCCAACGCTAGCACTAGAAACAATTGCAACCTGACGATTGGAAATTTGCAAGTTTTTTTGCAAAAATAATTCAAAATAAATCGCAAGATAACTGATTTCTGTTTCCGGTGGAATTCGACCAACAATATTCCCTAAGGCTTGTAAAGCCACCTTTGCCATTTTATAAGCGAAGGGATAAGAGTTAGCAATTTCATCAATAAAAATATCCGTCGTTTGAATATGAAATAAAAGACGATTTAGCATCATCATTAAATGATATTTTAACTCTTGAAATAGCCGTGTTTGATCGATTTCGACGTAATACTCTTTTTGAATTTCAAACATCATTTGATTAAAAACTTCAGCTAAACGTTCCTCGTCCATTTTAGTAATTTGAATTTGAGAAAAATGATTGATATAGATGGGAAACTGGATAAATTCTCGTTCATATTGGCTTAAAGAAAAAGCAAAAGCAGTTTCAACTTCATAAAAAAAATTCTCCAAACGAGTCTCATCAACCGTCCGATTATAGTAATAATGAATTTCAGATTGGATAACCGCATCACGTTTAATACGATACATGGATACTAACAAGCTTTTTCGCAATAATGAATAGTTGGCTTTTTCAATATGCAAATCATTACATAATTCCGTTAGCACTAGCTCAATTTCATCAGATAATTCAAATTGCTCTGGAAAATAATCGACAACATGCTGAATCATTAATAATCGTAAATCAAATTCATCACCTTGAATTTGCAAACCTTTATTTGGCGTCCCCTGTAAATTAATACCATATTCCTTAAGTAATTCCCGTAGTCCTTTCAAATCTTTATTCATCGTTCCACGACTAACACCGGTACTGTCTGCTAAATCATCAATTAAGACATATTCTTTCTCCAGTAATGACTTAATCACAAAAGCAACACGTTTTGTCGAAGAATTGAAATCGCTTTGTGCTCTTAATGAACCATCCATAATCTGATCAAATTTATTCTGATTTAAAATAGTAATTCGATAAATATTTGAATCCTCTTGGATATGCGCAATACCAACTAACTGATCATTTAGCATCTGAATTCCAGTTTTGATGTTATGTCTGCTAAAGCCTGTTTTCTGACAAAGCTCTTGAATAGAAATTGATTGAGAAAGTATGAGTGCATTTAAAATTTGATACCAGCGATTAACTAACACCTATAAACTTCCCCTCTCTCCCAATCTATCCTCTTGTTTTTCCACCAGCAACATTGGTTGTAACACCTGTAATATAGCTTGAACGATCTGATAAGTAATAACTGACTAAATCTGCAACCTCAGATAATTTGCCACTTCGACCCATTGGCGTAGCACTCGTATTAGTATAACCTTTTCGTAGTTGTTCTACTGTAATACCACGAGTATAAGATAGAGCCGTTTCATAAGCAAGCGTTCTTAAACCAGTTTCCTCCATAATGCCAGGGGCAATCCCAACCACTCTTACATTGTGTTTACCAAGTTCTTTAGCCCAAGAACGTGTAAAACCATTAACCGCTGCTTTAGTTGCCGCATAGCAGCTTTGACCCTCTGAGCCTTCTAAACCACACTCAGATGACATATTAATGATAACTCCTTCTTTTTTTTCAACTAAAATTCGACCTACCGTTTGCGCAACTAAGAATAAGCCCTTTTGGTTAATCGCTACCATTTTATCGAAAATATCATCTGATAATTCATATTCACCATGTGGATTTTGAGGGTCAATTAGCAGTCTGGGAATATTGATACCTGCATTATTAACAACACCATCTATTGTGCCAAATTTTTCTATTCCTTGCTTCACAGCACTTTCAACCTGTGCTCGACTCGTAACATCTGTCTTAATAAATAATAAATTTTCATTATTCAATTCACCTTGTTGAATATCCAAGTTGATAACGCTTACATTTTCTTTTAATAAAGATTCGACAATCGCCTTACCAATTCCAGAAGAACCACCTGTTACAACAACAACCTTACCACTAATTTTTAACCAATCTGACAATTTAATTCACTCCTCACTTCATGTTATTAACAAAAATAAATTACTGCTTAAAAACTTATTCTTGCCATATTTAAAGTATAGATGTGATTAGTAGCAAAATTAAGACACACTTTTTTTGTCCAATCCAAAAAAAGATAAACGAATTATTAGTTATAAAAAAGACTAGGACAAAATCCTAGTCTTAGAATATTTCAAATTATAAATAAAGCAATTTGTATAATGCCACACCAGCAGTTGCGCCTAAGATTGGTGCAACAACTGGTACCCAAGCGTACCACCATTGCGAATCACCCTTATACTCACCTAAGATTGATTTTGGCAAGAATTGGTGTAATAAACGCGGACCAAAGTCACGAGCAGGATTTAAGGCTGGACCAGTAGGACCACCTAACGAAGCAACTAATGTCATTACTAAGAAGCCTAGTGCCAAGTGACCAACTTCTAAAGCACCACCATGAAGCGCTGCTAAACCATGTTCAGTAATCCCGTTGATACCTGCTAAAGTTTCACTGCTTGCTTGTGCGCCAAAGAAATTCTTTGTAATTGCGACCGCACCAAAAAACAAGACAAACGAGCCAAAAAATTCATTTAAAAAACCATTTAAGCGAGTACCAGCATTATCAATTGTTGAAAAAGTCCCTAAGATATGATTTTTATTATCTGTTTTCAAATAATAAGGACGATAAACTGCAACAACAACTAATTGACCAGCGATTGCTCCTAAAATTTGAGCAATAATGTAAGGTAAAACATGAGCCCAAGGGAATAAACCAGAAATTGCCAATCCAAGCGTAAACGCAGGATTAATATGATTACCAGAAACATTACCAAACATTAAAGCAGGAATCATAACCCCACAACCATAACCCCATGCAATTGTCATCCAACCTGATGCAAAACCTTTTGTTCCTTTTAAGTCAACATTAGCTACGGCACCGTTACCCAAAATTAATAAAATTGCCGTTCCAAAAAATTCTGTAATGTACTTGACTGTCCAAGAATAGTCCACTTTTTTCCTCCTAAATAAATAAAATATTATTATAATTACCATTTGCAATAAGTGCTTGCAATATGAAAGTTTATCAATTTTTACTAGTCTTGTAAACGTATTTTTTGAAATTTTCTTAAAATTTTCCTTATACTTTCATTAAAAAGATAAAATATTTTGTAAATTCAAAAATACTGGCATATTCTCGAAAAAAATTAACATTTACATTGATTATTTTATTAAATCCCTAAATATAGTTATTAAAAAATGAAAGCCTTTTCTCAGACTTTAGGATGATTTATTAAAAAAGTACAGCTCATTTATCAGAAATTGAAGTATAATTTTGGTAAATGCTTTTATCCTCAATATTACTATGACGAACTAGGAGAAAAAATGAGTTATTTAGAATTAAAAAATGTTGAAAAAAAATATCATTTAGAAAAAACAGAATTTCAAGTATTAAAGGGTATTAACTTGTCACTTGAGCGTGGTGAATTTGTCTCCATCCTCGGAGAATCTGGTGCTGGAAAATCAACACTTATGAATATTATCGCCGGATTAGATCACGACTATACTGGCGATGTTATTTTGGATGGTGTTTCAACTAAAGACTTTAATGAAAAACAAATGGATGGCTATCGTCGTCAAACAATTGGTTTTATTTTCCAATCTTTCAATTTGATTAACCATTTAACCGTCTTAGATAATGTATTAATTAGCTTAGAAATGACAACACTTAATCATGAAGAACGGCAAAAAAGAGCATTAGATCTCCTTAAGCAGGTTGGCTTAGAGGATCACGCAAGAAAACATCCTAACCAACTCTCTGGTGGGCAAAAACAAAGAGTTGCCATTGCAAGAGCTCTTTCTAGTGATCCAGATATCATTATTGCTGATGAGCCCACCGGTGCACTAGATTCTAAGACAACACTTGAAATACTAGATATTATGCAAGAAATCGCTGAATCAGGAAAATTAGTCATCGCAGTAACACACTCTCAAGAGGTTGCAAAATTTGGTACGCGTACCATTCACATCTCAGATGGGAAAATTGATAACGACACTATTCAAAAAGAAAGTTACCCTGTTCCTGAAAAAACATCACAATTGGTTTCTAAACCTTTATCAAGATTTTCAAGTTATAAAACTGCATATAAGCATTTAATGCATAATTTTTGGCGTAACTTTTTAATCATGCTTGGTACAGGAATTGGAATCTTTTCAGTCCTTGTCTTTTTAGGCTTGGGAAATGGCATAAATGGTTTTATTCAAAATCAAATTAACTCAATGATTAATCCAAATTCAATTACCGTTGTTAAAAATCCAAAGGGTGATAAAATTACAGGTAGTCAAGATTATCAAGAAGCTGTTGCTGAATTTCAAAACGATCCTTCGAAGATGGTCATTTCGGATAGTTTAATTCAAAAAATGGAAGCTATAAAAAATGTAGATAAAGTCGAGCCTGGCTATCAATTTTCATCATATGTTTTGACCTATGATGGACAAAACATTAATGGGCAAAGCTTCCAAACTTGGACAAAGGCCTTCAAAGAAAATAATATCAAGGTCGGTAGCAAAACCTTAGACAATAATCAAATTATTATTGACAAAACACAAGCTCAAAAATTTAATGAAGCAGATTATAAAGATATAATTGGTCAAACCGTAACTTTAACAATTAATACGCTGACAAATGATGGGATGCCAACTCAAATCAAGGCTGACCTAAAAGTTGTTGGTATTGCAGAGGGCGGGCAAACCGGCGCCATTACCGTTACAAATTATCAAACAATGAAAAATATTTTAGAAGAAAACAATGCTTTATCCGATGCAAATTATGTTTCAGTCAATGTTAAGGATACTGACAATGTTGAAAAAGTTGCTAATGAAATTAATAACATTAAATCAGAAGGTAAATATCAACTTTATGGTATCACTGTGGGTAATATTTTAGATACCGTCAACCAATATGTCGAAGTTGCTGCCATTGCCTTAGCTGCCATCGCTGGCATTTCCTTAGTTGTTTCAGCATTAATGATTATCGTTTCAATGTATATGTCAGTCTCAGAAAGAACGAAAGAAATAGGTGTCTTGCGTGCACTAGGTGAAGGAAAAGCTGACATTCGACGCTTATTTACAAGCGAATCATTATTAATCGGTGCATTTTCAGCAATAATTGCATTAGTTTTAGCCTATATTGCAAGCTTTTTACTAAATAAGGTACTCTATTCAATTGTTAAGTTTAATTTAGTTCAAATCACAGTAAATAATGTTATCTTTGCTTGTGTCATTGCACTAGTCATTGCTTTTCTTGCCGCATTACTACCTGCAAGACGTGCTGCCAAAATGGATCCAATTAAGAGCTTGTCAGTTGAATAATCTCTAAAAAAAAGATTAATCACTAAAAAATGTGTTTTTCACATTTTACAAATCCATATTGTTTCAGTCCTTTTCTATGCTAAAATAGAGAAGGACTTTTATATAGATAAAGGAAAAGGAGGATATTAATTGGCACAAATAATTATCGGAGTCGCTGCAAACGAACGGAAGGATTCTGGACAAGAAATGGGACACATGCCAATTAGCTATAATCCTTCTGGCTATATTAAGGCAGTACAGCTTGTCGGGGGACTACCAATCATGATTCCAATTGGTGACCCAAACACAGTCAAAACTTATGTTTCAATGATTGATAAGCTCATTTTAGCGGGCGGACAAAATGTCGCACCTGAATTTTATGGCGAAGTAGAGTTGATTGAATATGCTGATTATAATCGTGAAAGAGATGCCTTCGAACTTGCATTAGTTAATGAAGCAATCAGACAGGGCAAGCCGATCCTTGGTGTCTGCAGAGGGATGCAGCTTGTTAATGTCGCATTAGGTGGAACGATTAGACAGAATATCAAAGGACATTGGCAAACCGAAAATTTTCAATTACCAGTTCACCCGATTAACATTGAAAAAAATAGCGTACTTGAAAAAATATATGGCAATAAGGTATCCGTAAATTCCTTTCATCGCCAAGCAATTAAACAAGTCGCCAATCAATTAAAA
>JAKVKP010000015.1 GCA_022484805.1 Streptococcaceae bacterium
TGACAACCTGAGAACCTTGAAAGGCTTTGGCATTTAAGCTGGTGGCGGAAGGATTATTAGCAACAAAAAACGGAGTAATTCACTACTCCGAAAAAAGTCTAACTTATGGGTCTCACAACAATAAATATTTCTGTCCAATTTATTATAGAGTCGCTTTTTAACATAATGAAAGAAGCATATAGTTGAGCTATAAAGCGAAAGCATTAATTAGAATTTTACAATTTTCGTACCGTGTACTTGCTTTGCACCAGTTAATTCAACTACAGATTGATAGTTATCAGCATTGACGCCACCACCAACAAGAATTTCAATACGATTATTGGCATAATTAATTAATTCTTTTAAGTGCTCAGTGTTTTCTTGAATCGTTTTGGAAGCCGGTCCACCATGAGTTAAAATGCGTGTGACACCATGTGCTATGAGCCAGTCAATTGCTTCAAATTGCTTAGTGATGGCATCAAAAGCCATATGAAAGACGCTTTGAGTGCCTTCAGCAGCAATCAATAAGGTTTCCATTGCCTCTTGATCAATTTCATTGGTTTCAGTTAGACAACCAAAGACAACGCCATCAGAGCCTGCTTCAATTGCTTTAAGGATATCTGTTTCCATTATCTTGATTTCGATATCATGGTAGACAAAATTACCACCTCGTGGTCTAATCATTGTCATGATAGTTGCGTCATGTTCATGTGCGTATTTAACGCTTTCTTCAATCACGGCATAGCTTGGCGTAGTACCACCAACTGTTAGATTATCACAAAGTTCAATCCGCTTTGCGCCTGCTTGGATTGCTTTTGGAAGGTTTGTATAGTTTTCAGCACAAAATTCTTTAATCATATTTTCTCCTTGTGTAATTGTTATCATTGATATTATACAATAATTTTAATCGATAAAAAGATTTATAAGAGGATATTAAGTAATCCAAGTTTAAAAATGTTATGATTATTTTAATAGAGATAGTAAGTTGAGGATGATTATGCTAAAAAAAATTGAACTAGGCAAACAATTTCTGACAACAAATGCTGAGTTATTTCAATGTCCGATTTGTCGAACAGCTTTTTTTGTTTCTGGTCATACTTTGGTCTGCAAGCAAAATCATCGTTTTGATTTATCCAAAAAAGGGACCCTTTATTTTTTAGGTCAGACGATGCAAAGCCATTATACTAAAAAATTATTTTTAGCACGTAGGCAAATGATTTTAGGTGGTATGTATGACCCTTTGATTGCGGCCATTAATCAAGCGTTAGTTGGCGGAGTTTTATTGGATGTTGGTAGTGGTGAGGGTAGTTTTTTAAAACGATTAGCTTTTAAGGGCGCTAAAATCGGTTTTGATATTGCGAAAGATGGTGTGTCTTTGTCGAGTGACTATAATGATGCGCAAACCTTTTTTTGCGTTGCTGACTTAACAAATTTACCTTTTAAAAACGGCAGTATTTCAACGATTTTAAATATTTTGACACCGAGTCATTATCAAGAATTTCATCGAGTTTTAAGTGAAAATGGCAGACTAATTAAAATTATACCTGAGAAGGACTATCTTAAGGAGCTTCGAGTGGCATATCAGCAACCTACGGATTACTCTAATCAATTAGTCATTGAAAAATTTGAACAGAATTTTAAGATAGTTGAGTCTCAGCGTATCACTTATCAATTTGAGATTCCTGAAATATTAAGAACTCAGCTTTTAGAAATGTCGCCGTTGGAATGGCAAGTACCTTCTGAGCTAAAAGAAGAGGTTCAAAATAATCCTTTGGAAATGATTACAATTGATGTGCGCATGCTGATTGGTCAATAAATTTAAAATGATGTTTACTAAACGTTTTAAAATCGTTACAATAGAGGGTAAAAAGGATAGGTGAGTAAATTTGGCGAGTATTAGAGAAATCGCACGTTTGGCTGGTGTATCACCTGCAACGGTTTCAAGGGTGCTTAATCATGATGAAACAATGAGTACGGCAGAGTCAACTAGAGAAAGAATTTTTGCGATTGCCAACCAATTAAACTATCAAACAGTCAATCAGAGTCCCAAAAAATCAATTCAAAAAAAGAGTCGTATGTCAATTGCAGTGATTAAGATTCATGATTACCACCGTGAAAGTGATGATCCATACTTTCATATGATTCATAAAGGTATGATTGATGAAGCAACCAATTGGAAAATTCGTTTAGAGTCAATATATATTAATGATTTTATGGAAGCGATTGAGCATTTGACTGATTTTGGTGCCATTATCGTGGTAGGTAATTTAACTGATGAAGCGTATGAGCTTATTTATCAAAAGAATTCAAATTTAATTATTATCGATGATTATTTTGCCAGTCCCAAATATGATCTAGTACATCCAGACTTTGGAAAGAAAACAACAGAAGTTTTAGATTGGCTCTATGCGAACAATCATCGAAATATTGCTTTTATTGGTGGCGAAAATCGTGTCTATAATTCTGCTGGTGAGTCAGTTGAAGATGCCGAGGATGTACGGACGATTGCCTACAAAAATTGGATGAAGTTGAAAGGTTTAGAGAATTTTATTAATGTTAAAATTACTGGCTGGGGTATTGAGCAAGGACTTGATCAGGCTGTTAAATTGATTGAAGAAGGGGTTTTACCCACGGCAATTGTTTCAGCGAGTGACCCTTTAAGTATTGGTATTTACCGTGCATTTCAGACACATCATTTGAGCATTGGAAAGGACATTTCGATTTTTAGCTTTGATGACATTGAGATGGCTGCTTATTTAACGCCATCACTGAGTACAGTTCATATCGATAGTCATGAAATTGGTCGAGTTGCCGTGCGGCTTGCCAAAGAGCGAATTGTCGATCAGAGAAAGACAGCATTGCGAGTAGAGGTTGCCTCTGAATTGATTATTAGAGAAAGTAGTCAAAAAATTTAAATATAATTTAAGTGCCATGAGATTCTAACGAATTTTAGGGTGCTTTTTTTTTAGAATCAATTTGACAAACGCTTACAAAATAGCTAAAATGATTTTATAGCAAATAGATAAACGTTTAGTAAACAAAAGGAGGCGTAATGAAACTTATTAACTTTGACGAAAAAAACCGTACTTTCCACTTATCCAATGGTTCTATTAGCTATTTATTAGGGATTGAAAATGAAGACGCTTTGAGCCATTTATACTTTGGAAAAGCAATCAAGCAATATCATAATAGTCGGAAATATCCAACCTTAGACCGTAGTTTTTCACCCAATCCTTCAGAATCTGCTATATTTGATCGTGGTTTTTCGTTAGATACCTTGCCACAGGAATATCCGAGCTTTGGTCATGGTGATTTTAGAAATCCTGCTTTTCAGCTCAAGCAGCCTAATGGTTCATTCATAACTGATTTTAAATACCAGAATTATGAAATCATATCTGGTAAACCAACTTTGGAAGGGTTACCAGCAAGTTACGTTATAAATCAGGATGAGGCAGAAACTTTAATTATCAATTTAGTTGATAATTTACTAAATATGACCTTAAAACTTTATTATACGATTTATGCAAATCGTGATGTCATTGCGCGTAGTAGCCAATTAATTAATAATGGTAGCGAGAAAGTAACGATTGATAAAATTGCAAGCGCTTCAATTGATTTTCCAGCAAATGATTATGAGTTAATTTCTTTACCAGGTCGCCATATTAAAGAACGTGAAATTCAGAGAGAAGTGATTCAACGCGGCATCAAAATTTTTGAAAGTAAGCGTGGCGCTAGTAGCCACCAAAGTAATCCTTTTGTTGCTTTAGTTTCGGAGAAAACAGATGAGTTTTCTGGAGAGGCCTTTGGTTTTTCATTAGTATACAGTGGAAATCACGAGTTTTTAGTCGAAAAGGATCAGTTTAAGCAAATTCGTCTAATGTGTGGAATTAATCCGTACACTTTTTCATGGGTTTTATCGCCAAACGAGCTTTTCCAAACACCAGAAGCCTTAATTGTCTATTCTGCTAATGGTCTAAACGGTATGAGTCAAATCTACCATGAATTGCTGAGAGAGCGGGTGGCACGTGGTAAATTCCAATATGCAGAGCGTCCAATCTTGATTAATAACTGGGAAGCCACCTATTTTGATTTTGATGCGGAAAAAATTAAAGGTATTGTAGATCAGTCGTCAGAATTAGGCATCGAACTATTTGTGCTTGACGACGGTTGGTTTGGTAAACGTGATGATGATATTTCCGGTCTTGGTGATTGGTATGAAAATTCGTCTAAGCTCAAAGGTGGTTTAAAGGGCATAGCGAATTATGTACATGATAAAAATATGCAGTTTGGATTATGGTTTGAACCGGAAATGATCAATCAAGATAGTGATTTATACCGTGAATACCCTGATTATGCCATTCAAACGCCAAATCGCTCGATGAGTAAAGGTAGAGATCAATTTGTTTTAGATTTTACAAGAGAAGATGTCAGAGCAAATATTACACAACAAATGTGTCAAATTTTGGACAATGTTGAAATTGATTATATTAAATGGGATATGAATCGGCATATTACGGAGGCATATTCATTAAGCCTAGGTGCTGAAAATCAAGGTGAATTTTTCCACCGTTATATTTTAGGCCTTTATGAGATGCTTGAAAAGTTGACAACTAAATATCCAGATATTCTCTGGGAAGGCTGCTCTGGTGGTGGTGGGCGATTTGATGCAGGTTTTATTTACTATATGCCACAAAGCTGGACGAGTGATAATACAGATGCAATTGATCGTTTAGATATTCAATATGGCACTAGTTTAGTTTATCCGCCGTCAACAATGGGAGCGCATGTTTCTGCTGTACCAAACCATCAAACTGGTCGTATAACTGGTTTAGATATTCGAGGTGATGTGGCGATGGGCGGTGTATTTGGCTATGAATTAGATTTAAGAACGCTAACTGAGTCTGAAAAGGATATTGTTAAGACACAGGTTGCCTTTTATAAGCAATATCGTCAATTACTGCAATATGGTCAATTTTACCGAATGATATCGCCATTTGAGTCAAATTTAGCAGCTTGGTCCTTTGTAAACAAGGATCAAACTGAATCAATCGCATTTTATTTTTCAAAAACAGTTGTGGCTGCAGCACCATTAGATATTTTCAAATTTGTTGGCTTAGATGCTAATAAACAATATTTATTAGATGATATCGTTTATGGTGGTGATGAATTAATGAACCTTGGCGTATATATCAATCCACAGATTCATGGCGACTACCAAAGCAGAAAGTTTGTTTTAAAAGCAATTTAATAAAATTAATCTTAGTGATGTTCATGATGTCGATCGTGAACATCTTTTTTGATGCGATTGATTGAGGTTTTTGTCTCAATTAAGAGATTTTTCCGATTTTCAGCTCTAAATTTTGTTGGACTAATTGAATAGCGTTTTTTAAATGCACTGCTAAATGCTAATGAGTCAGAAAAACCAATGGCATTACTAATCATTTGTATTGAGTAGTCGGAATTTAGTAGCAAGCTGATTGCCTGATTCATTCTCAGATTAAGCAAGTAATGCTGAGGTGAAATTCCATATTTATTTTTAAAAATCGTAAAAAGATAACTTCTAGATAAGGCAACATGATTGAGTACATCTTTAATTTTGATCTTTTTGCTGTAGTTAGTGGTGATGA
This sequence comes from Streptococcaceae bacterium, assembly GCA_022484805.1. GTDB lineage: Bacteria > Bacillota > Bacilli > Lactobacillales > Streptococcaceae > MMGLQ5-1. The sequence goes on from JAKVKP010000015.1 coordinate 5,607, forward strand.
AGTGATGTGCTGATTCTGCATATTTTTCAGCTTGATTTTGCTTATTGGCTGTTAAGCGAGGATATTCCATTATTAAACTTTTAAACATTGAAAATAAATTGATTTGAATTTCAATATCTTTGGTTGGTTTATCATTATGGATTAATTTTTGTAATTGCATAAAATAGATTAAAAATATACTGTCTTCAACATTTCGTAAAATCCAATTGTTTTCAGAAAGCTGTGTGCGATAAAAAAATTCGACTAAGGTGTTACCACTGATACCAATCCAGATATAGGACCAAGGCTGTTCGAAATCAGCTTGATAGTAAGTTTCAATTTCCGCTGGTAAGACAAAGATATCGCCTTTTTTCAGTATCATTCTTTGATTATTTATTTCAAAGTAGCCTCGGCCACTTGTAATATAATGGATGACAAAATTTTCTCTGATACTTGGTCCAAAAGCCTTACCTTTTACTAAAGCCTCGTTTCCTGTAAAGTCTAGATTAATATCTTGAAAGGTTTGATAATATTCTGAATATGAAAAAAGCATTTTTTCCTCACAATCTATAATGATAACTAAACGTTTACTTAAAACATTTTTATATATATTGAATACATTATAACATATCTCTTATACAGTTAGTAAATTATAATCTTTTATAGAAAGCGGTTACAAAAAACAAAATTTATTTGAAGGAGTCGGGATATGAAATTAATGAAGAGAATGGTTTTATCAGCGACAACAGTTGCCACAATTTCTTTGTTGGCAGCTTGTGGTAGTTCAGGGGGGAGTAGTAGCAAAACAGAGATTGAGTTTTTTTCGCAAAAACCAGAAATGTCTAAGACAATTAAAGAAATTGCCAAGGATTTTGAAAAGGAAAATAAAGATATTACTGTGAAAGTGGTTGACGTACCGTCGCCTGGAGATGTTCTAAAAACAAGAATTTCTTCAAATGATACTCCAGATATAATTAATGTTTTCCCACAAAATGCTGATTTTCAAGAATGGGCTAAGGCTGGAGAGTTTGAAGATTTAACTGGAAAAGACTTTATGTCTAATATCAAAGAAGGCGTTGCTGAAACCTATGCGATTGATGGTAAGGTTTATAGTGCACCACTTGATTCAAATGCGTGGGGCTTTTTTTATAATGCGACAGCCTTTGAAAAATTAGGAATAGAAGCCCCAACAACATGGACAGAATTTGAAGCAGTTGTTAAAAAGATTAATGCTGCCGATGAAGCACCATTTGCTCTATCATTAGCTCAAGGTGACGCATGGTCATTAAATGGTTTTGGGCAATTGGCATGGGCTGAAGCAACAGGTGGTTTTGATGGCGCACAAAATGCCTTAAGATTTTCAGATAAAGGTAGTATTAAAACTTCTAATTCGGATTTTGAAGCAGTGATTAATCAGTTGGACATTCTTAGAAATAATGGTCAAAATAATGCAAGTGGAGCCACATATAATGATGCTGTGACGGCATTTGCAACCGGTAAGGCATTAATTTTGCCACAAGGTATTTGGGCGCTACCAGCGATTCAACAACAAAATCCTGATTTTGAAATTAAGTCATTTGCATATCCCGGAGCAACTGCTGATGACGCGATGAGTGTTGGGGCAGCAGATATGGCATTATCAATTAGCAGTAATTCTAAGCATAAGGAAGAGGCTGAAAAATTCCTTGAATATTTTTCTTCAGCAGAGGTTTTCCAAAAATACTATGATGTTAATGGTGAGCCAACGTCGGTAGTTGGCGTTGAAACAGAGGATAAGTTCCCTGAAACAGAAGGCATTACACGTTTAACTTTTACGGATAAGCAATTTGTTTGGTTACAATCAAAATGGGATAGCGAGGCTGATTTCCATACCTTAACAGCTGATTATGTGCGTGATGGTGATGCACAGGCTATGGCTGATAAGCTAAATGTATTCTTTGATTCAATGAAATAGTTAGTGCTAAATACTGAGTTAGATAGCTAGCTCAGTATTTAAGCATTAATAAATAGATTGTGGAGGATTTTGATGAAAGATAAGTTGATCAGTAAATACTGGGGATATATATTTTTAATAATTCCTCTTTTATTACAGCTCATATTTTTTTACTTACCAACAATTCGTGGTGTGATTTATTCGTTTACGGATTGGACAGGTTTAACTAGTGATTATAACTTTATCGGATTTAAGAATTATACGGCCATTATGAATGATCCAAAATTTGTGAAGTCGATTGCTTTTACAATTATTTTTACAATCGGAATGATTGTTGGGCAAGTTGTGATTGGAATTATGGTTGCGAGAGCATTAAATGCTAAAGTTAAAGGCTCAAATTTTTTTAGGGCAACTTTCTTTTTTCCAGCCGTTTTAGCAACGGTGACAATTGGCTTGATTTTTAAGCAAATTTTTAATTATGGGTTGACTTCACTTGGTGATAAATTTGATATTAATTTTTTAAAGGAAAATTTGATTGCAAATCCTAAAACAGTTATTTTCGGTGTTCTATTCGTTGCACTATGGCAAGGGGTAGCGACACCAACCATTATCTTTTTGGCTGGTTTACAAAGTATTCCAGAAGAAATTATCGAGGCAGCAAGTATTGATGGTGCAAGTAAGCGACAAATTTTCCGCAACATTGAAATTCCTTTCTTAATTCCATCAATTTCAATGGTTTTCATTTTAGCCTTAAAAGGTGGTCTAACTGCTTTTGATAATATCTTTGTTTTGACGGGTGGTGGACCAAATGACATGACCCAAACTTTAGGGCTGTTGGTTTATAATACAGCGTTTAAAAATAATAGCTTTGGTTACGCCAACGCAATTGCTGTTGTCCTATTTATTATTATAATTATACTTTCAATTATTCAACAGACTGTTGCTAAGAAATTTGAAGTGTAGGAGGAGGATTAAATGAAAAATAAAGAAAATAAACTGCCTCATCTTTTATTATTAGTAACGGGATCAATCTTAATTTTAATTCCAATTTATTTGACAATTGTTAGTTCATTTAAGGATACTGCGCAAATTATGCAGAATTTCTTTGGCTTACCTAAACCCTTCACTTTGGATAACTATCAACGTTTAATTGAAGACGGTATTAGTCATTACTATTTTAATTCGGCATTAATTACGGTTATCTCAATTGCGTTAATTATCTTAGTTGTTCCGATGGCAGCTTTTAGTATTGCGAGAAATATTAGCCGCAAGATGGCTTTTACGGTGATGTATTCGCTATTAATTTTAGGTATATTTGTTCCCTTTCAAGTTATTATGCTGCCGATAACCAATCAAATGACCAAAATGGGATTGATGAATTTGCCGGGGTTAATTGTTCTTTACTTAACCTATGCGATTCCTCAAACTCTGTTTCTTTATGTGGGGTATATCAAGCTATCAATACCTGAAAGCTTAGATGAGGCTGCCGAAATTGACGGCGCAAATCGATTTACAATGTATCGAAAAATTGCTTTTCCACTAATGAAGCCAATGCATGCAACAACTTTAATTTTAAATGCACTTTGGATTTGGAACGATTTCTTATTGCCACTTTTAATTTTAAATCGAGATAATTCTTTATGGACATTGCCGCTTTTCCAATATAATTATCAAGGGCAATATATGAGTGATTATGGTCCGAGTTTTGCTTCTTATGTAATTGGCATTGTGACGATTACCATTGTTTATCTATTTTTCCAAAAGAGTATCATTTCTGGTATGAGTAATGGTGCAGTTAAATAATCAATTGCTTTTATAAGTGTAGTTTAATTAATAAATCATTTAAGCCAAATTGTAAGGTTAGGAGAGGAAAGCTAACTTATAAGAAAGGCTTGAATGATATTTTTTTATCTCTTATAAGCGTTATTTTGTAGTTGACTAAACGTTTAGTAAACGTTTATAATGTAGTTGCGTAAAACAATGGGAGGTTTAATATGAATCAAAAAGTGATGAAAGCAGAAGTAACTGAAAAATTTATTGAATTATTTGGTAATGATAATCTAGCGAACTATTTTTCACCAGGTCGAATTAATTTAATTGGGGAACATACAGATTATAATGGTGGCTACGTTTTTCCAGCAGCAATCAGTATTGGCACATATGGTGTTGCTGTACCTCGAGCTGATAACTTGGTTAGAGTGTATTCACTTAATTTTGAAGCCGTAGGCATCATTGAATTTACTTTGGATGAATTAATCTACTCAACGGAGTCGCATTGGGGAAATTATGTTAAAGGCTATTTATTAAAATTAATAGAAGCAGGTCACCAGTTTTCCCATGGTTTTGAGCTAGTAATTGAGGGTACAATTCCAAACGGCTCTGGACTTTCTTCGTCAGCTTCATTAGAATTATTAATTGGTACAATTGCAAATGATCTTTATCATTTAAATTTAGATCGGCTAACACTTGTCAAATTGGGACAAAAAGTTGAAAATGAATTTATTGGTGTTAATTCTGGGATTATGGATCAGTTTGCAATTGGCTTTGGTGAACATGGTAAGGCAATTTTACTTGATACCAATACGCTCAATTATGAAATGGTACCAGCAGAATTTGGTGATTATAAAATTGTAATTATGAATACTAATAAACGTCGAGAATTGGCTGATTCCAAATATAATGAACGTCGTGCAGAATGTGAGGAAGCACTGAAACGATTGCAGAAAAAGCTTGATATCAACGCACTTGGTGAATTGTCAGAGGCTGAATTCGAAGCGAATCGTGAATTAATTGGAGAGGTCATCTTAGAAAAGCGTGCTAAGCATGCTGTTTATGAAAATGGTCGAACCCTGAAGGCTAAGACAGCGTTGGTAGCAGGAGATTTAGTAAACTTTGGTCGGCTTTTAAATGCGTCACATCAATCACTTAAAGAGGATTACGAAGTGACAGGGCTTGAGTTGGATACTTTGGCAGAAACTGCTCAAAAACAGGTAGGTGTTTTGGGTGCCCGAATGACAGGCGCTGGCTTTGGTGGTTGTGCAATTGCACTTGTGAAAGCCAATGAAATCGAGCATTTTATTGAGTCAGTAGGTGCTGTTTATAAAAATAAAATAGGCTATTCAGCAGCTTTTTATGTTGCGACCATTGCCGAACACGCCCATAAATTAGTAAATCAAGAATAGTAGGTGTAAAAATGAATATTTCACAGGCGATTATAGATTTTACCACTCTTGCCATCCGTTCAGGTGGCTATATGGCAATGGATAGAGTCTACGTCCAGAATAAAATACTTGCCTTAATTGGCGAAGAAACGTTAGATATCGATATGAAACCGTCTGTTGAGATAGACGGTCAAGCAATTTCAGCTTTCTTAATTCAAACAGCAAAAAAAAATGGTCAGATTAAGGCGGGCTTTGAAAGTATTTTTGAGGCAGAGCTAATGGATTTTCTGACACCGCCGCCTTCGGTTGTTAATGCCTATTTTGCTGAGCATTATCACCAAGATCCAAAGGAAGCGACAGATTATTTCTATGAATTATGTTGTCAGAACAATTATATTCAAACTTCAGCGATTGCTAAGAATCGGCATTTTAATTTTGATTGTCAATACGGTCAGCTTGAAATTACGATTAATTTATCTAAACCTGAAAAGGATCCGAAGCAAATTGCTTTAGAAAAAAAATTACCTAAGGCAGATTACCCAAAGTGTTTATTATGTATGGAAAACGAAGGCTATCTCGGACGATTAAATCATCCAGCTAGAACGAATCATCGCTTAATTCGGATGAACTTGGATGGTGAAAGCTGGGGCTTTCAATATTCACCATATGCTTATTTTAATGAACATTCAATTATTCTATCGGAGCTACATCGACCAATGAAAATTTCCAAGCAGACTTTTCAACGATTACTGAGAATTGTTGAAATTTTACCACATTATTTTGTTGGTTCGAATGCCGATTTACCAATTGTTGGTGGTTCAATATTGAGTCATGATCACTATCAGGCAGGTCGTCATGAGTTTCCGATGGATCAAGCTGAGATTCGTCAATATTTTGAATTACCTGATTATCTTGGTGTGACAGCAGGTATTGTCAACTGGCCAATGAGTGTGATTCGTCTATCGGGCTATAATGTAGACGAGTTAGTCGAAGCAAGTCAATCCATTTTCCAAAAATGGCAAGACTATTCTGATAAGTCGATTGAGGTAGTAGCTAAAACAGTAGATGGTGTTCAGCATCATACAGTTACACCAATTGCTCGACGACGAGGTAATCAATTTGAAATAGACCTTGTCTTGAGAGATAATAATGTTAGTACGGAATATCCAGATGGTATTTTTCATCCGCATCCAGAGCTTCATCATATCAAGAAGGAAAATATTGGTTTAATTGAAGTGATGGGCTTAGCTATTTTACCTGGACGGTTGAAATCTGAATTAGAAAAAATTAAGTCATATATTTTAGGTGAAATTGATACCGTGGCAGTTTATCATCAGGAGTGGGCAAATCAGCTGAAGGAAGCTTATCAAGATGCGGATATTGATTACTACGTATCGCAGGCGCTTGGTCAGAAGTTTTTAACAGTTCTAGAACATGCTGGTGTATTTAAAGATACAGTAAAAGGACAAGAAGCATTTAATCGATTTATTGCTGAAGTAATAAAAAATTGAAATAGATCGTTTTAATGGTGTAAGTAGCGATTTATTTTTCTATTGTGAATGTGCTATTGCAGGGGGCTAGCCTTTACTGGTGCTTAACATATACAAATGCTTTAGCGTTGAAAAATACTTAGTTCAATACTATTATTGTATTGTTAAAAATTGAAGCGAATTAGCGAAAGGATTGAAAATGACGGTTTTAGTTTTAGGTGGTGCAGGCTACATTGGTTCACATGCGGTAGATCAATTGATCAATAATGGTTATGATGTGTCGGTAATTGATAATTTAGCGACAGGTCATCGCTTAGCAGTTCATAAAAATGCACGCTTTTATCAAGGTGATATACGTGATAAAGCGTTTATGCGTGAAGTTTTTAAAAAGGAAAATGAGATAGAAGGCGTAATTCATTTTGCGGCATTTTCGTTGGTTGGAGAATCAGTTGAAAAACCATTAAAATATTTTAATAATAATGTTTACGGTGCCCAGGTCACTTTAGAGGTAATGCAAGAGTTTGATGTTAAGCATATCGTCTTTTCATCAACAGCAGCAACCTATGGTGAGCCGGATGTTTCACCGATAGATGAAACAGTACCTAATTTACCGATTAATCCATACGGTCAAAGCAAATTAATGATGGAACAAATGATGAAATGGCAAAGTAATGCAACAGATATGACCTATGTTGCGCTTCGTTATTTTAATGTTGCAGGTGCCAAAGCGGATGCTTCAATTGGTGAAGACCATAATCCTGAGACTCATCTTGTACCAATTATTTTACAGGTTGCATTAGGACAACGTGAGCAATTGACGATATTTGGTGAGGATTATCAAACGCCAGATGGTTCTTGTATTCGTGACTATGTCCAAGTTGAAGATTTAATTGCCGCCCATATCTTAGCACTTGAATATTTAAAAAATGGCGGTCAGTCTGACGTCTTTAATTTAGGCTCTGCGAATGGTTACTCAGTTAAAGAAATGCTGACAGCCGCACGTGTCGTGACTGGTAAAGAGATACCGGCGGTTGTTGGACCAAGACGCGCTGGCGACCCAGATTCATTAGTTGCAAGTAGTGATAAGGCTAAGAAGCTACTTGGTTGGACACCTAAATATACAGATGTTCAAGCTATTATTAAAACTGCTTGGGATTGGCACGTAAGCCATCCTAAAGGTTATGATGATAAGTAATTAGAATATTTAAAAGAGGTTAGGACAATTGTCCCAACCTCTTTTAATATTATGAAAAATAATTTTAATTTAAGAAATTTTCTATTTTAATAACCTGATTGCTTAATTTTCTAATGATTTTCGTGCTTCTTTTGCGGCAGAAACTAAATTTTCTAAGCTTGCAACGACTTCTTTTTTACCCCGTGTTTTTAGACCGCAATCGGGGTTAATCCAAAGCTTTTCAGCAGGTACTTTTTCTAAAATACGTTCGATTGTTTTGCCGATTTCTTCAACTGACGGAATTCGTGGTGAGTGAATATCATAAACACCAGGACCGACTTGAGTTCTGAAATGCTTTTCTTTTAAAGCGTCTAAAATAGATAAGTCGCTACGACTCGCTTCAAATGAAATCACATCGGCATCCATTGCATCAATTGCTTCGATAATATCTTCAAACTCTGAATAGCACATGTGGGTATGAATCTGGGTTTCAGGCTGCACTTTCGAATGTACTAAGCGGAATGCTGGAATTGCCCAGTCTAAGTATTCGCTATTCCAATCCGTACGGCGTAAAGGTAATTTTTCACGTAGTGCCGCTTCATCAATTTGAATAATTTTAATGCCATGGCTTTCTAAATCAATCACTTCTTCTTGAATTGCAAGCGCAATTTGTAGAGTAGACGTTTTTAGAGAGATATCCTCACGTGGAAATGACCAATTCAAAATGGTTACAGGTCCTGTTAACATCCCCTTGACAACCTTGTCAGTCAGACCTTGTGCGTAGACTGAATCAGCAACAGATAATGGTTGAACGCGAGCAATGTCGCCCCAAACGATTGGTGGTTTAACACAACGCGTACCATAAGATTGGACCCATGCAAAACGAGTGAAGACGTAACCTGCTAATTTTTCACCAAAATATTCTACCATATCATTTCGTTCAAATTCGCCATGTACTAAAACATCTAAATCAATTTCTTCTTGAATTCGTATCCATTTTTCTGTTTCTTGGTGATTAAATGCTTCGTATTCATCCCAATTAATTTCACCACGTTTATAGCTGAGTCGATTTTTACGCACCTCAGCAGTCTGTGGAAATGAACCAATCGTAGTAGTTGGTAGTAAAGGGAATTTGAAGATTTCTTTTTGAATTGCTTCGCGCTTTTCAAATGCAGGTGAGCGAACGAAATCTGTATCAACTAAGTTTGCGATTTTATTTTGTACTTCCTGATTTGCTTCAAAGCGTGAGCTGGTGAAAAGTTTTTGATTTTCAGTTAAAGCTTCTTGGTTGCCCTCAAAGAATATTTGAGCGATTGCTTTAATTTCAACTAATTTTTCTTCAGCAAAGGCGAAATGGCTAGTAATCGTATTTTCTAGCTCAGTTTCTTGGCTTACAGAATAAGGTACGTGTTGTAAAGAGCAACTTGATGAGATGACAATATTATTTTTATTAGGTAAAGCGTTTAAAAGTGCGATGGTTTTTTGATAATTATTGACCCAAATATTTTTACCGTTAACTACACCAGCGAATAATTTTTTTTCTGTTGGGAATCCATATTTTTTAACTAAGTCTAGGCTTTGACGACCTTCAATGAAGTCTAAACCGATACCATCAAAGTCTAGCTTAATTACTGTTTCATAAATATCACGAATATCTCCAAAATAAGTTTGTAATAATAATTTTGTTTCATTTTTGGCTTTAAAGATAGGTTGATAAAGCTCAGCAAACAATTGAATATCTTTTTCGTCTAAATCAAATACTAAGGCGGGTTCATCAAATTGTAGCCAGCTAATGCCTTCTGCTTCAATTTGATTAATAATTTCTGAATAGCTTTCTGCAATTTTCACTTTAATATCGGCTAATTGCTTTTTACCAGTGAATTTTATTAATTTTAATAAGGTATATGGACCAACTAAAACAGGCTTCGTAACAATACCGAGAGCCTTTGCTTCACGATATTCGGCAAGTAGCTTTTCAAGATTTACTTTGATTTCGGTTGTATCTTCAAATTCAGGTACCATATAGTGATAATTGGTATTAAACCATTTTTTCATACTAAGCGCTTTGACATCGCCGTATTCACCTTGATAGCCGCGTGCAAGTGCAAAATAACGTTCCAGATTAGAAATTGGTAATTCACGATAGCGTTGAGGTACTATGTTTAAGGAAACTGCTGTATCTAAAGTAGTATCATAGAATGAAAAATCATTACTGGGAATGAATTGAATACCTGCATTTTTTGCCGAATTCCAATGTTCTTGGCGAAGTTCTTGAGCGATTTTTAATAGTTCGGCTTCGTCAATTGTCTTTTTAAAGAATTTTTCTGTTGCAAACTTGAGCTCACGTAATCGTCCGATACGTGGATAGCCGATAATTGAAGTTGTCATTTTTTATCATCCTTTTCGTAAATTAATTTAAGTTCATGCTACCATGAAACGATAACCATTGGGTAAGACTTTTATTCTATCCATAGATATAGTCAAAAGCTATACCTTAGCTATACCTTGAAATGAAGTAATTTTGATAACAAAAATTATTTTATCTTTCTGATTTGCAAGCAGATTTCTTTAAAAAATTAATAAATGCTGTTAAAGTACATTTATTAAAAGAATTCGGAGATGGTATGATGTATCAAGTCATCGAAATGTATGGTGATAACGAACCTTGGTGGTTCTTTGAAGGCTGGAAGGATGATATTATTGGACGTCATCAATTTAACAATTTAAAAGACGCTTTGTTATTTTATAATAATAGGTTAGCAGAATTAAAAGCAACTCATGAGGTATATAAAAATCATTCGGGTTACCTAAGTGCTTTTTGGGATCGTGATGATGATCGATGGTGCGAAGAGTGTGAGGATTATTTACAGCAATATTTTGGCTTGCTATTGTTAAAAGATGACCAGGTAATAAATCAAATCTCAAAGGATATTGTTCCAGTACCAATTACCAATCTAAAAAATTATCGATGTTGTAAGATTAACTATAAAAATAACGCCCAATGATACGATCAAGGACGTTATTTTTTTAATTTATGATGCTAAACTGCTATAAAGCATTTATTTACAGTAGATTATGATTGCTTGATTAATAAAATCAGCAGTTCCCGCTCCTCCCATTTTATCAATGTTTTCATTCATTTCTCCTCCACCAGTGTACATTTTTCCAAGTGAAAGTAAGATTTTATTTGAACAAATATAAAAGTGTTCATTAATAAAATTTTGTAGCTTTATGACTTGATTTTGGGCATTTTCAGATGCTGGATCGGTGAATCTTATTTCTCCAATTTCACTAAATAAAGTCATGAATTGACTTGATATACGCTGATTATCAATAGGTGTACGATTTTTTTCCTTTTCTTCAAACTCTTCAAATTCAACCGATTTGCCCCAATTTGCTTTTGCTTCTTCTGTATAAGCTTCAATTTTTTTAGTATCAAATGCTGAAAAATCCATATTATTTACTCCAATCATTTTTATACCACGAGCGAACGAAATTAAATTTTCTAGGCGATCCTTCTTCATGGTCAGTATATTGATTTGCTTTTCTAATATTTGCACATGATCATAATTGGGATTGCTTAAAATCGCTTTAATTTCCTTTAGTGGGAATTCCAATTCACGAAATAGTAGAATCTGTTGTAATTTTTTAATCGCTTCATCGTCATAAAGTCGATAGCCAGCAGATGTAGCATGTGTTGGCTTCAAAAGATTAATCTTGTCATAATAGTGTAGGGTGCGTATACTCACCCCAGATATTTTGCTGACTTCGTTTACAGTTTTCATCACTATCTTCCTCCCGTGTTAAATTAAGTATAAACAATGACGTTAGGTCAGAGTCAATGGAAATTATCTATTTTTTTAATAATTATTCAGAAGCTTATAAATAAATTAAAAAGGCTGAGAATTTTCTTCTCAACCAATTTAGCAATCAGGACTATTATTCAAAAAAGATCTCCATTTCTTGCTGCAGATAAGTGTTTATAATGATTTTTTTTTTGATAAAATCCAATTGAAAATACTAAGCAAAACTATAGATAAAACAGATGTAGCGATGATTAAATCTCCTAGCATAGTGAGGTCTCCTTTTTTAATTTTGGAAGTATATAAATATCTTTTGTATATATTTTTATTATAACATTAAATTTAAAAAGTCAACCCATTTGAGTTGACTTTAGATATTTTATTATTAATTGTTGAAAATTTAAAATTCGGAATCCATTATTTCTTAATTTTTGCAATCTTACCTTGTTCGATATAGACCATCAGTATTGCAATATCTGCTGGATTGACACCTGAGATACGACTAGCTTGAGCGATTGTTTCTGGTCTAATTTTATTTAATTTTTGTCTAGCCTCAGTAGCTAATGAATCGATTGCATCATAATCAATATTTTCAGGAATTTGTTTAGCTTCCATTCTTTTTAGCTTTTCAACTTTTTCTAATGCTTTTTTGATATAGCCTTCATATTTAATCTCAATTTCAATTTGTTCAACCATCTTAGCATCCAATGGTTCAGCTGAGGGACCAATAAATTGGATGACATCCTGATAGCTAACTTCAGGTCGGCGTAATAAATCTGCTGCTGTCATTGCATCTTTAAGTGGCTTATAGCCCATCGCTTCAATTTTTTGGTTGGTTGAAGCAATGGGTTTTAGTTTTTCGGTATTCAGACGCTTCATTTCATTTTGAATCCGATATTTTTTAATTTCAAATAATTGATAGCGCTCATCGTTTACTAATCCAATGCTCCGTCCCATATCGGTAAGACGCATATCGGCATTGTCATGGCGTAATATTAAACGGTATTCAGCACGACTTGTTAAAAGCCGATAAGGCTCACTGGTACCTTTTGTCACTAAGTCATCAATTAGAACACCAATGTAGGCATCCGAGCGTTTTAAGGTAAATTCTGGCTCACCTTTCACTTTAAGTGCGGCATTGATACCAGCGATTAGCCCTTGACCTGCAGCCTCTTCATAACCTGAGGTGCCATTAGTTTGTCCAGCCGTAAATAAGCCACTAATTTTTTTGGTTTCAAGTGTTGGACGAAGCTGATGCGGCAGTACGACATCATATTCGATGGCATAGCCAGTTCGCATAAGCTGTGCGTTTTCAAGTCCGGCGATGGAACGCAACAAACTGACTTGAACATCTTCCGGAAGGCTGGTTGACAGGCCTTGAACATAAACCTCTTCAGTATGTCTACCTTCTGGTTCTAAGAATAATTGATGCCGCTCCTTGTCAGAAAATCGAACAATTTTATCTTCGATTGATGGACAATAACGTGCACCAACTCCTTCAACGATTCCAGTAAACATTGGTGCTCTATGAAGATTCTCTTTAATAATTTCATGGCTGCTTTGATTTGTATAGGTGAGCCAGCAAGGAACTTGATCTTTTAAATAATCACTATCTTTGGATAAAAAACTGAAATGATTTGGCTTTTCATCGCCAGGCTGAATTTCGGTTTTTGTATAATCAATGCTACTAGATTTAACTCGAGGTGGTGTTCCAGTTTTAAATCGTGCAATTTCAAGTCCATGCTGCTTCAAATTGTCAGCTAAACCAATTGATGGTTGTGAATTATTTGGTCCAGAAGAATATTTTAATTCACCAATAATAATTTCCCCACGCAATGCAGTTCCAGCTGTGATTACAACTGATTTTGCAGCATAGACGGCTCCAGTTGAGGTTTCAACACCACAAATTTTGCCGGATTCAACCAAGATTTTTTCAGCTAGTCCTTGACGTAAGGTTAGATTATCCTGCTGCTCGATGGTATGTTTCATTGTGTCAGCATAATAATGCTTATCTGCTTGAGCTCTGAGTGCACGCACTGCTGGTCCTTTACCGGTATTTAACATCCGCATCTGAATATAAGTTTTATCAATGTTTCGACCCATTTCTCCGCCCAGTGCATCGATTTCGCGAACAACAACGCCTTTAGCAGGTCCACCAACCGAAGGATTGCACGGCATGAAAGCAACCATATCTAAATTAATGGTTAGTAATAAGGTTTTGACCCCCAATCGTGCACTTGCAAGGGCTGCTTCACTACCTGCATGTCCGGCCCCAATTACGATTACATCATATTGTTCAGCTTGATAGGTTGTTACCATTTTTTCTCCTTTATTAAATATTAAACATCAAAAAAAGCGCAAAATCCCCCTGAACAAATTCAGAGAAACAAGCACTTTCACTACTTGATAATTATAAATCAACAGGGATATTCTAGCATAATAATAAAAAAAATCAATTGATTTTTCTAATATTAAAGGAAAAAATAGAATTGGATGCGGTGTTTGACTTTTTAATATAGCCAGTTGTGTTATAATAAAAAAATAAAATGTTGAGGGGGCGTCATGAAAAAAGGTGAATTTTCAAAGAATCAAGTGATTTTATTATTCATTCTCACTTTTATTATTGAATGTTTCGGTATCTGGTTCTTACCGAGTAATTTGTGGCGGATTTTTTGGTTTTTTCTCCTAAGCTTAGCAATGGCCTATGTTGCTTATAGAGTATACAAAGAGTTAGTTTTAGAGAAAGATGAAGTCATCAATTATACCAATCAGCATGCACAAGAGGCAATGAAAGACGTTTTAGAAACGTTACCGGCGGGGATTGTGCGCTATGATCGTGAAACGAAAGATATTATTTGGATGAATCCTTATACAATTTTGGCTTATTCAGATACTGATGGTCAGATGTCTAAGGAAGATGTTGAAATGATTTTCCAGCTGATTGAAGATGGTCAATCTATTATTACGATTGGTGACAAACAATACTATTTTTATGTTCATGAACAGGAAGGTTTGATTTATTTCTTAGATGTTTCTGGTGAACAACGAATCAAGCAAGAAATGTCAATGCGTCAATCGGTTATTGGTATTATCCAAATTGATAACTATGATGATGGTACTGAAAAAATGGATGAAAAAGAAATTTCAGTTATGAACAGTAAAATCACTTCGATTATCAGTGACTGGGCACGAGAAAATAAAATGTTTTATCGAAAGATTTCTGCGGAAAAATTTTTCTTTTTCTCACAATACCGTTCATTAGAAAAAATGATGAATGAGAAATTCCCAATTTTAGAAGAATTTAAAACGATGGCCAAGGAATCTGAAACTCCTTTTACTTTATCAATCGGTATTTCATATGGTATCGGAAATACTGCGAATACAGGTGATGTTGCGATTAACAATTTGGATGTTGCCTTGGTACGTGGTGGCGATCAAGTGGTAGTTAAAGAGGATACTGAGAGTGCGAAGCCAATTTACTTTGGTGGTAAGACTGCTTCCGTGGTGAAGCGTACACGGGTGCGAACGAGAGCAATGGCAACAGCACTCAAAGGAATTATGCAGGAAAGTGACCAAATTTTTGTCATGGGCCATAAAATGATGGATATGGATGCTTTTGGTTCGGCAATTGGTGTTGCTTATTTGGGACGAAATCTTGGGAAACCTGCTTATGTGATTTATGATGAAAATCAAGAGCTGAAGGATGTAGGTCGTGCGAAGGAATTATTGAATGATTCACCGCAAATTTTTGAAAGTTTGATTTCGCCTGAATTAGCCAATCAAAAAATTACTGAAAATAGCTTGCTTGTGATGGTTGACCATTCAAAGCCAAGCTTGACTTTAAATGAAAAGGTATTTCAAGCATTTAGCAAGGTTGTCATCATTGATCACCATCGTCGTGGGGATGAGTTTCCTAAAAATCCGTTATTGAGCTATATTGAAAGTGGTGCTAGCAGCGCCTCTGAATTGGTAACAGAATTAATTCAATTTCAATCACGGAGTGAGCTAAGATTAAGTCGTCTGGAAAGTACTATTTTATTAGCAGGTATCGTTGTGGATACTAAGAATTTCATGGTAAGAGCAACATCGAGGACATTTGATGTTGCAAGCTTCTTGAAATCAATGGGTGCGGATACAAATCAGGTGCAAAATCTTTTGGCCAATGATTTAGATAATTTCTTAGAAATTAATGAATTGATTAGCACCGCTAAATTTATTCGTCCTGATACGGTGATTTCCTGTGGTGATGATAGTAAAATTTATAACTCTGTCACAACTGCTAAAGCTGCCGATACGCTATTGTCTATGTCGGGTATCAGTGCTTCATTTGTTATTACACGTCGTGATCAAAATACAGTAGGTATTTCAGCAAGAAGTCAGGGCTCAATTAATGTTCAACTGATCATGGAAGCAATCGGTGGTGGCGGTCACTTCAATAATGCGGCTGTTCAATGCACAGATCAAACCGTAGAATCAGTAAGAAACCAACTAGAGGAGATTATTGAAGAAAAAGCAATCGAAATATATGGAAATGAGGATTAGATAATTATGAAAGTAATTTTTTTGCAAGATGTTAAGGGGAAAGGTAAAAGAGGGGAAGTTAAAGAAGTACCAACAGGTTATGCGAATAACTTCTTACTCAAAAAGAATTTAGCAAAAGAAGCGACTGCTCAAGCAATGAGTGAATTAACTGGTCAAAAAAAAGCGCAGGATAAATTAGAAGCTGAAAATTTAGCAGAAGCTGAAAATTTAAAGGCTGAGCTTGAAAAAGAAACAACTAAAGTAGAAATTAAAGGGAAAATTGGTAAGGATGGTCGTTTATTCGGTTCAATTCCATCTAAAAAAATTGTTGAGGCGTTAAAAGACCAATTTAATTTGACGGTTGATAAGCATAAAATTGATTTACCAAATCCAATCAAAACCTTGGGTGTTACTAAGGTATCAGTCAAATTGCACAAGGATGTTACGGCGACGATTAAAGTTCACGTTGTTGCAGAATAATTCTTGTTTAAATGTTTAAAATTTGATATATTTTATAGGTATCAGCCATAAGGGAGTAACTGGCAGAGCCAAGGAAAGAGAATCTTTGGTTAGCTGTGGTAATGCCGTCAACACGATTATATCCGGTATTATCTTAAATGGTGAGACTTGTGTAGATTATCTACCAAGTCTATTTTTATCTCTGCATAAAAATGGACTGTATTCATTTTAGGAGGAAATAATGTCAGAATTAGAGCGTAAGACGCAACTCAAGGAAGCGTTTTATACCCAAGAGACTACTGAGGTATTGAAAGCACTCGAAACTTCGAGAAAGGGCTTAACTTCAAATGAAGTCAAGGTACGTTTGGAAACATACGGACCAAATGCACTTGACGAGGGAAAAACGAAATCATTATTCGTTAAATTTTTAGAACAATTTAAAGATTTAATGATTATTATTTTATTAATCGCAGCCGCTTTGTCAGTAATTACCAGTGGTGGTGAAGATATTAGTGATGCAATTATTATTCTTGCAGTTGTTTTAATTAATGCAATTTTTGGTGTCATGCAGGAGAACAAGGCGGAGGCTGCAATTGAAGCCTTGAAATCAATGTCATCACCCGCAGCACGGGTGCATCGTGATGGTCATACTGAAGAAGTGAAATCAACTGAGTTGGTACCTGGTGATGTGGTTTCTTTAGAAGCCGGTGATGTCGTACCTGCAGATATGCGTTTATTAGAAATTAATTCTTTAAAAATTGAAGAGGCTGCCCTAACAGGTGAGTCTGTTCCAGTTGAGAAAGAATTAATTGTCTTAGATGATTCAGAAACACCAATTGGTGACCGTTTAAATATGGCTTACCAAAATTCTAATGTAACCTATGGTCGTGGCTTAGGTGTTGTAACTAATACGGGTATGTCAACTGAGGTTGGTAAAATTGCTAGTATGATTGCCCAAGCTGATGAAACAGAGACGCCTTTAAAACGTAATTTAAATCGTCTATCGAAAGTTTTAACTTATGCAATCTTAGTGATTGCGGCTGTTACTTTTGGTGTTCATTTACTTCGAGGTGGTCAACCATTAGAAGGCTTAATGACTTCAGTTGCTTTAGCGGTTGCGGCGATTCCAGAAGGCTTGCCAGCGATTGTAACGATTGTTTTAGCATTGGGTACTCAGGTCTTGGCGAAGCGTAATTCAATTGTCCGTAAATTGCCGGCAGTTGAAACTTTAGGTTCAACTGAAATTATCGCTTCTGATAAGACTGGTACGTTGACGATGAATCAAATGACTGTTGAGAAAGTTTATTCCAACGGTCAATTATTTGCGGCAACAGAAGAAATTTCAGCTGAGGACATGACTCTAAAGGTGATGAACTTTGCGAATGATACTAAAATTGCCCAAGATGGTAAGCTAATCGGTGATCCAACAGAAACAGCTTTAGTTCAATATGGTATTGAACATAACTATATCGTTAATACCGAATTAAAAGAAGAACCTCGTATCTTAGAATTACCTTTTGATTCGGATCGTAAATTAATGTCAACGATTCATAAGCTTGTGGATGGTCAATATTTGGTTGCGACTAAGGGTGCACCTGATCAGTTGATTGCTCGTTCTACCAATGTTTTAGAAAATAATCAGACTGTTGTTTTAGATATAGCTAAACGTGATGAACTATTAGCACTAAATACCAGCTTGGCAAAACAAGCACTACGTGTTTTGGCAATGGCCTATAAAATTATTGACCACGCACCTTCCGCTGAGGAACTGACCTCAGAAAATATTGAATCAGATTTAGTTTTTGCAGGTTTAGTTGGTATGATTGACCCAGAACGTAAGGAAGCTGGCGAAGCAGTACGTGTCGCTAAAGAGGCTGGTATTCGCCCAATTATGATTACAGGTGACCATCAGGACACTGCCGAAGCAATTGCAGTTCGTCTTGGTATTTTAGAAAAGGATCATGCTGGTGATGCAGTCTTAACTGGTGCGCAGTTGAATGCAATGAGTGATGAAGAATTTGCTGAAAAGGTAAATCATTACTCTGTCTATGCCCGTGTTTCTCCAGAGCATAAAGTACGGATTGTTAAGGCTTGGCAAACAGAAGGTAAGGTTGTCGCAATGACTGGTGATGGTGTCAATGATGCCCCTGCCTTAAAGCAAGCTGATATAGGTATTGGTATGGGTATCACTGGTACAGAGGTATCTAAGGGTGCATCAGATATGGTGCTTGCGGATGATAACTTTGCAACAATTATTGTGGCAGTAGAGGAAGGACGTAAGGTCTTTTCAAATATTCAAAAAACGATACAATATTTGCTTTCTGCCAATATGGCAGAGGTCATGACGATTTTCTTAGCCACCTTATTTGGCTGGGATGTTTTATTACCAGTTCATCTATTGTGGATTAATTTAGTAACAGATACCTTCCCAGCGATTGCGCTTGGTGTAGAGCCAGCCGAGCCCGGTGTAATGGCACAAAAGCCTCGTGGTCGTAAGGCAAGCTTCTTTTCTGGTGGGGTTTTAGGATCAATTATCTATCAAGGTCTATTACAAGGTGGCTTGACGCTTGGTGTTTATGGTTTAGCTTTATTGAAACCAGCACACACGGTTGCCAATACAACAATTGAAGAGGCTACGCAGCTAATGGCGACAATTGGTAGTGAAATTTCAGATTCGCTTTCAACACATTCGGATATGATTAGTGAATTACAGCATGCGGATGCGTTGACAATGGCTTTTGCGACTTTAGGCTTGATTCAATTATTCCATGCCTTCAATGTGAAGTCAGTCTATCAATCTATTTTGACTGTAGGTCCTTTCAGGTCGAAAACCTTTAACCTGTCAATTATTGTGTCTTTTGTCTTATTGATGGCGACGATTGTTGTGCCAGGATTTAATAGTATTTTCCATGTTTCACATCTTAATGTAATGCAATGGGCAATTGTAATTGCAGGTTCGTTTTCAATGATTATTATTGTTGAAATTATTAAGTTAGTTGAACGTAGCATTGGATTGGATAAAAAATAATTTCTATAAAAATTTAATAAATTGTTTAGGCTGGGAGATTCTTCCAGCCTAGTTTATATCATAATCATAAAATTAGGTTAAAATTATATAATTCTTTTGAAAACATTTGCAATTAACCAAACTTACTATATAATGGTAAAAGTTGAAATGTAGAATAATTGCCATTTATTATCTAATATTATAGATTGCAAGGCATTATTTAAATTGTTTTGTAGAAAAGAAAGGAGATTCTTTTGACGAAAAGACAATCAGATGAATCTTTCAAAGAGCAGATGCTCAAGAAGCTGGCTCAAGGTCAAGAAAATCATTACCAAGAGCATTCATCTGCTGATGATTCTTATCAACAAGGTACCGATACCGATGAAACTTCTGAAAATAAAACAAGTAATTATAATAAGTCTAAATCCGATGATCAAAAATTACCGGATTCAGTTAATTTGACCAGACGTAGCCAAAATTCGAAGCAAGTAAGTAACTCAGCAATAAAAGATGAAAATTCTGCTAGTGCTTCGGATGAAAAAGGAGTTGAGACTACGATTCGAGCTAATCATAAAAAAACAAAAAAGAAGGTAAAAAAACAAAAGTCTCCTAAGAAACGTGAAGACCGAATGGTTCGCCAAATAACCTTCGCGGTAATTGTTGCTTTAATTGGGCTGATGTCATTAGGCGGCTACTTAGTTTATGAGCACATTAGCACTGCTGTGCAGCCGTTAAATTCAAAAGATAGTGAACAAATTACAGTTAATATTCCGATTGGTTCGTCTAATAAGGAAATTGGTAATATCTTGGAAAAGAAAAAAATTATTCGTAGCGGTATGATTTTTAATTATTATACAAAATTTCATAATTTAGCTGGCTTCAAAGGCGGTTACTATAATTTTTCACCGGATCAAACGATTGATGAAATTGCAGCCTCCTTGCAAGAAGGTGGTACCGAGGAGCCTCAGGCAGCAGTTGCAGGAAAAATATTAATTCCTGAAGGCTATACGATTGATCAAATCGCAGAAGCAATCACTACAAATGTCAATGAGAAGAGTAAACCAAAGTCTAAGTTCACCTCAGAAGAATTTATGCAGGTTGTTACAAATCAAGATTTTATTAATAGTATGGTTCAAAAATATCCTGATTTGCTAACCAGCGCTTCTGAAGCAACTGATGTTCGCTATGTTTTAGAAGGTTACTTATTCCCAGCGACCTATGATTATGCCAAGGCGACAACTATGCAAGAGTTAGTTGAGCAGATGATTTCAACGACTAATGATAAATTACAATCTTATTATTCGACAATTGTTGAGAAAGGTTACACAGTACAAGAAGTGATGACCTTAGCGTCTCTTGTCGAAAAAGAGGGTGTTAAGACAGAGGATAGAAGAAAGATTGCACAGGTATTCTTAAATCGATTGGCAATTGATATGCCGATTCAGTCGGATATTTCAGTCTTATATGCCTTGAATGAGCACAAAGAATTGCTCTCAACTGAAGATACAAAAGTAGACTCGCCTTATAATTTATATTTGAATACAGGTTATGGTCCAGGACCATTTAATAGTCCAAGTTTAGAATCAATTCAGGCGGTCTTAACACCTGAAGCGACCGATGATTTGTATTTCGTAGCGGACACAAAAACAGGTGAGGTTTACTTTTCTAAGACATACGAAGAACATCTAGCATTAGTTGAAAAGTATGTAAATAATCAAGAATAAAAAAATTTAATGGATGAATGGAGATAAACAATATGGCTGATAAAGTCTATCCGATGACCTTAGCGGGTAAAGAAAAATTAGAGGCAGAATTAGAGCATTTAAAGACTGTTACTCGGGGTGAAATTGTCGAACGAATTAAAATTGCACGTTCATTTGGTGATTTGTCTGAAAACTCAGAATATGAGTCTGCCAAGGATGAACAAGCATTTGTTGAAGGTAAGATTCAAACTTTGGAAACAATGATTCGTTTTGCTGAAATTATTGATAGTGACTCAGTTGCGGCTGATGAAGTATCACTTGGTAAGGTTGTCACTTTTGTTGAAGATGGAGAAGAAGAAGCCTATACGATAGTTGGTTCTGCTGAAGCAGATCCATTTGAAGGTAAAATTTCCAATGATTCACCAATCGCTCAAGCCTTATTAGGAAAAAAAGTTGGCGATAATGTTATTGTTGTTACACCGAATGGCGAAATGAATGTTAAAATTGTCAAGGTTGAATTAGCGGTATAGTCAATTTTAAAGTGAGTATCAATTTTTAAAAGTTGTCAAATTTATTTAGAATGCTGAAAATTAAGGGAGCTTTGACTTATGTCAGAGTTCTTTTTTGTTATAATAGAATAACTTAGATGGTTCACTGCTTCTCAAGGCTGATGATTTAATGAATTAGTTCATATAAAATAGGAAATGGAGGCGATAATCATGAGAAATTTCAGAATATTTCTAGTAATTGAAGGCATTTTAATTTTTATGTCACTATTAACTATTTTACATAATAAAAGTTTTAGTGTTTTCTTTGTTATTGGAATTATTTTATTATACTTAGGATACAGAGGCTTGAGAAGAAGGCACTCTTCATCATTTTTAATAATAATTGGTAGTTTGGTATTATTATTAACATTAGTCACTAATATTTTTATTTGGCTTGCGGTAATTATTGCTTTTCTGTATTTTGCAAACGAACAGAAAGAAAGAATGCTGACTGAAAAGAAAATTTGTATTATTGAAACAGTAGAGCCTGACAAGCAAATTTACAATCAATTAATTCCTTGGTTTGGTAATATTGATATTGGTAAAGAGACTTTTCAATGGGATGATATTAATATTGTTCAGGTCGCAGGGGACACAATTATTGATTTAGAAAATACGATTTTACCAAAAGAGGATAATATTGTTTTGATTCGGAAAGCATTTGGTAAGACACGAATTATTGTACCAAGTAATATTGGCATGAAAATTGAATATGCGACACTTTCTGGTAATCTGAAAATTAATCAAGAATCGGAACCCGTAGCAAATGGTATAATTACTAAATATGATGCCAATTATTATGAAAATTCCAAGCATATTAAAATTTATGTCAATTCGATTTTAGGAGATGTTGAGGTGATTCGAACATGATTCATCTACCTCGTAAATTGGTTATGGTTTATGCAATTTTGGCGAATTTAATTGCAATGATGTTGATTTTACGACTTTCTTATAGTGGTAAGGCTAATATGAGCTTTTGGCAGGATGTATTGCTATATCGAAGTTTTGGTATTCCAGTGGTTGCCTATGTTTTAGTTTTATCAATGGTTTTAGGCTTAATCATATATTTATTGGTTACATTAACTGAATATAGCTATGACGAAAAAATTTCAGAGGATTTACATCGGTTAGTCCGTGGTGACTATAAGCATTCTGTTTATGAAGTTGAGGGTAATAATTTAGTTAGTAATGTTAAAATTCATCAAGATATCAGTTTATTGGCTGAAAAGCTCGCTCATATTTCAAGACAGCTTCAAGCAAATAGTCATGAAAATCAAAGTACGCAACTAAAAGAATCAATTTTGAAGGAAGAACGTTCACGCTTATCAAGAGAATTGCACGATTCAGTTTCTCAGCAGCTTTTTGCAGCGACAATGATTTTATCCGGTTTAAATCAACAGGTAGATAAGCTCTCTCATGATAAAATTAAAGCACAGTTAGACTTAGTAGAAGAAGTAATTAATGATGCCCAAGCTGAAATGCGTGCATTATTGCTTCATCTTCGACCAGTTGAGCTGAATGGTAAACGCTTAAACCTTGGAATTGAAAATTTATTAAAGGAATTGAAAACCAAAATTCAAATTGATTTAATTTGGAAATTAGAGGATATTCAATTACCCGAAATTATTGAAGATAATTTGTTTAGAATTATGCAGGAATTAATTTCTAATACGCTACGCCATTCAAAAGCGAAGGAATTAGAAGTATACTTAACAGAGAATGAGCATCAAGTTTTACTTAGAGTTATTGATGATGGTGTTGGTTTTGATGTTGATGAGGAAAAAGTGGCACATTATGGTTTGAAAAATATTAATGACCGTGTGCAAAGCTTAGGTGGTAAGTTAAAAATTGTCAGTATTAAGGGACAGGGCACCAATGTTGAAATTAAGATTCCAATTGTAGAAAGAGGACAAAATGATTAAAGTGCTATTAGTGGATGATCATCCAATGGTACGTTTGGGTGTGGCAAGCTTTTTAAATTTACAGGAGGATATTGAAGTTGTTGCTGAGGCTGACAACGGTCTAATTGGTTATGAAAAAGCAATTGCTTTACGTCCAGATATTGTATTGATGGATTTGGTCATGGATGTTATGGATGGTATCGAATCAACGCAAAAAATTTTAGCTGAATGGCAAGAAGCAAAAATTGTGATTGTGACTAGCTTTATTGATGATGAAAAAGTAATTCCTGCGATTGAAGCTGGCGCAAGCGGTTATTTATTAAAGAGCTCTTCAGCAGAGGAAATTGCTCAGGCGATTCGTAAGGTCTATGCAGGTGAAAAAGTATTAGAACAGCCAGTGACTGATGTTGTATTGAAAAACATGAGTAAAAAGCATGAAAAGCAATTGCATGAAGATCTAACCGTTCGAGAAAAAGAAGTTTTACAATTAATCGCTAAGGGTTACAGCAACCAAGAAATTGCGGACGAGCTTTTTATTTCACTAAAAACAGTTAAAACCCATGTTTCAAATATTTTGTCTAAATTGATGGTAGAGGACAGAACGCAAGTAGCGATTTATGCTTTTAAGCATAATTTAGTTGTGGATGATTAATAACTAAGCTATAAAAATGTGATTAATTAATTATTTAGGAAATAAATAGAAAGTAGGACTGAATGACAACTTTAAAAGAATATCAATATCATCGACCAGATTTTGAAAGCTTGAGTACTAGAATCACGGGATTAACAGCATCTTTAAAGGTGGCAGAAACGGTGGCGCTGGCTAATCAAATTATTGATGATTATTTAAAGCTTAGCAATAATATCGATACAATGTATAATTTAGCGGCGATTCGTTTTTCGATTAATATGGACGACGCTTTTTATAAGGCAGAGGATGATTATTGGAATGAATTTGGTCCAAAATTTGGAGAGTTGTCGTCTGAGTTTTCAAGAATACTTATTGAAAGCCCACTCAAAGCTGAATTAGAGGCCCATTATCCACAGACGATGTTCTTACTGGCTGAAAGTGAAGTGAAATCATTTAATAATCAGATTGTTGAATTGAAGCAATTAGAAAATCAGCTTTCAACTCAGTATAATGAGTTGATTGGTTCGGCGCAAATTGAATTCCAAGATGGTGTTTATACCTTACCACAGATGACTCAATTTACATCTGATCAAAATAGAGAAGTTCGCCGATCTGCGAACGAAGCTGTAACTGCTTGGTATGTAGATAATGAACAGGAATTTGATTCTATCTATGATGAATTAGTTAAAAATCGACATGCGCAGGCATTAAAGATGGGCTTTAAAAACTATGCGGAAATGAGTCTCTATTTTAGACAACGTTTTGGTTATAATTTGCAAGATATAGCGGCTTATCGTCAGCAAATACTAGAAAAGGTTGTACCTGTTGCGCAGAAATTATATCAAAGACAGGCAAAGCGTAATCAACTTAGCAAGCCGATGTACTATGATTGGTCGCTTGTTTTTCCAGATGGTAATGCTAAACCAATTGGAAAAACAGAAGAAAAAGTCGCAATTGCGCAAAAAATGTATCATGAATTATCAAGTGAAACAGGTGAATTTTTTGATTTCCTAGTTGAGCATCAGCTTTTAGATTTGGATAGTAAAAAGGGTAAACAATCTGGCGGCTATTGTACTTATATTTATGATTATCAAAGCCCATTTATTTTTGCAAATTACAATGGTACAAGTGGCGATGTTGATGTGTTAACGCATGAAGCTGGTCATGCTTTTCAAGTTTACACTTCTGCTAAGAAAATTAGAGATGCGAACCTAATTTGGCCAACAATTGAAGCAGCAGAAATTTTCAGTATGAGTATGGAATTTATTACTTGGCCATGGATGAATTCGTTCTTTGGTGATGCGACCTTGAAATATCAATTTTCTCATTTGTCAGATGCTTTATTGTTTCTGCCTTATGGTGTTTTAGTTGATCATTTTCAACAAGAAGTATATGAAAAACCACAATTATCACCTGAGGAACGAAAAAAGTTATGGCGTAAATTAGAAAAAATGTATTTACCACATAAAGATTATACTGAATCTGCTGATTTAGAGCGAGGTATTTATTGGTATCGACAAGGTCATATTTTTGATGTGCCGTTTTATTATATTGATTATACCTTGGCTCAGGTAGTTGCATTCCAATTTTGGCAACGGATTATTGTTGAAAAAGATCCAAATGCTTGGACAGATTATTTAAAAATTGCTGAGGTTGGCGGTACTAAAACGTTCTTGGAAATACTAGAAATGGCTCATTTAAAAAATCCATTCGAAGCTGGTGCCTTAGACAATAGTATTTCAGCAATATCTAATTACTTGGATGCAATTAGCGAGGCAGAGTTAAGTTAATTTTTTTATTAAAAAGCCTTAAGTACTTGGAGAGAAATCTATGAGTTAACTTATCAGTTAACCCGTATGCTCTTCTTTTCCTTAAGGCTTTTATTTATTTTGAATTTTGACTTGGTTTATAAGGCTCTACATGAATATCGACATCATAGACACCACACTTTTCCTGTAAACGCTGTTCAATCGTTTCGGTGACCTTATGGCTATCAAAAACTGTCATATTAGGGTCCATATCTACTACAACATCCACAAAAATATTACTACCATAGGTTCTACCACGAATATCTACCACTTTTTTGACTTCAGGAATTTTTAATATTTCAGCGCGATAAGTCTCAACTAAGCTTTCATCGAAGCCATCAGAAAGTGAAAAGGCGCTATCTGAGAATATATCATAAGCAGTTTTAAAAATGAAGCAAGTGATTAAAACGGCGCAGATTTTATCTATAATCGGAAATTGTAAGTAACTAGCAATAATAGCAACTGTTGTAGCAATACTAGTTAAAGCATCACTTAAATTATCTTTTGCTGCTGCCAAAAGTCCGGTGCTCTTAACTTTTCTTGCGAGATTTCGATTATAAAAGTAGACTAGCATCATAATGATAGCAGAAAATACACCAACAAAGGCTGATAACGGATTGATTTCTTCAGTGGCATTTGAGAAAAGCTTTTGAATCATTGTTCGGAGGACTTCAAAACCGACACCAAGCATAATAAAACTTGTGATTAAGCTAGCTACATTTTCAATTTTCCAGTGTCCATAGGCATGGTCATCATCAGCTGGCTTTCTTGCTAGACGAAGTCCAATTAAGACGGTGACATTACCAAGAATATCGGTAATATTATTGAAGCCATCGGCAATTAAGGATTGAGAATTAGCAAATTCACCGATTGCTAATTTGATGATTGATAAAAAGATATAGGCAATAATACTGAGCATTGCACCTTTTTCAGCTGTTCGTAATTCTTCGTAACGATTCATAAAATATCCCACCTAAAAATAATTTTGCAAAAAAAGACAATTGAATCAATTATAGCATGATTCGTTTTAAATCTCTAAAGGAATGCGGGAAAAAGTAAAAAAGAACTACTTTGTATGTCTAAAGATATTTTTAATCAATCAGAAATAATCTTATTCAATAAAATGTTATAATAAATCGAACGCCTTTTTTGGAGGAATAAAAATTGGAAAATTATTTATTGAAATCTATGAATAAAGAGCAAGCGGAGGCTGTTAGAACCACTGATGGGCCGCTTTTAATCATGGCTGGTGCAGGTTCAGGTAAAACACGTGTGTTAACACACCGTATTGCTTATTTAATTGAAGAAAAAGCGGTAAATCCATGGAATATTTTAGCGATTACCTTTACGAACAAAGCAGCTAAGGAAATGAAAAATCGTGTAGAAAAATTGGTTGGTCCAAAGGATGTCTGGATTTCAACATTTCATTCGATGTGTGTTAGAATTTTAAGACGTGATGGTGATAAAATTGGTTACAATCGTAATTTTACAATTATTGATCCCAGTGAACAACGTACCTTGATGAATCGTATTTTAAAAGAATTGGATTTGGATCCCAAGAAGTGGAGTGCTCGAACAATTTTAGCAACAATTTCAAACGCTAAAAATGATTTGCTGACGGCTGATGGCTATCAGGCACAGACTGGAACGATGTATCATGAGATTGTCGCCAAGTGCTATCAAAAATATCAAAAATATTTGCGTCAAAATGAATCCATGGATTTTGATGATTTAATTATGAATACGATTCGTTTATTTGATGAGGATCAAGAAACGTTGCTTTATTATCAAGGTAAGTTTCAGTATATTCATGTTGATGAATATCAAGATACCAATCATGCACAGTATACACTCGTTAAACAGTTGGCTAAGCGCTTTAAAAACATTTGTGTCGTTGGTGATGCTGATCAAAGTATTTATGGCTGGCGTGGTGCGGATATGAGTAATATTTTGGAGTTTGAGAAGGATTATCCGAATACGAAGGTTATTTTGTTAGAGGAGAATTATCGCTCAACTAAAAATATTTTGGCTGCAGCTAATAATGTGATTGAAAATAATTTAAACCGTCGTCCTAAAAAACTTTGGACTCAAAATCAAACGGGTGAGAAAATCATTTATTATCGTGCTCAGTCTGAACGTGAAGAGGCTGAATTTATTGTGAGTCAAATTCAAACTTTAGAGGAGTCTGGTAAAGGTCTGAGTGATTTTGCAGTGCTATATAGAACAAATGCACAATCTCGGATCATTGAAGAAATTTTTCTTAAATCAAACATTTCATATACAATGGTTGGCGGCCAAAAATTCTACGACCGAAAAGAGATTAAAGATGTTATTGCTTACTTAAATATTTTAGCAAATCCAAGTGATTCAATTAGCTTTGAACGTGTGATTAATTCACCAAAACGAGGAGTTGGTGGTGTCAGTTTAGCTAAAATGCGAGAATATGCTGAAGTATATAATCAATCAATGTTAGAGACTGCAAGCAATGCAATTATGGCAGGGCTAAAAGGTAAAACGGCTAGAGAAGTGACAGATTTTGCGATGATAATTACTGACCTGATGGCAAATTTAGATTCGCTTTCGATTACTGAAATTGTTGAAAGAGTACTTGAACAATCTGGTTACATTCAAGATTTGAAAAATCAAAATAATTTAGAAAGTCAAACAAGGCTTGAAAATATTCAAGAATTTATAACAGTAACTCAAAATTTTGATCGCTCAGATAATCAAACAGATGAGAATGGGCAAACTAAATTAGCGCGTTTTTTAAATGATTTAGCTTTGGTTAGTGATTTAGATGATGTGGAAGAAAGTACACAGCAGGTAACTTTAATGACACTTCATGCGGCAAAGGGCTTAGAATTTCCAGTTGTTTTCTTGATTGGTTTGGAAGAAGGTATTTTTCCGTTGAGTCGTGCAAGTGAAGATGAGTCTGAATTAGAGGAAGAACGGCGTTTAGCTTATGTTGGTATTACGCGAGCAGAACAGCGCTTATACATGACCAATGCGAGCAGTAGAACGCTCTATGGTAAGACTAACTATAATCCAGCTTCACGCTTTCTAGAAGAAATTGATGACCAATATATTCAGCCCGCTGGCATTGCACAACGAAGAGATAATAGCTATAACGTCAGCTATTCCAATGAGAGCCGTGGTCAATCTAGCTTTAATAGCGGGAAGGGGCGAAGTCTTTCAGAACTTTTCAATAAACCGACTGCACCAAAGAAAGCACCACAATCCAAAATTTCTGAAAAAAATCATGAATCTTTCAGAATTGGCGACCGGGTGAATCACAAGTCTTGGGGAGAGGGGACAGTCGTTAAAATTAGTGACTCGTCTGATTCTCAAGAATTAGATATTGCATTTAAGAGCAAAGGGATTAAGAGAGTTCTTGCCAAATTTGCACCAATTGAGAAGCTGTGAGGTCGTGATGGAAGGTATCATTAATTTATATAAAGAAGCAGGAATGACGAGCCACGACTGCGTATTTAAGCTTAGAAAAATATTACAGACCAAGAAAATTGGTCATGGTGGGACCTTGGATCCAGATGTTGAGGGTGTCTTACCGATTTGTGTAGGACGTGCAACGAAGGTTATTGAATACATGGTAGACTCAGGAAAAACCTATGAGGGAGAAATTACGCTTGGCTATTCAACGACGACGGAGGATGCGAGTGGCGAGTTGGTCAATCAGCAATTGCTAGACGTACCCTTTTCACAGGAAGAAATTGAAACGGCGATGGCAACATTTATCGGTGAACAGCTCCAGATGCCACCGATGTATTCGGCAGTCAAGGTCAATGGTCGCAAGCTTTACGAGTATGCTAGAAATAATGAAACTGTTGAACGTCCAATTAGAAAAATTAATATTTTTAGTTTTCGGCTTGTTGATACGCCTATTTTTAGTGATGCTACACAGCGTTTTAAGTTTCGGGTTGTTTGCTCAAAGGGCACTTATATTAGAACCTTGGCAGTAGATTTGGGTAAAAAGCTTGGTGTACCAAGTCATATGAGCTATTTAAAACGAACTGAGGCGGCAGGACTCTCTATTGACAATGCTATAAGGCTTTCAGAGATTGATACTTGTTACCAAAAGAGTGATTTCAGCTTTTTGCAGCCAATTGAGCTTGGTATTCAAAATTTACCTTGTTTTTCAGTATCTGAAATTCAGTTTAATCAACTAAAAAATGGTGGAAAATTTTTAATGAGTGAGTTTGGCCTACAAAAACGGCCGACACGACCAATTGCCATCTTCTTTCAAAAAAAATTGGTAGCAATTTATATTGCACATCCAGAGAAAAAAGATATTTTAAAACCAAGTAAAATTTTGGTTTAATCTAAATAATATTAGTATTTGTTTTAGTGTAGGAGTTGTTATGGAAACAATTTATTTACATCATCCAGTGGCTACTGAATTTTTACCAGTTGAACCTCTTGTGATGGTATTGGGGTACTTTGATGGTATCCATCTTGGACATCAATCGGTGATAGAAACGGCCAAAAAAATTGCTGATGCGCAGAATTTACCCTTAGCTGTGTTGACTTTTACTCAGCATCCTTCAATTGTCTTTAAAAAATTTAATCAGGAAAAAATGATGAAGCATCTAGTTTCTCCAGAGGATAGGATTGCTGAATTTGAACATTTAGGAATTGATTTACTTTATATGGTAGAATTCACTTCAAAGCTTGCTAATTTATCGCCAGAAGAGTTTATTAATCAATATTTACGTGATTTTAAGACTAAAATTGTTGTGACAGGATTTGACTACACTTTTGGTAAAACGGCTGGTGTGGCAGAATTAAAAGCCTTATCCAAAGAAATTGAGGTGATTACTGTTCCTAAATTCACACTTGATAACGAGAAGGTGAGCTCGACTCGTATCCGCGAGGCCTTAGATCGTGGTGATGTCGAACTAGCAAATCGTTTATTAGGTAGACCTTATCAATTTTCCGGTTTAGTTGTGCATGGTGAAGCGCGAGGTCGAACACTTGGGTTTCCGACAGCTAATCTTGAATTTGAACGCTATGTCTACGAGCCTGAGGTTGGGGTTTATGTCGTAGATATTGAAATTTACGGTGTACATTATCGAGGCGCAGCTTCAATTGGCTATAATGATACTTTTGGTGAAAATTTGCGAAAAACAATTGAGGTTTATATTTTAGATTTCAGCGAAGAAATTTATGGTGAGATGGTCAGAGTGAAATGGTTGTCTAAAATCAGAGATATGGTTAAATTTACAAGCATTGAAGCACTGGTTGAGCAATTAAAATCAGATGAGGCAGTTGCTAGAAATTTTAAAGTTGAATAAATAAATCAGGCATATGTTGTTGAAATGAAGGAAACAGTTGTTGATAACGCTTCTTTTCTCTAATAATATCATGTTATTAGAGAAATTGAATAATGTCATATTTTTTCAATTGACAGCGCTTTATTTATATGCTAGGATTTATCTAAGGATTGTTACTGAAAAGGCGATACCGATATTTAAATGGATGATTTCATTGTATCAGATGATAACTCCATATATTTATCGGTTTTTTTGTGCTTATAGGAGGTGAAAAAAATGAAACCCATCACAGTATATAATAATAATGCTGTGCTTGTGGATGATGATGGTGTAGAGTGCGTGGTTATTGGTAACGGTGTTGGTTTTGGAATTAGTTCTAAAAAACGAATTGATGAACAAAAAATTGATAAAAAATTTGTTTTAGATGCTGAATTTACGCAAAATAAATTTGGAAATTTAATGAACGAAATGGATGAGAGACATGTTATTTTGACTGCTAAGATTATTAAAATTGCTGAAAAAGAATTGAATAGATCTTTTCATGCGAGTATTTATTTATTCTTAGGAGATCATATTAGCTATGCAATAGAGCGACACGCAGAAGGTGCGTTATTAAAAAATGACATGCTTTGGGAAATAAAAAAATATTATCCACGTGAATTTTCAGCAGCCAAACATAGTCTACAATTTATTGAACGTTATGAAAAAATTCATCTTCCTGAGGACGAGGCAGGCTTTATTGCACTACATTATGTTAATGCAACTCAAGGTAAGGCGATTAGTAATGAAACCATATTGACAACTAAAATGATTTCAGAAATTTTACAAATTGTTGAATATGATTATGGTTTTCGTTTAGATGAAAATTCCATTAATTATGATCGTTTCTTAACACACATTAGATATTTTGTAAGTCGTATTTTTGCTGAAAAAAAGCAACTCTCTGATGATTCGTCATTACTTAAACAGGTTAAAATACTTTATAAAAAAGCATATGACTGTGGTTTGAAAATAAAAAAACATATTGACAGCACTTATCAAATCAAAATTACTGACTCGGAATTAGTATATTTTGTAATTCACATTAATCGTGTAACGATACGCGAAGAGAAATTATAGTTTTGTTACCGCATGGGCAAGACCGAATAGAAGGTTAGCATCTAAGATGTCTTTCTTTTATTTGGTCTTTTATTATTTATCAATTAGGAGGAAAGAATGAAAGATTATAAGAAATTGGCTAAGGATGTCATTGATGGTATTGGAGGTAAAGAGAATATTATTTCGGTTACCAATTGTATGACACGCTTAAGATTTAAGCTAAAAGATGAGGCAAAAGTAAATGAAGATCTTTTGAAATCAACTCCTGGTGTTCAGGGAATCGCACAAAAAGGTGGTCAATTTCAAGTCATTATTGGTACTGATGTTATAAATGTCACTGAAGAAATTGCAAAATATGGTAATTTTACAAATTCTAGTGAAATCGAAGAAATTTCGAAGGATGAAAAATGGTACAATCGAATCTTAGGAGCAATTACGGATATTTTTCAACCAATTATTCCTGCAATTTGTGGTGCAGGAATGCTCAAAGCAGTACTAGCATTAGCCGTATTTTTTAAACTATTATCCGCAGAATCGCAATCGTATCAATTATTGAGCCTATTAGCAGATTCAGCATTTTATTTTTTACCGATTATGTTAGCCTTCACCAGTGCCAAACGCTTTAATGCAAATCCGTTTTATGGAGCTGTTTTAGGTGGAATGCTTATTCATCCAAATTTTACAGCCATGGTAGCAACTGGTGAACCAATTTCATTTCTAACTGTTCCAGTTAAGGCAGTTTCTTATGGAGCGGCTGTTGTACCACCGATTTTGATTGTATTGGTAATGTCGTATGTTGAAAAATATGCAAAAAAATTCTCACCAGATGCAGTCAAGGTATTTTTAGTGCCACTTATTGTTTTCTTAGTGACAGCACCTCTTGCGTGGACTATAATTGGGCCTTTAGGTAGCATGGTTGGAGATGTTTTATTAGTTGTATTTGAATTTTTCAATAATCAAGCCCGTTGGGTGTTGCCAGTTTTGATGGGTGCATTTACTCCTTTCTTTGTAATGACTGGTATGCATTACAGCTTAATGCCAGTTCAATTAGCACAATATGCATCATTAGGTTATGGTACTTTATTAGGACCTGGAATGTTAGCTTCTAATATTTCACAGGCTGGTGCTTCGTTTGCGGTAGCGTTAAAGACAAAGGATAAAGCAATGAAGCAAACTGCTTTTTCGGCAGCAACCACCGCTTTGTTTGGCATAACAGAACCAGCTTTATATGGAGTAACGATGAAACTAAAGAAACCACTTTGGGTTGTAGTAGTTTCAGGTGGAGTTGCAGGGTTATTTGGTGGTTTAACAAATATGAGGACTTATGCTTCAGCGACCGCCGGCGTTTTAGCATTACCGGTTTATATATCAGATGATTTATCAAATGTTGTTAATGCGGCGATTTGTATTTTGATTGCACTTGTTTTATCATTTGTATTAACATTTTTCTTTGTCTCACTTGATGATGTGAATACTGTTAAGTCTGAAAATTTATCAGTAGCACCTAGTACTACCAGCATTGGAGCTTCAGCACTTGAAAATGAAAATGTATTTAAAATTTATAGTCCGGTAACAGGGGAGCGCATTTTACTTTCGAAGATTCCAGATAGTGTATTTTCGAATGAAATTATGGGTAGAACATTAGCAATTCAGCCTTCTAGTGGTAATTTAGTAGCTCCATTTGATGGTGAAGTGGTAACCATATTTCCCACGCAGCATGCAATTGGTTTGAGGAGTAATCAGGGTATTGAGGTATTAATTCATATTGGAATTGATACAGTAGAATTAGCGGGCGAAGGTTATCAGTTGACTGTAAAGACTGGGGACGTTTTTCATAAAGGAGATTCCTTAGGTAATTTTGATATTGAAAAAATTCAGGCAGCCGGTTATTCGATTATAACGCCAATTGTAATTACAAATACAGAACAATTTATTGATGTAATTGCGAACGAATTAAACGATACAATAACGCCGGATGAAGTAATTTTCACTGCTTTTAAGTAGAAATAGGAGGTTCGATATGATAGAGTTTCCCAAAGATTTTTTATGGGGTGGCGCAATTTCTGCAAACCAATCGGAGGGTGCTTATAATGTAGATGGTAGGGGATTATCCATTCAAGAATTCATGTCTCAAGGCGTTAGTACTACTCTTGATTTGGAAATTTCCAGTGCTAATTTAAAATTAGATGGCATTGATTTTTATCACAGATACCAAGAGGATATTGCATTATTTGCGGAAATGGGTTTTAAAGTACTTCGATTTTCAATTTCATGGAGTAGAATTTTTCCAAAAGGGAACGAAAAAGAAGCTAATGAAAAGGGTTTAGCATTCTATGAAAGAGTGATTGATGAATGTTTGCGTTATGGTATAGAACCGTTAATTACACTTTCTCATTATGAGACGCCCTATTATTTAACTACTCATTTTGATGGCTGGAGGGATCGGCGCTTAATTAAATATTTTGAAAATTATTGTCGTGCTGTTTTTGATCGATTTGCTTCAAAAGTCAAATATTGGTTAACCTTTAATGAGATTAATGCACTATGGAATTTTCCTCTACTAGGCGCTGGTGTGCAGACAACGAAGGATAATTTAACAAAACAGGACTTTTACCAAATAGCCCATCATGAACTCGTAGCAAATGCACTTGCGGTTAAAGTCGCGCATGAAATTAACTCGCAAATACAAGTTGGTAATATGGTATTGGGGATTTATAATTATCCAATGACTCCAAATCCAAAAGACACTTTGGCGAAATTAGAAGCTGATAAAAATTTAAATTATTTTCTTGATGTTCAAGTACGTGGTGAGTATCCAAAATGGATTTTAAAGCAATGGACTGATGAAGATGTTCAATTGGAGATTACTGCAGAGGATTTAGAATTATTAAAACATACAGTCGATTTTATTTCATTTAGTTATTATATGAGTCGAGCTGTTTCTGCAACGCCAGAAAAATATCATTCCACTTCGGGAAATTTGACAAATGTCTTAAAAAATCCTTTTTTAGAAAGAACTGAATGGGGTTGGGAAATTGATCCTGACGGCCTTAGAATTTTATTAAGAACACTATATGAAAAGTATCAATTACCACTTTTTGTCGTTGAAAATGGTATTGGAGCTATTGATGAAGTGATAAATGAAAATGATAGCAAACAAATTAATGACCAATATCGGATTGATTATTTAAAAAACCATCTTTTAGCGATTAAAGCAGCTATTAGTGATGGTGTTGACGTGATGGGCTATACCATGTGGGGCTGTATTGATCTAGTTAGCGCCTCAACCGCTGAGATGAAAAAACGTTATGGTTTTATTTATGTTGATCGAAATGACGATGGGACAGGTAGTTTGGAAAGAATACGTAAAAAATCATTCTATTGGTTTAAAGAAATAATTCAAACAAATGGTGATAGTTTAAATAATTAATTCCGGATGTTTTATATTAATTAAAATGGTGATTTTAAAGTATTATTTTTTAATTTAATTTTTGAGATTTTTTCGTAATGTTAAAATCGATTGTTTTTAAATATTTAATCAGTAAATTGAATGCAATGACTTAATAAAATTTTTTAGCTTTTTCTATTTTTCATTATTTGGTGAGACTTAATAGTAAGTACGTAAAATATCACTCAAACTAGGTTATATCTTTATAACTTGACCTTTAAAGCTTGGCGCAATGTCAGCTTTAGGGTTATTTTTGAAAGATACTAATTAAGTAAAAAACCTGAAACGATATTCGTTTCAGGTATATTTTTATGCCTTAAATTGACCATATGAAGCCTGCGTAGCTCTATCCAATAGTTGAACTTTGCTAACATTATCTTGGAAGCTTCTGAAAGAGAATGTTCTTTCGCCTTCATTGAAGTAAATTTCGATAAATGAATTATCTACAAAAACATCTACGGAATTTAGTTGCTCTAGCTTAGCTTGGCGTATTTCACCGTATTCGGGATCAATTTGCTTGGCGAGTCCCATTCTAGAGAGTGTCACTAGCGCTGTATTTGAATCATAATCGAGCGTCCAAGTATCATTTTCGTCACCGATAGCAATGTTACAGCCACCTTCTAGATGTAGACGATAGTATTTAGTTTCAATTTGAATGCTTGATGAGTCAATTGGTGTTAAGTCATCAAAGGCTTCAAGTAACTCCTGTACGGGAAAGCGATATAATTGATTGGCGTTGATTTTTATCTCTTGAGGCATCGTCAAGCCATGCTTCCATTTTTCTTGATCGGTCGTATATGCTGGCTCACCGCAGCCAAACCAAGCAAAACTGATTGCTTGGTGCTGCTCACCATAGAATGCCTGAGGTGCATAGTAATCAAAACCACTGTCAATTTCTAATATCTCTTCGCTTTGATTAATAAATTTTAAGTTTTCAATGTCTAAGTGACCAACTAGCTGCACTGTAGCAAAGCGATTTTTAAATTGAAGCTCTGTTTCAGAAATTCCCATTGGTGAAAGCATTAATACATCTTGCCCATTAACAGTAACGATACTAGGACATTCGAGCATATAGCCTGTATCAATTGGTAAATCAATCAAACCGAGATAGTCCCAGTCATAGAGATTATCGCTTTGATAGATTAGAAGGACGCCCTCATCACCAAAACCATTACGACTAACGCCATTAAATTTACCTCCGCCAAGTAGCATATAAAATTGATTGTCTCTCTTAAAAACAAACGGATCACGTAATTCACCAGATAAGCCATCAGGTGCGCCATCGATAATTGGTCTGTCTAATTTTTCAATCTTACCATCAGGCGACATAATTGCCATTGCTTGCTTGGCAATTTTACCAGCTGGTGTTTTATAATTTGCGGTATAAAATAAGAAGAGTTTTCCATTATGCTCAATTGAATTACCAGAATAACAACCATTTTTTTCAAATTCTTGATCAGGAATTAAAGCAAATTCTTGATTACTCCAATGAATTAAATCCTCAGATTCAGTATGTCCCCAATGCTTTAAACCATGTACGGCATCAAATGGATACCATTGAAAGAAAATATGGTATTTACCGTTAAAATAGGCAAGCCCGTTTGGATCATTCATCAATCCTGTTTTTGGATAAATATGATATTTAGGTAAATACTGACTCCTGCTGACCTGTTCTTCTAATTCTAATAACATTTCTTGATCTTCAGCACGGTAATATTTTTCTTTCGCATTAATCATTCTTTAGTTCTACTCACTTTCTATTACGAATTATACCTCTGCTCCGGCGACTCCTTTAACTTTGTTATAAATAACTAAAAATGCAATAGGTACAGCGAAGGCAATCAAGCAGCCAATTACATAGTGGATCATCACTGGAGGGTTAACAATTGTGATACCTGGAATTCCTGTTAAACCAAATCCCAAGGCTTTAACATCAAAAATTTTCATGTAAGCACCACCAATACCTGCACCAACAACGCCTGAAATGAAAGGTATAATAGAATCTTTTAAATTGACTGCAAAAATGGCAGGCTCGCTAACACCAACTAAGGTTGGAATAAAGCTAGAAACAGCGATTTCACGACGTTTTGAACTTTTCTTTGCCAAAAAGAACATACCCATTGCTGCGCCACCTTGTGAAATAATTGAAACTGCCCATAATGGTTGAATGTAGTTAAAGCCAGTCTCTGAAAGTAATTGTGCTTCAATTGAGCCTATCATATGGTGAGTACCAGTAATAACTAATGGTTGTAATAATGCAGCAAAGATTGCCGCACCGAATATACCTGCTTTGACATAGAGAAAGTTTGCAACACTACCAATACCCGCGGCAACAATATCACCTAATGGTCCAAAGACAAGGAATAATGCCAATGATGACACTAAGATTGTAATGGCAGGGACAAAAATAAAGGTTAACATTTCTGGAATGCGCTTGGTAATAAATTTTTCAAATTTTGCCATGAATAATGAGCTTAAGATTGCGGGAAAAATACCGCCCTGAAAGGCAACCTGTGGAATTTCTAAACCAAATAAATTCCAGCTAGCAACATTATCCAAGTTGCCCTGCATATAATCAAAACGATTGGCAAGATCAGGATGAACGAGAATTAAACCAAGAATAATACCAAAAACAGGATTGCCACCGAATCTTTTAGTAGCAGAATAGGCAACAAAAACTGGTAAGAAGTTTAGTCCTGTGGCAATAATATTTAAGAAGCTTGAAATATCCTCTGCCCAACGATAATTGTCGGCGAGGCTGCCTTCTAAGCCAAAAATTCCTGTTGTGTTAAAGATTGCGCGAATTCCTAAAAGCATTGCACAGCCAACGATGGCTGGAATTAAAGCAACAAAAATATCTGAGAAGGCCTTGAAAAATTCTAGTGTTCTTCCTTTAAGCGATTTGTCAATTGGTCCTGCTGGTGTTGCTTTTTGCTCACCATTTAAATCACCAATCCCTGTTTCTTTGACAAATGCTTCATAGACACGGTCAACTAATCCAGTACCAAAAACAATTTGTAATTGTCCTTTGTTAAAAAATACGCCTTTAGCACCTTCTACGTTTTCTAATTTCTCCTTATCAAATTTTTCTTCGTTTAGAGTTAGACGAAGTCTTGTCACACAATGTGTAGCACCCGTAATATTTTCTTTGCCACCCGCTGCCGTTACGATCTCTTCGACAATTTGTTTGTAATCCATATTGATTCTCCTTTTGATTTATTTTTTGGAACGTTCCAACTATAACCTTATTATACATGGAACGTTCCAAAAATCAAGCGTTTTCAAAAAAAAAACAACGAACTATTAAATTGATCTAGTCGTTGTGAAATTACCAAATTTTACTGGTAGAATATTTTTTTCTTGAGGTGAGTCTGGTTTTTCAATGGCAATTCTTAAAAGTTCTGCAACACTAATTTCTGCAATTTTTTCGACATCCTGAATGATAGTTGAAATATAAAGTTGTTGACTTGCAAAGCTTTTTGCGCCATCAAAGCCAATTAATTGGACATCATCTGGAATTGACCAGGATAACTTAGTAAAGCTACGAAAGATATATTCGGCATAGCGATCAGTGGCAGCGAAAATACCGTCATAAGGACAATCATTTTGATAGACCTGCAATAAATAATGCTCAAGTCTTTTAGGAAAGTCCTTGGAATTGCCCCTATCCAAATGGACTTCAAAGTCAATTTTTTGGTGCTGACAATAATCAATAAAGCCATTTATACGTTCTGTAATACCTAAATTATTGGGTAAATGTCTAACTACCATTAATAACTTTTTTGCACCACGATGATAGAGCTCTTTTGCGGCTAAACGTGCACCCCCAAAGTTATCGCTTGTTACAAATGGTACTTTTTCATTTAAATAACGTTCGATTGAAACGATAGGCAAGTCAGAGGTGATGTAAGGAGTGATGTCACTATAGGTAATCGTAATAATTCCTCTGACCTTTTGTTCCATTGCCATTTTTAGGTAGTCCAGTTCTAAATTATAGTCATTTTGCGAGTTACAAAGTAGCATTTTCAAATTGTTTTTTTGCAATTCAAGCTGGACATAATAGGTTAACTCGGCAAAAAAGGGGGTCCAAATTGTTGGTAGAATAAAGGCAATTAAATCGCTATCTTGCTTTTTTAGTGCTCTTGCGGCCTGATTTGGAACGTAATGAAGCACTTCAATTGCTTTTTCAATTCGTTCAGCAGATTCTTCTTTGATTTTAACGCCGTTGATATAGTTTGATACTGTGCCACGAGAGACCTTGGCCAGTCTAGCAACGTCATTCATATTTGCCATTAGCAATCGCTCCTTTTGTCATCAATTTTCAAATATTTAATAACCCAATTTTAACATAACTCTATGAAAAAATAATAACTGCGATTACTGTTTTCGGCTGTCATGCATAACAAAAAATATCCATTCACTGATTTGTGATTAGATATTTTGGTTGCCATTAAAGTGCTTTAAGCTGTCCAATTCTGATTTAGGATATTTTCAATTGCATTAGCGACACCACTTTCGACATTTGAAATAGTG
Source organism: Streptococcaceae bacterium (assembly GCA_022484805.1). Lineage (GTDB taxonomy): Bacteria > Bacillota > Bacilli > Lactobacillales > Streptococcaceae > MMGLQ5-1. The sequence goes on from JAKVKP010000015.1 coordinate 46,092, forward strand.
TGATAATTGGCAATTGCTTTTACACCTGCCTCCGCATTTCCCATTGCAACACCGATTCCTGCCGATTTCAGCATACTAACGTCATTATAATTATCTCCAAAGGCTGCAACATTTTTCATGGGGATTTCTAATTTGTCGGCTACTTTTTTTAAGGTAATTCCTTTTTGAGCTTGGATATGATTGACTTCAATATTATTAGCACCAGAGGAGGTGATAACTAATCCATCAATTTTTTCAAGTTCTTCTCGAGCATAGCTCAGCTTATCCTGATTGATATCACCCATCGCGAAAATTTTAATTACTTTTTGATTATCGTTAGTCAAGATTTTATCAAATCTTTTTATGTAATTAATTGGTAATAAATCTAAATGTGAATCAATAATTTTTTTTGCCTCATCAAGTTTAAGATTAGGAGAAGTACTCATTAACCATTTTCCAAAATGAGAAGCACGAGTTGCTTCGCTTTCAGAGTAACCACCTTGATTGGTTAATAATTCAAAATAGATATCATATTTTCTAAGTATTGCCATTGCTTGAAAAGTTCGTTGATGCTCAATTTCGAGTGAGAAAATATTATTACCATCTGCATCAAAAATTTGTGCACCATTTGATGTGATATAGTTACATTTAATTCCTGCTTTAGATACGGTTGGTTCTGCTTCGGCAAAGGATCTTCCAGTTGCGACGAGAAATTTAATGCCTTCTGCCTGCGCGGTTTTAATCATTTCAGCATTTTTAGGTGAAATGCTCATTTGGTCATCAAGTAATGTGCCATCCATGTCGGATGCGATTAACTGAATCATGTTTTATGAAACCTCCTATATTTATTCTATGTTCAGTGTATCATTTTTATAGCAAGATAAGAAAGCGTTTAAAATAGTTTTAGCGAATTAATTTTCCTACAATTAATTATTCAAGAATGAAATTTTAAAATTTACAATAGATTATCAAGCTATAGTATAATAGAAAAGAATCATCTTTAGTTAGTATAAAAATTTAATTCATATTAATCATAAAATGATGATGTAAGGAGTTTTATTTTGCAGACACCGGTTCAAGAAATACCTAAAATAAATCAAAAACCGAATTCAACCTATATTCATATTCCTTTTTGTTCACAAATTTGTTTTTATTGTGATTTTAGTAAGGTGCTAATTGATTATCAACCCGTTGATGATTATATCACGGCTTTATTAGAGGAAATTGAACAAGCCAAGCCAATGGCGCAACGGACAATATACATTGGTGGAGGTACACCAACGGCAATTAAGCCTCGGCAATTGAGACGCTTGCTAGAGGGGATTGAAGAAAGAATAGATTTATCTGCAGTCGTGGAATATACGATTGAAGCTAATCCAAATGATTTAACGGAAGAAATCATTACAGTAATTGCCGAATCGAAAGTGAATCGAGTGTCAATTGGTGTTCAGACGTTTAATCCTAAACTTTTAAAAAAAATAGGACGTAATCATACGCCTAGTGATATTATCACAGGTATTCAGCGACTAAGAAATGCTGGGCTTCAAAATTTATCAATTGATTTAATCTATGCCTTACCTGGGCAAACGATAGATGATTTGAAACAAACCTTAGATAAGGCTCTGGAACTTGATTTACCACATTATTCGATTTATTCCTTAATTTTAGAAAATCAGACAATTTTTATGAATCAATTAAGGCGTGGTAAATTAAATTTACCAGATAACGAAGTGGAATATGAGATGTATCAACTCATTAGAGAAACACTGAGAAACAAAGGATTTAAGCATTATGAAGTATCTAATTTTGGGAAGGCGGGTTACGAGTCGCAGCATAATTTAGTTTATTGGAATAATCAAACCTATTATGGCTTTGGCGCAGGCGCTTCAGGGTACGTTGATGGTATTCGCTATAAAAATCATGGACCAATTCAGCACTACCTAAAGGGTATTGCGCAAAAACAACCACGAGTGAATGAAGAAAAATTAACAATTCGTGAAATAATTGAAGAGGAGCTTTTTTTAGGATTAAGAAAGTCTGAAGGCATTTCCATTGAGCAATTTAATATACAATATCCTTTTGATTTTCAACGACTATATGGTCAAACGGTTGAAAGCTTATTAGAAAAAAAATTGATTATCATTGAAAATCAGCGTCTCAAAATGACGGCATTAGGATTAAATCAAGGAAACGATGTTTTTGAAGCATTTTTATTGGATAATGATCTACCTAAAATTGATTAATAAGTATGAAAGGGTATTACTATGATTATTTTAAAGATTTCAAAAGGCGTTGCAACAAGAATTGGATTAAATTATGCTGACTTAAAGACGTTTTCTGGTAATCCTGAGGCTACCTTTATTATGGATGTCAATGAGCTGGCCAATCAATTATTGAATTTTTATTATATGAATCAAGTTGATCATTTAATTTTATCCTACCCAATTAAACCAATGATAGATAATTTAGTTCCAGACTTTGTTTTTGGTCCGTCAATTATTGGCAATATCAAAAAAGGATTATTCTTTGATAATATTCCTTATTCGGATGCGGTAAAAAAAGAATTAGATGTTGAAAGTACACAATATCAATTTGCCAAAGCAGATGAAGCAGAATTGGCAATATTACATGAAACTTATCAGCATGAACGAAAATTAATTGAAGGGGAAATCAATCGACGAGTGAATTCATAAGTTATTTCAATTATTAATAAAAGAAAAGTTAAGCAAGGCGTTGATTATAGCCTTGCTTTTTGCCGTTGAACAAAGCGCATACAAAAAATAGTTAGTTAGGCTTAGAATAAGGATGTAAGAAGGGAAGGTATAATCGAATAGTTCTTATCTTATTAAGATGGATTAATAGTGGCCTTGAAGCTTTAAGAGAATCAAGGATACAGCTACAGTATTCAGAATTTTTTTAGCTTAGACTATCAAATCAACTTTTAAAGTATTCTTGAATGTTTGGAAATATAAGAAAGAAAGTCTATAAAATAGCGATATCATACAGTTTAACGAATAGAAAACCAGAGAAAAATATTTTATAAAATAGCTTAGTATGTTATTATATGCTTAAAGTGTTTCTCTTTATATCGAACGTTATAAACTGTTTATGATTAAAAAAATAGTTATATAATAAACAGCTGATTTAGCAAGTTTTTTTATCTTGCTGAATCGGCTTTTTTGCATGCTTTTTTTAACGTTCGTTTTAAAAAGGCTTGTTTTATTTTCGGATTATTTGTCAATGCTGAATTTGTGAGAATATTTTATATGTGATCTATGGAGTGTGATACTGATATGAATGAAACTATTTTTGATTTTTTAGAAAAGAAAAAAGAAATAATGGTTCTAATTGATTCAGCTGAAAATAATTCAATTCGTCAAAAATTTTGTATCGTACCTAATAGCTGGGATCAAAAGCAAATTAATTTTTATGTCTCAAATTCATTAAATATCTCAGCGGATTTTATTACAATCGTATTTTTGGAAGATGTGATGGTGCTATCTAAAAGTATCATTAATTTTAAGACGAAAAATGATAAAATCATTGATTATTATTGGTATGATGTTAAAGAATTTGTGATTGAGATTAAAAATAAACTGCAAGAATTGTCAGTTGTTTTGGTCGCTGGTTATGATACGGACGAAGGTGATGTGAAAGAGATAATTGATAATCATTTTTCAGATAATTATCAAATAAATGTTGATTATTATAGAGATTCTTGGTTATCAAAAGAGGTAAGCATCTGACCTTTAGTTTTAACAGAATATATCTTTGCTAAATAATCATAACTACTTTTCTCATTCAAGTATTCTTTAACGACTTTCATTTTGAATTCAAAACTATATTTACTTATAGAAATACCGACCTCCACGAGTTAGCTTTTTTGTCTAACTTTTGCAGGTCGGTATATTTGGTATTCTTTTAATGAAGTTTTATTTAACTTCTTTAAAAATTACATGTTTACGTAATTTTGGTGAATATTTTTTTAATTCCAAACGATCTGGATTGTTACGTTTGTTCTTTTGTGTAAGATATAAACGTTCACCAGATTCTTTGTGTTCTAATGTAATATTAACACGCATTTTCTTGCCTCCCGATTATAATTGATTAGTCTTTAGTTACTTTACGTCCTTTGTAATAGCCTTTTAAAGATACACGATGAGAACGGTGGTAATCGCCTGTTGTTTCATCAAAAGAAACAGTTGGTGCAGTTAAATTATAATGCGTACGGCGTTTGTTTTTCTTCGCTTTTGAAGTTTTACGAGCTGGTACAGCCATGGATAAAATCCCTCTTTTCTGATAATATTTTCCGATTTTTCACAGATACTTGACTAGTTTATCATGATTTCAAACAGGTTTCAAGCATTTTGTAAAGTATTTTTACTTTACAAAACAAAAAGTTAAAATCGTTCGTCTGATAATTGCAAACGTAAGCAATTTTTTAATATACGGGACTGATGATTTTAACTTTTTTAACATTAAAGAAAAAGAGTGACTCAAGAACAATTGTCAGGCTGTTAAAGCTGAGGTGTCATATGTCATCTAGCCCCGAAATTTTGGTGATTTCCAAAAAACGGAGACAGTTAGTGAAAGGAATGCAGTTAAATCTAATCAACAGAAGCTTTACTTGCGTTATTTGAAAGCTGGGCAATAAAGCGATACAAATTATTTTTACTTAGGGATTGAGAAGTCTTGGAGCCTTTTTTACTAAAACTACTAAAATAATACTAAGTAAAATGGCATTGGCTAATGCGCTAGTTCCATTCAGGACAAATGAATACCAATAGGGACTCATACCTTTAGGTGCATAGCTTCCCCAGAAGATAACACCGGCAATAAAATGCCAGAACCAGCGAGTAATCACACCGATAAAAATCGAAGCGACGAGCCATGGGAGATTATTTCTTTTTGTCTTAACCTGATGGGAAAAAATACCTACAAAACCACCAAAAGCAAAGGCAACTGGATATTCAATAATTACTTGGACGGCCGTTAAAATAAATGCTTTACCACTAATAATTGAAAGCAGTCCCCAGATGAAACCGGCAGTAACAGCTGGTAGAACACCTCTACGAAAGGCTAAAATTGCTAAAGGAATTAGACCAAGTGAAATATCAATTGCTGCATTCGCTGTTTGAATTGGAATGTAACTGAGTGCAAAAGCAACAGCGGCGATTACCGCTATTTCAACTAAAATTGTGACACTATGCTTTGAATTGGACAAAATAAAAACCTCCTGTGATTGGACAAGAGGGACTGTTATTAATGTTTAAAGAATTACCGAAACCCAGTTATCGTTTTGGTAATTCTAATCACATCCCTACGCTCGTCTTAACGAGATCAGGTTTTGAGGGTCTAGACCGAAGCCATTCTCAACAAAAGTTCCCCTTGTGCTCTATTATTATTCCTCGTTTAGGATAGCGATATAAATGATTCTTGTCAAGAGAAAGCGATTAATTGATGACGTATAGATTAAAACTATATCTAAGGATAAAAAGATAGAATTATTTTCGTCAATAAATCAGTGATAAAATGGGTTTGACTAAAAAGGGTGTAATTTTTGTTATAAAAAATAAATATAGGGGCGAAAATAATGAAAATCAATGAGATTTACCAGAAGGCGAGAAAAGCAAAAAAACCAGTTATTTCCTTGGAGATATTTCCACCGAAACAACAGAATGGCGTTGAGACTATTTTTCAAACTATCGATCAATTGACCGCTAAGCCTGATTTTATAAGTGTAACCTACGGTGCTGCAGGTAGCATTACACGTACAAATAAAACATTAGAAATTGCCAAGAAAATCAAGACGGATTATGGTATTGAATCTTTGCACCATTTGACTTCTATTATGAATAGTCGTAACGAAATTGATCGCATTGTTTCAGAAATAAAAGGTGCAGGTATTGAAAATATTTTGGCTTTACGTGGTGATATTCCAAAAGGTGTGACTGATTTTCCAAATGATTTCACCTATGCTAAAGAATTGATTGCTGAAATCAAGCAAATTGGTGATTTTTCAATTGGTGCGGCTTGTTATCCAGAAGGTCATATTGACGAAAAGGCTAATCGAGAAAATATACAACATTTATTAGAAAAAGAAAATGCCGGTGCGGACTTCTTTATTTCACAATTATTTTTTGATAATCAAGCATTTTACGATTTATTAGATGCACGTCGTAAAGCACGAATTACTGCCCCAATTGCGGCAGGGATTATGCCGATTATGACAGTTTCGCAGGTTGAAAAAATGATTTACTTTGGTGCAAGTTTACCAATTGAATTAATTAAAATTATTCATCGTTATCAAAATTCACCTGAGGATTTACAAAAGGCTGGCTTAGAGTTTGCATTTAATCAGATTGATGAATTAATCGAAAACGGCGTTTCTGGTGTTCATGTTTACACTATGAATCGACCAATTATTGCCAATGCGATTATGAATCGATATAAGTAAATGATTCATAAATTTATTTATCAGGGATACTTTGATATCAATTCGTAAGGTATAATGTTTTTATACTCAAAATAATGAGCTAGTGTCTAACACTAGCTTTTCATTTATCAAAAGGATGATCAAATGCAATATTTACCATTATCAAAAAAAGAAGTTTTACGTTATTTAGGTTATAGACGAAAACACGAGCTAACTCCAGAGCTTTCTAAAATGATAGATGAATTAATGCAAGAGGTGCAAGAATGTGCTAAGGCCAGATATACATATCAAGTATTTGATTTGGCAGTTAATTTGGAAAACGAAGAAATTACAGTTATTGGCACTGATTTTCATATTCCTGGTAATAATGCCTATCATCATTTGAAGAATGCCGAAAAAATTGTATTGTATGCTGGAACACTCGGACTAGAAATTGAACGAAAAATTCGTATTTATGAAGCAATCGAATTGACTAAGGGGTTCATCCTTGACGCCTGTGCCGTTGATTATATTGAAAAGGTTTTGGATTTAGCAGAGGTGGATGTAAGTCATCAATATCCAGATTATTATTTAAATCGTCGATTCTCACCGGGGTATGGGGATGTGCCACTATCGATTCAGGATGGTTTTTTACGTGTATGTGGTGCGGATAAAAAGCTCGGCATAACATTAACTGATACTAATTTAATGATACCTAGAAAGAGTGTAACAGCCTTTGCGGGTTTATTTAAAAGCGAACAGCTTGCTCGACCAAGATGGAAAAGTCCGGAAAATCTCTCTATTGAAATGGTCAAGGATGCTAAAATGAAGTTATAAATTATTATCTGATTGGAGGGGGAAATGAAAGTACTAGAGGCTTTACAAAAGAAACAATTATTGTTTGATGGTGCAATGGGGACTCAACTACAAGCAAGGGGATTACCAGTTGGCGAGCATCCAGAATATTTTAATTTATCACATCCAGAAATTGTCCGAGCAATTCATCAAGACTACGTTTTGGCTGGTGCAGATATTATTACGACTAATACCTTCCAAGCCAATCGGACTAAATTAAAGGCGGATGAGATTAAGCCAGTTATTGAAAAAGCAGTTAGTATTGCCAAATCTGCCCATCCGAAGTATGTTGCTTACGATATGGGACCAATTGGTCAGCTCTTGCAGCCCATGGGAACTTTGTCCTTTGAGACAGCCTATGATTATTTTAAAGAGCAAGCAGTGTTGGCGGAACAGGCGGGAGCCGATTTAATCATTTTTGAAACGATGTCCGATTTACTGGAAACTAAAATTGGCGTGCTTGCTGTCAAGGAAAATACCAATTTACCTTTGTTTGTAACAATGACTTATCAGGCTGATGGCCGAACTTTTGTTGGTACGAATCCAAAAACAGCAACCCTGACTTTACAAAATTTAGGAGTTGATGTAATTGGTGTGAACTGTTCCCTAGGTCCTAAAGAGCTAGGCCCCGTTGTGAGTGAAATTTTAACCTATGCACAAATTCCAGTTATGGTTCAAGCCAATGCGGGATTACCTGAAATGGTGGCTGGTGAAAGTGTTTATAAGATTACCGCTGAGGAATACGTCGCATATTCTAAGCAACTTTTAAAACAGGGAGTTTGTGTAATTGGCGGTTGCTGTGGGACAACGCCTGCCTTTATTCATGGTCTACGTCGAGCGATAGATGCACAGCCAATGGTCAGGACAGCACCACGTATTTTAACAGCCGTTACCAGTGGTTTAGATACAGTTGAGATTGGACAGGGAATTTCCTTAATCGGTGAACGAATTAATCCAACAGGTAAAGCTCTGCTTAAACAAGCCTTGCGAAATAATGATTTGGATTATTTATTAAAGGAAGCCGTTTTACAATCAGAGGCTGGAGCAGATATATTAGATGTGAATGTTGGTTTGCCAGAGATTGATGAGCCAAAAATGATGGTTGAAGCAATCAAACAGATTCAAAGTTTAATCAACTGTCCTTTACAAATAGATAGCTCAGAGGTAGCAGCACTAGAAAGTGGTGCACGTTATTACAATGGTGTACCCTTGATTAATTCTGTTAATGGTAAACAAAAAAGCTTGGATCAAGTATTGCCGATTGCTGCGAAATATGGTGCTGTTATTTTAGGACTTTGTATTGATGAGTCTGGAATTCCAGAGACTGCGGTAAGTCGTTATGAGATTGCTAAAAAGATTGTTTTAGAAGCGCAAAAATACGGTATTCCTAAAGAACGTGTGATGATTGATCCACTCGTTTTGACTGCTTCTGCGCAACAGGCACAAGTCGCTGTTACCTTAGAAACAATTCGTTTGGTTAAGACGAAATTAAATTGTAAAACGGCTGTTGGGCTGTCTAATATTTCATTTGGTCTGCCAAATCGTGATTTGATGAACGGCACCTTTTTAGCCGCTGCAGTGGGCGCGGGCTTAGATGCCCCAATTATGAACCCTTTATCTGATTACATGATGCATATTGTTCGAGCGCTTAAGGTGATTTCGATGCAGGATGTCAATGCAACAAATTATATTAACAATGAGCAACACAGTCAATTTGTAGTTTCGGACTCCAGACAACAAGCTCAGTCTAATCAATCTGATGAAGCTTTAGACTTAAAAGCGATGATTATTAAAGGACGTAAGGAGCTGACTGCTAAGGAGACCGAGCGATTATTAGAGAGGTTAACACCTCTGGAAGTAGTGGACAGTTACTTTATTCCAGCTTTGAATATTGTCGGTCAAAAATTTGAAGCCGGAGAATTATTCTTACCACAATTAATGCAGTCTGCTGAGGCAACTAAAAATGCGCAAACAGTTTTGAAGGCTAAAATGGTTCAACAAGGAACAATTGCTGAATCAAAGGGTAAGATATTACTGTGTACGGTTGAAGGAGATATCCATGACATCGGGAAAAACATTGTTAAAATGATTCTCGAAAATTATGGTTTTGAGGTGATTGATTTAGGCAAGGATGCGTCAATCGAAAAAGTAGTTGAAACGGTTATCCGAGAGGATATTCAATTAATTGGACTCTCTGCTTTAATGACAACAACTGTTCAGAATATGAAACGGACAATTGCTGCTGTTCGTGCGAGTGGTCATCGCGCACAATTTATGGTGGGTGGTGCTGTTTTAAATGAAGAATATCGAGAATTTGTCGGTGCAGAGTATTATGCTAAAGATGCTATGGCAAGTGTTGAAATTGCCAATCATTTTTTTGCAAAGTAAAAATTAGATAATTAATTAACAGTGTTGCTTATAGATTAAATTATTAATATTAATTATAGAAAAATGAGGGATTAGTTTAATGAAAAAGGTTTTATCAAGTATTGTCATTACTTTACTATTTACGACGGGCTGTAGCGCTAAAAATAATCAAACAACAGAGTCTTCTTCCAGTCATAATGAAACAGTTAAGGTTGAGGTGACATTAACAAAAGAAGGTGCTGATACTGTTGAAAAACAAGTTGAAGCGACGAAAGGTACCAATCTTTTAGATCTAATGACAACTCAATTTAAAGCAAAAGCAGATAATGGTTTTATCACAGAAATCAATGGCTGGGCACAAGATGAAGCTGCTGGGAAATACTGGTTATTTAAAGTAAACGGTGTTGATTCACAGGTTGGCGCTAAAGAGGTGACACTAAAAAATGGGGATCAATATGATTTTCGCTTGGAAGCGATGCAATGAGTCTAATTAAAATTAGTCGACTTGGGCTATTGGTCGCTGCCTGCGTTGTTTTGAGGACAGTATTTCAGTGGGTGCCCAATGTGCAACCAATTTCGGCTATTTTTTTAATTTTAGTCAGTTTGTTAGGTTTGCCCTCAGCTATTTTAGTAGCGATTATGACGATGGTGGTCACAGGTATCTATATGGGATTTGGTTACTGGGTTGCATTTCAGTGTTTTGCTTATTCTATCATCCTAGTTGGGATGCGCTGCTTAGTTAATCAACCATTCTGGCTAAGAACAGGATATGCTTTATTATCAGGCTATTTTTATGGTCTAATCATGAGTATTCTCTACAATTTACTTTTTGGTTTAGGTCATTTTACTGCATATTATCTGTCAGGTTTATTTTTTGATACATTGCATGCTGTCAGTAATTTTGTTTTCTATTTGCTATTATTTCCAATTTTACTGCGTTTATTTAAAATGGTAAGAGAACCCTGAAGGCATCTTTATAATTTTACCAAGGAGGTAAGACAATCAGTCTTTACCTCTATTTTAATGAACTGAAGAATTAGTTTTAAAATATTAATTATAGTAAATACAGGTTATCCCGCTTTTCCTTCGTTCTACTATTTTTTTCGTGTCTTATTAATAGTCTATATATGTCAGCCAAGCTAGAGTAATTCGTAATTTGCGAAACTAATCTTTATGCTTATCGAGGCTATTATAACAACAGTTCTTAACATATTTTTTATAAAAATAGTAAACGTTTAACAGATAATAACTTTTTATTTTAGATATACTTATAAAATATTAATTATTTTCTGTTAAACGATTGACATAAATAAAAAAATCGCTTACAATAAATAACGTCAGAAGATGAAAGCGTTTTTCTTAAAGCTGATCCATAATTTATCAAAGGAGTGTATTAGTATGAACCACAAGGAAGTTGCCGAGCGCGTTTTCCAAGCCTTGGGAGAAGAGAATTTAGTTGCTGCAGCTCATTGCGCGACTCGATTAAGATTAGTTGTTAAAGATACATCTAAAATTAATCAACAAGCATTAGATGAAGACCCTGATTTAAAAGGGACATTTGAGGCAAATGGTCAATATCAAATTATTGTAGGACCAGGTGATGTGAACGTTGTTTATAAAGAATTAGTCGCTTTGTCTGGTGTTGGTGAAACCACCAAAGATGAATTGAAAGAAGTTGCAAATCAAGAAACCAATCCGGTTATGAAATTAATTAAGGTATTATCCGATATATTTGTTCCACTTATTCCTGCACTGGTTGCTGGTGGTCTCTTGATGGCGCTTAATAATGTTTTGACTGGTCAAGGCTTATTTGGACCGAAATCAATCGTTGAAATGGTACCAGGAATTCAAGGCTTTGCTGAAATGGTCAATCTAATGGCATCAGCACCTTTTGCCTTTTTACCAATATTAATTGGATTTTCTGCAACTAAACGCTTTGGTGGCAATCCATATCTTGGAGCAGCTGCTGGTATGATGTTAGTTATGCCTGATTTAGTCAATGGCTATGGCGTGGCCGAAGCGATGACTAGTGGAAAAATGCCTTATTGGGATGTCTTTGGCTTCCAAATTGCCCAAGCGGGCTACCAAGGTCAAGTTTTACCTGTTATCGGTGTGGCATGGATTTTAGCTACCTTAGAAAAATTCTTCCACAAACATTTAAATAATGCGGTTGATTTTACCTTTACACCAATGCTATCAATTATTATTACAGGCTTTGTTACTTTTGCTTTTGTAGGACCAGTTTTACGGACCGTTTCTAATGGATTGACTGATGGAATTGTCTGGGTTGTGCAAACATTAGGTGGTTTTGGCTACGGTATTTTTGGTGCAGTTTATTCAGCAATCGTTTTAACGGGATTACATCAATCCTTCCCTGCAATTGAGACAACTCTATTAGCTGATATTGCTAAGACAGGGGGGAGCTTCCTATTCCCAATTGCATCAGCAGCTAACGTTGCCCAAGGTGCGGCCTGTTTTGCCATTTTCTTATTAACCAAAAACGAAAAACAAAAAGGCCTAGCTTCCTCAGCAGCATTTTCAGCAATGCTAGGAATTACTGAACCTGCCCTATTTGGGGTCAATCTTAAATTAAAATTCCCGTTCTTCATTGCATTAGGTGCATCAGGAATTGGTTCGGCATTCTTAGGCTTCACCAATGTTCATAGTGTATCACTTGGACCTGCAGGTGTAATTGGTTTTATTGCGATTGATCCAAAATCAATTCCAATGTTTATGATTGGTATTATTATTAGTATGGTAATTGCATTCACAGCAACTTATATCTATGGTCGAAATAAATTAGAAGTGCCTGCTAATGTAGCTTCTACTGATACTGCTGCTCAGGATATTAATACAGCTGTAAGTACCGAAGGTGTTGCTGATGAAGAAATCTTTGCACCTGTTCAAGGTAATGTGATTCAACTGAGTGAAACGAATGATCCTGTTTTTTCAAGCGAAATGATGGGAAAAGGCTTAGCGATTGAACCAACAGAGGGTAAGATTTATGCACCGGCCGATGGTGTTTTGACGGTAACCAATGATTCAAAACATGCTTATGGCATTCAGACAGATAAGGGTGCAGAAATTTTATTGCATATCGGTATCGATACGGTTCAAATGAATGGCGATGGTTTCACTACAGAGGTTACCCAAGGACAAGTAGTCAAAAAAGGTCAGCATTTAGGATCATTTGATATTGAAAAAATTAAAGCAGCAGGCTTTGAGTCAACAGTAATGGTCATTGTAACTAATACCATGAGCTATGCAGAAGTTGACAAGATTGCCAACCAAGCTGTTAAGGTCGGAGAAACAATTATTACTCTATCTCAACCAGCTAGCTAAAATGATAAAGGAAGTAAAGACGTTATGTTTCGTCATTGCTTCCTTTTTTAGTGTTTATTTTAATTCGATAAAGCTAGATTATTCAATTGATAGCTTTAAGAAAACCACTTGAATAAACGTTTACTAAACAATTATAATAGTTATAAATTGAATTTACTAATTATTTATATAGAAAGAGGTACCGATGTCAATAATCTTTGAGAATCAGCTTTTCCATTTGCAAAATAAAGAAATAAGTTATGTGATTTCAGTTGAAAAGGGGAAATATCTAGTTCAGAGATACTGGGGGCGAAGAATTGAGTCCTTTAACGGCGCTCGCCAACTTCAAATGATTGATCGCGGTTTTGCGACTAATCCATATCCGGAAGAAAGAACCTTTAGCTTAAATAGTTTACCCTTGGAAACGAGCACTAATCAAAATGGAGATCATCGAATTGCTAATTATACAATCCGTTCAAGTAGTAATCATACAGTGTCTGATTTTACGTTTGATTCTTATGAGATTGTCCATGGAAAAGAAGAAATTATAGGTTTGCCATCGCTCGAAGCGAATGAACAACAGGTTACAACGCTTATAATTAAATTGATTGATGTTGTTCAAAATTTAGAGATGAAGCTTTATTATCATTTGTTTGAAGAGCTACCCGTAATTTCACGACATGTTACTTTTAAAAATCATAGTGGTGGGACGGTAATTTTAGAGAATGCTGGCAGTTTGCAAATCGATTTACCAAGCATTGAATATGATTTTTTAACGTTAGATGGTTCCCATACAGATGAAGCGACAATCAATCGCAGCAAATTGAGAAGTGGTATTCAGAAGATAGAAAGCATTCGTGGCACAAGTAGTCCACAGCATCAACCTTTTTTGGCGCTTTTAGAGACAAATGTAACTGAATTTTCAGGCGAAGTTCGCGCATTTCATCTTATTTATAGTGGCAATTTCCAAGCGCAAGCCGAAGTAGAGCAGTATGGCTCTACACGAATTCAAATGGGAATCCATTCCCAAGAATTTTCATGGCAATTGCAACCGGAAGCAGTTTTTGAGACTCCAGAGGCAGTGATGGTCTTTTCTAAGGATGGTTTAAATGGAATGAGTCAAACCTTCCATCGGCTATATCAAAATCATTTAATACCAGAACCGTTTAAAGAAAAAGCTCGACCAATTGTTTTGAATACTTGGGAGGCTAATTATTTTGAAATTACTGAAGAAAAATGCGAGCATCTAGCGACCAAGGCAGCAGAGGCAGGTATTGAACTTTTTGTATTAGATGATGGTTGGTTTGGAAAGCGAGATGATGACACTTCTTCTCTTGGGGACTGGCAGGAAAATTTAGATAAATTACCAAACGGAATTAGTGGATTAGCCAAAATGGTTCATCAAAAAGGCTTACAATTTGGTTTATGGTTTGAACCCGAAATGCTCTCTCGAAATAGTCAGCTCTTTCAGGCGCATCCTGATTGGG
>JAKVKP010000016.1 GCA_022484805.1 Streptococcaceae bacterium
CAAATTAATGAAATATAATATAATAATTAGAAAAAGATTATAATATATATTTAAACAATAAAATATGGAGGTAAGTATGAAAAATAAATTAATCTATTTAAATGTAATTGTATTATTAATATTACAAGCGATTATCTTTCCAATTTTGAGTGTGATTGCAACTGATATGAGTCAGTCAAATGAAGTGACTACTAAAGCAGAGTTGTCATCTAATTTGCTAGATTCAATTGCAAATTCAACTAATCAAAGTGCATCATTGGAAGTCGATAATCCACAAGTGACCTTTGATGATTTAACCAAGTTGAGCAAGAACCCGGTGGCAAGTCAAGGTGGGGGTAATCCATATACCTTAGCTGTTTTTGGTTCAATCAAAAATTATCAATACTCAGATGTTTCTGAAATCAAATTAAATATTTCTGATAATTTTGTGATTGTTATTGAGAATGAAAATGAACAAAATATTGACATTTTGGATAATGAACAAAAGATAATTGGTCAAGCAGTCATTGAAAAGGAAAAATCGGCTGAAAGTAATTGGGTAATTATTTTGAAATTGCAATCAAATTTAAGTGATTTTTTTAATTTTTCATTGAAAATTAATGGAGATACTCAGGCAAACTCCGAAAATAATCCAATTTTGATTAGTAGTCCTAATGCCAAATCAATTTATCAAGTTGTAACGGCAGATTTAACGAGTCATTCAGAGTCGGAAATAACTGAGACTGAAACAGTCGATACTACCATTACTAATGAAAATCAAGTGGTGGCAGAAGCTAAAATTGATGACGAGCTGCCTCAACCTGACAAAGCGCTGATACTGGAAGCAGCTGAGCAAATTAATGATATACCAAGTGATTATTCGCAAGCAAGTGCAACAACTGAATTACCGATGGATACCAATTCAGATTCAATTAATGATAGACTTAATAATCCGTTGGTTATTTTATCGGAGCAAGCTTCAAGCAATCAGCCTTTTTCTTTTCAAGCACTAGCCGCACGTTTACCAATGGATGTGGCGGATTTATTTAAGCAATATGCACCAGCAGATAATTTTGCCAAAGACGTCAAGGTAACCTATAATCCAAGTGATCCAGTAACGATTAATTCAACGGTTAACATTAATTTTCCGTTTCAATTTCCTGAGGCGGTTCGTGAAAGCTTACAGTCGGGTGATTATGCTGAAATGGAGCTACCATCTGGACTTAAGGCGATTGCTGACGGGCCAAAGGATCTTAAAAGTGCTACTGGTACAGTTTACGGGACTTATCAAATTACGGCACCAACCTCTGAACACCCAAGCGGGACCATGAAAATCGTTTTTAACGACAAGGCAAAAGAAGTTTTAGGTGGCGAGGTGGACTTTAGTGCCTCTTTTGATCAAAGCATTATTCAAAATCCCGGTCAAAAGATTTTCTATTTTCCAGATAAGACCAATATCCCACCATTTAGTGTCGTCATTCATCCAACGAGTAGTACGTCAATTTCAAAAGCAGTCAAGGCGAATAAAGCCATGAACCCTGATACTTTGACCTGGAACGTTGACATTAACAAAGACTATCGCTCAATTAATAATGCACGAGTCGATGAAGCTTTTCCAACTCAGGTCAGCTATCAGTCGGTACAGGTTTATCCCTTAATTCTCAAAAATGACGGCACGATTCAGTCTGTTGGATCGGTGCCATTGATACAAGGAAGTGATTATACAGTTGATTCAACTGGCGATGTGACTTTTTTAGCTGACATTAATACGCCTTATCGATTGGTATATACAACGACAATTAATGATGATGCCAAGCCAGCCAATGGTGGTGCGGCAGCTAAAATTATCAATAAGGCTACCTTGAAAGGAAGTAATATCGATGATATTCCCGCTACGGCAAGCATTACGCCGAGCTATTCAAAGACCTTGCAAAAAACGCATGGCGATGGGACTTATTATCATACCAAGGACCAAAAATATGACTTCATTATTAAATATAATTACGGCCAAAAGGCAATCAATACAAGTCAGCCTTTAATTGACACACATACAGGAATGTCCTTAGCTGCACCAGAGAATGCCACTTCAGAAAAGCCTGTCTTATGGTATATGACTGTGGACGATCAGGGCAATGGGACTAAAGCGTCAATTGTGCCAGAGGATGCCTATACCTTTACCAAAGAAGCTGGTCAGTTTAAGATTCAATTTAATGACAAGATTGCGCAAAATCGGGCGATTGGGATTTATTATACCTTAACGCCTGATAAGCTGGTAACGGCAAATACACCGCTTGAAAACAAAGTGAGCCAAGAGGAAAGTGGTAATCCAGCACAGGTTACGCCGACCTTTACGCCAAAGGTCGTGATTAAAAATAAGCCGACCGTTGACCGCAGTGCAAAAGTCGCTAAATGGACGCTGACACTTAATTATAATAACTATCAGTTAAATAATGCGACCTTTACTGATACGATTACTGGCTCAGCTAAGGGCTTGGTATCACCGCCTTATGCTGAAACAGATGGTAATGCGACAACGATTCCGACTTTTCCAACAGTTGTTCTAAAGGATACGACTGCTGATAAGCTACTTGTCCAAGGAACAGATTACGATATTGTAGTTGCTTGGTCTGACAGTGGCTCAAAAAACTTTGATTCACCCTATAATAACTGGACAATCAGCCTGAAGGGTGATTATGCCAACACAAATCATACCTTTAGCCTGAGCTATTACAATCACTATTTTACGGATAAGCTGACTGAAGCGGCTCAGACGACCTTTACCAATACGATGAAAGCGGATTGGACCACTGATAATCAGCCCTACTCAAGCTCTGGCTCAAACAATTTTACCGATACTAAAAGTGAGTATCAGCTTGGCTCAAAAAGTGGTAGCTACGACCCTGCGACCAAAGAGATTACATGGACTGTGATTCACAATTATAATAATCTTCAAGGTCGTGGCGTTGCTGCCTTTGATAAAATTCAAGGCAATCAGAAATATGTTGACGGTTCAATGACGGTTTTGCGAGGTCATATCGATTCCAAGGGTGACTTTGTTGAAGCTGAACAAAATGCAGCTGGACTTGGTGGCACGGCGGCTGGCAATCAAATTGGGCAAGGCTATATCAAAGGACCTGCAACACATGAGCTGAAAGATGAGGCTGGTCAATTAATTGGTACGAATCTCTGGCTAAAGATTGGCAATGTCGATGGTAGTGAAGCCAAAAATCCTAACAACAAGTTACCGATTGGGATGTACGAGCTAGATGAAAATGGCAATTTACCACTTAATTCAGACGGTAGCTATAAGTTAACTGAAATTTCCAACTGGCAAGCTAATTGGTCAGAGCCAGATTCATCCACAACGGATATTCCGGGCTGGGATGTTGCTAACGCCAATCAAAGGGAGCTCGTCTATAAAGTAGAATATAAAACCTCACTTGCTGGTTTGGATACAGCTGATCAAGCTAATTTAATTGCTGCGACTTATCACAATCAGGTGATTAATTGGTATGTGACACCAGACGGCAACTGGCCAACAATCATTGATGCTTCGGTTAGTGTGCAATACGGTGGCGAAGAAGCTAATAAATCTGGCACTTTTGATAAAAATAATAATTTGATGAGCTGGGCTGTCTGGCTTAATCGCAGTCAATCGACACTTTATCAAGCGACAATGGTTGATACACCTTCGACCAATCAAATCATTGTTCCAAGCTCAATCAAGCTTTATCAAGGAGTAGTTGATTCAAAGGGTGAGGTAACTAAGGGTGATTTGGTTGCTGCATCAACCTATGCGACTTTGGTAACGACTGATAATACAGGTCAACAAGAATTAAAAATTGAATTGTTTAAGTCAGACGGCACAACGCCAGAGGGTAAGACCGATTTTGTCGTGACTAAGCCCTATCTAGTCGAATATGATACAACACCAAACTTTTCATCACAGACAGAAACGGTCAATAATACGGCACAGCTTGAAAGCCCCGGTGGCGTGGTAGTCGGTCCACCTACCCAAAGCGCTCAGAGTGTTCAAGTACAAACAAGTAGTGGCTATGTCTATCCTTACGGAATTAAGGGGTCATTGACGATTCAAAAACAAAATTTTGCCTTAAGTCCAATTGCGGGGTCACAATTTCAGCTCGTCCAGCAATCTAAAAGTGAGACCAAGGCATTTCCAGATCGAGTGGTCGCAACAGGTGTTACGGGCGCTGATGGTAAGCTGACCTTTGCAAATATTACTGAAATACCAGAAGAAACTGCCCAACAAACGTGGCGTTATCTGATTAAAGAGGTCTCAACGCCAAACGGTTATACCATTCCACAGGCTTATAAAGACGGGATTCCAATTGATACGCGGACGATTAAGGTTGAAACACCAGCTGGTGAAGAAGAGGTTAGTTTATTTGGCGACAACGCAGTTACCCTTCCAGTATTTAATGACTACACCAAGGTACACGTTGACAAGGTTAATTCAAAACAAGAAAACTTAGCAGGTGCAGAATTTAAGCTACAATATGATAATGATCCTGATGAAACAGCAATCAATTGGGTGGATATGAATAACTTCGGCACCTTGACTTCAACGGTGACTGGGTTTGATATTGATGGATCAAATACGGCAGGTGGCTTATTCTATGCAGAGGGTCTAGCAAGTGATGGTAATGATTATACAGGTCGTTATCGTTTAATTGAAACGAAGGCACCTGTGGGCTATCAGCTTGATGCGACACCGATTGAATTTCATGTGGTGAGAGATAATGATGCAGATTCACCAACCTATTCGATGACCTCTGTTTATCTGGTAACACGAGATAGTGCAGGTGTGGCAAGTGAGACACTATTACCGACTCAAGAACTTAATGATTCGATTACGCCAATTCCTTATATTACAGTGACCAATTATCAATCTGAGGCTAAGCTAAAGAAAGTCAATAAAGCGGGTACGGCACTTTCAGGCGCTGTCTTTAAGCTACAAAAACAGGATGGCGATGAATATCAAGACGTTTCGGGCTATGAAAATCTGGTCAGTGGTGCAGATGGCTATGTGACTGCCACTGATTTAGGCCCAGGAAACTATCAATTTGTCGAAACCCAGGCACCAGCGGGTTATTATATTAATCCAACACCTGCTAAATTTAGCGTGGAAACAAATATTGAGGGTCAACCTGAAACCATTGTAGTCGATGCAAATCCATTGACACCTTTTATAGCTGATGATTTTACTAATTATCAAGGTAGTGTCACTTTTACAAAAAAAGACAGTATCACTAATAATAATTTATGGAATGCCTATTTTGGACTTTATGATAGCGAGGGTAACCCGATTAAAGATGAGAGTGGTTTTGACAGAGAATTTAATTCCAATAAACAGGGAAAGATTATTGTAGATGGTTTAAAACCAAATACAACTTATCAACTAAAAGAGCTTGTTGCTGCTGATGGTTATATTTTGGATCACGCTTCAATCACCTTTACAACGGGAGATAATGACCAGATTGGGATGCCAGTCTCTGATGCATTTGGTCCAGATTTGACTGTAAAAATCTATCAAGATACAGGTAAAACTAAGGAGATGTCCGGCGATGATCTTGTAATTAAAAATCAACGTGGACAGGCATTCTTTACCAAATACGGTCAAAGTGATTTAAATGATGAAGCTACAAAAGAGCCTCTTGAAGGGGCAACCTATCATTTATTCAAGATTGATAACGGCCAGAAAACCCAGATAAAAGACAAAGGGAGTATCAAAGTAGGCGAAAGCTATACGGGTAATTATGTTTCGGATCGTAAGGGGCATGTTGTTGCAGGAAATTTAAGACCGGGCGATTATTATTTCCAAGAGGTAAAGGCGCCCGATGGTTATCTACTAACTCAGAAAACAATTGAATTTACAATTGCCTCAGAGTTAACCAATCCTAATGAGCAGGCGATAATCAGCTTAGCCGACCAAATCAATTATCAAGGTGCAGCAACCTTTAACAAGGTCAACGAGGCAAATAAAGCTGTTTCAGGCGCAAGCTTTGCGGTAGTCGATGGGAATGGCAACACGGTTAAAACAGTGACCAGTGATGAAAATGGTAAGGTTTATGCCGCAGGCTTAGCACCAGGACAATACACCTTCAAAGAAGTGGCAACCAAAAATAAGCAGTATATTGTCAATACAACGCCCATTCCTTTTGAGATTCCAGCCACAACTGACGGTAAACCAGCAGTCGTTCAAGCGCTGAATGAAGGCTTTATCAACTATCAAGGGCAGGCAGAATTAATCAAACGTGATGAAGCAGGTAAAGTACTTTCTGGTGCGACCTTCAAGGTCGTTGACCAAGCTGGCAAGACTGTTTCGGGTAATGAACAGCTAGTCAGTGATGAAAATGGTAAAGTTTTGAGCACCAAGCTTTCGCCGGGGCAATATCGTTTTGTTGAAGTTAAAGCTCCAGCTGGCTATGTTTTGAATATTCAATCAGTCAATTTTGTCATTCCAGAGGCTGCTGAGGGTGTGCCCCAATTAGTAACCACCGACGCAAATGGGCAAGCCTTGACACAAATTAATTATCAAGGGACTGTTCAATTAACTAAAGTGGCTGCGAATAATCGAAAGCTCAAGCTCGCCAATGCTGTTTTTGAATTAAAAAATAGTGCTAATCAGATCATTTACCCTGATTTAACGACTGATAAAAATGGCGAAATCAATTTTAGTGGCTTGGTACCAGGTGAATATTTATTGGTTGAAACCAAAGCACCGAGTGGTTATCTTTTAGATACTTCACCAATAACTTTTACGGTTGATGAATTCAGCAATGGCAAATCCCCACTTATTAAATTAATTAAACAAAATAGTCCAATAGTTACTCAGCCATCAGAGCAATCAAAAATACAGGGATTGCCAAAACTTAATGAAAAATCAAGAGATTTACTCGCGAACTTAATTATCTTAATCTCCTTTATTATTTTATTAATGCTTGTAAAGCGTCAATTAGTTAAATAATCAAGCTTTCTATCATTAATTAATTAATTATTTGCTGGATCATTAAAAAACTAGTAGTGCTAATCATCGCATTACTAGTTTTTATTTCTTTGTCCAGAAAGAACCCCAAATTTACACAATATTAATTTTAAAATTAGCTATACTTTGGTCATTCTTTTATATATTTCAATTTTGTTTTCAATAAATTCAATATTCTCTGAAATTTCAGCTCGCTTTATTTTTAGAGCATCCAATTGTTGAAAGAGTAATTCTAATCGCTTTGAGATGGTAGAATTACCTTGATATCTTAATTTGGCATACTCTTTAATATTTTTTATTGTCATGCCAGTTTTTTTGAGTCTTAAAATAAAAAGCAACCATTCATAATCAGCCTCAAGATAATATCTTCTGTTATTTGAGTCACGCTGACTAAAAATAATAGCTTCTTTTTCGTAATAGCGCAAGGTATCAATTGATAAACCAGTTTTTTTCGCGAATTCTCCGATTGAATATTGTGCCATTTTTATCTCCTTTTTAAAATAAGTACTTGATATGGAGTTAACTCTAGCATGTAGAATAAATAGTGTCAAAGTGATTTGATCAATTAAAATTCTAAAAAGGAGGCATTTATAATGTCGGAAGAAAAGAGCAGATATCAGAGCGGTCTTGAAAAGTTAAAAGAAATCGATGGTCAAGCAGGGGAAAATGTTATTGAAGCATTAGCGGGAATGACAGAGGATATTGGTAAATATATTCTTGAGTTTGCCTTTGGGGATATTTATAATCGAAAGGGTCTAGATATTAAGCAAAGAGAATTAATTACGCTGGCAAGTTTGCTTTCGCAAGGTGACACTGGTTCTCAGTTAGAGGTTCATCTTAAGGCATCATTAAATGTTGGCATTACAAAGGAAGAAATTGTAGAGACATTGATTCAATGCATTCCTTATGTCGGCTTTCCAAGAGTGTTGAATGCGACCTTTATTACCAAAAAAATCTTCCTAAATAATGAAACTAGCAAGTAAATATCAATTTAAGATAATATTATTATTATGAATTAAGTTTATTATAAGCTTAGACTAATATGATACCTTCTAGTGACGAAAAGTCCAAATTATTAGGAGGAAAAATGAAATTATCGAAAAACAAATGGAAAAATTATTCAATTATTGTTAGTATCATCTCATTATGTGCGATTGGTGGGCTGAGCTTCTTTTTAATTCAAGCCAAACAAGAAGTTAAATCACTTCAAAGTGATGACAGTCAGCAAAGTTTTAATGGTAATGGTCAAATGCCGAGTGGCGAGCGACCAAGCGATATGCCAAGTGGTGGTGGACCAGGTGAAGAAAGTACCACGGATTCTTCAACTTCTGAAAGTAGTGAATAATTTTAAATGTTTAGGCGAAGCACTCAGCTTCGCTTTTTTTTTCGCAATTTCCGAAGGTTAATGAAAAAATTATAAATAAATAAACATTAATGTTTATAAATTATAAAATTTTGCTAAGCTTATATTAGCAGAGAATAATCACAAGTAATGAATCAAATAATTAAGGAGAATTGATGAAAGTAATCGTAAGCAGTTGTATATTGGGTAAACATTGTCGATATAATGGTAGTAATGCCATCAATCCTTCGGTTATTGAATGGTTAAAGACGCATGAGGTAGTTTCACTCTGTCCAGAAGTGATGGCTGGATTAAGTACTCCTCGACCAAGTGCTGAATTAATTGATGGCAGGGTTGAGGAAGTAAATGGTAGTGATGTCACTGAAATTTATCAAAAGGGTGTACAGATAGCAATGGCAGATATTAACGAATCAGAAATTGATTTGGCAATCCTACAGTCTAGAAGTCCGACCTGTGGTGTCAATCAGATTTATGATGGCAGTTTTAAAGGGCAATTGATTGAAGGTCAGGGCATTTTTGCCCAATATTTGATTAAAAAAGGTATCCGAGTTATTGATGTTGCGGATTTTGAAGAAATTGTTTTAAATCAAGCTCTTGAATAAAAGAAGACGGAGCGCAAACCGTTTTTTAGCATCTAAAGAATTTGAAGTCACAAATATAAAATGGGAACAAGGGCTTACGGCTCAAACTTAAATATTCATATTTAAAAGCGATGGATATATAGAAAATGTATGCATAGTGATGACGGAAGGGATAAATGGCTATGAAAACGCAAAAAGAGAGAATGCTCAATAGCGAATTGTATTTAGCTAGTGATGAAACGCTTAGAAAAGAAGCTCGGTATGCTAAAAAAATGCTTCGTCAAATCAATCAAGAAATTGACTCTGAGGTAAGAAAAAAATTATTGAAGGACTTATTAGGACAAACGGCTGAAAATTTTTATATTGAGCCACCATTCTATTGTGATTATGGCTCAAATATTCATCTTGGCGCCAATTTTTATGCCAATACAGATAGTATTATGCTAGATGTTGCAAAAATTGAAATTGGCGATAATGTGATGTTTGGTCCAAGAGTAAGTCTGTTTACTGCTAGTCATCCGATTGACGCTTTGACTCGAATTAGTGGTCCAGAACTAGGCTATGAAATTTTGATATCCGATAATGTGTGGATTGGTGGCGGTTCAATTGTCAATCCTGGTATAACGATTGGCAGGAATACGATCATTGGCTCAGGATCGGTCGTTACTAAAAACATTCCTGCTAATGTTATTGCGGCTGGTAATCCCTGCCGGGTAATTCGTGCAATTACTCAAGTTGACCAAGAAAAATGGCGTAGTTTGCATCAGCAATTATTAGATGAATTAGCTGAAGATGAAACTGAGCATTAGAAACTTTTTTTATTATAATTTCAGTATTAATAGGAATGGCAGGTCGGCATGGTGCTCTATGCTGATCTTTTTTTGTATTCAGTCATATTGGTTTCAAAATTTACAAGAAATAATTGAACTTTTGATTTATACTAAAGTAATAAACTTTGTTATGAGGTGAAATCGATGTATGGAATGGATTTATCAATTTTTATTTTTATTATGTTAATTACTGGTCTTCTTGCCGGCTTTGTTGGCTCAATTCTAGGCCTTGGTGGTGGACTAGTCGTGACACCGATTCTCACTTTAATTTTCGGTGTTGATATTAAAATTGCGATTGGTACGAGCATTGTTGCGGTTATTGCGACAAGCACTGGCGGTACAATTGCCTACTTAAAAGATGATTTATTGAATTTAAGATTAGCGATGTTTTTGGAAATTTTCACAGCAATTGGAGGCTTAATTGGGGCCCTTTTAGCAGGTCTATTTAATGCAACGGTACTTTTCTTTTTATTTGGTGGTCTACTAATTTTTCAATCGTGGAACATGTATCGTAAATTAAAAAAAGGTGAACGCATAATCACTACTGGTCGAGAGGACGCCATTGCCCAAAAGTTAAAATTAAATTCCAGCTACTATGATAAGGCATTAGCACAAAGAGTTGATTATCAGGTAGAAAAGGTGCCCTTAGGTGCTACGATTATGCTAGGCGCAGGTATTGCTTCGGGACTTTTGGGTATTGGTAGTGGTGCCTTTAAAGTAATGGCGATGGATTCGGCAATGAAAATGCCACTTAAGCCATCCAGTGCAACTAGTAATTTAATGATGGGTGTAACAGCTGCCTCGTCGGCGACGGTTTATTTTTTCAATGGCTCTATCCAACCAATGCTAGCGGTACCTATTTGTCTTGGCATCGTTGTTGGTTCAACAGCAGGTAGTAAGGTTATGCCCAAGTTGCCTGCTAGTACACTAAGACTTATATTTATTCCGGTAATTTCCTTGGTGGCGATTCAAATGTTATTCAGAGGAATGGGGTGGCTAAGTTAATGAAATCGACAAAAGATGAAATGCTAGATGTTGAAAAAATAATTGGTCAATTATTGCGAATCGGTATCTTGATTAGCGTGATCATTATGATTTTGGGTATGATTTTATTATTTGTAACGGGTAAAAGTGGTTATCCAGCAAACAGCTATCCGATTGGATTAAACGAAATTATTAAAGGCTGCCTTGCTTTAAGACCATTTGCGTTAATGATGCTAGGCCTGTTCTGTTTAATATTAACACCAGTTTTGCGTGTTTTAGCGTCAATTCTTGCCTTTGCACTTGAAAAGGACTATTTGTACGTCTGGATAACGATTTTTGTTTTATTTATCTTAATTGTTGCTATTTTGGTAGGACATCGTTATTAAGAATTTTAATTTCCTATAAATGAAAATCAAAGCTAAATAACAATTATTATTAAGAATTGGCGAAATTTTCTGATAATTCTATTGACTTTGTGACATTGGGTGTTAGAATGGATAAAACTATCATTTTAGGATAGTTAATTTGTAGTGTAAATACTTGAAAAAATAAATATTTGATCTGTTTTTAGCTATTAAAAATCAGCAATATTTATTTCGCGAGTAAAGCTACAAAAAATAAATTAAATGTATTTATTAGATTAAGAGGGGCTTTTCATGAGAAGTGACAAAATTAAGGTTGGTGTTGCACAAGCACCGGCTAGAGGACTGTTGTATGCGACAGGACAAGTAAAAAGTGCAAAAGATATGAAGAAACCATTTATTGCAATTTGTAATTCATACACAGATATCGTGCCTGGGCATGTTCATCTTCGAGAATTAGCCCAAGTTGCCAAAGAAGCAATCAGAGAGGCTGGTGGTATTCCTTTTGAATTTAATACCATTGGTGTGGATGATGGGATTGCAATGGGACATATCGGTATGCGTTATAGTTTACCTTCTCGTGAATTAATTGCAGATGCGGCTGAAACAATGATTAATGCTCATTGGTTTGATGGTGTTTTTTATATGCCAAACTGCGATAAGATTACACCTGGTATGATTTTAGCAAGTGTTAGAACGAATGTGCCAGGCATTTTTTGTTCTGGTGGACCAATGAAGGCTGGCGTTGACATGCATGGTCATCAAGCAACACTGTCAACATTATTTGAAGCAGTAGGCGCTCGAAAAGAAGGCCAAATTGATGAATCAGAATTAGAATTTATGGAGCAAAACGCTTGTCCGAGCTGCGGTTCATGTGCGGGGATGTTCACGGCTAATTCGATGAATACCTTGATGGAAATTCTAGGAATTGCCTTGCCGGGTAATGGGACAGCCTTAGCCGTTTCTGACGAACGAAAGGATTTAGTTTATCAAGCTGCTAAACATTTAATGCGTTTAGTAAAAGAGGATATTAGACCTAAAGATATTATCACTAAAGAAGCGATTGATGATGCATTTGCCTTAGATATGGCGATGGGTGGCTCAACGAACACTGTACTGCATACATTAGCGATTGCAAGTGAGGCAGGAATTCAATACGATTTAGCAGATATTAATGAAATTGCTAAGCGTGTACCATATTTGTCTAAAATTGCACCAAGCTCTGTTTATTCAATGCATGATGTGCATAAAGCAGGTGGCGTTTCGGCAATTATTAAAGAATTGATTAAATGTGATGCCATTCATCCAAATCGTTTAACGGTTACTGGTAAAACGATTGCTGAAAACGTTGCGAATGCGTCAATTAAAAATCCTGAGGTGATTCACCCATTAGAAAATGCCTATTCTAAGGTAGGTGGGCTTTCAATTCTTTATGGTAATATTGCCAAAAATGGTTCAGTAATTAAGGTCGGCGGCGTTGATCCAGATATTCGTTACTTTAAAGGGAAGGCAATCTGTTTCAATTCTCATGATGAGGCAGTAGAAGGCATTGATACGCACAAAGTTCAAAAGGGACACGTGGTTGTCATTCGTTATGAAGGACCTAAGGGTGGTCCAGGAATGCCTGAAATGCTTGCGCCTACGTCATCAATTGTGGGTCGTGGTTTAGGAAGAGATGTAGCTTTAATAACCGATGGTCGTTTTTCTGGTGCGAGTCGTGGTATTTCGATAGGTCACGTTTCACCAGAAGCAGCAGAAGGTGGCGAAATTGCTTTAATTAAGGATGGCGATGAAATCATCATTGATTTGACTAATCGGACACTTAATTTATCAGTGCCTGATGAAGAATTAGACCGTCGTCGTCAAGCATTGCCTAAATTTAAAGCTAAGGTTAAAACAGGCTGGCTTGCCCGCTATACAGCAATGGTAACGAGTGCTAATACAGGTGCAATTTTACAATTACCAAAAGAATTACAAGATTTGCTAGATGATTAAACTAGCTATTGATTAATAATTGATGCTATTATAAATTAATAATACTAACTATTCAGAGTAGAGGAGGCGGACCTTTGAAAAAAATTAAATTAGATCAACCGACTTCTGGATCGATGCTACTCCTAGAAACCTTAAAAAAACTAGGTGTTGACAAGATTTTTGGTTATCCAGGGGGTGCAGTTTTACCATTATATGATGCAATTTATGATTTTGAGATTCAACATATTTTGGCACGCCACGAGCAAGGCGCTGTGACTGCTGCAGAAGGCTATGCCAAATCAACCGGTAAACCTGGCGTTGCTGTCGTGACAAGTGGACCAGGTGCAACTAATGCTGTAACGGCAATTGCGGACGCCTTTAGCGATTCCGTACCGATGATTGTGTTTACAGGTCAGGTGGCGACACCGGGAATTGGTAAGGATGCTTTCCAAGAAGCAGACATGGTTGGTATTACAATGCCGATTACTAAATATAATTATCAAATTCGAGATACAGAAGACATTCCAAGAATTATTACGGAGGCATTTCATATTGCAAACACTGGTCGTAAAGGACCGGTAGTGATTGATTTACCGAAGAATATTTCAGTTAATCAAGTTGCTGAAATTAATGATACGATGATTGATATTACGAGTTATCAGCCAACAACAGAGCCAAATGGTAAACAATTGCGAAAAATAATTGATGCGCTTGCAACATCTAAGAAGCCTTTAATTCTAGCCGGTGGTGGTATTAACTATGCCCATGCAGGTGAAGCATTTGTCGCTTTTGTTGAAAAATATCAAATTCCAGTGGTTAATACACTTTTAGGTCTCGGTAGTATTCCAACGACCAATCCACTATTTTTAGGTATGGGTGGCATGCACGGCTCTTATGCAGCCAATATGGCGCTAACAGAATGTGATTTTTTAATTAATCTTGGTTCACGTTTTGATGACCGTTTAGCGAGTAGCCCTTCAACCTTTGCGCCAGAAGCTAAAATTGCGCATATTGATATTGATCCAGCTGAAATTGGTAAAATAATTCCTACGCAAATACCAGTAGTAAGTGATCTTAAAAATGCCCTAGTTGAGCTACTGAAAATCGATGGTCAAAAGCCAGCTAATGATGAATGGCTGACTCATGTGGCTGCTAATAAGGCGAAACATCCTTTGAAATATGCACATTCAGAAACTGAAATTAAACCACAGCGTGTGATTGAAATTATTGGTAAATTGACTAATGGTGATGCAATTGTTGTTACCGATGTAGGTCAGCATCAGATGTGGACGGCCCAGTTCTATCCATTTAAATTTTCTAATCAGCTAGTGACAAGTGGAGGCCTAGGTACAATGGGCTTTGGTATTCCAGCGGCTATCGGTGCCAAACTTGCTTTTCCAGAAAAAGAAGTTATTCTTTTTGTTGGAGATGGTGGTTTCCAAATGACCAATCAAGAATTGGCAATTTTGAATATCTATAATGTGCCGATTAAAGTTGTGATGTTAAACAATCATTCACTTGGTATGGTTCGCCAATGGCAAGAGGCCTTCTTTAATGAACGTCGTAGTGAATCAGTTTTAGATCAGCAGCCAGATTTCCAATTACTTGCTGAAGCGTATGGTATCAATCATGTTCTTTTAGATGATGCTAAGACGATTGAAAATGATCTTGAGGTGATTAACGAGGCTGGACCAGCATTTATCGAAGTGCATATTCCATTCTCTGAAATTGTGACGCCAATGGTGCCAGCAGGCAAATCAAACTTTGAAATGTTGGGGGTGGACTAGATGAGAAGAATGCTAACAGCGAAATTAAATAATACTTCTGGTGTCTTGAATCGCTTTACTGGTGTCTTATCGAGAAGACAGGTTAACATTGAAAGTATTTCAGTAGGCCCAACGGATCAACCGCATTTATCTCGAATTACAATTATAATTGACGTAGATAGCTTAGCTGAGGTTGAGCTTGTGGTGAAGCAGCTTAATCGCATGATTGATGTGGTAAGAGTGCGTGACATTACAGATGTACCACATTTGGAGCGTGAGGTCGCCTTGATTAAAATTAATGCGCCTGCCAGTGTTCGTGCAGAAATTTTCGCGATGATTCAACCCTTTAGAGCGAGTGTCATTGATGTGTCACCTAAAACAATTACAATTCAGTCAACAGGCTCTAGCGATAAGATTGATGCCTTGCTAAAAATTGTCATTCCTTATGGCATTAAGAATCTAGCAAGAACGGGTGTCACAGGCTTTAGCAGGGGATAGAAAAAGTTATTATTGATTGAAAGAATTTCTGAAAATTTGGTTTAGTTTTGAATTGTCAAAATATTTTGAATTATGTTACAATAATGAATGTACTAATTGAAGAACATTAAAACTTAAAGTATTGAGTTTTGATAATAAATTTAATGTGCTAATTTCGCATTAAAAATTGATAAGGAGCGTATTTAACAATGGCAAAAATGTATTATGAAGCAGACGTAACAACACCAGCACTTGATGGTAAAAAAATTGCAGTAGTAGGTTATGGCTCACAAGGGCATGCGCATTCACAAAATTTACGTGACACAGGTCATGATGTAATTATTGGTGTTCGTCCAGGTAAATCATTTGATGCAGCAAAAGAAGATGGTTTTGAGGTTTATCCAGTTGCTGAAGCAGTTAAAAAAGCTGATGTTATTATGATTTTAGCACCAGACGAAATTCAAGGTGATTTATACGAAGCAGAAATCGCACCTAACTTAGAAGCTGGTAATGCCATTGGCTTTGGTCATGGTTTCAATATCCATTTTGATGTCATTGTACCACCTAAAGATGTTGATGTGTTTATGGTTGCGCCTAAAGGTCCTGGACATTTAGTACGTCGTACTTTTGTTGAAGGCTTTGGTGTACCAGCATTGTTTGTTTCACACCAAGATGCAACAGGTAATGCACGTGATATCGCTTTAGATTGGGCAAAAGGTATCGGCGCTGCACGTGTTGGTTTACTTGAAACAACATTTAAAGAAGAAACAGAAGAAGATTTATTCGGTGAACAGGCTGTATTATGTGGTGGTTTAACTGCCTTGATTGAAACAGGTTTTGAAGTATTAGTTGAAGGTGGATATACACCTGAATTAGCTTACTTTGAAGTTTTACATGAAATGAAATTGATTGTTGACTTAATTTATGAAGGTGGCTTCGATAAAATGCGTAAATCAATTTCAAATACAGCTGAGTTTGGTGATTACACAGCAGGACCTCGCGTCATTACTGAAGATGTTAAAGAAAATATGCGTGGTGTGCTTAAAGATATTCAATCAGGTAAATTTGCTAAAGAC
This sequence comes from Streptococcaceae bacterium, assembly GCA_022484805.1. Classification (GTDB taxonomy): domain Bacteria; phylum Bacillota; class Bacilli; order Lactobacillales; family Streptococcaceae; genus MMGLQ5-1. The sequence continues at coordinate 16,399 of JAKVKP010000016.1, forward strand.
TTTACGGATGACTATAAAGCTGGTTTCCCTAAATTTAAGGAATACCGTGAAAAAGCTTCTGGTCTTCAAATCGAAACAGTTGGTGCTGAATTACGCAAAATGATGCCTTTTGTAAACGAAAAGGACTAAAATAATTTAATTGATTGGCTACATTTAATTATAATTTCACAAGTTGATGTTGGCTGTTCGTTCTTTAGACATCAGCTTGCTGAAAGTTTTAATCTTATTCAATATTGAGTAGGCGAGCCTTTGATTAGATGAATTTCAAAAGACTGGAGCTTAAATTCCAGTCTATTTTTTTAGTTTAAGATGGAATAATTGATTGGGAGCTTGTTCAGAAAGGGTTTTTTTATGGTAAGCAAGGAAAGCATTTTATATGCAAATTTTATTTTGAAGGATTTGGTCACCCATACACCACTTCAGCATGATCGATATTTGTCTGAAAAATATAATGCAAATATTTATCTCAAGCGTGAAGACTTGCAAAAGGTGCGCTCATTTAAATTACGTGGTGCGGCCTTTGCAATTAAAAATCTACCAAAGGAAAAATTAGAAAATGGTGTAGTTTGTGCAAGTGCTGGCAATCATGCACAAGGTGTGGCATATACCTGTGCGGAATTAAAAATTCCTGCTTTTATTTTTATGCCAACAACAACACCACATCAAAAGATTTCTCAGGTTGAATTTTTTGGTGGTTCTGATGTTGAAGTCATTTTGACTGGTGATACCTTTGACCAATCAGCGAATGCTGCTCAAGCTTATGCAGAAAAAGAACATAAGACGTTTATAGCGCCGTTTGATGATGAAGATGTAATCAGTGGTCAAGGTACAGTTGCACTCGAGGTATTTGAGGACGCTGAGAAAAAAGGGATTCAGGTTGATGAAATTATTACTGCTATTGGCGGTGGCGGCTTGATTTCAGGCATTGCAACTTATACTAAAGAAACACATCCAGAGGTTAAGGTTATTGGGACGGAGCCGTTGGGTGCCTTGTCGATGAAAGCTGCTTTTGATGCTGGAAAACCCGTAAAATTAGATGAAATTGATAAATTTGCTGACGGCGTAGCGGTTCAAAAAGTTGGTGATAAAACTTTTGAAATTGCTCAAAAATATATTGATCAATTGGTTGGAGTTGATGAAGGACAAATCGCTTCAACAATTATTGAATTATATACCAAGCAAGCGATTGTTGTTGAACCAGCTGGTGCTCTATCAGTAGCGACCTTGGAAACGATTAAAGATCAAATTAAGGGCAAAACGGTCGTTTGTATCATTTCTGGTGGTAATAATGATATTAATCGAATGAACGAGATTGAAGAACGTGCCTTGATTTTCGAAGGACTTAAGCATTATTTTGTGGTTAATTTTCCCCAACGTCCTGGTGCGTTAAGAGAGTTAGTGAGTGATATATTAGGTCCAAATGATGATATTACACGCTTTGAATATATTAAGAAGAATGATCGTGGTAAAGGTCCCGCATTGGTTGGCGTTTTATTAAAGAGTAATGCAGATTATGCGCCTTTGGTTAAGCGAATGCGGACATTTGATCCTAAATTTATTGACCTAAATAAGGATGAAACCCTTTATTCTCTTTTAGTTTAGACAGGTTTTAAGTAGATAATTGAATCACTGATGGTAGAAGTAGCAAAAATGATTGTTGCTTCTTTTTTGTGTAATTAATTGAGTTTTTGCAGTTTAATAGGTTTGTTTGTTGTAGCGCTTGAGCATTACATGCTATAATCAAGAAAATTATTAATAATTAATAACAATTATTTAAATATAAATAATTCATATAGACATGTAAGCTAGGATAATCGAAGCTGTTAAGGATTAGAAAAATGAAGAACAATAGTCGCGAACTTTAATCAATTAAACTATTAAAGTGAAGGTGATTTAATAGTCAGATTTCAGCTAACAATCAATTAGTATGAGGAGAATGAGAATATAATGGAGTATATTCAAAAAAGTAAAAAGTTAGCTGATTCCTTTGATCACTTATTTTTTGATATTGTGAACGATTCACCATTGTCAATTGTTATTGCAGACAGACATCGAAAAATTGTTTATGTAAATCAATTTTTTTGTTTGTTGACTGGATATGATTACGAAGAGGTTATTGGAAAAAATCCATCAATATTAAAATCTGGCTTGACACCAATGCATGTTTATCAGAATATGTATACTACTTTGGAAAAAGTTGGAAAATGGCAAGGTGAATTTAAAAACCGAAAAAAGAATGGTAGCTTATATATTGAATATGCTTCTATATCAATGATTTATGACAAAAAAAAGATACCATACTTTATTGCATTTAAACAGGATGTTACTGAAATGGTGGAATTAAATCAAAATGTTTACACTGATTCAACGACAAGTTTATTTAATCGACGTTATTTAAATGAGCAATTGCCAATTGAGATTCAATCTAGTGTAGAAGCAAAGACTCCGTTATCTATCATTTTTATTGACTTGGATTTTTTTAAAAAAATTAATGATAGGTATGGTCATATTATCGGTGATGAATTAATTAAAATGGTTGCGTTATTTTTACTTGATAATTTTAAACAAAAATCTAGTTGGATTGCTAGGTATGGAGGAGATGAGTTTTTAGTCTGTTTGCCTAAAACTGGAAAAGAGCAGGCTTATTTCATCGCAAATCAAGTTAGAGCACTAATTGAGCAAAAAATTTTTAAGATTCAAGAGAAGGAACTCTCAATTACTTGTAGCTTTGGAGTTGAGGAAATTAGTGAACAAAATTCAATTAGAACAGCAGAAAAATTATTAAGCATTGTTGATAAAAAATTATATTTAGCAAAATTTGATGGTAAAAACACAGGTTTTGTCTAATAACGAGATTTAATTCTTGTATTTTCTCATTTTGTAGAGAATAACGATTTAATTATTGGTAAATTAGGAGATTTTTATGGATAAAATGAATGATCAGTATTACTTGGTGTATCAACCAATAGTTAAATGTATCAATAGGGAAGAACAAATTGTTAATGATTATGAAGTTTTACTTCGTTCAAAGCAAACCAATCGTTTCCCAGTAGATGAGTTTAATAAATTAATTTCCAAAGAGAGCACTAATGCTGTTTTTTTGGAGTGGTATATTGAAATGTTGGTGGAAAAAATGCGGACTTTTCCAAATCTAAGCTTGTCCTTAAATTTTAATTTAGAGCAATTGCAATATCAATCAACTTTGATGCTATTGAGAAAGCTTTCTCAATTTTCACATCGAATCATGATTGAATTCACAGAGCAAATGCCAAAAGGCTTTTGTCATATGGATATCACAATTAAATACATTATGGATGAATTGATAAAAATGGGTTACAGAATTTCAATTGATGATGTTAGCACAGGGATTAATAGTGTTTCTTTTTTATTAAAACATATAGAAAGTATTAATCGTCTGAAATTTTCGATCATCCATTTTCAATCTCTCAATCAGGAAACTTTGGAATTATTTATTAAATCTTGGCATAGCTTTGCGGATGATTATAAAAAGGAATTTGTCATTGAAGGGGTTGAAAATACCCATTTTTCATTAGAGATGTTTGATAGTGGCATTGTTTTTCAGCAAGGTTTTTTATTTGGCGAGGGTAGATGTTTATAGCTTTATTAGTAGTTTAAAGGAGCATTATTTTATGAATTTTAATAAAAGGATGACTTTTATTGCATTTGTTTTTAGTTTAATGGTTATTTTCTTAGTATATCCAAAATCAGTCAGTTCAGAAGCACTGAATGAATATAATATTACAATTGATGGTAATTTTGATGATTGGGCTGACAAGCCGAAGACGGATATTTTCTTTGATTACAATAATGGCAATGACACTAAACAGGGTGCTTTTTTATCAGATGGTACATTTTTATACATTTATCTTGATATGGATCCCTATGATAAAGGGCATAATTATCGATTTCAGGGAAGTGGCTGGACTGTTCAAATAGGCAATAATACCACCAGCTTATCCTTTTCAGTTGATGGTGGTATCTGGTCCCTTCAGCCAGGGGCGAAAGCGAGTATTTCATCTGTCTGGGCATGGAGTAACAATAATCCTGATCAATTATTTATTAATCAACAGCTTACAGATGCAACTGGTTTTGTCGTAACTGAAAAAACGAGTAACGGTTGGGCCTATCGAGATCGTGCCGAAATTCGAATCCCTTTGGCCGATTTTATCAATAATCCAGATATTGTTCAAAGTATGACGGTTTTTGATACTGATAACATGGGGCAGCAAAAAATAACGATAACTGGAGCGGACACAGGTAGTAATTTAATTATATTAAGTGGATTTGGTTTGGCAAGTGTCGTGGTATTTCGTAAAGTAAATCAAAATAGAAAAAAGAGGCTACTTTCTTGAATATATTATTTCTATTAGCAATAGTGATTTGGCTATACGCATTATCTGTTTTGAAAAGAGCTGAGTTGCCAGCTATCTACTTTATTGTTGGCAGTATTGGCTTTTTTTTCACTTTATTTTTTTTAAGTAATCCTTATTTAATTTGGTTAATGGTTAGAGCAGTTTCTTCGGTGCTTGCCTTAATTGTTCAGCCGCTGCACATGGCAACTGTTTATTCGGATTACGGTTTGGTTATGGTTAATTCTGGATTGAATTCGATTTCGATGACAATTGATTATGAGTGTTCTGGGGTAATTGAAACAGCAGCTTTTTGGGCTTTACTTACTTTTTATCCGATGTATCAAGCTAAGCAGAAAATTATATTAGCTCTCACTGGCTTAATCTGGATATATTTTGCGAATGTTGTTAGACTAACTTTGATTATTTTAATCGTTCATCTTTTTGGAACCGAATATTTCTTTTTAGCCCATTCGATAATAGGTAGAATTATCTTTTATATATTGGTTGTATTCTTTTATTATAAAGTATTTACTTATGGATTATTTAACAAAGATTGAGGGAAAGGTATAAATGAGGTATACATTATTTTCAACATTAAGCCAAATGGGGTTTTGGATAACTTGGCTATTAATTCCGATTTTAGTAGAAGCAATTCCTGCTGTTGTATCTTTTTTTCGGCTATTTGCCATAAAAAGGCAAGCCTCTATTACTAAGGATGTCCCTGAATTTTGGCCATTTATTTCGATTATTGTCCCTGTTTATAATTCAGAGGATACTTTATATCAATGTATTCAATCAATTGAAACATCTTCTTATCCCATTGATAAAATTCAAATTATATTGGCTGATAATCAAAGCAGTGATGATAGCTTTGCTATTTTTCAAAATGCACAAAGAGATTTTTCAAGTTTGAATATTCAATGGATGAAAACGGAACAGGGTAAGGCACGCGCATTAAATTCCGCAATTTATAATTGTACAGGTATGTATATTATTAACATTGACAGTGACGGTATTTTAGAAACTAATGCTTTAAAAAATTTAATCAAAAAATTTGAAAATGATTCAACTATTTCGGCAATGACGGGTAATATTCTGACACAAAGGGAAATGATTCAGCAAACTCAAAACATGGGTTTAAAGTGTTTGCAGTGTTTAGAATATTTTGAGTATGCTCAAGCCTTTATTTCTGGTCGAAATATTGAATCTGAAAACAATCAGCTTTATACAATGTCTGGTGCATTTTCTGGTTTTCGTAAGGAAGCCTTATTAAAAACATTTATGTATGATGTATCAACAGTAGGAGAAGATATTGATATTACTTTTCAGGTGAGAGAAAAAGCAGAAGGAAGAGTGATTCTCTGTTCAGATGCCTTCTTTTTTGTTGATCCAATTGAAGGATGGTATAAGCTGTATACACAAAGACAGCGTTGGCAGCGTGGTCAAATTGAAGTATCAAAGAAATTTTCTGGGAGTCGTTTAGGCTTAAGATCATTTTTTTCTAATTTTTTAGTAAGAAGGCTGATGATTGATCATACCTTTATGTTTTTAAAGACAATCTGGTTATTTGCAAGTATCGCTTTACTATTTTTAAATTATTCACCATTATTATTAATTCTATCCTATCTTGCAATTTACTTACTATATGTCTTTATGAGTATTTTAATTTTTATTAACGTTTCGATTATGTTAAAAGATTTTAAAGAGGAACGTCGGTTTTATTTTAAAATATTTGGCTGTGTTTTTTTAATGCCGATATATAATTTTATTTTATCTTGGGTTAGACTAATTGGTGTGATTAATACAGAATATTTTTCTTCTCAGTGGACAACCAAAAGCTATCAAGATGAAATGGGTGCAATTAGAAAAGTAATCAAAAAGGATTTGGAAAAGATTAAGGGAGATGGCAATAAATGAGTTTAGTAGGTACTTATCGTTTAAAATATTATATCCATGCAAGCCATGCAGTCAGATGGAATGATGGGATAGGAGAAGCACATAGTCATTCATGGGAAATTACCTTGGAATTTCAGTCAACGAATGATGAAATGATTGTATTTGAAGATATCGAAGCATTGCTGGGTGATATTTTTTCGGTCTATTCAGGTGCATTTTTAAACGAGATTGAACCATTTAATGCGATTAATCCAACTTTGGAAAATGTTGGCAAAGAGTTTTTTAAATTAGTTGAAAAACAAATTAAACCAATCTACGCGAAATTAATTCGCTTGGAGGTTGGTGAGTCTCCTATGCGTTTTTATTATGTGACACGGGAGGAAATGAGTGATGCAATTGAAAAATAGATTGCATCATTTAAGTAATCAATTTATATTTCGTTTATTCTATTTATTGTTTGGAATAACCTATATTTCGGTGATTACCTCAGATAATTTTATTCTAGGAGATAATCAGCAAAAAGGAACCTCAACTACAATTGAATTAGTTTTGTTTTTGGCAGCACTTTTATTGATTGCAGGTTTGTTTTTTTTGTTTCCAAAATTAAAAAAAATCTTTAATTTTATTTTAATTCAACATAAGGTGCTCACATCTATTTTTCTATTTTTAATACTTATCATTTTCCAGATTTCTTTTGTTACAATTCTTCATCCCGAAATTGGCTGGGATGTTTCAGCATTGATTGATACATTGCGTAATGTTGATGATCTAAATAATCAAGCGTATTTTAGTTTAAACTACAATAATTTGCCGATTCTTTTATTTATGAATACTCTCTCAAGTATTTTTAAAATGCATTCTTGGTTATTTTTTGATTATATAACTATCTTTTGGGTTGATCTTTCGATTGTATTTTCCGTTGCAACTTGCTGGTTAATTGACAAACGTTATTTTGCGAATTCATTATATCTTCATATTTTATTTTTTGGTATTTTTCCGTGGATAATTATCCCTTACACTGATACGTGGGTTTTACCCTTTGTATCTGCCTTTTTATTTTTCTATTTTGCTACAAAAAAAGTAGTATATTTATGGCAAAAATTAATTTTGCTGATTTGTTTTTCATTTTTTGTTTGTGCAGCATTCTTGATAAAACCATCAGCAATAATTCCAGTAATTGCAATAATAATCATTGAAATACTTAGTTTACTAAAAAAGGATTATTTTTCAGTCTCTAAATGCCTAACGGGGCTCTCGCTTATCCTAACAATCCTATTTTCATTTTTTATTATGTATAATAGCTTCCAGTCTAAGATTGAAAATCAAACATTGATTCAAGTTAATCGTGAACGTGCAATTCCGGCAATCCATTTTATGAACATGGGAGTCTACGGAGATGGTGGCTATCATGCTGAAGATGCCTTAAAAATGGGAGAGCTAGCAACAAGAGCAGAAAAAGTTGAATACTCTAGAAAAACTTTATTTAAGCGACTGAAAAAAATGGGAGTATTTGGTTATTTTAAATTTTTAATTCGTAAGCAGGTTAATAATACAGCAGACGGTTCTTTTGCGTGGGGTAAAGAAGGTAATTTTATCAAAGGAAATCAGCTACCGCAGTCTTCTGGAATTAAGGGTACCTTAGAAAACTATCTTTATATATACGGTGAGAAAATAGCCAATTTTCGATTTATTGCGCAATTCATTTGGCTTTTTATTTTGAGTATTATCTTTTGGGGGTGGCAGAATCGTTCCCAAAACATGCAAATGATTAGACTCTCAATAATTGGTGCTTTTATCTTTCTTTTGCTATTTGAGGGAGGCAGAAGTAGGTATATTATTCAATTTTTACCCTTGTTTTTAATTGGTGCTACTTTATCGATAAATGATACGAAAATCAATCTAAAACGTTTTATCAATCTGTTAAGCTTTAAAAAAATAAATTGATATTCACTGGATATAAAAAAGCAGCTGTTAGAATATTTTTCTAGCAACTGCTTTTTAAGATTACCTAATCATTTTTTTTCTAGAATAAGTGAGTGAAATTACACCTAAAATTAAAATTATCCCCAAACCAGTATAGCTCGAGTTTTGAGCTACTGTTCCAGTTTTTGGTAGACTTTCTTGTGACTTATTCGTATTTTCAATAGTAACTTGGGCGGCATCATCGACTTTTTCTGTAGATTGAATTGTTTCCGAAGTTGATTTTGGTGTAATTATTTTTAAATTGCTAAGTTGATTATTTAATTGTTCAGTCATTTGATCCAAGCTTTCTTGTGTACCTTCTTGTTGAATCAATAATTGAATTTTTGAAATTAACTCAACAATTTCTTGGTAAGCCACTGGGTCATAATTCTCTTGACTTAATTGCTTAAATTGCGCTTCTAAGTTCGCAAATTGCTCAGTATTTAATGGTGCTGACGCTGGAGTTAGATTAGTCATTGCCTGTTGAATTTTTGACGTTAATTCATCAATTGAAGCCTGTGTTGCATTTGAATCATTGATTAAATTTTTTGCTTGCTCGATAAGACTAGCAACTGATTGATAGCTTTCTTCACTATAGGCTGTTGGATCTAATTTTTGAAATTCAGCGATTACAGCAGTCAAATTGGCTGTATCGATTACTTCTATTTCTGGAAAAAGCTCTGTATTTGAAGTGATTAGGTTTGGTGAATTAAATAATAAGTTAAGTGCATTGACCAGTTTTTCTTTTTGCGCATCAATTTTTGAAGCATCAAAGGTTGATTGAATCCCTAATTCAGCACTAGAAATATGATATTTTTGGGTAATTACCTGATCAAAAAGATTAGTATATTCTACATCACCATTAATTAATTTTTCGAGAATCTCGTTCCCTTTATTAAATGCAGTTATATAGTCATCAGCAGTTTCAAAGCTTAGATTTTGAAATTCACCCGTTTCAGTTAAAAATTCACCTAGATAAAATTCGGCAAAATTGACTGAGACCAAATCCTTATCAATGGCACTTTTTCGCCAAAAATAAGCGAGACTGCGGAAGGGATCGTTTGCGAACTGGCTCGGAATCATATTAGTCGCTATTTTTGATAAATCAAATGCTTCGTACTTACCGCTGTTTACATTGAAAGCTTTTGAAAAGAACTGATTATTATTAATAAGTGTTTGATAAAAAGCTTCAGTCGTCAGACTACTGTAATCAGCAATGATTTCAACATTTATTTTGTCACTGCCAAGTCCGTATTGATTATAAAGATATAGATAGGTTGTGCTACCATGATGACCATCTGTTGCATACAGACTACCATTCGGACCAATGATGACAGGTACTTTAGGCAGATTGCCTTCAATCACCTCAGCGCTTGGAATACTTTGACGAATACTGGCACTTGAGTAGAGTGATTTATCCTTTAATGCTTGCCCATTTACCAAATAATTACCTTTGCTATAGCCGTTGTCATCATTAAAATCCTTGAAGTAGTCTTCAGTCAGACTTGCTTGAGTCTCATCTAAATAGCCTAAAATCTTTGCTGCTATTTGTGCTTTTCCTACACTTGCTTGAGTAGGGTGGATATCAGAAATTGGGACATCGTAGCGTGTTTCAGCCTTCGCTTCATCATTGATTGAAACGATTGAAGTGGTTATTATTAATAATAGTATTCCCAAAAATTGCTTGAATTTAATCTTTTTCATAATGCCTCCTAGAGTAAATGATACAAACTTTAGGATAGCGAATTTATGTGTAATTTAGGAAAAAAACACGTAAATTTATTGTAAAAATAAATTATTTGCAGTATTAATTAATAGTTTATCGTTTTAAAACATTTTTAATATAATTGAAAACTAATTTTGATTCATATTAAATTGACTTGCTAAAAAGGCAAATCAACGTTTATTTTCTCCAGAAACTGGCTTCTTTGATCCCGCTTTGAAGTGAAGTATAATTAATTTCTGCCCTTATTAACCATAATTAATTTGTACGATATCTGCCATTACCAATTTTAAAATCGAATTGTGTATTATTTGGATGATTATAGATTAATTCACGAATTCCGACATCATTTCCTTTGACAAATTCAATGGTCTGCTGATTGGATTGTAAGAGGGTAGGTGCTATTTGCTTGAGCTCAAACAAATCATGCCAATGGGCAGCAACTGCCTCAGGAAAGGAACTTTCAATAACTATTCGGTCAGTTGTGATATCACCGTTTGGGTGTTGGTTGAGTAGTCCTGATTTTTCGAGGATAGTCAAGCGTTCAGAATCAGTCACCTGCCAGTCGATAATAAATGGATAGTTTACCCCATGAAATTTTTCAGCAATGGTAAATATTTTCCATTTGATTTCGACATTTTTCGATGCTTTTCTAATACCATTTTCAAGCTGTCCGACATTCAGTCCCTTTTTCAATAGCTCTTGGTGAATTTTTTCGATACCATGAACACGCAGCGCAATTCTTGAGAAGGCTTCATTATTTGGTAGATAATTGACGCTATCACTGTATACTAAGCCATTATTCCCTTGTAGCTTAGCAAGCTTTCGATCATAGGTTGTTAAAAATTCTAGATAATTGAGTCCAAAGTAGGCAAGTGCATTCTCGGTGCCCTTGCCAGTATGCTTGCCACCAAATTTTGCGAATAGACCATGCTTTTGGAAGGTATCAATCGCTTTTTCCAAGTCGTTGACATAATGAACCGTATGGTCCCATGAATATTTACTCATCTTGATTACCACCTAATTCTTTTGTTCGGCTGACAGCACGTAAAACCGCACTTTGAATTGCTGCAGCAAATCCTTTCTGGTTAAGCTCATAGAGTAAATTCGCACCGACACCGCCTGGAGAGTTGTTAATATTAATTAATTCTTGTGGCGTTGCATCTCGACTTTGAATCATCTCGACAGCACCAACTAAATTATCAATAACAATTTTTTCTGAAATCGCTCGAGGTAAGCCGGCGATGACCCCAGCGTCAGTTAATGCATCATAGAAATGATAAACGATATTGGGCGGATAAAAGCCAGTAATGATATCTAAATATTGTTCTTCGACGTAAAGTGGCTTACCAAATGTTGAAAAAAACGGTGCAATCGTTTCTTTGTCAACGTGTGAATTCGTTGCAATACCTGAATAACCATAATCAATTGTTGTCATTGTATTTGGAATTGTTCGAACAATTGGATAGTCGGAGCCAATAATTTGTTCAATTTTTGAAATTGAATAGCCGGCAACAATACTAATAATTGTTGTTGCTTTTGAAAAACGTCTTTGGATTGATTCGAGCGTTCCTGTTAAATCATCCTGTGGTCGAATTGCAATGACTAGTAAATCAACCTCTGGTGCTATTTCTTCAGGACTTTTAAGAGTTACGTTATATTTGCTCTTTAGTATTTCCTGTCGTGTACTTTGATGCTCTTCAACATAAATTGTGACGGTTTGCAGTTTTTGATGTAGAGCAGCGATGATTGCTTCAGCCATATTGCCGCCCCCGATGAAGTAAACACTTTTCGTCATTATTAACTCTCCTTATAATAATTATTATGATAATATTTATTTTAGCATGGTGTTAGGGATAATCCTGATAATAATTATCTATCGACTGATAAAAGTAAAAGTTAAAATCGATGCTTCTTATTGATAAAAACGCTAAACTATAATCAAAGAGGAGGGATGATATGAGTAAAATAATTTATGCACCGACGATTCAACTAGATACTAAATTAATTCAAAAGATTGCGCCAGATTACCAAGTGATTGTCAAGCCACAGGAAGTAAGCCTTGAAAGGGTTGAAATTGTGATCGACACAGGTGAAATCGCCAATCAAATATTAAAGCTTGAAAACAATCAATTGAAATGGATTCAGGCATTATCAGCTGGCGTAAATTATTTTGATTTGGCAAGAGTTGCTGAGCAAAATATCTTTCTCACTAATATGAAGGGGCTTCACGCTGTCACAATTAGTGAGCATGTGATTTTGACAATGATGTATGCAAATCATCAATTTTCGGATGCAATTCGGATGCAGTCACAGCAAATTTGGGATACAGATTATTTCGCTCCAAAAACTCTTGAAAACGAACGCGTACTAATTTTTGGTACTGGTGAAATTGGAGGCGAACTTGCCCGACAATTAAAAAGTCATGGTGCGATTCCGATTGGTATCAATACAACTGGTTATCCAGTTACCCATTTTGAAAAAGTATTTGCGATGCAGGATTATGAATTCGCATTAAAAGAAAAAATATATACAATTGTTAATATTTTGCCATTAACTGAAGCAACCTATCATTTTTATGATGCTTCTTTTTTCACCCATTTAAAATCAAACGTTAAGTTTATCAATGTGGGGCGAGGGCAGAGTGTTGATACGGAGGCATTGATTACGGCAATTCAACAAGATTTAATTACCTTTGCAGCGTTAGATGTCTTTGAAACGGAGCCTCTTGCAGCGGATTCGCCACTGTGGAAAATGGAAAATGTCTTAATCACGCCTCACATGGCAGGCAATATTCCAAATTTTTCTGCAAGTGTATTGGATTATTTTTTACCAAATTTGAAACATTATTTAAAATTTGGTATGCCGGATAAAAATTGTGTTGATCCAACTAAAGGTTATTAATTAATAAAGTAATTATTACAAAAAAGAAACCGAACTTCTTGAATTGAGGGGCGGTTTTTGTTGGATTTGCCCTTTTATTTTATTGATTTTTGTCATACAATACTATTAATCGAATTTTTAGAAAATTGGTACAATAACAGGGCTTGCCATTTGGTGATGCACACAAAGAAGGAGTTTGAGGAAATGTCAAAAAGAAGTTATGTTGTCGCAGTTGTTGGTGCAACTGGTGCCGTTGGTACGCGAATGATTAAAATGTTAGAAGAATCTACTTTGCCGATTGAAAAAGTTCGCTTGTTAGCGACGTCGCGTTCTGCTGGTAAGGTCTTGAAATATAAGGACCAAGAAATCGTAGTTGAGGAAACAACTGAAAATAGCTTCGAGGGTGTTGACATTGCTTTATTCTCGGCTGGCGGAAGCGTTTCAGCAAAATTTGCACCAGAGGCGGTTAAGGCCGGAGCGGTTGTTGTGGATAATACAAGTCATTTTAGAATGAATGAAAATGTACCACTTGTTGTACCTGAAGTTAATGCGGATGCTTTGAAATCTCATCAGGGTATTATTGCCTGTCCTAATTGCTCAACGATTCAAATGATGATTGCCTTAGAACCAATTCGCCAAGCTTATGGTTTAGAACGAGTAATTGTTTCAACTTATCAAGCTGTATCTGGTGCAGGTGCACGCGCAATTGCAGAAACTGAACGTGAGCTTAAGGAAGTTTTAAATGATGGTGTAGTTCCTAAGGATTTAAAGGCAGATATTTTACCTTCAGGTGGCGATAAACGTCACTATCCGATTGCATTTAATGCACTGGCTCAAATTGATGTTTTCACGGATAATGATTACACTTATGAAGAAATGAAGATGACAAATGAAACGAAGAAGATTATGTCTGATGACACAATCAAGGTTTCGGCGACTTGTGTCAGAGTGCCCGTCTTAACAGCACATTCAGAGTCTGTTTATCTTGAAACTAAGGAAATTGCTGATATTGATGCTGTCAAGAGTGCAATCTCTAAATTCCCAGGTGCAATACTAGAAGATGATCCCGCAACGCAGACTTATCCGCAGGCCGTTAATGCGGTTGGCAAAAAGGAAACATTTGTTGGTCGAATCCGTAAAGACCTAGATATTGAGAATGGGATTCATTTATGGGTGGTATCTGATAATTTGCTTAAAGGCGCTGCTTGGAATTCAGTTCAAATTGCTGAAACACTACATGAACTTGATTTGGTCAGAAAGACAGAAAATTTAGTCTTCTAGAGTGAATTGATATTTAGGATAAGGCGATTTAGTTAGTTCAGAGCTCACTAGTGGACACTGGCTTCTAATCAATTTTAAGCCCACTACATATGGATTTTCAGGCTGATTAAGGTCCAGTTGTTGATTACTATTTTATTGTTAAAAATATAAAAATTAATAAATATAAAAATTAAAACTAAGAGGGGCTGAGCATATATGTCTCAGTCTCTTTTGATGAATGGTAAAGGCAATAAATTAAAATAGGAGGTTTATGATGATTTTGAAAGATGCAAAAATAATTACCGCGTTAGTTACTCCATTCGATGAAAAAGGTGAAATTAATTTTAAAGCTTTACCAAAATTAATTGAACATCTTCTCGCTACGCATACACAAGGCCTCGTTATTGCTGGGACAACTGGAGAAAGTCCAACACTGACTCATGATGAAGAAATTGAATTGTTTAAAGTGGTCATTGAAATTGTTAAAGGTCGTGTTCCGCTAATTGTCGGTGTGGGAACCAATGATACTCGAGATTCGGTAGAATTTGTTAAAGAAGTAGCTGCGTTAGATGGCATTGATGCTGGCTTGGCAGTGGTACCATATTATAATAAACCTTCTCAAGAGGGACTTTATCAGCATTTCTCAGCGATTGCTAATGCAAGTGATTTACCAATTATTTTATATAATGTGCCTGGAAGGACTGGTACGAGCTTGGATGTGGTGACGACGTTACGCTTAGCTGAAAATAAAAATATTATCGCAATTAAGGAATGTCATGGTTTGGATGCAATTACTGAACTCGTTTCCCAAGCACCAAATGAATTTTTAGTGTATACTGGAGAAGACAGCTTGGCGTTTGCGTCAAAAGCTGTAGGTGCACAGGGTGTTGTTTCAGTTGCAAGCCATGTTCTTGGTGATCAGTATTTTGCAATGTTTCAAGCTCTGGAAACTGGTGATATTAAATTGGCAGGTCAGTTGCAGCAAGCAATTTTACCTAAGGCGAGTGCCTTATTTTCAGTGCCCTCACCAGCGCCAGTAAAGGCTGTTTTAAATCATTTGGGTTATAATGTTGGCCCGTTAAGATTGCCAATGGTCGCTTGTACCGACGCAGAAAGCAAACGCATCGTTGAAATTATAGAAGAATAGTACCATCGGAAATTTATTAATCATACAAAAAAGTTATTCATAATTTGTTTAGTTGATTAAAAATGAATTTCGGTCCTATTTTTACTTAACTATGGAGGAGTAAATTTTTTTATGAGTAATATCAAGATTATCCCACTTGGTGGTGTTCGTGAAAACGGTAAAAATCTTTATGTCGTTGAAGTCAATGACGAAATTTTTGTGTTAGATGTTGGATTGAAATATCCAGATAATAGCTTATTAGGAATTGATGTTGTCATTCCTGATTTCACCTACTTAATTGAAAATAAATCACGTATTTCTGGTGTGTTTTTAACACATGGACATGCGGATGCGATTGGTGCATTGCCTTATTTATTGGAAGAAATTAAGGTGCCGGTTTTCGGTTCAGAGTTTACCATCGAATTGGCTAAGAGCACAGTTAAGCAATATGAATTAAGCTTTGACGATTTCCACATTGTTGATGCTAATACTGAAATCGAGTTTGCTAATGCTGTTGTTTCATTCTTTAAAACAACTCATACGATTGCTGAAAGTATGGGTATTGTTCTAAGTACTGATGAAGGTAGTATTGTTTATACAGGTGATTTCAAATTTGATCAGGCTGCAACTAAGGATTATGCAACTGATTTTGGTCGATTAGCAGAAATTGGTAGTCAAGGCGTCTTAGCTTTATTGTCTGAGTCATCCAATGCTGAAAATCCTGCTCAAGTTGCAAGTGAGAAGGATACGGCGGAAGCAATTAAGGAAACCATCGCTGAGTGGGAAGGCAGAATTATTGTTGCTAGTGTTGCTAGTAATTTATCTAGAATTCAACAAGTTTTTGATGCTGCTGCGATTTCAGGTAGAAAAGTGGTCTTAACTGGTTTTGACCTTGAAAGAATTGTTAAGACAGCGATTAAGTATCACAAGCTTTCTATTCCTGATGATAATTTATTGATTAAGCCAAAGGATATTTCAAAATATTCGGATCAAGAGATTTTAATTTTAGAAACCGGTAAGATGGGTGAACCAATCAAATCCTTGCAACGTATGGCAAAGGGTATGCACAAATATGTTAAATTGCAAGAGGGCGACTTAGTTTATGTAGTTACCACACCTTCAATTTCAATGGAAACGCAGGTTGCTAAGGCAGAAGACATGGTTTATCGTGCTGGCGGACAGGTTAAGCTAATTGCGCAAGATTTACGTGTTTCAGGACACGCTAATCCAAATGATTTGCAGCTGATGATGAATTTCATGAAGCCAACCTACTTTATTCCAATTCAAGGAGAGTACCGTCAGCTATCAGCACATGCTAAGCTAGCTGAGGAAGTTGGGATTTTACCTGCTAATATTGAAATTTTAAGTCGTGGCGATATTTTAGAGTATTCGCATGGTCAATTTAGCTTATCTGGTAGTGTACCGGCAGATAACGTGATGATTGATGGCATTGGTGTTGGGGACATTGGTAATATTGTTCTCAGAGATCGTAAGGTGTTATCAGAGGATGGCATTTTTATTGCGGTAATTACCATTAATCGACGTAATAAAACAATCGTTTCTAAAGCCAAAGTCACAACTCGAGGTTTTGTCTACGTTAAGCAAAGCCGTGACTTAATGCAGGAGTCACAGGAAATCGTTGACGCTGTTGTTTTAGATTATCTACAAGGCAGCGAATTTGAATGGGGCAAGCTCAAACAAGAAATCAGAGATCGTTTAAATAGCTATTTATTTGAACAAACGAAGCGTCGTCCGGTTATTTTACCTGTTGTAATGGAAGTTAATCGAAATAAAATTAATAAAAAATAATCCAAATTACGTATAAAAAATAGGTAGAGGTTAGATTAAGCAATCTAATCTCTATTTATTTTTGCTACTTTTCAAGATAGATTGAAAGATTTAGATGGGTTTCAGTCTAAAGACTCATGTAAAAACACTTAAAAGCTAGCATAATAACAATATAAACGAAAGAGAGGGCAAGATCATGGATAAAAAATCAAGAATTTTAGAATTAGTTAAAAAGAATATTATCTCTGCAGATGAAGCCATAGTATTGTTAGAACAACTTGAAGACCCTAAAAAAACAAATGATAATAAAGCTGAAGCTGATCAAACTAGTCAGGAAAAAGAAACTGGTAGCACTTCTGAAAAAATAGCTAAAGAAGAACCTGAAAACATTAATAACCTTTTTGGTGAGCCAAAGGCTTCAGAGGATGAAAATATTTATCAGACTATCAAGGACTTAGAAGATGCAAAGCAAGTTGAAGATAGTTTACCTGAGGATGAGGAAAGTGAAGAACCAAAGGCGAACAAATCAGATTTTTCTGAACAGTTCAATCAAGCATTTAATCAAGCCAAGACCGAATTTGAGAAGGCAAAACCGCAAATCAAAGAAGTTACTAAGCAAACGGCAGAAATTTTTAAAAGCACCTTTTCTTTATTAGGTGGTACGGTTCGTGATTATGTTAAAAGTGAGGATGGTTTGTTTATTAAACCTTCTGCGGCTTCAACCACAATTGAAAAAAGTTTCACTTTTGAAGATTTAAGCGCGATTGATGTTGAAGAAACTAGTGGTAAGATTGAATTTGTTGGCAGTGATGATGATCAATTTACTGTTGATGCACAAATTAAAATTTATGGCTCCTTAGATGAAGGTGACGCTGCCGAGCTATTCGACGAAAAAAGTAGTGTTGAGGTAGTTGACAATCGGCTTAAATTCACTGTCTTAAACAAACGAATGAATGTTGATTTACTATTTAAGGTTCCACAAAAAAAGCTAAATAATTTATCTGTTAAGACGATTAATGGTGATGTCATTTTAAATGGTCTACTTGTTGAGGATGCTTATTTAAAATCAACTAATGGTAATATTAAAGTTGAAAATAATGAAGTGACTAATCTTGAAGTTGAAGGTGTGAATGGTCAATTGAAATTGACTAAGAATAAAGTTTTCGCCACAGTCATTAGCATGGTCAATGGTAGTATTGCTGCCAATGGTAATATTGAAAAAATCAAAGTGAAATTGGTGAATGGTGATATCAAATTAACACTTAATCAAGAAACACTACGTGTTGTAGAAGCGAATAATGTTAACGGAGCGGTCAAGCTAGCAGTACCGAGAAAATTGGGTATTAAGGGTGAAATTAGAACGACCTTTGGTAAAATCTTTGATAAGCTAGAGGATTTAAGCACGGTGACAGAACAAAATAATTCATCAGAGAAATTTAAATCAGTTGAACGTGAAGGAATAGAGCACGTCAGCTTGGATATTAAGACAACAACTGGTAATATTTATATTAAGGATGCCGAAAAATAATATTTTGAAAAATATGATAGGTATCATTAAAATTAACGTGGAGGGGTTAAAATGAAAAAATTAACCAAATCAAGTACTGACATTGTTTTAACAGGGACAATTGCCGGTATTGCAGAATATTTAAAAATTGATCCAACTATTTTGAGAATCATTTATGTAGTCATTTTGTTCTTAGGTTGGGGTAGCCCGATATTCTTATACATCGTGCTTGCTATTCTAATTCCGTCAGCACCAAGACAGTCTAGGAATGCCTTCTTTACAGATGGTGGTTTTAAACAGGAAGCGCCAAGAAAACGTAAAGATGCTGAAAAAGTTGATGATGATTCAGATGATGACTGGTCTGATTTTTAGACTAGGTTTTATTGACAAATAGGTTCAATGACAAATTTATATAATATGTCATTGAACCTATTTATCTGTTCAATTTTCTGAATTTATTAATCGAAACTAAGACTCAATAATTATGGCATAATTAAATGGTAGTAATAAACTATATTTAAAAAAAAGTTGACAGCGCTTACAAAATGTGATAAATTGACTTTAATAAAGGACTGTAACTCTTTGGAGGCATAACCTAATGATTTTTTAGGTGTGTTTTTGGAGAGTTTTTTTATTTTATCTAGAGGAAGTGGTTTAGGTGTTTAATTTTATTAAGAAAAAAGGAAATTTTGATAGCGTATTAGCACCTGTAAGTGGAACTTGCATTGATATTTCTGATGTAAATGACGGCGTATTTTCGCAAAAAATTTTAGGAGATGGCTTCGCAATTAAACCAGATTCAAATATTATTTGTGCACCATGCTCAGGAGAATTATCAATGATGTTTGTAACAGGGCATGCATTTGGAATTAAAACAAAATCTGGTTTGGAAATTTTAGTTCATATAGGTATTGACACAATTAATTTGAAAGGAGGCGGATTTAAAATTCTTAAAAATAAGAATAGTCAAATTGATGCAGGAGAACCAATCATTGAAATTAAGAGAGAGGAGATGGCAGATAAAGGCTATGATTTAGTGACAATTGTTATCATTACATCACAAATTGACGTTGGATTTGTGAAATACAATTTAAATCAGCATGTTTCAAAAGGTGAACACATCATTCAATTTGAGAAAGGAAATTGAAGCTTATGGAGCTGATTAAAAAAATTAATAATAATTTTGCAATAGCAAAAGACTCAAAAGGACAAGAGGTAATCGTATCAGGTAAAGGCATTGGATTTCAGAAAATGCCAATGCTTTTGCCTAAGGACGTAATTGTTAGCAAAGTATATTATGGCATTTCATCAAAATACATATCATTCTTAAGTGAAATTTCAGAAGATATCATAAATGTTTCTGAAAAAATATTAGAGTTTGCAAAGAGAAGGATTGATACGGATCTTAATCCTAATTATCTTTTTACACTTGCTGACCATACTGATTTTTGTATTAAACGAATTCAGCAAGGTCTGGAATTAGATTTTTCCTTAACATATGACTTTAAACTTTTATACATGAATGAATTAGAAGTTGGGCATTTTGCAATCAAAATTATCAAAGAAGATTTAGGAATTATTCTTCCAGAGAAAGAAGCTTATGGTTTTGCAATTAATTTGATAAATTCTGAAATCAAAATATCAAAAAATAGTGAAAAGGATGAAATCAATCATCTAATTGTTCTGACAGTAAAAATGATTGAGGAAGAATTAAACTTTAAAATTGACAAAAATACGGATAATTATGAGCGATTTGAACTTCATCTAAGATATTTGTTTTCGACAATATGGAAAGGATCAACGGATACATCAGAAAATGAACTTATTTTTCGCCAAGTTTCTAATAAATATACAAAAGAATATCGTACTGTTAAAAAAATAAAGGATATGCTGTATAAAAAAAAGAAATGGAATGTTAGCAATGATGAACTTTTATATTTAATTATGCATATCAATCGTCTTTATTTTCGTCAGCAATTTTATGAAAATAGAGATAAACAAATTTGATAATAAATATTTATGTAAAAATAATAGTTTATGTTAATGATTGAATTAAATCAAATTGGAATATTAATTGTTTTTAGACAACATAAAGGAGGAATTATGGATAAAAATCTATTGATTGCAGAAAATGTCTTAAAGCATGTTGGTGGATCAGAAAATATAGATAGTGTGTTCCACTGTGCGACACGTCTTAGGTTTGTTTTGCTTGATGAGAGTAAAATTGATGACGATGAGATTAAAAATATTGATGGTGTATTTGGCACAATGAATGCTGGCGGAATGTACCAAATCATTATTGGTCAAAATGTCGAAAAAGTTTATGAGCGCTTATGTGAAATTGGTAATTTTAAAAAAGAAAAAATGTTAGACGAAGAAGACAGCAAGGGTGTTATTGCTGAACACAAGGATAAAACCGTCAAGAAAATTGCTAATAATGTGCTTTCGTATGTTGTTGCATCTATGACTCCTGTGATCTATCCATTGTTAGGGGCAGCACTCTGGAATACATTTGGTTTAATTTTAGGGCCGAATGTTTTGAATATCCTTTCTGCTGAGAGCGGCTTTTACGTATCGACTCAAATTTTATATAGTGCATTTTTCTACTATCTTCCAATTTATGTCGGATACAGTGCAGCAAAGGCTTTAAAAATATCTAATCCTATATGGGGTATGCTGATTGGTGGCTTGATTCTATCTCCAAATTTTGTATCCCTGCTTGAGAATAATACAACTCTCTCTTTATTTTCATTTATTAATGTACCTATTGCTGATTATGGGCAAAGCTTGTTACCAGTCCTAATTGGGGTTTGGCTATTTTCTTATATTTATAAAATTTTATCAAAAGTTATTCCGTCTATTCTTTTCGGTACAATTGCTCCGATAATTATTTATTTTGTAATGGCAATAATTATGTTTTTAGTTGCGGCTCCTTTAGGAACTTATATAGGCGAAGGTATTACTAACATTTTTATGGCAATGGGAAATTCAATTTTGCCAATCAGATTGTTGGCTTTTGCACTATTAACTGCACTCTGGCCAATGCTAACGCTATTTGGTATGCATTTACCTATTGCTCTGACAGCAATGGGCTTAATGGCGACAAGTGGGCAAGATACATTTGTTTTAGTATGCTCTACTAGTTCTGTATTTTACCTCTATGGTATGGCATTAGGGGCATTTTTAAAATTTAAAAAGAAGGAAAATAAAGCAACGGCATTTTCTGCTTTTATCTCAGGTTTTATTGGTGCTATTTGTGAACCAATTTTATATGGTATTTGTCTAAAATCAAAATCTTCGATTAGAGCAATGCTAATTGGAGGTGCAATATTAGGCATTATTATTGCAGTATTTCAACCTGTTTATTACAACATTGGAGTAGGTAATATATTCGCAGTTTTTGGTGTTTATGCTGGCGGTGGTTCCGCAAATTTAATTATAGGTGTTGGTATATCACTATTTGCAGTTATTCTTGGTTTAGTTGCAGTTATTTTATTCGCTAAATATGATGAAGGAGAAAATGATGCCCCCAAAAATTGATTTTACTAATACTTCAGGACAGGCTTTAATGGTTGAACTTGGACAAATAAATAATTTTATTAATGGAACCCCTCCTTGCTTTGATAATGGTTTTGATGGTTACGCTCAATTGGCACTATTAGATGTATACGGAATGTTTTTTAAAAATGGAGATGTTGCCCAAAAGCCACTGATCTATTTTAGGCATACTGATGTTACAAAAAATAAGCATCGATTTGTTAGTTTACTTGAATTGGGAGATGACTATTTAGCGCCACAAAAGGGAGTATTCCATGTTGAGGAATTAGCTGGATCAGATACGCCAGTAATTGCTTATGGCGAGAGATCAAAAAAACCAAAAGTATATGGCTATGAATCTAAAGAAAAACTGGTTGAATGTCGTTTTTTTGAAAACGAGATGACAATGAAGGAAGGCGACTTTTTTGATATCAAGGCTTACCCTTGGCAATATACAGTTTATGATCATCAATCAATTTATCGTAATTCTTCGGTTATATTTCAACCATCAACATTTTTAGGTACCTTTGATAAGGAACCAATTATTGGACTAGGTTCATATGATCGCTTTTGTATTAAAAGAGACGTGGAGGGGTTTGACAATATTGCACTTGGCTATATCACCTTAACTGCAATGGGAATTCGTGATGATGGCAGAAAGGAAGTAGCATTTATAACTGCTTCTTTGAATAGTTCTGGAAAAACGATAGCCTATTATTTTTTAGAAGGTGAATTACCTATTATTACAGATCATGTCAAAATTGAAGCTGATTGGGTACGCTTACCTTATGTAAATGATGGCACCTGTGTTTTTAAGGAAGCGACTTTTTATTTTTGCAATAAGGAAATTCACTTTGAGGGGAAATGGGGGACTAAGGGATTTTCAGAGAAGCCAAGAATTGAAAAAAGTGGACAATCACAAGTATTTGGAACTTGGTATGAGGGTAGGGCACCTTATCAACATAGACTTTACTTTACCTTTGTTGAAAACATGAATGCTTATGATTTTGAACTAGAAAAGCTTGGATTTAATATTATTAAGTAATTAAAGAATTTATAAATTATAACTATGATTTTCGTGAAAGGATTTTTTGGATGGAGGAAAATTTTTTATGGGGTGGCGCTGTTGCTGCAAATCAATGTGAAGGTGCATGGGATATTGATGGGAAAGGTATTTCAACAATGGACTGTTTTACTGGAGGCTCAGTAAAGCAACAAAGAGAATACACGGAAGGGGTTGTTAAAGGGCGATATTATCCTAATCATGAGGCCATTGAATTTTATTACCGTTATAAAGAAGATATTAAATTGTTTGCTGAGATGGGATTTAAGGCATTTCGATTATCAATTGCCTGGAGTAGGATTTTCCCAAAAGGTGATGAGCAGCAAGCGAATGAAAAAGGATTACAATACTATGATGATGTATTTGATGAATGCCTCAAATATGGGATTGAACCAGTCGTAACGATTTCACATTATGAAACACCCTATCATTTGGTTGAAAAATATGGTAGTTGGCTAAATCGATCAATGATTGATTTTTTTGAAAAATATTGTGAAACAATATTTAAAAGATATAAAGCTAAAGTAAAATATTGGATGACTTTTAATGAAATCAATACAATGATTGAATATCCTTGGTTTGGATCGGGTATTAAGTCATGTGACGAGCAACAAAAATATAATGCAATTCACAATATGCTAGTTGCTTCTGCTAAAGCTGTTAAAATTGGACATAGTATTAATAGAGATTTTAAAATTGGCGCAATGATTTTTTATCCAATGACTTATCCAAATACTTGCAATCCAGTTGATAATCTAAAAGCAATGAAAGATATGGACAGCCATTATTATTTTTCAGATATTCAAATTAGAGGTTATTATTCTAATAAAGCTAGAAAATTCCTCAATCAAAAAAATATTGTATTAAATATGGCACCTGATGATTTATCAGTGTTAAAAGAAGGTACAGTAGATTATCTAGGATTTAGCTATTATATGAGCAATGTTGCAAGTAACCAGAATGATTTACAAATGACTAGTGGTAACTTGATGAATACGATTAAAAATCCTTTTTTAAGAGAAACTGATTGGGGTTGGCAAATAGATCCGATTGGGCTAAGGATATCATTAAATCAGTTGTATGATAGATATCAAATTCCTTTATTTATTGTCGAAAATGGAATTGGTGCAATAGATCAATTGGAAGACAATGGCGAAGTGCATGATCAATATCGAATTGATTATTTAAAAGAACATATTGAACAGATTAAATTGGCAGTGGAAGATGATGGTGTTGATTTAATCGGCTACACAATGTGGGGATGCATAGATATTATTTCTGCTGGAACTGGAGAAATGAAGAAACGATATGGCTTTATTTATGTTGATAAAGATGATGCTGGTAAAGGAACACTTATGCGATACCGAAAAGACAGTTTTTATTGGTATAAGAGGGTAATAGAAACGAATGGAACGATGATTTAATTGAATCTATATTCTTAAAATGAAGCTCATTTTGACAAATAGTTATTTCTATTAATGTAAAAAAAATTATAATAAAGTAGCTACCTATCAGCTAAGTTTGAGAAGGTAACTACTTTATTTGTTTCTATGTACGATTTTATTTTTTGAGTTTTTTTACATCACTACATCATGATTTCAGCTATTTTCTACGTGCTCTGATTGATAATTTAACGTGTTGGAATTAAAACTTCAAATTGGGTACCCTTTCCTAGCTCGCTTTGGACTTGAATACTGCCGCCAAGCTCTGTGACGTAGGATTTGACAATGGATAACCCGAGACCAGTTCCCTTATTATTTTTAGATTTAGTGTTATCAACTCTAAAGAAGCGGTCAAAAACTTTACGTTGATTCAGTTCACTGATACCAATACCGGAATCTTGAATTTGAAAAATGAGCATATTATGATTGACTGATAAATTGATATCTACCTCACCATGATTTTCAGTGTAGTAAATTGCATTCTCAATTAGATTTTTGAAAATTAATTGCAATAAGCGCTCTTTAGAACGAATTATGAAATGTTCATTTGAAACCGTAACTGTAATTTGCTTTTCATCAATTATTTTTTTATAGTCGCTTAGGATAGAATTGACAAGCTCAGGCAATTGAATCTCGGAGTTATTGATGTGCTGATGGCTTTTAGATAGAGAAATAATATCACTAATCAGCTGATTCAGTCTTTCTGCCTCATGATTGATAATGCCAGCAAAATGTTTAATATCGTTAGGATCCTCAATGCCTTCCAATAGATTTTCAGAAAATCCGATGATTGAAGCAGTTGGTGTTTTCAATTCATGGGCAATATTTGCTGAAAATTCATTTTGTTTTTCAATTAGTTCGATAATATCTGTTTGATCCTCTAAAATCACAAAGAAATGCTCTGTGTCAATCGGAAAGATAGTGATTTTAAAGAAACGATTAACCTTGTCAAAAGTCATCTGGCGATGGATATGCTCAGGCTTAATTAACTGATTCACTAATAAATTCAAAAATTCAGCTTCAGGTGAAAAATAATCAATCGCTGAAAAAAACTGAGGGAAAATTTCAAAAATTTTCTGATTGGCATGAATAATTTTACCCTTTTGATTATAGATGAAGCTAGGTAAAAGCAATGTATCGGAAAGTTCAATAAACGAAGTGACTCTTTGTTCATTTTGAAGTGACGGATTAGTATTTTGCTCTTCCAATTGTAAAAGATTCTTCCGGTCCGCCTCAATGACTGCCTGAATGTCAAGCTGATTTTTACGTTTAGTCAAAAATTCATTAATCCAGTAGACCAGATATAGTAGCAATAGTGTGATAATGATAGCCGCTTGAATTCCCGAGATATTCTTTTTTTCTTCTATTAAACGTAAATAACCAATGGTTTGGTTATTTTTAATAATTTTTGTACTATAGGTAATAGTTTGGTTAGTTACCTTTCGGGTAATATAGCTGCCTTTTTTTAGATTACGGATGTCTTCAGTATCAATTATTTGATTGGTTGCTGGAAAAATTTGTTTAGAATCCGTATCTAATATTTGAATGCTTTGACCGGTGGCTTCTAACAAGCTAAAATCAGATAGTTGTTTAAAGTCTTGCTTTTCGACGACTTCTTCAAGTGCAATTAGTCGACTCTTAATGTTATTATATTGATTATTTAAATTTATAAGGTGAGCAGAAATAATTAATAAACATCCGATAATTAAATAGAAAATAGTAATTAATAATGATTTATATTTCATATTTTTCCTCTTTTCAACTAATATAACCACTCTTTTTAACATACAATAAAAATCAGGATAAAACAATAAAAAGTCAAATATGTTTTTTTATTTATCTTTTGCGCAAGAAAAAAACAAGTCATTCAAGCGATTAGCTAGTTTGAATGGACTTGTCTAAATGAAAATTAGAATAGATTGATTGGCTTTTATTGATTTTCTGGGATTTTAAATTTATATCCAAAACCGTGCTTAGTGACGATATACTCTGGTTTTTTCGGATCAAGTTCAATTTTCTCTCTTAAATGTGAGACATGAACATCAACAATTCGAGTTGAGCCTTCAAAATCAAAATTCCAAACACGGCTCAAAAGCTTCTCTCTAGATACGGTATGATTAATATGGGTCATAAAATAATGAAGCAATTCAAACTCTTTTTTAGTTAATTCAACAAATTGATCATTAAGTAGTAGCTGACTTGACATTAGATTAAGCTTAAATGGGCCAGCTTCTAATGTTTGCGCCTCGATGTTCTCCTCATCTGCTGGTGTGGTAGAAAATTCGATGCGACGTAATACAGCGTTTACCCGAGCCACGATTTCACGTGGTGAAAAAGGTTTAAAAATATAATCATCCGCACCAATTTCAATGCCAACAATTTTGTCTACTTCATCATCTTTTGCAGTTAAGATAAAAATTGGCGTTAGAATATCTTTACTCCGCAATTTTTTGGTAATTTCAATACCACTCATTTCTGGTAACATTAAATCCAAAATAATAAAGTCAAAATTTTTCGTAGTTGCCAGATGATAGGCCTCTAGTCCATTTGTAGTTGTTGTTACCGAAAAGTTATTCTTTTCAAAATTATATTGAAGCAGTGTCAAGATGGAAGGCTCATCGTCAACAATCAATATCTTCTTCATTTTGTAGTACCCTTCCTAGCAGCTATTGCAATAATTATTCTACATTAAATATAAATTATTATTAATCATTATTAATCATGTAGTCAACGGTTAAACTTCATCTTTTAGTTTAACATAAGCGGTACACTAGTAATGTAAAGTTGGCGTAAAATGTTTTTAAGGTTTTGATTAAATTTTGATGTTTTTTTTTAAATGATAGCTTGCATAATGATGATAGTTAATTAAATAAAACTTTAAACCGTAGTGAAATATGATAAAATGGTAGGTATGGAGATAGAAAAAAATAATCGAATTAATTCTTTATTTGAATTTTATTCGACATTACTAACTGAAAAACAAATGAATTACATTGAACTTTATTATGCAGATGATTATTCTTTAGGGGAAATCGCTGAAGAATTCCAAGTGAGTCGACAAGCTGTTTATGATAATATAAGAAGGACGGAAAAATTATTAGAAGGTTACGAGCAAAAATTACATTTGTTTAGTAACTATATCGTAAGAAAACAGTATCTTGACGAAATTCGGAGTAAATATTCAGATGATCCACAACTCATCGAGATCATTGAGCAAATTCAGGCAGTTGAAGAGGATTAATAAGGAGTAAAAATGGCATTTGAGAGTTTAACAGAACGCCTACAGGGTGCGTTTAAAAAATTAAGAGGTAAGGGCAAGGTTTCTGAGGCTGATGTTCGTGAAATGACTAAGGAAATTCGACTTGCGCTGTTAGAAGCCGATGTTGCATTACCTGTTGTTAAAGAGTTTGTAAAAAATATTCGTGACCGTGCCGTTGGTGTAGAGGTTTTAGAAAAGTTAAATCCAGCACAACAAATTGTTAAAATCGTTGATGAGGAATTGACCAAAACGCTCGGTTCGACTGAGAGTCAGCTTTTAAAATCACCAAAAATACCAACGGTTATTATGATGACCGGTTTGCAAGGTGCTGGTAAAACGACCTTTGCTGGGAAGCTAGCCAATCGCTTGGTTAAAGAAGAAAAAGCCCGCCCTCTAATGATTGCTGCGGATATTTATCGTCCAGCTGCGATTGATCAATTAAAAGTCTTAGGTGCTCAAATTGATGTACCTGTTTTTGAAATGGGAACAGAGGTTTCACCAGTTGAGATTGTTAGACAAGGTTTAGCTCAAGCAGCTGAACAGCGTAATGATTATGTTTTAATTGATACGGCAGGCCGATTGCATATTGATGAACATTTAATGCAAGAATTGGCAGATATTAAAACAATTGCTAATCCAACAGAAATTTTATTAGTTGTTGATGCGATGACTGGTCAAGATGCAGTTAATGTGGCTCAATCCTTTGATGAGAAGCTAGGAATCACAGGGGTAATTATTACTAAGCTGGATGGTGATACCCGTGGTGGTGCTGCATTATCAATTCGTGCAATTACTGGAAAGCCAATTAAATTTACAGGTACGGGCGAAAAATTAACGGATTTAGAGGTTTTCTATCCAGACCGAATGAGTTCAAGAATTCTCGGAATGGGCGATTTATTGACCTTGATTGAAAAGGCACAGCAGGATTTTGATGAGAAAAAGGCTGCTGAAATGACGCAAAAAATGCGTGAAAATACCTTTGATTTTAATGATTTCATTGATCAATTAGATCAGGTGACTAATATGGGGCCAATTGAGGACTTATTGAAAATGATTCCAGGTATGAATGAGGTACCAGGTATCGCGAATGTTAAGGTGGACCCGAAGGACATCTCACGTAAACGGGCAATTGTTATGAGTATGACGCCTGAGGAACGTGAAAATCCTGATGTATTGTCACCGAGTCGTCGTCGTCGAATTGCGGCAGGCTCTGGTAATACAGTCATTGAAGTTAATCAAATGATTAAACAATTTAATGAATCTAAAAAAATGATGCGTATGGTTTCTAATGGTAATATGGATCAAATGATGCAAGGTATTCCAGGCATGGATCAAATGATGGGTGGCGGCGTCAAGGGTAAGCTTGGGAAGATGGCAATGAACCGAATGATGAAGCAAGCCAACAAAAAAATGAAAAAGAAAAAGAAAAAAAGATAACAGATAAATATTATAAAAGAAGCATTATTTAATTGGTCATTTTGACTGATTAGATAATGCTTTTTTGTATTGCCTTTGTAATAAAATAGATAGTTTTTCATCGTTGAAACCTAATATCTGTATATGCCAATAAGTGACTTGTTTGGGTTAAAAATAGAGCAT
This sequence comes from Streptococcaceae bacterium, assembly GCA_022484805.1. Lineage (GTDB taxonomy): Bacteria > Bacillota > Bacilli > Lactobacillales > Streptococcaceae > MMGLQ5-1. The sequence goes on from JAKVKP010000016.1 coordinate 45,817, forward strand.
ATATAACGAAAAACATATATTAATATTATGTTGGTATCGTTTTATAATTATTTTTCTTTATTAATAACAAGCGTAATTCGGCAATCGTTTGAACATTAATAATTGAAAAATAATAAATTATTAAAACTAGTGATTGAAGCTTGTTTGAAGCTTTTATTACAGGTTGACCAAATAAATTGGGATGGGTGTGTTTACATGAAAAAATTATCTAAAAGTGGTATTTTTATTTTAATGACAGTGACGATATTACTACAGTATGTGTCACCGATATTAACTGCTGCTCAGACGATAGGTGAAAAAGTTAATTTAGTTACGTTGAATTCAGCACAGGTCAAAGCTATCGAGGATCAAGATGTAACCATAGATTTAAAGGTTACAGCTAATAATTCTGATACTCAAGCTGAAACGACAAGTATCAAGGTTCAAGACAGTAGTGTTGTGATTAAAGAAGTTACGAATCAAACAACAAATTCAAAAAATCAGTATAGCTTAAGTGGTAATGTGATTTCTGCTGAGATTGCTGGTAATACAACGAATGAAACAAATGATTTATCAATTAAATTAAGTAAGGATAGTTTAAAGGATAAAGCTACATTAGTTATTGAGAGTGACGGAAGTACGACAAATTTAGACTTGAGTCAGGTGGTTCAAGCTGAATCAGCAGCGGAAAAAACAGCCGATAATTCAACTGCTAGTACCGAAGCAACCTCAACGGATGAAGCTTCTAATGGAAGTTCTGCTTCATCAGAACCAGTAAGCAGTAGCGCGGATGAAGCTCAGTCAAAAGCTGAAGAACCTGTTACAAAACAACAGGTAAAGGCTTTGAGTGAGGCACAAGTGGCAACAGATATTAGTCAATATTTGCCCGATGATTTAAACGGTTCAATTTTTGATACTGTCATTTTATCCTATACAGATGCTGACGGTAATCCGGTTGATGAAGATAAAATTACCGCCGATACGAAAATTTCTTTCAAATACAATTGGTCAATTCCAAATGAATTAAAGGATAACTATGAATTAAAAGATGGTGATTATTATGAATTTAAATTACCTAGTACTGTGACTTATACACCTGGAACAGGCTCATTAGGTGATTACGGGGATTACCAAATTTTTAGTGATGGCACAGTGAGATTTACCTTTAAGAATGTTGAAAATAATGATTCAATTTCTGGAAGTTTTAATTACAGTCAATCAAGTATTAAAACCAATGAGCCTGGTAAAATTATTATTGATGTACCAACTAAATCTGGTACTGACACGCATGAAATAGTGGTGAAACCTAAAGGTGGTGCCGATATTTCTAAAGCTGGTAGGACAAATTCAGCCAGCAATCCGACGAAAGTGTTTTGGGATGTAACGATTAATACAAGTGGTAATCAATTAATTAATGCTCAGGTTTCGGATGCTTTTCCAGCTGGAAATACTTATGAAAGTGTTGAGGTTTATCCTTTAACGATTGATATGAATGGTAATGTTGTAGGGACAGGTGACGCATTAACAGAAGCTGTTGACTATGAGGTTGATTCAAAGGGCACTGTGACCTTTATCGGAAGCTATGCGGATACTTATCAAGCATTTAAGGTTTCTTATGTGACTAAAATTGATGAAGATAAAAAACCTGATGATGGTGGCAGTATTGATTTTAAAAATACCGCAACTTTAACCAATGGCGATAAGGAAGTCACCGCCAGCAATACAGTCACTGCTAATTATGGCAAGCTCATTGATAAAAAATTTGATGGAGCCGATAGCAATGGATCGCAGGTCTTTAACTGGCATATTGATTATAATGCTGGTGCCAAAGTTTTACCTGCCAATACTCAAATTGTTGATACTTTGGATGGGGACCAAATTTTTTATGGGACACCAAAATTGGTTGGTTCTGATGGTAAGGCGATAGATACTAATTTATATACAATCACTTATTCCGATGATCATAAAACAATGACAATCAATTTTCCTACTGGTCTAGATAAACAAATTAAAATTACTTATCAATCACAAGTCACGGTTCCAATTGTTGATGGTGATAAGGTTGTTTTAAAAAATACAGCAACGAGTAATTCAAAGGAGGCAACTGCAGGTTCTGGCGAAATTACAGAGCAAGGCTTAGTTAAATCACGTGGTGATGTTGATTATATTAATCGGACTGTTCAATGGAATTTGGATATTAATAAGGGTCGTCAAGAGATGACTAATTGGTCTTTAGAGGATACAATTCCAGCAGGTTTGACAGTTGACTATAATTCGTTTGTTTTTACTAACATTGTCTCTAACACTGTTTTAGAAAAAGACAAGGATTATAAAATTACTGTTACTGAAACTGGGTTTAAAGTTGAGTTTTTGGGTGATTTGGCTACCACAACCAGTGATAGATATACTCTAAGCTTTAAAACTGCTTTTGAAGCAAGTACCCTAAAAGATTCAAACAAAAAATGGACCAATTCGGCAGTGATGAATTGGACAGATAAAAATGGCAAAGAACATAAAAATAAAAGTACCGCAGATTTCACACCTCGTGATGATTACCGTTATGATGGTAGTAAGCAGGGGAGCTATAATGCGGTAACTAAGGCAATTACATGGAAAGTATATACTAACCTAAATCAACGACAAATCGTCAATGGTTCAATTACCGATAAAATTTTAGAAGGTCAGGAGTATGTCGCTGGCTCGGCAGTGCTTTATTCAGGTTCAATTAATAAAGCGGGTGATGTAACGAATCTTGTAGAGGTTGATGGTGTTACACCAGTTTATGATGAAGCAACTCGAACACTTAGTGTTAATTTACCAGAGGGTTCTAATTCTGCTTATGTGTTACAATTTGATACCTCTCTTAAGAATCAGGTGATTGACCAATCAACTTATAAAAATACAGCTACCTATACTAATAATGCTATATCTAATGATTTAAATGGTAGTACATCTGTTAACAATGGTGGTAGCGTTGTTGAAAAGACAGGTGAACAAGATCCAACAGATTCTGCTTATGCACTTTGGCATATTTGGGTGAATAAAGCACAATCAACGGTTAAGGATGTTGTCGTAACAGATATTCCATCATCTAATCAATCAATTATCGAGGACTCAATTAAAGTATACGGTAGTGTCGTTGATGCAAGTGGTAATGTCAGTAAAGACGCAAGTAATGTACTTACTTTAGACAAAGATTATTCAGTAGACCTTCAAACTGATTCAGCAACAGGTAAACAAGAATTGGTCGTTAAATTTTTAAATCAAATAGATACGGCGTACTTAATTGAATACCGTGCCTATATCAATTCATCTTTAGTTAATGATGTTTTGACTAATACAGTGAATGTCTCTGCAACTGGTCAAAAAGAGGTTGATGGTACTGTTGAAGGCTCAAGTAAAGTCGTAAATAATGGTGGCTCTTCAACCGCCAAAAATGTCAATCTTGTTCTAACAAAAACTGATAAGGACGACAACAGTCAAATTTTAACTGGTGTCAAATTTGAATTATACTCATATACGGGTGGTACTAAGGGGTCATTACTTCGTACAGGTACAACTGATGTTAATGGACAAATTACTTGGGGCAATCTTAAGAGCGGAGATTATATCTTAGTTGAAACTTCTACGTTAACTGGGTATGTGGTTCCAACAGATTTAGCCAATGGGAAAAAAATCACATTAAAATATGATGGTGTAGATGTTAATAATAATTTCAATTTAACTGAAACGAATGAAAAAGCTAAAACTAGCCTTTCTGGCGTCAAGATTTGGGATGACAATGATAATCAAGAAGGCTTGAGACCTGAATCGGTAAAAGTTAACTTGTTGTCAAGCGGTGAAATTATTGATTCAATAGATGTTTCTGCTGCTAGCAATTGGTCGTTTAATTTTAATAATTTAGTTAAATATGATTCAAACGGTAAGGAAATTCAATATTCAATTTCGGAGGTTGGTGTACCAAACTATACATCTTCAATTGATGATTCTGATTTAAGTAATATTAGAATTACAAATTCAAGAGCCGTTGAGAAGATTAATGTTCAGGGAACTAAGACATGGGATGATAGCAATAACCAGGATGGAAACCGTCCTGAAAGTATTTCAGTTAATCTTTTAGCAGATGGTGAACAAGTTGATTCGAAGACTGTAACTGCTTCAGACAATTGGAAATATTCTTTTGAGAATTTAGTCAAATATAAAAATGGTCAAGAGATTGTCTATACAATTACTGAAAATAGTGTGGCAGGTTATAGTACAACAACTGATGGTTATGACCTTACAAATAGCTATACACCGGGCAAAACTAGTATAGCAGCTACTAAAAAATGGGATGATAACAATAATCAAGATGGTATTAGACCAACCAGTATTGAAGTCGAACTTTATGCGAACGGTAATGCAACTGGTAAAACAGCAACATTATCAGATGCTAATCAGTGGGTGGCTAACTTTACAAATCTAGATGAAAAATCTGATGGGAAAGTAATTACGTATACTGTTAAAGAAACAAGTGAAATAGCAGGCTATACGACATCCGTTGATGATTCAGATAAGGGTAATGTGATTATTACCAATACGCATACGCCAGAAATAACAGCTGTATCCGGTACCAAGACTTGGTCAGATAGCGATAATCAAGACGGTATTCGTCCAGATGATATCACGGTTAATTTATTAGCGAATGGTACACAAATTGCTTCTAAGACAGTGACAGCAGATGATAACTGGCAATACAGTTTTGAAAACTTACCTAAGTTTGAAAATGGTGAGGCAATTACTTACACAATTACTGAAAATAGCGTGGCAGGTTATAGTACCACAACTGATGGTTATGACCTTATAAATAGCTACACACCGGGCAAAACAAGTGTGACAGTAACCAAGGCATGGGTTGATAACAATAACCAAGATGGCATCCGTCCGACAAGCATTAAGGTTCAATTGTATGCAGATGGTAAAAAGGTTGGCGATACGGTTGAGCTAAGTAATAAGAATCAATGGACAACTACTTTCGATAACTTAGATTTAAAAGCCGCTGGCAAAGCAATTGTTTACACAGTCAAAGAAGTAAGTGATGTTGCTGGTTATACAGCCACAGTAAGTGATTCGGATAAAGGTAATATTATTATTACGAATACACATAAAACAGAAGTTAAAGCAGTTGAAGTGACTAAGAAGTGGTCAGATAATGATGATCAATTCAAGGCAAGACCAGACAAAATTCAGGTTCAATTGTATGCAGATGGTGTAGCAGTTGGCAATCCAGTTGATGTAACTGCCAAAAATAATTGGAAATATACTTGGACTGATTTAGCTGTTAATCTTGCAGGTAAAGCAATTAAATACACCGTCGAAGAAGTAAGTAAGGTGGATGGATACAAGGCAACAATTAATGCTAAGGATTCAGAGCATATTGTTATTACCAACACCTATCAAAAGACACCAGCCAAAACGACAGATAAGTCTACTAAGTTACCAAAGACATCTGAGAAGGTAAATGGTTTCTATTACTTCATTGGTTTAATCGTTATATCATTTGCAAGCTTTAAACTCTTCTTTAAAAAAGAAGATAAGACTTCAGCAAATTAATTGAAATTAAGGCGTGTCCTCAGTGATACGCCTTTTTTATATAAAAATTAGGCTACTGCAAGTTTATTCTGATATTGAATTATGATAAAATATGAATAATATTAATTATAAAAGTTAGATTAATTGGATAAAGAAAGAGGTCATAAAAAATGTTTAATGGTGGCAATATGCAACAAATGATGAAGCAAGCACAGAAATTACAAAAACAAATGGAAGAAAGTAAGAAAAATCTTGATTCACAAGTTTTCACTGGTAAAAGCGCACAAGACTACGTTAAAGTTAGCATGACTGGCGATAAAATAGTTAAATCCATTGAAATTAATCAGGCACTTGTAGATCCTGATGATGTCGAAACACTTCAAGATTTGATTGTGGATGCGGTTAATGATGCGATGACACAGATTAATAAGATTTCGGATCAAACAATGGGCAAATTGAGCAAAGGCCTATTTTAAATAAAGAAGCTGCGTTAGTAAACTGGTTATGATTAAACCAAATACATTCAAGGTATTGGTATTGCGTTTTATATGCCACGAAATAGAATAATAGAAAGAGACTTTTAAAAGACTAAAACTTTTAAAAGTTTTTTTGTTGGCTAATAAAGAGAAAAATGAATTAAAAAGTGATTTAGCATACTATTAGTTTTAGAATATGCATAATAGATGATTGATAATCACTAAATATGCAAAAAAATGAAAAAAATTGTAAAATAATGAAAAAATATTCAAAAAATATTGATAAAAATTCATTTTGGTGTATAATTACAAATATTAAAGTAAAAAAGAATTCGGGAGGTTGAAAATTAATGAAAGTATCAATCATCGGCGTGACAGGTTATAGCGGATTAGAGCTTGTCCGATTATTGCATAACCATCCTGAAGTTGAAATTGCGGGTGTTTATGGCACACAAAATATTGGTAAAAAAATAAGTAAAATTTATCCCCATTTAAGTGGTTTACTGGATTTACCTTTGAAAGCAATCAATCATTCAGAAATCATGGCAGAAAGCGATTTGGTCTTTTTTGCAACACCGAGTGGTGTTTCAAGAGAAGTTGCAATTCAATTTATAGAAAATCAATTTCCAGTCATTGATTTATCTGGAGATTTTCGACTTAATTCGGCTGAAAGCTATCAAAAATGGTATGGTAAGCCAGCGACCCACGCAGCATATTTAAATCAAGCTGTTTATGGCTTGGCAGATTTTGTGTCTAAAAATTCTAGTGCACGTTTAATTGCAAATCCTGGCTGTTATGCAACAGCATCAATTTTATCGCTTGCTCCTGTTGTGATTTCTGATTTAATCGAGCCTGAGAGTATAATTATTGACGCCAAGTCAGGTCTATCAGGCGCAGGTAAAAAATTATCAGAGGCGAGTCATTATGTTGAAGTGAATGATAATATGTCAATTTATAAAATTAATCAGCATCAACATATTCCTGAAATTATGCTCCAGTTTAATCAATGGAATACCAAAATTCCAGCAATTCAATTTTCAACCAGTCTGATTCCAGTTACTCGTGGTATCTTTGTGACAAGCTATGCCAAATTAAAACCAGCTGTATCTTTTGAAGAAGTTGAATCTGCATATCAACAAATTTATCAAGACAAACCATTCATTCGATTAATGTCTAATAATACAATGCCCCAGCTAAAACAGGTTATTGGTACGAATTATACTGATATTGGCTTATCGTATAACCCAGTCACTAATACCTTAATGGTTGTGACGGTTATTGATAATTTAATTAAAGGTGCTGCTGGTCAAGCCATTCAAAATTTGAATTTATTAGCTGACTTTGACCAATTTTCTGGTTTAGATTTTGTACCTGTTTTTCCATAATCAAATAAATTGATACCTTAATAGCGAAAGGAATATATAAAATGAAAGAAATTATCGGAAATATTGCATCACCAATCGGATTTTCAGCCGATGGCGTTCACGCAAAAATGAAAAAAGCTAAACGTGACTTGGGTGTTGTTTATTCGGAGGTCCCCGCAAATTGTGCCGGTGTTTTTACTACCAACCAAGTTCAGGCTGCGCCAGTTAAATTGGACCGAGAAGTCGTTAAAGGTGGCAAGCTCCAAGCGATAATTGTTAATTCTGGTAATGCCAATGCAGTAACCGGTGAACAAGGATTGATTGACGCCAAAAAAACTCAAGATTTATTGGCTGCTAAATTATCAATTGAAGCAAGTCAAGTAGCGGTATGTTCTACTGGTGTGATTGGCAAATGTTTACCAATGGATAAAATTGAAGCTGGTATTGAGGCGCTAGATTTACAGCGTAATCAACCAGATTATTTTTCAGAAAGTATATTGACAACAGATTTGGTCAAAAAAGAAATTGTTCTGACAGAGGAATTTGATGGACAAGCTGTAACAATGGCTGGTGTTGCAAAAGGTAGTGGGATGATTCATCCAAATATGGCAACGATGTTAGCCTTTATTACAACAGATGCTAATATTTCAAGTGAACTTTTACAATTAACCCTGAGTGATTTAACGGAAACAACTTTTAATCAAATTACAGTTGATGGTGATACATCAACAAATGACACAGTATTAGTGATGGCTAATGGCTTATCGAAGCAGGTTGAAATTCAGGCTAATACCGAGGCACATATAAAATTTAAATCAATGCTGGCTAAGGTTATGACCGTACTCGCTCAAAAAATTGCTGCGGATGGTGAAGGTGCTACTAAATTGATTGAGGTTAATGTTAAAGGAGCAAAAAATACCTTGGATGCGCGTTTGATGGCGAAAAAAATTGTTGGCTCTCCACTTGTTAAAACAGCAATATTTGGTAGTGATCCCAATTGGGGGCGAATTATCTGTGCGCTTGGCTATGCAGGACCAGAATTTAATCCAGAGGTAGTTGATATTGCACTTGCAGGTCAATTTGTATTGAAACAAGCTGTACCAGTGTCATTTGAGCAAGAAAAAATGCAAGAAGCACTGAAAAAGGATCAAGTTATCATTGATGTCTTTTTAAATCAGGGTGAGGCTGAAGGCTCAGCATGGGGCTGCGATTTGACTTATGCTTACGTAGAAATTAACGCTTTATATCATACTTAACAATAAACAATAAAAAATAAACAATTAATGAGGAGGTAAATTTTGTCGCATTTATTTAATAATTATGGTCGGAATGAAAAGATAGAATTTGTTAAGGGTGAAGATGTCTATTTATACGATACAGATAATAATCAGTATTTAGATTTCACTTCTGGTATTGGTGTTGCTAACTTAGGGTATTCCTTTGAAGCGCAGAAAACGGCAATCAAGACACAGGTTGATCAATTAATTCACATTCCAAATCTGTATCACAGTAGCATTCAAGAGGAGGTTGCTGAATTAGTCGGTGGTGATGACTATGTTGGACTTTTTGTTAATAGCGGAACAGAAGCTAACGAAGCAGCGATTAAATTTGCGCGCTTAAAAACTGGCAAACCAGAAATTATTACCTTTAAAAATGGATTTCATGGTCGAACTTATGGTTCGATGAGCGCAACAGCACAAGAAAAGATTCAAAAGGGCTTCGCGCCATTGGTACCAGGTTTTAAATATGCAGAGTTTAATGACATCGATTCTGTCAAAGCTTTGATTTCACCTGAGACGGCAGCAATTATGCTAGAAATGATTCAAGGAGAAGGCGGTGTTTTACCAGCAAATCAAGCTTTTATCACAGCATTAGCTCAACTAGCTGAAGAAAATAACATCTTATTAATTGTTGATGAAGTCCAAACAGGGATTGGTCGTACTGGGAAAAAATTTGCCTTTGAGCATTTTGATATTCAACCAGATGTGTTTACATTAGCTAAAGGCTTGTCAAATGGGGTGCCAGTAGGTGCAGTATTTGCCAAAACAGCGTACGCTTCAGTTTTTGCACCGGGTACGCATGGCTCAACCTTTGGCGGTAATTTTATAGCAATGGCTTCTGCCAAAGCTGTGCTTACTCATATGACACCTGCATTTTTAGATGAGGTAGCCCAAAAGGGTCAATTTGCCTTCGATTACTTGCAGGAACATTTGAATCAAGAGCCAAATATTGCAAAAATTCAAGGTATTGGTTTGATGATTGGCATACAGCTAAAAAATGCCAATCAAATACCTATGATTATGCAAAAATTGCAAGATGATGGCCTGCTTATTCTACGTGCAGGAAAGGACGTAATTCGTTTACTGCCACCATTAGTGATGACTCAGACACAATTAGAAATTGGATTAGAGAAAATTGTAAAGGTAGTGAAGGAGGTAGGCTAAGATGTTTCAAGGTAGAAGTTTTTTAAAGGAAATTGATTTTACGCAAAAGGAATTAATGTACCTCATAGGTTTGACAGGTCATTTAAAGAAATTAAAACAACAAAATATTCCTCACGAATATCTGAAAAATAAAAATATTGCCTTATTATTCGAAAAAACGAGTACTAGAACGCGCTCTGCCTTTACGGTTGCGGCTAATGATTTAGGGGCAAACCCAGAATTTTTAGGGAAAGATGATATTCAACTAGGTCATAAGGAATCTACTGAGGATACAGCAAAGATTCTCGGCTCTATGTTTGATGGTATTGAATTTCGTGGCTTTGAACAGGCTGTGGTAGAAGATTTGGCGAAATATTCTGGTGTTCCTGTTTGGAATGGCTTGACAGATTTATGGCACCCAACGCAAATGATTGCGGATTATTTTACGATTTTAGAGCATTTTGGTAGTTTAGAGAATAAAACATTAGCTTATGTTGGTGACGGTCGCAATAATGTTGCCAATTCTTTATTGGTGACTGGTGCAATTTTAGGTGTTGATGTTCATATTGTTTCGCCAAAGGCGTTGCAACCTGAGTCTGAAATTTTAACTATCGCTCAAAACTATGCTTCAAAATCAGGTAGTACAATTTTAGTGACGGATGATGTCGCTGTTGGTGTCAAAGGTGCTGATGTGCTTTATACGGATGTTTGGGTTTCAATGGGTGAAGCGGTTGATTTCAAGGCGAGAATTGATTTATTATTACCATATCAGATTAATGCGAAATTAGTCGCACAAACAGGTAATGATGAAACGATTATCTTGCATTGCTTGCCAGCCTTTCACGATACAGCTACCAAAACTGGTAAAGAGTTAGCTGAAAAATATGGTTATACAGAATTGGAAATTACAGATGAAATTTTCAGAAATGAGCAGTCACTTGTTTTCACGCAAGGTGAAAATCGGATGCACTCAATTAAGGCAATTATGGCAGCGACATTAGGTAATCTATATATTCCAGAT
>JAKVKP010000017.1 GCA_022484805.1 Streptococcaceae bacterium
TCAATTTTACCTTGATATTTTTCACAGGGTTGAGTGACAATTTTAGACTCTGTACAGCCAACTATTTCTAAGGAGGAACGAATTTCCCCCTCGTTTAATAAAGTACCCTTACTTCTTGCCTCTGATAAAGCCTCCTGCCATAGCTCTTGGGCTTCACGTATGCCATCTTGATGAATTTTAATCAAATTTTCTGTTGCAATTTGAAAGTCAGATAGGGCTTTTTCAACGATAATTCGTGCTTGTTCGCTGTCTAAATAAAGCTTTTCATTTGAGGATAAACCACCACCACTTAAAGTTAATTTCTTAGATAATTTTTTAAAATATTCAAGTTCATTAGCCATTACTTGTTTATTTTGTGCAATGATAAAACTAACTTCTGATTTCTTTTTGATTTTCAAATTGCCATTATCAAATTGATAGCCACCCCACATATGTTGGTCGGTCATGCCTACTTTTTTAGAGTCCACATAAATGACATTGCCAACCGTTTTTCGCCAATAGCCAATAGGAACAATATCTTTATCGTCTACAAAATTAAAAATTTTATCTTTAAGGGATTTTGCTGTTGCTTTTTGTTGCTTAGATAGCATCGGATAAGCATTTGGCCCTTGATAGAGATAAGCACCTTTTATACGATTAATCTTATCTGTGGAATCAAGCGAACTTAAAGCATATTGTCCATTAGTTGAAGCTTGCGAGTGTCCATAAACTTCAAATTGAGCATTTGAGTACTTATTCATTGCACTATTAAGCGTATTTGCGGAAGATTGCATTTGAATGGTTGGTGTATGTCCCAGACTTGGTAATTGCTCTTTTAATATTTTCGCATTATTGACACCCCAATCCACAACAACATCTAAAGGGTCATTTAATATCTCCCCTGGACTAGTTGAACCACGATAAAGTACGGTTACATTTTGTACTTCTCCAGGCTGTTGTGTTTTAGGATTGCCATCAGTGATAATATAGCTCTGTTCACCTGTCACTTTGTTATTAATGACATCGCATACATAGCCAACTTTTTTTCCGTCAACTTCTATTTTTTGATTAACTTTTAAGTTTTTATATTCCTGCTTAGCTATCTTCACTCTTTCCTCATCAGTCAACGTCTTACTCTCCTTTACTTTCTATGAGTTCAACTAACTTTTCAGAAATTACTACTCCTCCACTTTCTAATCCCTTAGAATATTTATCTAAATCATATTCTAAAGTCAAATCCTTGTCTTTATTAATGATGATTGTCACATTGACTCCCCCCATAGGATTATGTTTAATGCTGTCATAGTCAATTTCATAAGATTTGATAACACCCTCATTAGTCAATGCTTTAGAGTCTAAATTCTTTAATCCTTCTTCAAAAACTTCTTTTGCTTCTTGACTTTTCACAACTTCTACCATTTCGTTATTTAATTCTTGATTATCCATGTATATTTTTCCTCCATAACCTGCTATTAATACGATAATTAAAACAAAAATTCCGATTATCCATTTCTTTCGTTTCGACATAATTGCCACCTTTTAAATTAAAAAAATTCTTGAATATAAGTAATTAACTTAAAATTTCAAGTCAAATAATTATAACAATTCGTAAATTAAAAAACAAAAAAATAATAATAGAATAATTTAATATATAACAAAAAAAAGTACTAATAAGTATCAGTACCTTAATCTAGTCTAAAAATTTTATTTTCCACTCTCCAACTCCAACAATCGCCTGTCTTGGTATATTCTACTCTTTTCATACTGCCAGGTATCCAAAGCACTTAAATAATAATTATCTTCAGGCTTTCTTATATTCAGTAACTTCATACTCAGCCTTTTGGCCATCTACAAGTTTTCGATGACCAGTGGCCACAATATCGGAGTAATGAACGAAAATATCTTTACTATCTTCACCAGCAATAAATCCGTAGCCTTTTTTCTCGTTAAACCATTTAACTGTACCTATAATCATCATTTATTCTTCTTCTATTTTTCTACTCGATTTAAAATATCATTGATACTATTTTGAATACATAAGTTTTGAAGTGATGAAATCGATGTAGTTAAAAGCTAATCTTTACTATTATCGACATAGGTACACAAGTTCAATCGTTCCTCAAATAAACCATTTAAACCACTTTGTAACTCTGCTAGCCATTCTTTACGAATACGAACAGCCTCTTTTACTGCAGTTTGTAAATTTTTCAAGTACTTACTTTGAAGCTCTTCTTCTAAAGTTCTTTGTTCACTTCTTACAATATTTTCTATTTCTGTCATCAGTTCATTTGATTGATACTTAACTATGTTCTCACGTTCTTTTTCTGCTTCTAAAATCAATTTATTAAAGTAACATTAGACATCTATGCACACATACAAACAACGCACCTAAGAAAAATGGTCAAGACTTTGCTGATATGATGGCTAATCAGTAAAAAGCTGGTCATTTCTACTATCAAGGTAAAATAAAAAAGCCAAGAACATTGATTTAACAACATTCTTGGCTTATAAGGAAGCTTTAACCTACACTGCCTTCCATTTCGTAACTAATCAATCGATTCAACTCAACTGCATATTCCATTGGTAATTCTTTAGTAAATGGTTCCACAAAGCCCATGACAATCATTTCTGTAGCTTCACTTTCTGATAAACCTCGGCTCATCAAATAATAAAGTTGTTCTTCAGAAATCTTTGAAACCTTTGCTTCATGCTCTAAGGCAACCTGTGAATTATGAATTTCATTAAAAGGAATCGTATCTGACTTAGAAATATCATCCATAATAATGGTATCACACTCAATATGTGAAGCAGATTTGATACTTGGTTTATTAAATGTTACCTGTCCACGATAATTCACCGCACCACCATCTTTAGAAATTGACTTAGAAACGATTGAACTTGAGGTGTGAGGTGCATTATGAATCATTTTAGCGCCTGTATCCTGCTCTTGACCTTTACCAGCAAAAGCAATTGACAACATCGTACCACGAGCACCAGCCCCGTCCAAGTAAACTGCTGGATACTTCATTGTTGCTTTCGCTCCTAGATTACCGTCAATCCATTCAACAGTTGCATCCTCCAAAGCTTGAGCTCTTTTAGTCACTAAATTATAAACATTATCTGACCAGTTCTGAATGGTAGTATAACGTGTATAACCACCCTTTAAGGTGAAGATCTCAACAATTGCCGCATGCAAGCTATTAGAAGAATAAGTTGGTGCTGTACAGCCTTCAACGTAATGGACGCTTGCACCTTCATCAACGATGATTAAAGTACGTTCAAATTGCCCAGTATTTTCAGCGTTAATACGGAAATAGGTTTGTAATGGTGTATCAACCTTTACACCTTTTGGTACATAAATAAATGTACCACCCGACCAAACAGCTGAATTCAAAGCTGCCAATTTATTATCAGTCGGTGGTACCAATTTTGCAAAATATTGTTTAAATAAATCAGGATATTCCTTCAAAGCAGAGTCAGTATCAGTAAAGATAATGCCTAACTTCTCAAATTCATCCTTCATATTATGGTAAACAACCTCTGACTCATATTGAGCAGATGCTCCCGCAAGATAAGCACGCTCCGCTTCAGGAATACCAATTTTTTCAAAGGTATCTTTGATTTTATCTGGTACATCATCCCAATCACGAGCTGCCTTGTCGCTTGCTCTTTGGAAATATTTAATCTTATCAAAGTCAATCTCTGATAAATCTGCCCCCCAAGTTGGCATTGGCATTTTATGAAACGCTTCTAGCGATTTTAAACGAAACTCCAACATCCATTCTGGTTCTTCTTTTGCTTTAGAAATTTCACGGACGACTTCTTCAGTTAAACCTGTACCTGTACTATAAATAGGTTCAACATCATCATGAAATCCAAATTGATATTCTTCTAATTCTGGTACACCCATCTGGAGCCTCCTTTTCTTTATTTCAATTTATTCTAACTATACTTAATCACTATCATACTACGATAACCCTATTTTAGAAACCGAATTGCTTAATCATGGCAGGTTAAGCCTGAAGTGCCTGTGCTATCTTCACTCTCCAGAGCCTTCTTTAAGGCGTTCCGCGTCAGAAGAAACGTCACTTATGTCAATCTCCGATTGACTATCGTTCTGGTCTTCTTCCTTTTCCCATAAAAATTTTTATTTTTATGGGGCCCAGTTGGAACGCAATGAAATAATTAGTGGCAGGTTAAGCCTGAAGTGCCTGTACTATCTTCACTCTCCAGAGCCTTCTTTAAGGCGTTCCAACTTAGGGTTGCACATTTAATTCGAGCTGGAAACTTCGAAACACCCGAAAGAAAGGCTGCATCACCTAGTGCGTCAGCATTTTCAACATCCTGGCCTTGTACTAATTCTGAAAATGCTTCTGAAAGCGTTTCGACTTCTTCAATCGTTTTACCTAATACAGCATCCGTCATCATTGAAGCAGATGCTGTAGAAATTGAACAACCTGACCCATCAAAAGCAATATCCTTAATCCTACCATCAGCAACTTCAACGCTCAAATGAATCACGTCTCCGCAGGTTGGATTATTCAAAATTAAAGGTGTTGCACCATCCAAAGTACCATGATGATGTGGATGTGCAGAATGATCTAAAATCACTGCTCGATATAAGCTATCTAATTTAGTTAGTGCCATCTTTAAAAAACTCCTTTGTTGCCAAAATTGCTTCAATTAATTTATCACAATCCGCCTTCGTATTGTAGAAATAGAAGCTAGCACGTGCTGTTGCTGGAATACCTAAATATTCAATCAAAGGCTGTGCACAATGATGCCCTGCCCGAACTGCAACTCCCTCCATATCTAATGCTGTCGCGACATCATGAGGATGAATGCTATCTAAATTAAAAGCAATTACTGCCGTATGGGCAGATGGTTCCTTTGGACCATAAATTTCCAATCCTTCAATTGCCTGCAATTTAGGTAATACATAATTGACAAGTTCTTGTTCATGCTGATGAATATTTTCAATACCTAAGTCTTCAAGATAATCAATCGCTGCACCAAGAGCAATCGCATCTGCGATATTAGGCGTCCCAGCTTCAAATTTCCACGGTAAATCCGTCCATGTTGACTCAAATTGGTGGACAAAATCAATCATTTCTCCACCAAATTCAACTGGTGAGATTGTCTTTAAAATTGATTCTTTACCATATAGAACACCAATGCCCGTCGGCCCACACAATTTATGTCCCGAAAATGCGAAGAAATCTGCATCCATCTCTTGAACATCTACTTTAGTATGCGGAGTTGACTGTGCTCCATCAACAACAATAATGCCACCTTTTTGATGCACATAAGCTGCCAATTCTTTAATTGGATTTGTGGTACCAAGTACATTTGATGACTGCGTAATCGCTAAAATTTTAGTATTCTCAGTAATTACTTCATAAGCTTGTTCTAAATCAAGTTTCCCATCTTTCAAATAGATATATTTTAAAGTTGCACCTGTTTTTTTGGCCACTTGTTGCCAAGGTACAATATTTGAATGATGCTCCATGATTGAAATCACGATTTCATCGCCAACTTTTAAGGTTGAGCCATAGCTCTGCGCTACCCAATTAAGACCAGTTGTTGTACCACGTGTCAATAAAACCTCTTTGGTAGAACTTGCATTAATAAAACGTCGTACCTTTTCTCTAGCTGCCTCATAAGCATGAGTTGCTCGTTCAGCTAGGGTATGCACGCCACGGTGCACATTAGCATTATCATTTTCATAATAATTAACTAATGCATCAATTACTTGTTTTGGTTTTTGAGTCGTTGCTGCATTATCCAAGTAAACAAGGGGTTCATCATTGACCTCTTGAAATAAAATTGGAAAATCATCACGAATCTGATCCGTTATGGTCATAAACTACACCCTTTCACTTTATACTTTCAAACGTAAAGATATTTAATTATCTTTTACGCAATTTACCCTCAATTACTTCAATAAATTCATTTTGGACATCGCGCAACGGAATTGCTGTAATCACAGCACCCAAGAAGCCACGAATTACAAGACGTTCTGCCTCTTGTTTGGCAATTCCTCGGCTCATTAAATAGTATAAATCTTCTGGGTCAACCTGACCAATTGAAGCTGCGTGACCAGCAGTTACTTCGTTCTCATCAATCAACAGGATTGGATTAGCATCGCTACGCGCCTTGTCAGAAAGCATTAGAACTCGACTTTCTTGTTGTGCATCAGCGCCTTTGGCTCCACGAATGATATGACCAATACCGTTAAATGTTAAAGTACCGGCCTCTAAAATAACACCATGCTGTAAAATATGTCCAACTGAATGTTGCCCAAAATTCGTAACACGTGTATCTACACCTTGCACTTGCTTTCCAGCTGAAATACCAACTGCTTTTAATTCGGCATGTGAGCCATCGCCAACTAAGTCAGAATCAAAATCTGCAATTACGTTACCATCGTTCATCACACCAATTGCCCAATCAATTGAAGCATCATTTAAAAGATGACCACGTCGTGAAATAAATGTTGTCAATTTTTCACCCAAACGATCAATTGCTGAAAATTTAACCTGTGCACCACGTTTTGCAATCACTTCTACTACGATATTTGCTGAGGTTTGAGCGGTGCTTTCACCAATCGTTTGGAATCTTTCCAAATATTTAATTGAAGCATGCTCATCAACAATAATTAAAACATGTTTATTAAATGGTACTTTAGAATCTCCATTTTGATAAAATAGTGCTTCAATTGGCTGTTCAATTTCAACATTTTTTGGAATATAAAGAAAAGTACCACTATTAAAATAAGCCTGATGCCATGCAGCCATCTTATCTTCATCCGCTTTTAAAGCAGTTGTCATAAAGTACTCTTTGACCAAATCTTCATGTTCTACCATCGCCGTATGAATATCAGTATAAATAACACCCTGATCAATCAATTCCTGTGGTAATTGTTCTAATACAGTCTGCGTCCCTTGCTGCACGATTAAAGCATTATTAGACAATTGACTAAAATCAGCGACATTGCCGGTTGCAACCTCTTCTTCATCAAAATTGGTTTCAAATAAATGCCAACGATGGTAGCGCACACGTTCAATAACAGGTAATTCTAACGAATCAATTGCTTCAAAAGCTTTTTGACGTCTTTCTTGCATCCATGCTGGTTCACCCTTGATCGCAGAAAAGGTTTGGATATTTGTTAAGTTTGACATATTTTTGCCTACCCTTCTTCTACGTATTCGATTCCTAATTCTTTACTAATTTCAACATAGCCTTCAGCTTCTAAGCGTTTGGCAAGATCCGCACCACCTGTTTTAACGACTTTACCTTCCATCATAATATGTACCACATCTGGAGTGATATAATTTAATAGGCGTTGATAGTGAGTGATGATTAATGCGCCAAAATTATCACCACGCATCTCATTCACACCCTTAGAAACCACTTTTAAGGCATCAATATCTAGACCTGAGTCGATTTCATCTAAAATTGCAAAAGAAGGCTCTAGCATTAGTAATTGCAGAATTTCATTACGTTTCTTTTCACCGCCAGAAAAGCCTTCGTTTAAATAACGTTCAGCCATCTCTTCTGGCATATTTAAAATGCCCATTTTTTCATCTAGTTTTTTAATAAAATCTAATACGGAAATCTTATCATCCTCATCACGCTTCGCATTAATTGCAGCGCGAATAAAATCAGCATTTGTAATTCCTGGAATTTCTGAAGGATATTGCATTGCTAAAAAAAGACCAGCACGAGCACGTTCGTCAACTTCCCATTCCAAAATATTTTCACCATCAAGTAAAATTTCACCTTGAGTGACTTCATAATTTGGATTGCCCATGATTGCAGCCGATAAAGTTGATTTACCAGTTCCGTTAGGTCCCATAATCGCGTGAATTTCTCCAGTTTTCATGGTTAAATTAACACCTTTTAAAATTTCTTTTTCTTCAATTCTTACGTGTAAATCTTTAATTTCTAATACAGACATATCTTCCTCCTACTTATTGTCGTAATTAGTTATATCATATCACTTAATGAAAACCATTATCAATCAAAGCGCCTTATTATAACGAAAATCTCTTTATATCTATTGATAAATAATTATTAATCAATAGATATATTTTCATCCTCTTAGAACAATAAAAAATATAATAGCACTAGTTAAAAAGCTGAGATGACTGTTTAGGCATACTCGAAACAGGCTAAATGCACTGTGATTTTTGAAAAATCTACAACATCAACTTTGGCAATTCTTGTTAAAGTATATAAATGCTAAATTAACTTATTTTTTAACTTCCTATCAAGCCGATTTAGCACCTTAATAAAAAAGCTCAGCCACATGTTGCGACTGAGCTCTTGGCCTAAACAAAGCCGAATTTAACGACTAGTGCCCCTTAGAACGCCATTTAATTGTGTGACGAGTTGGTCGATTCGTTTTAACGGTTCGACGAACACCATTTTTATCAATCTTTACTTCCACATTATAAATTTCATTTTTGGCTAAATCATAGAAACGGCCTACCGAATCAATAACCGTCGTTTTAGCTTTGTCAGCAAAATCCTTGGCTCTATCCGGAATTTCGCGTGCAACATCTGGAGCACCTTCACTCAAGTCTTTAGTCACATCCTTAGCTTTGTCAACAATATCCGTTGCAAAGTCACGTGCCTTATCAAAAACTTCATTTAATTTATTGTTTGCCATGATTTTCCTCCATTCAAGGGAATTGATATCTTTTACATTTTAAGCAACTATCATCATAAATCCTGTCTCTATCATACGATAAAATTACTTGATTTTCAAAGAAACACAATTCATGAAAAGTGCTAGCCAGTAAATAATTAGCTATTATCTCTTTTGAACCATTGCATTTGCAATATTATATTTTCTCTTTAAATACCATTTCAATGCTAAAGCGCCAGCACCAATAATAATTGCAGGAATTGAAGTTAAGTTTGGATTGATGGCTGCTGGAAGCAATGCTGTAATGCTAAATAACAATACCCAGACCAAAATTGCCAAAACCATAATTCCAATACCCTTAATCCACCCTTTACGATCCTTATTAACCGCTTCAGTACGATAAAAATAATGATACATTAAATAAAAGACTAAGCCTCCAGCTGCTGCCATCACAAATAAGGTCAAAACACCATAGCTAGCATTTTCTCCCGCCTTTGAAACTAACCCTAATATACCATTCATTAATGCCAAAACACCAAGCAATAATAATGAATTATCAAGCCACATTAACCAAGGCGTTGTATTTTCCACCTTTTTTTCAGATTGACCAACTGTATTCTCAAATTGCAGTGTGTATTCAGTAACTGTGCCAAATATTTTTCTGGCAGTCAAGCCATTCTTTTGATTTGCGACAATTTCGGGCATAATTTCTTCAAGTATTGTCTGAATTTCAATTTCGGACTTGCCAAGTTCCCTTAATCGTTTTTTTAAATCAAAAATATAAGCACTGTTTTTATTTGTTAATTCACTTGATAAATGATTAATATCAACCGTTGGTTTTTCAATAACTGATGATTTTTTATCTGCCAATTTGCACTCCCTATTATTATTCAATAATGTATCTAATGCCGAACAAAGCCCAGCAAATATCTATTGATAAAATTATTTTAAACCTATGCTCACTTTTCTAGCCAAGCGTGGTCAGCACCCTTTAGACATTAAATCTAAACTCCATAATGTCGCCATCTTGGACAATATACTCTTTACCCTCGAGTCGAACACGGCCTGCCTCTTTGGCCGCATGCATACTACCATAATGATTTAAATCTTCAAAAGAAACAGTTTCTGCACGGATAAAGCCACGTTCAAAATCTGAATGAATAATACCTGCAGTCTCTGGTGCTTTCATACCGCGTTTAAAGGTCCAGGCACGAACCTCTTTTTCACCAGCTGTGAAATAAGTTCCCAAGCCTAATAAATGATAAGCAGCACGTGTCAATTGATCAACGCCACTTTCCTCAAGACCCATTGCTTCTAAAAATTCAGCCTTTTCATCGTCTTCCAGTTCAGAAATTTCTTCCTCTGCACGAGCAGAAATCACCACAACCTCTGCATTTTCTGTTTCAGCGAAGTTCTTAATATCCTTCACATACTGAATATCATCAGGATTACCAACTTCATCTTCTGCAACATTAGCCACATATAAAACTGGTTTAGTTGTTAATAGGAAAAAAGTTTTGGCAATTTTTGCTTCATCCTCTGTCAGCTCAACTGTTCTTGCTGAGAGTCCTTCTTCAAGCGCTGCTTTCAGCTTGGTCATCACTTGAAACTCAGCAACTGCATCCTTATCTTTAGTTCTAGCAATTTTTTCAACACGTGCATAGCGTTTATTAATAGAATCCAAGTCCGCTAAAATTAGTTCTAAATTAATCACATCAATATCTTCTAATGGATTAACATGACCTTCGACGTGTGTAATATTTTCATCATCAAACGCACGAACAACATGGACAATCGCATCAACCTCACGAATATTAGCTAAAAATTTATTGCCTAAGCCTTCACCTTTACTTGCACCCTTAACAATACCAGCAATATCAGTGAATTCAAAGGTTGTTGGCACTGTTTTTTTAGGCTGTACTAATTCTGTCAAGCGATTTAAACGCCAATCTGGTACTTCGACCATTCCGACGTTTGGATCAATTGTTGCAAATGGATAATTGGCTGCCTCTGCACCCGCTTTTGTGATTGCATTAAATAAAGTAGATTTTCCGACATTTGGTAAGCCGACAATTCCAGCTGTTAAAGCCATAATTCCTCCCGAATTTAGTTATTCTCCGATGCTTTTTTAAGCACCTTTTTAATTTTTTTATTGAAATCTTGACGCGACATCATTACAATATGTCCGCAATTCGTACAACGAATTTTAATATCCGCGCCTAAGCGAATCACTTCCCAAGCATTCGCCTTTTTACCCGTTTGTTTTACAACGCAGGCATGAGGTTTTTTCATTTCTACTACATCGTTTAATTCGTACATAATCCCTCCAAAAATACTTGCTTGAGACACTGTACCAACATAACCAGTACAACCCTTAATTTTACGTGTCAACGGCATTTAAGTCAATCCTAGAATCAGTAAACCGCTAATATTTTCTTTAAAACAGCATAAATATTTTTATTATTAATATATTTTTATCATTATTTATAATGCATTTTACTTTAAAAAGAAATTATATTTGATATAATATAGACAATTGGTAAGAGCAATCTTACTAATTAATAATGTTAGGGTTACTCCCCTTTCCCTTTCATACTTTCATTTTACCCTTTTTAGCCACTAGTCTTATTGACCTAGTATTTACAAAGCCCCCCTTCATAAAGCTTTGTATCTATATGGACGGCAATGGACTGTGGCATTTTCTTTCGCAGATAAATAACTTATGTTTTTAAAATTCCACAATGAAATCACCATGATATATTGACAAATATTCCAATCTTTCCTTGAAACATCGGGAATTCTGTCGAAAATCGCCCTAATACCTGCAAATATTCCAAGCTTTCCGAGAAACATCGGATTATTCGAACGAAGCATAGTTTAGAAGTATTTCTAAAACTGCAGCATTCCAAACAAGCTTGAATAACACAAAGAGGCACCCGTCTTTAGACGGCTGCCAGACATTCATATTAATTTTTTTACTCAAATCCGTTCATTTTTACATTAAGCTATTACATCATTAGTAGTATAAGCTTAAATTCTACCTGATAACAAATCAATTAAATCAAAAACAATCATTCTAATTTAAATAATCAAGCTCAAAAATTGCTTAGTAAAAAAATACTAGATTTCTGCATGTTCAATTTCAAATTGTCTTTTTTTATATTCTAGCTGAACAATGGAAAAATCCGCTCGATTACAATCTAAAACAAATTTCACATTTTGCTTTTTTACTGGCCAGTTTAACATGTACCCTGACTCAATCTCCAAGTCAATTTGAAATTCTAAAAAGCCAACAATCTCAGATTTCACATATTCAAGGTTTGCACGTTCAGTTTCGGTTTGGACCTTTTGCCAGCCAAAATAAATTTCATCATATTCCACAGGATTTAAATAATAAAAGGTATATTTTAAATTCGTATACTTCATATCCAAGAAAAAAGTATCAGCTGGGCTACTCTTACCATCATATAATGGCATCGACTTTGGCAATCCCAAAAAACGTCTTGCTTTATCTGTAATTACAATTGTCAATCCCGTTGACATTTCATCACCCCTACTCATCAATGTGTTCGGAAAATAAATAAAAGGATTGTAATCAAAATAAATAATAAAATAACAATACTATCTGAAAGATGCCATTCTAATTTTCGATAGCGCGTACGCCCTTCACCACCTTGATAACCTCTAGCTTCCATCGCATTTGCTAACTCATCTGCTCGCTTAAAACTACTGACAAAAAGAGGAATCAATAATGGAATGACTGCCTTTATTTTTTGAATAATACTTCCCTCACCAAAATCAACACCACGCGAACGCTGAGCGTTCATAATTTTTTCAGTTTCATCCATTAAAGTAGGTACAAAACGAAGTGAAATCGAAAGCATTAAACTGATTTCATGCACAGGTACCTTTATTTTCTTTAAAGGCCCCATTAAGCTTTCAAAAGCATCAGATAACTCAAGCGGTGCAGTCGTCAAGGTTAGTAAGGTTGAAAAAAATATAATCAAAATAAAGCGCATAAAAATCAAGGCAGAGTTTTCAAGCCCATATTGTGTAATTTGAATAAAACCAAGCTTGAAATAAACTTCTCCCCCAACTGTAAAAATTAACTGCAGAGCCACAGTAAATAAAATCAAGACCAGCATCGGTCTGACACCTCGTAAGAAAAAAGAAAAATTGATTTTCGAACAAAGAATTGAGACTAGAGTTAGTCCAGTTAAAATTGCATAAGTGATAATATTATTCGCCAAGAAAATAATAATAATAAATAAAAAGGTTGCAATTAGTTTAGCTCTGGGATCTAATCTATGAATTAACGAGTCAACTGGGATATATCGACCTAAAATCAGCTTATCCATCATTTAAAATTGTCCCCCTTAACATCTCAGATAATTCATTTAGGTTTACCGGTAAAGTTTCAAAATCAAAGCCTTTATCCCTGAGCCTAACCGCAAAATCAGTTACCTTAGGTACACCAAGCTGTTTTTCTCTTAACCATTCAACCTCTTGAAAAACCACTTCGGGCTTACCAGATTTTACTAGCTTTCCCTTTTCTAAAACATATAAATAGTCTGCATAATCAGTCACATCATCCATTAAATGAGTTACTAGAACAACACTAATACCAGTAGTTTGATGTAATTGATAAAACATTTCCATCATTTCCTTGCGGCCCTGTGGATCTAATCCAGCAGTTGGCTCATCAAGTACCAAAACCTCTGGATTCATCGCCAAAACACCAGCAATCGCTACACGACGCATTTGACCGCCAGAAAGTTCAAAGGGAGAGCGTTCATATAATTCTTCTGAAATGCCCACCAAAGCCAATTTTTCTCGCGCAAACTTTAAAGCATCTGCCTTAGAAACCCCAAAATTTTGTGGTCCAAATGCCACATCTCGAATTACTGTTTCATCAAAAAGCTGTGCTTCTGGAAATTGAAAGACAATTCCTACTTTTTTTCTAACTGCTTTTAATTTACGATTATCAACATCGTGAGTAATTTCTAAATCACCCACTGTTACTTTACCACTCGTCGGTTTAAGCAAGCCATTAAGATGTTGTAATAGAGTAGATTTCCCAGAGCCAGTATGACCAACAATAGCAATATAACTCTTATCTGGTATCATTAAATCCAAGTCAAAGAGCGCCCTACTCTCAAAAGGCGTATTGGGTTGATAAGTAAAATTTACTTTTTCGATTTTAATTGCCATAAAAAATCTACCATCTCTTCCTCGGTTAAATACTGTTTTGGTAATTCAATGCCTATTGCTGCTAATGAAGTCTTAATTTTCTCCGTTAGAGGAACATCTAGACCGAGCTCAATTAAGTCTTGTCCCTTCGCAAAAATTTCAGTTGGTGTCCCTGTCGTTAGGACCTTCCCTTGCTTCATGACTATAATTTTATCTGCCAAAGCGGCCTCATCAATATCATGTGTAATCGAAACGACTGTCAAATTTTTTTCTGCCTTGATTTCTCGAACAATCTGAATCACTTCTTGGCGTCCTTTAGGATCAAGCATGCTAGTTGCCTCATCCAAAATAATGATATTTGGCGCCAATGCCACGACACCTGCAATTGCTACACGCTGTTTTTGACCACCGGACAATCTTGCTGGCTCTTTTGTTTTAAATTCAGCCATTTGAACACGTTCAAGCGCTTGATTCACTCGCACTAACATTTCATCACGAGGTACGCCTTGATTTTCTAAACCAAAAGCTACATCATCTTCGACTGTTGACCCAACAAATTGATTATCTGGATTTTGAAAAACCATCCCAATTTTCTTACGCAGCTCCCAAACGTTGTCTGGTGTCATTACAGTACCATCTATTAGTACATCACCATTCTCAGCTTTAATCAATCCATCTATAATTTTTGCAGTTGTTGATTTACCAGATCCATTATGTCCAATAATTGCAACCCATTCACCAGACTCAATTTTCAACGAAACATTGTCTAACGCGTATTCCGTTGCTTCACTCGAATATTTAAAAGATATATTTTTTAATTCAATCATCATAACCCCTAATATTGAAATGGCGCATTATTCAAGACTAATAACAAAGGTCTCTAGCTACGTAATTTGGCCAATTATTTTTATCCTTGCCATTATACCACACTAAAATACATTCTTTACTTGCAATTATCATTTTCACTTATTTATTGATTAAATCATTATCACTAAAAAAGTCATCTGTCCAAACTAACAGATGACTAAAAATATTTATAATAAGATATTATCTTGCTCGACCTCGGCCTGCGATTTTAGCTAAGACATTACCAATAATTTGCGTAATGAAAACAATAACCAAAACTAAAACGAGTGATAAAAAGGTAACATCACCACGACCACGTTGATAGCCTTGCTGTAAAGCCATTGCACCAAGGCCTCCGCCACCAACGGCACCAGCCATCGCAGTCAAACCAATTAGATTAATTACCGTAAAACTGGATGCTCTAATAATCGAAACCAAGCCTTCTTTTAAATAGACACGTAAAATGATATCCAAATTACTAGAACCCATTGCTTTGGCTGCCTCAACCACACCTGGATCCACTTCTAGCAACGCATTTTGAATTTGTCTGGCAAAAAATGGTGTTGTCCCGATAACAAGTGGCACCGTAACTGCCGCTGTCCCGATTGACGTACCAACGACTAGACGCGTAAATGGCATGATAACCGCAAGCAAAATAATAAAAGGAATTGAGCGACCAATATTGACAATTTTATCTAGTATCCAATAAATATAACGATTAGGCGTCAAACCATACTCATCAGTTATTAATAATATAATACCAAGTAATAAACCAATGATTCCAGAAATAAAACCTGAAATTAAGGTCATCTGGATAGACTCTAAGGTTGCAGTCCAAAAATCTGAACCTAACAATACTGCATTTGGGAATAATTTCTCAAACATTGCTTTCATTCCCTTCTTTAACAATTTTTATTTGTGCATCTTTTTCATTTAGATAGCGTTGAATCGCTTGAAAATCCGTCACATGATCAAGCGTCACTAAAAGACTACCAATTGAGGTGTTTTGAACAAATTCAATATTACCATACAAAATACCAGCGACCACACCAAATTCACGATAAAGATTAATAATAATTGGTTCTTCAGTCGTTCGATTGCCAACAAATTTTAATTCATAAATCGGTTTATTCGTATGTTTAACAATATTTTTTTCTGCCTGCTCAATATGAGTTGCCGTTCTAATGAAGTCAACCGTCAATGGATTCTTAGGATTTTGAAAAATATCAACGACCTGACCTTTTTCAATAATTTTTCCTGCTTCCATGACTGCGACCTGATTACAAATCTCTTTCACTACCTGCATTTCATGCGTAATAATAACAATTGTAATACCTAATTTTTCATTAATTGATTTTAATAATTCAAGTACTGCTAGTGTTGTTTTGGGATCCAAGGCAGAGGTTGCTTCATCACAGAGCAAGATTTTGGGATCATTGGCAAGTGCTCTGGCAATTGCTACTCTTTGTTTTTGACCACCAGACAGCTGAGCAGGATAATTATCTTTTTTATCCAAAATGCCAACTAAATCAAGTAATTCATCAACTTTTTCCTTGACCGCTTGCTTAGATAAGCCACTACCCTTTAAAGGAAAAGCGACATTATCAAATATTGTCCGACTCGCCATTAAATTAAAGTGTTGGAAAATCATACCAATATTTTTTCGTGCCATTCTTAAATCATGGTCACTAAGAGTTAATAAATCGGTCCCATCAACAACAACCGAGCCCTTTGTTGGTATTTGAAGTAGATTAATAATCCGTACAAGCGTTGATTTACCAGCGCCACTATAGCCAACAATGCCATAGATATCACCTTTTTCAATTGTTAATGACACATCATCAACTGCAGTTACTGTTTTATTTTTAGAAGTAAACTTCACGTCGATATTCTTTAAATTAATCAATAAGTCCAACCACCTTTATTCGTCATTGTTTCTAGCAAACATAAGAGGCAGAGAACATCTATCCTCTGCCTCGTTATTTATCATATCATAAGAAGATAAACAAAAACTTTAAATTATTAAAAATCCGCACACAACAGAACGATTTTCTATTTTTTAATCCCAAGCTGGAATGTCGCCTGTTTTTTCAATCAATTCGGCAACATGATCTGTTTGATAAGCCTTAACAATCTTTTTGAAATCTTCATTATCTTTATCTTCCTTACGAACAGCAATTACGTTTTTGTACAATTCAGATACTTTGTCTAAATGATCTGTATCAATATAGATTGCTGATTCTTTTGGTGTTGTATGTAATTGGTCAACGACAAAATTAGTATTAATTGTAGCTGCTGTCACATCTGGTAGGACAGATACAAGTTGATCAGCCTGTACTTCCTTAATTTCAACTTTAACATTGTATTTTTCAATGTCTTTAACTGTTGGTGAATCAGGCGCATCATCTTTTAATTTGAGCACTCCAATCGCTTCTAAAAGCTGTAATGAACGACCCCCATTGGTCACATCATTTGGAATCGCCACTGTGTCACCGTCTTTTAGCTCACTATAATCTTTAATTTTTTCAGAATATAGACCGAAAGGTGAAACAAGAGTATAAGCAATATGGACTAAGTCTTGATCATTTTCTGTGTTGTAATTATTTAAATAGGCAACGTGCTGGAATGAATTCAAATCTAATGAACCATCAGCAAGTGCTGGATTTTCTTCAGTGTAACCAGAAAAAAGTTTTACATCCAACGTAATACCTTCTTTTTTAACTTGATCCGCAACGTATTCCCAAATTTCTCTTTGCGAATCACTAGCAACACCGACAACATATTTATGTGATTCTGATGATGAGCTATCATCCTTCGATGAACCGCAAGCCGCAAGTGTTATAATAGCTACAAAAGCAACCGCCAAACTAATTAATTTTTTCATATAAATTCTCCTTTGTAAAAACATATGGTAAGACATAATCAATCATATTACAGTTAAGATAAAATTTATAATACCATTTATCTATCACTTGTTAATAATTATTTATCACTAAATTCTATGCAGTTATAATACCTCGATGCTTTGATAATTTTGTTTAATGGTTTCAATGCTTTTAATAAAACTCAATTCTTCTTCAGGCGTCAATTCAAGATTTTGTCGAATAAATTTTTTGCCGTCAAACATACTAGGCCAGCCATAATAACAGCCCTTAGCCGGATCATAGCAGCTAACGTTTAATACTTCATTACTGTTTCCTGTCATGGCTTTAAGAATCCTTAGAGTCGTACTCGCGATGCCAAAGGCAGTGTGCTTTTTCACCTGATAAATTTGCCAACCAGTCGCTCTTCCAGCCATTTCATCTGCTTTCGATACATGATTCACGGCAACTTGACTATTTCCGTGTTCGCCGATCATCATAACAGCTTGACGCCTCGTAATATTGATTAGACGATCTGTATCAATTACAGTTCCAGTCGCAATCACTTGATTCTCAGCAAATCCTGTCAATTTTGTTAAATAGAGTGCAATAACATCACAAGGATTAGTAATTGAAATTATTTTGCCTGAAAAACCTGATTTTTTCAGTTTTGGTGCAACATCTTCCACAATTTTTGCTGTAACCTTCAGCTCTGCCAGACGGTCGCTATCGGCATTTTCAAATATCGTAATATCACCAGCAGAAAAAATTACAAAATCAGCTGATGCTAAATTTTGGTAATCCATCAAAATCGTCACATTATGCTTGATATTTTGTGCAGTATCTAATAGCTCAATTGATTCTGCATCAACCTTAGCTTGGTTAGAATCAATTAATACAAGCTCATCAACCATTTTTTGCAGTACTAAAGTATAAGCAATTGTAGAGCCAACATGCCCCAAGCCAATAATTCCAATTCTCATCAATTTCACTCCTCAGCTTATAGATCATAAAAATTATTTTCGACTATTATAACATAAAAAAAGAATAGTCTCCGACTATCCCCACATTGTTAAACTAATAAAATGAAGAGTGTCCCGCAACAAAAAGGTTACGGGAGCCCCAGAGCTAGACTAAGGATAATGCTATTAGCAAAGAATAGTTAACAAAAAACATTCGAAAACCTTACTATGCGCAGATTCCGTTGTTCATTTTTAATTATTAATTGTTAATTGTCAAATCCCACCATCATAACACTCAACATAGTTAGCGGAAATCTGATTTTAAAATCAGATCAACCACTATTTATGATATTTAAAGATTAAACAAATTCAATGATAGCCATTGGTGCAGCATCACCACGACGTGGTTCAGTCTTTAAGATACGAGTGTATCCACCATTACGCTCTTTAAAGCGTTCAGCTAATTCACCAAACAGTTTTTGCAAAGCATACTCAATTTGAATATCTTCATCCACTTCTTTAATTGAAGCAACCTCATGGCGTACATATGCAGCAGCTTGACGGCGTGCATGTAAATCACCACGTTTTCCTAAAGTGATCATTTTTTCAACAGATTTACGAATTTCTTTCGCACGTGCTTCTGTTGTCACGATAGTTTCGTTGATAATTAAGTCAGTCGTTAAATCGCGTAGCATTGCTTTACGTTGTGAACTTGTACGTCCTAATTTACGATAAGACACTTATTTTTCCTCCTTGAACTAATCTTCTGGACGGAGTCCTAAACCTAAATCATGCAGTTTAGCCTTCACTTCTTCAAGTGATTTACGTCCTAAATTACGTACCTTAATCATTTCAGGTTCAGATTTAATAGTTAATTCTTGAACCGTATTAATGCCTGCACGTTTTAAACAGTTATATGAACGAACGGATAAATCCATTTCTTCAATTGTCATTTCTAACACTTTTTCTTTTTGTGTTTCTTCCTTCTCAACCATGACTTCAGCCTTTTGACCAATGTCAGTTAAGTTCACAAAAATACCCAAGTGTTCCGTTAAAATTTTAGCAGAGAGACTTAATGCATCTTGAGGAATGATTGAACCATTAGTCCAAATTTCCATTGTCAATTTGTCATAATTATCTAATCTACCAACACGAGTTTGCTCAACTTGATAATTTACACGGCTTACTGGTGTATAATTTGAATCCACAGCAAGAAAACCAATTGGCGTACCATCACTCTTATTTTCTTCTGCTTGGACATAACCACGCCCTGTATTTACAGTTAAGGTTGCTCTTAACGTTTTTCCGTCTGCAATTTCAAATAAATGATGCTCTTTATTTAAAATTTCAACATCGCTATCCGTTAAAATATCGCCAGCTGTCACAACTTGTGGTCCAGTAACGTCAATTTCGATAGTTCTTTCTTCGTCTGTAAACATTTTAACCGCAAGGCCTTTAATGTTTAAGAGAATTTGAGTAACATCTTCTCTAACACCATCAACTGTCCCAAATTCGTGTAACACACCATCAATTTGAACGTTAGTAACTGCTGCACCTGATAAAGAAGAAAGTAAAATACGACGCAATGAATTGCCTAAAGTTGTTCCATAGCCTCTTTCAAGAGGTTCTACGACAAATTTACCATAATTATTAGCTTCATCAATTTTTTCAATTCTTGGTTTTTCAAACTCAATCATTTATTCGTTACTCCTTTCAAAACGAGAAGTGCCAGCCATTCTACAATAAGCTACTATACACGACGACGTTTTGGAGGACGACAACCATTATGTGGGACTGGAGTGACGTCACGAATTGCTGTTACGTCAAGACCTGTTGCTTGCAAGGCACGAATAGCTGCTTCACGACCTGAACCTGGTCCTTTAACCGTAACATCAACTGATTTCAAGCCATGTTCCATCGCTGATTTCGCTGCTGTTTCAGAAGCCATTTGAGCTGCAAATGGTGTTGATTTTTTAGAACCTTTAAATCCTAAAGCACCTGCTGAAGACCATGCTAAAGCATTACCATGTACATCTGTAATCATCACGATTGTATTGTTGAATGTTGAATGAATGTGTGCAACACCTGATTCAATATTCTTTTTCACACGACGTTTACGAGTTGGTTTTTTTGCCACGTTTCACTACCTCCTTACTAATTAATTATTTTTTCTTACCGGCAACTGTCTTAGAAGGACCTTTGCGAGTACGTGCATTATTTTTTGTATTTTGTCCGCGAGTTGGTAAACCACGACGATGACGCATACCGCGATATGAACCAATTTCCATTAAACGTTTAATGTTTAAGTTCACTTCACGACGTAAATCGCCTTCAACTTTAAGTTTGTCTACTTCACGACGGATTGCATCTTCTTGATCATTTGTTAAATCTTTAACACGGATATCTTCTGCGACTCCAGCTTCTGCTAGAATTTTTTGAGCAGTCGTTTTTCCGATTCCGTAAACATAAGTAAGTGAAATTACGATATGTTTATCACGAGGAATATCGACACCTGCAATACGAGCCATTTATTTGTTCACCTCCATTTTATCCTTGACGTTGTTTATGTTTAGGGTTTGCTGGGCAAATCACCATAACACGACCATTACGACGAATCACTTTACAATGTTCGCACATTGGTTTTACTGATGGTCTTACTTTCATTTTTATAATACCTCCACGTTAATTTGAAAGTACAATTATTTAAAGCGGTATGTAATCCGACCACGAGTCAAATCATACGGTGACATTTCAACTGTCACGCGATCTCCTGTTAAAATACGAATATAATTTTTACGAATTTTACCTGAGATTGTAGCTAAGATTTGATGACCGTTTTCAAGTTCCACTGTAAACATTGCATTCGGCATTGTGTCAACGACTTTGCCTTCGATTTCAATCATATCTTCTTTTGCCATGCGAAGTGTAACCTCCTAAAATCTACAATACGCAGTATGTTTCAAGCCTACCATTTTCAAAGTCGAACTAGTTGATTATATCACTAAAGCCCTTGTTTTACAAGTAAATTAGTTGTCTAACACCGCTTGGACTTCTTTGAAAACCTGGTCAATTGCTTGGTTACCATTAATATCATAGACAAGATTTTGCTTACGATAATATTCTAAAATTGGTGCACTTTGTTTAATATTAATTTCCAACCGATTCTTAACTGTTTCAGGCTTATCATCCTCTCTTTGAAAGAAATTATGCCCGCCACAACGATCGCAAGTCCCTTCAACCCTTGGTGGATTGAAAACTTTGTGATAAGTTGCGCCACAGTCCTTGCAAATAAAACGGCCAGATAAACGTTCAACTAAAATCTCTGGATTAACATCGATATTAATTACATAATCTACTGTTTTATTTATTGATTCTAAGATTTCCGTCAGGCTATATGCTTGATCAATCGTTCTTGGAAAACCGTCTAAAAGGAATCCAGTCGCCACGTCACTTGCGTCTAAACGTTCCTTAACAATGCCATTAGTTACTTTATCGGGTACTAGCTCGCCTCTATCAATATAGCTTTTCGCTAATTTCCCCATATCAGTACCTTCAGCCATTGCTTCTCGGAACATATCACCGGTTGAAATATGCGGTATTTGATATGTATCAATAATCTTTTCTGCCTGAGTACCTTTCCCTGCACCGGGAAGCCCCATAATCAAAATGTTCATTTTTTGATTGCTCCTTATATATTTCTCACTGTTCAGCTATTTACAATTACTCGAATAGACGGCTTAAATGGACTAAACGAAAAATATTTCCTTAGTCCATTCAAACCACTTATTCCGAAGTGTCCATAAAACCAACATATTTTTTCTTCAGCATTAATCCTTCTAATTGTTTAGCCGCCTCAAGTGCCACTGAAATTACAATTAAAAGTGAAGTACCACCTAAACCAATTGATTTAGGTAGATTCCAAATCGCTGCTGCAATAATTGGTAATAATGCAACTAATCCAAGGAAAATCGAGCCAACTGTTGATAAGCGCATCAACAAGTGTGACACATAATCCTCGGTACCCTTGCCAGGACGAACCCTAGGAATATAGCTACCTTGTTTTTGCAAATTCTCAGCCATTTTTTCTGGATTCACCTGAACAAAAGCATAGAAGAAAGTAAAGGCAATAATTAATACCGCGTAGAAAATACCACCTACAATTGTGTTGTAGTTAAATATTTCAGACATTACTTTAAACCATGTTTCATTACCACGTGATTCTTGGAAAAATTGTAAGATTGCCTGTGGTGTTGAAATAATTGAGCTTGCAAAGATAACAGGAATTACACCAGCTGCATTTACCTTTAATGGTAAATAAGAGCTTGTTGGTGCTCCTGATACACGTTTTGTATACTGAATTGGAATTTTTCTTTCTGCCTGCTGAACAAACGTTGTTAAGGTTACGATTATAATGACAGCAATTATCAAAACAATAATAAAAACGATTGAAATTGGAATTCTACTTGAATCCACATTAATAAAGTGATCTTCAAAGATTTCCTTAATCGCTGCCGGCAAACCAGAAATGATTCCTGCAAAAATGATCATCGAAACACCATTACCGAAACCTTTTTCAGTAATTTGTTCTCCCATCCAAGTTACAATCATACTACCTGCTGTGAGAATAACCCCAATAGAGATATATGACCAAACACTCGGATTTTGTACTAATCCAAGGCTAACGTACTGGTTAAATCCAGCAGTAATTCCGATGGATTGAATTAAACCAAGGGCAAGCGTTAAATAGCGAGTCACCTGATTTAATTTCCGACGACCAACTTCACCTTGTTTACTCCATTCCACAAATTTAGGGACGATATCCATTTGAAGTAATTGGACAACAATTGAAGCTGTAATGTAAGGTGAAACACCCATGGCAAAAACAGAAAAGTTTTGCATTGCACTACCTGAAACAATATTGAACATACTCATAAATGGCAAATCAGCCACCTGCTCTAGTGATTTTGCATTCACGCCAGGTACGGTAATATGCGCACCTAAACGAAATACAAATAGAATAAAGAATGTGAAATAGATTTTATTACGAATTTCTTTAACTTTAAACGCGTTTTTCAAGAGTTTAAACATTAAAGCACCTCGATTGAACCACCTTTAGAAGTAATTGCTTCTTCAGCAGTTTTTGAGAATTTTGAAGCCTTAACAGTCAATTTTTTAGTTAACTCTCCATTACCTAAAATCTTAATTCCAGATTTAACATCTTTCACGATTTTAGCTTCTACCAAAGCTTCTGGTGTTACTTCCGCACCATCTTCAAAACGATTTAATGCATCTAAATTAACTAACGCATAATCCTTTGAATTAATATTTTTAAAGCCACGTTTTGGCATACGACGGAATAAAGGTGTTTGACCCCCTTCAAATCCTAAACGAACGCCACCACCTGAACGAGACTTTTGACCCTTTTGTCCACGTCCTGATGTTTTACCATTACCTGAAGAAGTTCCACGTCCAACACGGTTGCGGACTTTACGACTACCTTCTGATGGTTTTAATTCATGCAGTTTCATAAAACTTGAGCACCTCCTTAGACTAAGTATAATAATTAAACTTCTTCAACGTCAACTAAATGTGAAATTGTATTGATCATTCCACGAATTGCTGCGTTATCAGGTTTTACAACTGTTGATTGTAATTTTGTAAGTCCTAACGCTTTAGCAGTGTCACGTTGATTTTGTTTACGTCCAATTACAGAGCGCTTTAAAGTAATTTTTAATTCAGCCATTGTAATCCTCCTTAACCAACTAAATCTTCTACAGATTTTCCACGTAACTCAGCAACTTCGTTAGCACGTTTTAACTGTTTTAATCCCTCAACTGTTGCGCGAACAACGTTGATTGGTGTATTTGAACCTAATGATTTACTTGTAACATCAGCAACGCCTGCTAATTCAAGAACGGCACGAACTGGTCCACCAGCAGCAACTCCAGAACCTTCTACAGCAGGTTTCATTAAGATACGTCCACCTGAAAATTGACCAATAACTTCATGAGGAAGTGTTGTGCCAACCATAGGGACTTCAATTAAGTTTTTCTTAGCATCTTCAATTGCCTTGCGGATTGCTTCTGGTACTTCTTGTGCTTTACCAGTACCAAAACCAACGTGACCATTTTTGTCACCAACTACAACTAATGCGGCAAAACGTAAACGACGTCCACCTTTAACAACTTTGGTTACACGGTTAATTGAAACAACGCGTTCTTCTAATGATTTATCATCAATATTGAATACCATGTGTGGTTTTCCTCCTTCTAATTAAAATTCTAATCCATTTTCGCGTGCAGCTTCTGCTAAAGCAGCTACACGTCCATGATAAAGGTAACCACCACGGTCGAAGACTACTACTTTTACGTCTTTTGCTTTTGCACGTTCTGCTACTAATTTACCAACAGATTGAGCTTTTTCTGTTTTATTTCCACCTGAAATTTCTTTATCTAAGGTAGAGGCACTTGCTAGCGTCACACCCGCTACGTCATCAATAATTTGAGCGTAGATGTGTTGATTAGAACGAAAAACGTTCAAGCGTGGGCGCTGAGCGGTACCAGAGATACGGTTACGAACACGGTTATGACGTTTCTTACGTGTTTTATTTTTATCTGGTTTTGTAATCACAATTTTCACCTCTTATATTTTTTCACAATAAATTGTCAATGACACTTTCATTGTCCTACTCGGAATTTTTGAAAAGCATTCCAGAAACTTTGATTGATAAGTGAACAGAAAAGTTACTTACCTGTCTTACCTTCTTTACGACGTACAAATTCGCCAACATAGCGAATACCTTTACCTTTATAAGGCTCTGGTGGACGTAATGAACGGATATATGCTGCAACTTCGCCAACGATTTCTTTATTGGCACCCTTTACAGAAATTTGAGTAGCGGCAGGCACTTCAAATTCAATGCCTTCTGGCGCTTCTACTTCATCTGGATGAGATTTACCTAAGCTCAATACAATTTTCTTACCTTGTAATTGTGCACGGTAACCAACCCCGATCATTTCAAGATCTTTTTTAAACCCTTCAGAAACACCGACTACCATATTATGGAAATTAGCACGAGTTGTTCCGTGGATTGTTTTCATTTCTTTAGTATCATTAGGGCGAGTAAATGTTACTTCTGACCCTTCAACTTTGATATCAATATTATTGCTAAAAGTACGTGTTAATTCGCCTTTAGGACCCTTAACCGTTACTGTATTGTCTTTACGATCAACAGTTACACCTGCTGGTAAAACAACAACTTTATTACCAATACGACTCACTTTTGGCACCTCCTTTATTTAAAAATTCTTACCAAACGTAAGCAATAACTTCGCCACCGACGTTACGCTCACGTGCTTCTTTATCAGTTAATAAACCTTCAGAAGTAGAGATAATTGAAATACCTAAACCGTTTAATACTTTAGGTACATCATTTGCTTTAACATAAGCACGTAGTCCTGGTTTAGAAATACGTTTTAAGTTTGTGATAACACGTTCACCATCACGTCCGTATTTTAAGAACACACGGATGATACCTTGCTTATCATCTTCGATATACTCAACATCTTTAATGAAACCTTCTTTTTTCAAGATTTCAGCGATGTCACGTTTAATTTTAGATGCAGGCACTTCTAACACTTCGTGTTTGACTTGATTCGCATTACGAATACGTGTTAAAAAGTCTGAAATTGGATCTGTCATGACCATTGAAGTAGTAACCTCCTTTAATTTTTCGTTTAACATTTGAATTTAAGCTTAACCTAAATTCAATTTTATACTGTTTACCAGCTTGCTTTTTTCACGCCCGGAATTTGACCTTTATAGGCAAGTTCACGGAAGCAAATACGGCAAAGTTTAAACTTGCGGTAAACTGAATGTGGACGTCCACAACGTTCACAACGTGTGTATGCTTGAGAAGAGAACTTCGCAGGACGTTGATTTTTAGCAATCATTGATTTTTTTGCCATTTAAGTTTTGCCTCCTATTTTACTTTTGGAATGGCATACCTAACCCTGCTAATAATTCACGAGATTCTTCATCTGAATTAGCAGTAGTTACGATAACGATATCCAAACCACGAACTTTATCAACCAAATCATAATCAATTTCTGGGAAAATTAATTGTTCTTTCACACCTAAAGTGTAGTTACCACGTCCGTCAAATGCTTTTTTGCTGACACCATGGAAGTCACGTACACGAGGTAGTGAAACAGTTACTAATTTATCCAAGAATTCGTACATACGTTCACCACGTAATGTCACTTTGGCACCGATTGGCATTCCTTCACGTAAACGGAAACCAGCGATTGATTTTTTAGCTTTGGTAATTAATGGTTTTTGACCAGAAATCAAGCTTAATTCATTAACAGCTTTTTCTAAGTTCTTAGAGTTAGATACGGCATCCCCAACACCCATATTAAGTACGATTTTTTCTACTTTAGGAACTTGCATTACTGAAGTATAGTTAAATTTTTCTACTAAGGCTGGAGTTACTTCATTTTTATATTTTTCTTTTAAGCGATTAGCCAACTAATTTGCCTCCTTTCACAATTACTTATCTAGTGCTTCACCAGATTTTTTATTATAACGAACTTTTTTGTCGTCTTCAAATTTATAGCCAACACGACCTGCAACACCATTTGCATCTAATACTTGAACATTAGAAGCATTAATCGGTGCTTCCTTTTCGATGATACCACCTTGAGGATTTGCAGCGTCTGGTTTTTGATGTTTTTTAACGATATTAACACCTTCGACAACAACTTTGTTTTGTTTAACCAAAACTTCTAAGACAACGCCTTCTTTGTTCTTGTCCTTACCGGCGATAACTTTAACTTTATCGTTTTTCTTTACAAACATTAATTTACTGACCTCCTTTTATCAAAGAACAATGAACAATTTACAATGAACAATTTACAATGAATAATGAACAATGTGCAATGAATAATGAACAATTACAATAAACAAAAATTATTAATTGTTTTATAATACTTCTGGCGCAAGTGAAACGATTTTCATGAAGTTACCTTCACGTAATTCACGAGCAACAGGGCCGAAAATACGTGTCCCACGAGGACTCTTATCATCACGAATGATAACAGCTGCATTTTCATCAAATTTAATATATGAACCATCTGTACGACGCGCGCCAGATTTTGTACGAACGATTACGGCTTTAACCACGTCACCTTTTTTAACTGCGCCACCAGGAATTGCTTGTTTAACTGTAGCAACAATAATATCTCCGATATTTGCAGTTTTACGACCTGAACCACCTAAAACTTTAATTGTTAAAATTTCACGTGCACCAGAGTTGTCGGCAACTTTCAAACGACTTTCTGCTTGGATCACTGATGTGACCTCCTTTCAACCTATCTTCTTTTCAACTATCTTAATAAATTAGATAATGACTGCTTTTTCAACTACTTCAAGTAAACGGAAGCGTTTTGTAGCAGATAATGGACGAGTTTCCATGATGCGCACGATGTCCCCAGTTTTTGCTTCATTGTTTTCATCATGTACTTTATATTTTTTAGAATAATTTAAACGTTTACCGTATTTAGGGTGATTTTTCTTAGTTTCAACAACAACTGTGATTGTTTTATTCATTTTGTCAGAAACAACACGCCCTTGGTAAACTTTACGTTGGTTACGTTCAGTCATACTAAATGAATTCTCCTTCCATTACCTTATTTTGCTTCACGTAAAACAGTTTTCACGCGAGCAATCGTTTTACGTACAGTTTGAATACGTGCAGTATTTTCTAATTGACCAGTAGCCAATTGGAATCGTAAGTTGAATAATTCTTGTTTTAATTCAGCCTCTTTATTAACAAGTTCTTCAGTAGATAAACCACGAAGTTCTGTTACAGTATCTTTAGCCTTCATTCGATTCACCTGCTTCCTCACGTTTTACAAATTTTGTTTTAATCGGTAATTTGTGAGATGCAAGACGTAATGCTTCACGAGCCACCTCTTCAGGAACGCCTGCAATTTCAAACATAATTTTACCGCGTTTAACTGGTGCTACCCATCCTTCAGGAGCCCCTTTACCAGAACCCATACGAACTCCGATAGCTTTTGCTGTATATGATTTATGAGGGAAGATTTTAATCCATACTTTCCCACCACGTTTCATGTAACGAGTCATAGCAACACGAGCTGCTTCGATTTGACGGTTTGTAATCCAATGTGAATCCACTGCTTGTAAACCGTATTCACCAAATGCAATCTCTTTACCACCTTTTGCTTCACCACGCATTTTCCCACGGAATTCGCGACGGTGTTTTACACGTTTAGGTACTAACATTGATTATTTCCCTCCTTTCTGAGAATTTTTCTTCGTTGGCAATACTTCACCACGATAAATCCAGATTTTAACTCCTAATTTTCCGTAAGTTGTATCTGCTTCTTCCCATGCGTAGTCGATATCTGCACGCAATGTATGAAGTGGCACGGTACCTTCAGAATAGCCTTCGGCACGAGCGATATCAGCACCATTCAAACGACCAGAAACTTGTGTTTTGATCCCTTGAGCGCCTGCACGCATTGTACGTTGAATTGCTTGTTTTTGTGCACGACGGAAAGCAACACGATTTTCTAATTGACGTGCGATACCTTCACCAACTAAGTGTGCATCTAAATCAGGCTTTTTAATTTCCACGATATTGATGTGTACTTGTTTTCCTGTTAATTGATTTAAGTTTTTACGTAATGATTCGACGTTTGAACCGCCTTTACCAATAACCATACCTGGTTTAGCTGTGTGAAGTGAAACATTAACTTTGTTTACTGCACGTTCAATTTCAATAGTAGAAATTGAAGCATCTGCTAAATTAGTTTGGATATATTTGCGGATTTTTAAGTCTTCATGTAAGTAGTCTGCGTATTCTTTATCTGCGTACCATTTAGCTTCCCAGTCGCGGATGATGCCGACACGCAATCCAATTGGATGTACCTTTTGACCCACTACTATCCCTCCTTATTTTTCAGTGACAACAACTGTGATATGACTTGTACGTTTATTAATTGGTGAAGCTGAACCTTTTGCACGAGGACGGAAACGTTTTAAAGTTGGTCCTTCATTTACAAATGCTTCGCTAACAACTAATTTTTCTTTTTCTAAGTCAAAGTTGTTTTCTGCATTAGCAATTGCTGAATTTAAAACTTTTTCAATAATTGCTGCAGATTTATTTGGTGTGAATTTTAAAATTGAAATTGCTTCTGCAACATTTTTACCACGGATTAAATCCATCACGATACGCGCCTTACGAGGTGAAGTACGCACTGTTTTTGCAGTTGCTTTAGCTGATAAAATTTCTGCCAT
Organism: Streptococcaceae bacterium; assembly: GCA_022484805.1. Taxonomy (GTDB): domain Bacteria; phylum Bacillota; class Bacilli; order Lactobacillales; family Streptococcaceae; genus MMGLQ5-1. Next base: position 29,817 of record JAKVKP010000017.1, read on the forward strand.
TTACTTTTCCTCCTCTTAGCGTTTTGTTTTCTTATCGTCTGATGCATGACCACGATAAGTACGTGTTGGTGCAAATTCACCAAGTTTATGTCCTACCATGTCTTCTTGGATATAGACAGGTACATGTTTACGACCATCGTAAACTGCGATTGTATATCCGATAAAGCTTGGGAAAATCGTTGAACGACGTGACCAAGTTTTAATTACTTTTTTCTTTTCAAGATCTTTTTGAGCATCCACTTTTTTCATTAAATGCTCATCGACAAAAGGTCCTTTTTTAAGACTGCGTCCCATTATTTCCTCCTTATAATAATAGGTTAAGACGGCTAAATGCTTTTCAACAGGCCATTTTAACACTTTCGATTACCACAGCGGCTTATATTTTCATAAAGAAAACATTACCGAGCTGGCGGGATATTAAAAATGCTGAGAGCTCACTCAGACATACTCAAACAGTTAATTGCACTCTTTCAGGATAAAGAAAACTTGCGACCTGAGCCGGTTAAGTTGACCTATTGAAAGAGAAATGCAAACTAAGAGCAAGTTGCCAGAGCGAATAGTTTCAACACCTTATTTAGCATTACGACGACGCACGATAAGTTTGTCAGAAGCAGCTTTCTTATTACGAGTTTTATAACCAATAGCTGGTTGACCCCAAGGTGAAACGGGTGCTTTACGACCAACTGGTGCTTTACCTTCACCACCACCGTGTGGGTGATCATTTGGGTTCATTACAGATCCACGAACTGTTGGGCGTTTACCTAACCAACGTGAACGTCCTGCTTTACCGATATTGATTAATTCGTGTTGTTCATTACCGACAGTACCAATTGTTGCACGGCAAGTTGCCAAGATCATACGAACTTCGCCAGAGTTTAATCTTACTAAGACGTATTTTCCTTCTTTACCAAGCACTTGTGCTGAAGTACCAGCAGAACGGATTAATTGTCCACCCTTACCAGGCTTTAATTCGATATTATGAACAGTTGTACCTACTGGTATATTTTCTAATGGCAATGCATTACCAACTTTAATATCAGCATGTGCACCACTTTCAACAACCATACCAACTTCAAGTCCTTTAGGTGCTAAAATGTAAGATTTCACACCGTCTGTGTAAACGATTAAAGCAATATTTGCTGAACGATTTGGATCATATTCGATTGTTGCAACTGTTGCTACAACGTCATCTTTATTACGTTTGAAGTCAACTAAACGATATTGACGTTTGTGTCCACCGCCTTGGTGACGTACAGTAATGCGACCGTTATTATTACGACCAGCATTTTTCTTCAATGAAACTAATAATGATTTCTCTGGTGTATTAGTTGTGATTTCAGCGAAATCTGAAGAAGTCATGTTACGACGACCATTAGAGGTTGGTTTATACTTTCTGATTCCCAATGTTTTCCCTCCTAGGTTGATTATTCGTTTTCAAAAATTTCAATTGGCTTAGAGTCAGTTGTTAAGGTTACGATTGCTTTACGACGTTTGTTAGTGAAGCCACTATATTTACCAACACGTTTTGCTTTAGGCTTAACATTCATGATGTTAACCTTTGCAACCTTGACACCGTCGAAGCTTGCTTCAACAGCTTGTTTTACTAAAGTTTTGTTTGCACGAACATCTACATCAAATGTGTATTTTTTTTCGTCCATTGCTAACATTGAAGCTTCAGTAATAACTGGTTTTTTAATGATATCGTATAAACTCATTATGCAAGTACCTCCTCAATCTGAGCTACAGCATCTTTTGTAACTACTAATTTAGCTGCATTTGCAATTTCTAATACTGAAATTTCATTCGCAAAAGCAACTGAAACATTTGCAAGGTTACGAGCTGCACGAGCTGCAGTTTCGTTTCCTGATTCCAAAACAACTAAAGTTTTTTCTGAAACTTTTAAGTTATCTAATACATTTTTAAATTCTTTTGTTTTAGGTGCATCGAAAGCTAAAGTTTCAACTGCAACTACTGCTTCGTCAGCAACTTTACTTGAAAGTACTGATTTCAAAGCTAATTGACGAACTTTTTGTGGAAGTTTGTATGCATATGAACGTGGTGTTGGTCCAAAGACTACGCCACCGCCACGCCATTGTGGTGAGCGAATAGAACCTTGACGCGCGCGTCCTGTTCCTTTTTGTCTCCATGGTTTACGTCCACCGCCTGAAACTGCACTACGGTTTTTAACTGCGTGTGTGCCTTGGCGTTTTGAAGCACGTTGCGCGATAATTACATCAAAAACAACTGTTTCGTTTGGTTCAATACCAAAAACTGTATCGTTTAAGCTAATTTCGCCAGCTTGCGTGCCATCTTGTTTAAATAATGCTACGTTTGCCATTCCTTAAAGTCCCCTCCTTCTGAATTATTTTGCAGCCTTAACTGCAGATTTAATAGTAATTAATGATTTTTTAGCGCCAGGTACATTACCTTTAACTAGAATCACATTGCGTTCTGCATCAATCTTAGCAATTTCTAAGTTTTGAATTGTCACGCGATTGCCACCCATGCGTCCTGCAAGGTGTTTATTTTTAAATACACGGTTAGGTGCAACTGGACCCATTGAACCAGGACGACGATGATAACGAGAACCGTGAGACATTGGTCCACGAGATTGTCCATGACGTTTAATAACCCCTTGGAAACCTTTCCCTTTAGTCGTACCTGTAACATCAACTACATCTCCTGCTTCGAAGATATCTACTTTAATTTCTGTTCCAACTTCTAAGCCTTCAATGTTTTTGAATTCACGTATGAAGCGCTTAGGAGCCGTGTTTGCTTTTGCAACATGACCTTTCGCTGGTTTGTTAGACAAAACTTCACGTTTATCTTGATAGCCAACTTGAACTGCTTCGTAGCCATCATTTTCAACTGTTTTTACTTGTAAAACAACGTTTGGCGTTGCTTCAATAACAGTTACTGGAATTAATTCACCAGATTCCGTAAAGATTTGAGTCATTCCAACTTTTTTCCCTAAGATTCCTTTGGTCATAAGTACACCTCTTTCCTATTATAATTTGATTTCAATGTTAACACCTGATGGTAAGTCTAACTTCATCAATGCATCAACTGTTTTTTGTGTTGGTTCTAAAATATCAACCAAACGCTTGTGTGTACGGATTTCAAATTGCTCACGAGAATCCTTGTACTTGTGTGTCGCACGGATAACAGTGTAAAGGCTACGGTCTGTTGGAAGTGGAATTGGACCACTTACAGAAGCTCCTGTACGTTTTGCCGTTTCAACGATTTTTTCTGCCGCTTGATCTAGGATACGGTGTTCGTATGCTTTTAATCGAATACGGATTTTTTTGTTTGCCATCTTTATTCCTCCTGTCGTCTATTTTATAAATAGGCATAGCTTGGCAAGAAAACCGGCACGCGAATGCGTGGCAATGCATTCGGGCGTGTCGCAACCTCTTGCTTCATCGCCGAACTACCAAAATGTTGATAATTCAATGTTGTACTCCTACATTGAAACAACACCTTTGATATCATAACAGGTTATCAGCTTCATTGCAAGAAAAAATCAATAATTTACAATCTTTTTTTACAATTTATTTGAAATTACTGCACTTAATTCCATTTCCATACTCAAATAGGGCAGCTAGTTTTTATTTTTGAAAATGATAAAAACCGATTATATACTGATATTAAAGCTTTCTATATTACAACTTCTTCTTGCGTATCTTTTTCCTTAAAACATTTGCTATTTATTTAAAATGATTTTCTCTGATTAATGATAAAACATGATAAAATAGCAATGATTAGAATTCATCTCGGAATGGAGCTGTTGTGCTTATTAAAAATATCCCTAATTTAATAACCTTTATCCGATTATTGCTTGCCTTCGTTCTCTTATTAGTGGCGCCATTATCAATCAATTTTTATGTTATCTACACTCTTTGCGGAATAAGTGATTTTCTTGATGGTCAAATCGCCCGAAAATTTAACTTAACTTCCACGTTCGGTCAAATATTAGACAGCTTCGCAGATCTTGTCTTTATTAGTATTTCGCTATTTCAAATATTGCCAAATATCAGTCTGGATAAAACTTTACTCTATTGGATTACTATCATTGCTGTCATCCGTTTAATTTCAATAATAATTGGCTTTTCCAGATATCATCAAATTACTTTTTTACATACTATCGCTAATAAAGTAACTGGTCTTTTATTATTTTTTTCTCCATTATTTATCATTGTTCTCAAAATGAATACAGTCGGAATCATTATATGTCTATTTGCGACTATCTCTGCGCTGGAAGAATTGTTGATTAATCTAACCTCGCAGAAATTGAACCGTGATATTAAATCTATTTTCCATACCAAATAAAAAAGTTTCGACATCAAGCATCGAAACTTTTTATTATTTACTATCTTTATTTTGAACTTAAAATACTACAATTGACAAAACTAATGACTAGCAATATAAATAATAAAATTGAATCAGTTGTTTGACCAACCGTATACCAATCATAAATAAATGATGCAACTAATGCGATACAAACTAATGAAATAGCACCAAATATTAGATTCCATAGTCGATATAAAACGGCACCTAGCACACTCACAACGACCGCAATAATAATTACATCACGTAAATTACTTGTACTGACTGAATCCAACATAACATTTACTTTTTGACTCCAGCCTTTAACTAAACCAGCCACAAACTGATTATTGGCAAGCATTCGCCACATCAAATAGAGCAAGACTGAACAATTCGTAAAAAAAACAAACTTCATTTTGCTATTTGCCACAGATTTTCCTCCTTATTCTATAACTCAGCCATAATATCCTTTGCATTACCAATATACGACAAATGTTCAAAAGGCAATTCAACTGGCTGTTCATTAATTACGATAAATTGAGCATTAGGACTAGCGGCATTAGCCAATCCAGCGAATGGATAGACGACAAAGCTTGTCCCCAGAATAACTACCGTTGTCGCCTCAGCCATAAGCCTCAAGGCCGAATCAACAACCTCCTGTTTTATACCTTCACCATATAATACAACATCCGGTCGTAGCTGACCACCACAATCAAGATGAGAATCTGACTCTAGATAAGTCTGATACGGCACTGCACCACCACATTTTCGGCAGTATATTTGATATAGTGAACCATGAAAGGCAATGACATTTTTAGCACCTGCCTTTTGGTGTAAATCATCAATATTTTGCGTGATAATGGCACTATTTTGTTTTTTTTCAAGGATCGCTAGCTTTTCATGAATTAAATTGGGCTTAGCATTCGGGTAATACATCGTTTTTATGAACTGATAGAACTTCGCTGGCTCATCAACCATCGCCTCATGCGATAATAAATATTCAGGACGTTCATTAAATTGACTATATATCCCGTTTTTTGATCGATAATCTGGAATGCCTGAAAGAGTCGATACTCCTGCACCAGTTAAAAAAACAAGGTTTTCTGCCGATTTTATTGCATTAACAACCATTTTTTTATTATTTGACATTAAAATCACCGCCTAATTACAATTCAACCTCTGACATCATTCACGCATCGCCAAGTTACGCTGTCTTGCTAATTCTGCCTTAATTTTCGCTTCTGGCGCATATTTTTCTGCCCAATGATCCGGTTTTAATATTTTCCCTGTGACTTCGTCATAATGTGCTTGACCATCATCCCAAAGCTTACCCATATTAGCCTCATGGACATATTCAAAAATTTGATGTGGATCGACACCCATTAAAACAAAGCTGCCATACGTAAAGTATAACAAATCAATCATGGCATCCACTTCATCTGTTAAGACATCTTCAACAACTTCATGCTTTTGCATAACTTTTTGCTTAGCTTTATCAATTGCGCCATGCATTTTTTCAATCTGTTGTTCAAAAACATCCGATTGATTATCACTGGCTGCATACAAAAATTCAACCAACTCTTCAATTTTAAAGTCTGCACGATAACCTGCCTGCTCTGCCGAAAACGGCTTTGGTATCTCTTGGGAGTGTTCATCAAATTTCAGATGAAATTCCTTAACCTTATTAAAATAGACATCCTTACTATAGAAAACAGGTAGTAAATTAAATGAAATCAAGTCATAATTCTTTAGGGCAATCGCGATACCATCTTTTTCATTTGTTTGTGTCACAAAATCAGCAATCGCTTTGACTTCAATCTCAGCATTTCCCATTGCCACACCGACACCAGCTCCTGCAATCATTTCAATATCATTTAATGAGTCGCCAAAGACCATTGTTTCTTCTATTGAAAAGCCAAAATACTTGCCTGCATACTCAATTCCCTTTAGCTTGGAGCCACCCTTTGGAATAATATCAACCGAATACGAATTGCTACGTGTAAAAGTACATTCAGGAAACTCTTTTTCAAATCTTGATTGTTCACTGCGCGTTGCTACCATCGTAACTTGATAGATAGCCTCGCGTAAGACAGGATTACTCTGATAATCCTTCGTTTTAATGCTACGGACAACCTTTTGAAAACCGGTCTTTAAGCCTTTGGAAAAACCAGTCGGCACATAATTATGCAATAACCTCGCCATGTTTGAGCCACCAAAAGCAATTAATCGGCTACCAACCATTTCCGAGGCAGTTCCAAAAGTCATTTCACGGCGATTAGTAGAAGCAAATTCTGCTAAATGCAATATCGGTTGTTTACTGAACGGCTTTGCACTAATCACTCGATCACGACTAATTACATACTGACCATTGTAAGTTACAGCAACATCCAATGCGAGATTTTCCATTAATTCCTGAACGTAAATCGGCGAGCGACCAGTCGCTAAACCTACTAATATGCCTCGAGCCTGCATTTCACGAACTGCTTTTTTAGTACTTTCAAGTACCTTGGAATTTTTGTTTAATAAAGTACCATCAATATCAAAAAAAACCGCTTTAATCATTTTATCTATACACATTCCTCTCCATAATCAAAAGACCGGACATTCCTAATCAATAACTGTGGCAGCTTTGGCTTGCCAAATCTGATAACAGCGTTTAATTTGCTCAGAAGTATTTCTGACAAGCGATAATTTCGGCAAATCATTAATTGAAAAAAATTTCGCTGCCATCGTTTCATCATTTACTAAAAATTGACCATCCTTAACCGCGCAAGCAAAAAACATTTTATAATACTGCTGACTTTGTAGTTGGTGCTGATTGCTGTCAAAAATAGCAAGTAAACGCAAGACCTCACCATCAAAACCAGCTTCCTCTTTTAACTCCTTTAAAACATTTTCCTTTGGACTTGTTCCAATTTCAGCATAGCCACCTGGTAACGCCCATTGCCCATCAGCCTTTGACTGGACCAATAAAATTTGATTCCCCTTAGCCACGACAGCGCGAACATCAATTAAAGGTGTTGGATACCATGCCGTTGGTCTTAAAAAATCTCCCACTTCTTTAGAATCTAAATCACTCTGTACACTAGTCAATTGACCTAAAAGACATTTTAATTCTTGGTATCGCGCCAAATCAAAAGTATCGTGTCCATAGGTTAGGCCAGCATTCACCAGCGCATTCATTCGTTGAAGAATTATAGCCTCTTTATTAATTTCCACAGTCTACCTCCTTCAATCTGATAATCACCATTTTAAAACATCAACCTAATACAATCTAATTTAATAGCTCCATAGCTTTCATTATAAACCACTCTTCTTAATTTAAGATAAATATTTTAAATTTCATGATATCTCATAAATTAGTAATTAATCGAGAATAAATAAAAAAGGAGGAATTTATTATTTTCAAACTTATAACGAATCAATGTTTTTATTTCTGTATGATTATGAAATCGAAGCGTTTTTATAATTTATTTCATTTTATAAAAAATAAAGTAAAATTAATACAACTATAAAATTTTTCTTCTGATACAATAATAAACATATCTTTCATGAGTTAGGAGTTGAATTAAATGGAAGTTTCAAAAAAACAGAAATCAGAGATTAAAGCCGCTTTTTTTGCCGCATTTCCAGATACAATCCCTGTTTTAACAGGATTTATTGGACTAGGGATGGCCTATGGAATTTTGATGGAGACCAAAGGATATGGGCCAATTTGGTCGCTATTAATGAGTGCAATTGCCTTTTGTGGCAGTATGCAGTTTGTGGCTATCACTTTGTTAACAATTGCTTTTAATCCGATTCAGGCATTTCTTTTAAGTATTATGGTCAATGCACGTCATTTATTTTATGGTATTTCAATGTTAAATAAATACAAAGGACTTGGCAAAATCCGTTTTTTCTTGATTTATACACTTTGCGATGAGACCTTTTCTTTAGTTTCAAGCTTAGAGCCCCCAGAAAATATTAATCGTAAATACTACTATTTTGCGATTTCCCTATTAGATTACCTTTATTGGATTATCGGCAGCTTTTTGGGCGGTATCGTCGGCGGACTTATTTCATTCAATACTAATGGTCTCGATTTTGTTTTAACAGCATTATTTGTCGTCCTTTTTTTAGAACAGTGGAAAACAAAAGCAAACAGAATACCTGCAATAATTGGTCTTGTAGCGACAATTATCAGCCGATTACTTTTCGGCGCCTCAAACTTAGTAATTCCAGCAATGCTATTGATATTATTAATTTTAATTGGAGGTAGAAAACGTTATGCACTTAACTAATCTTCAAACATTGGGCATTATTTTAGCAATTGCTGCTGGCACGATGCTGACACGCTTCATCCCATTTTTATTATTTCCAGAAAACAAACCTACTCCAAAAATTGTCATTTACTTAGGTACTGTATTACCTCCTGCCATGATGGGACTTTTGGTCATTTATTGCCTCAAAAATATTTCGCTTTTTTCAGATACACATGGTCTGCCTGAAATCATAGCAATTATCGCAATCATTCTAATTCATCGCTTTAAAAATAACGTTTTACTAAGCATCGGTGGTGGCACTTTAGTTTATATGCTACTGATTCAAATCGTTTTTGTGAACTAATAAGGATTTTTTATTATAAAAATCAATACTTAAGACCAACAATTACCTCAGCTAGCAACTAATTGATTTATTTCAAACAAGATAAGATTTCTTTGATAAAATAGATATTAGATTTATGAAGGAGGTGTTCACTGATGCACTCAAAGAAAAAAATCGGATTACAAATTATTATCGCTATTTCTAGTATCCTATTACTTTTTCTAATGTTTAAAGACTTATATCCATTAATCAATGCCATGATTACCAACAAAAATGACGAAACCTTAACGATTGATTATATTCAAAAATACGGTTCAAGAGGCGTACCAATCCTATTCAGCCTTGAATTTTTACAGGTGATTCTGCCATTTATCCCTACGGCTCTGGTCGAAATATTAATTGGACTGTGCTATGGCCCATTTTGGGGTAGTTTAATTTGTATTGGTGGACTTGCAGCTGGTAACGGTCTAGTATTTTTTCTTGTCCGCCACTATCAACAATATTTACCAGCCTTTATGCACCAAAATAATAATAATAAAACGAAAAAGCACCGATTACTTAGCAAAAATTTTATCACTAAAAGTAAACAGCCAGAATTACTTTTGATATTGCTCTATTCAATTCCCTTGTTTCCAAATTCTTTGCTTGCTTTTTTATTCGAAAAAACAAGGCTTTCGGTTAGCAGATATATTTTTTGCGTTATAGTCGGGAGTATCCCTTCAGTGATTTTATACACTGTGCTTGGTCGTCATCTATCACGCGACAGCTATCCTATCGCCATAGTAATTGCGATAATAATTATAATTGCAATCATCATTTTATATCTCACAAAAGATCGAATCATGAACGCAATTGAAAAAATCGTAAATTAGAAAATACCTTGAGTCCTGAAGTAATCTGTAAAAGTTAGATTAATAATTTAACTTTTGGATTACCGAGAGAATTCAAGGTATTTTTTATGATTTAATTCTTAGGCTCAAACTGAAATTTAGTCCAAGGCTTTAAGAAATCTAATAAGGCTAATTCCGCTTTCGGCAGACGACAGACTAAATTTTTACGATTGTCTGAATGTGGCTCTAAAATAATTTGTAGCTCATTTTTATATTTACCAAAGCCATCATTTCCAACAACTACGTCACCACGTTCAAATAATGCTTCATTATCATGAGTGGGATTGGCAATGTTGCTATATTTAACTCTGACTTGTGTCGAACGCGCCATTGTTGCCGTGATATCACCTCGTCTAAAGTGTTGCTTATCTTCAACAATTTTTCGTTCAATATCATTTACATCATCTACATACTCAATTGACAAGCTTAGCTTATAGCGATTTAAATTAGCAAGCTTAGTTAATTCTTCATCCGAAGCGTATGCATTGCCTATAATTACATCATCAATCAACCCCGTCGCAAAGAGGTGCTTTGCTTGCAATTCTATCGGCTGATCACGATGAATTTCCAAAGTTGGTAAACCATCGTTAATATCCCAAGGGCCAAAATCACCTGCTTGGCTTGTTACAAAAGCAGCTGTTCTAATCCCTTGACGTTTAAAACGCTTACTACATTCAATAAAAAAATCGTAAGGTAGAGCCGTTCCGCGTTGTGGATAAAAATTATGACAGCCATATAAAAATGGTGTATTCGCTTCATAAGAAAGAATGTGTTCTAAATATGCCACATTATTACTCATATTTAATTCAATCGCAAGTCCGTATGGATTATAGGTCAGCATCGCTTCCTTGGCACCATCAAATCCTTCATCCAAGCGAATACCATCTGCACCTAATTCGGCAAAAAAGCTGAGATCATCATAAGAAATACCAAGCTCACTAAAAATATTTGGCGCAATATCCAAAATTGTCTCAAAACCTAAATCTTTGGCAAAATGAATAATACCTTTGAACTTTTCGGCAACCTTTGCCTTGCCATCCGTTACTTCAAGCATACTCATAAAAATACGTGAAAATCCTAAATTTGCCGCTTTTTGAATATAGGCTTTATCTTTTTCAATGTCACTATGGTCTGGGTAGACCGAAATGCCTAATCTTCGTTTCATGAATTAAACCTCTTTCTATATATTTACAATATTATTAACAATTAAAAACCATTATTTTCAGATACTGTTCTAAACCAATAGCCTGATTTTTTTATTGTCTTAACCTGTGTATGAATGTTGTTTGAAATAAAGCCATAGCGGTTCTTATATGCATTTAGCCACGACCAACAATCAATTGGCGTCCACATATGATACCCAAAACAATTTGAGCCAGCCTCAATACCTTTATGTAACCACTCTAAATGCTCTTTAACAAAATCAATGCGATAGTCGTCCTCAATCACACCATTTACGCCAATAAAGCGATCTTCATTTGAGACTCCCATCCCATTTTCCGAAACATACCACGGTATATTTTTATAATTGTCTTTAATATTAATCGCAATATCATACATCGCCTCTGGATAGATTTCCCAGCCACGATCCAAATTAACTCGACGACCAGGCATATCAAAATTATCGTAATAACGATCCGGCATCCAAGATCCTACTGAATTTGGTGCAACATCCGGTGCCTTAACACGATTTGGATGATAAAAATTAACACCTAGAAAATCAATTGTATTTTCTGCAATAATCGTGGAATCCTCAGCCTCAGTTTGCCAAATCACGCCATCTTTAATTAATAATTTTTCTAATTCCTCTGGGAAATGACCCCAGATTGCCGGCTCTAAGAACATTTTATTATTCCATAATTCAGCAATACGCGCCGCTTCAAGGTCACCTTCAGTATCAGAAGCCGAGTAAGTCGGTGTTAAGTTCAAAACAATACCGATTTGATTGCCCTGTTCACTCATACCCATTGCTCTAAAAGCTTGAACCGCCTTTGCAGACGCTAGGTTTAAATGATAAGCAACCTGAACAGCCTTTTTCCCGTCAACGAGATTCGGATAATGAAATTGGAATAAATATTCGCCCTCAACAACAACCATCGGTTCATTATGAGTTGTCCAAAACTTGACACGATCCCCGAATAATTCAAAGCATTTTTGAGCAAAACCAACAAATAGGTCCACCACATGACGAGACTCCCAGCCACCATATTTATGATAAAGCTCAACTGGCAAATCAAAATGGTGTAAATTAATTACTGGTACCATGCCCTGTTCAATAATGGTATCAATTACACGATTATAAAAATCAACTGCATCCGAATTCACCGTGTTAGTTTCTAAATCATCAATCAGTCGACTCCATTGAATACTTGTTCTAAGGCTATTCATACCTACTTTTTTCATCAAACTCAAATCATTTTGATAGTCATTATAAAAATTTGAGGCTGTATCTGGCCCAACCTGATCGTAAAATTTTTCTGGCTCAATTTCATAATGATAATCAAAAACATTGGCATGTTTTTTATGAAAACGTCCTTCACTTTGTGGTCCAGATGTTGCTGCACCCCACCAGAATTTTTTTGGAAATTCTTTCATTTCGCCCTCCATATCGATTATAAAAAGGGATTTTTGGGAGCACCTATAAAATCGGTCCTTAATCACCAAAAACCCCACTAACTTTTAAGCTACTTGATTTTTCTTAGCTTCTTGAATATTTGTCATAATAACAAATGGAATATAAATAATAGTTGCAACCACGAGATTGACAGCTGCCAAGACACCGCCGGCAATACTTTGAGTTGCTAAAACACCGCCAATAATTGGTGGCGTAACCCATGGTGGCATTACAGTAGCTGCTGGAACGAGTCCCAATTTTGTTGAGAAGTACGCAATTGTCACACAAACCATTGGTGTAATAATAAACGGAATAAACATAATTGGATTCAATACAATCGGCAAACCAAACAATAGTGGTTCATTAATGTTAAATAGTCCAGGTGCTGCTGATAAGTTATTCACGACCATCAGCTGTTTATTTTTACGACCAACTAGATAAATCGCAATAATTAAAGCAATTGTAACTCCTGTACCACCCATATTCACAAATGAATCAAAGAACGGTTTGTTAACAATATATGGTGCATCTTTTCCTGCACTTACCGCTGCTGCATTAGCTTCAATTGCTGGTGCATTAATTGTTTGCATAAATGGATCGATTAGGTTGGCACCATGAATACCAAAGAACCATAGGAATGGTGTGATAAAAGCAATAAATAATGCTGAACCGTAAGAATTTGCTAGTCCCATGAATGGCTCTTGAACTAAAGCATAGAATGATGCAAACATATCGGTCACACCTAAGCCTGCAAGAATGGCAGTAAATAAGCCAAAAATAGAAATCGTAATCATTGCAGGTAATAGTGACGCAAAAGCTCTGGCAACTGCAGGTGGTACACCATCAGGCATATTGATTACTAATTTATCATTTCCAAGTAAACGAGTGAAAATTTCCGCAACAATAATACCAACAATTAATGCAATAAATAAACCTGATGAATTCATCCCACTTGTTGCAGCACCTAAGGTAAAGAATGACGCAACCGAAACAACACCTGTTGCAACTGCATCTTTTTTATAATGATTTGCTAAATTATAAGCAACTAAAAATGCAATAAAAACTGAAAGGACACCAAATGTACCACTCCAAACGGCAGCACCAAAGCCCTTCCAAGATTCACCACCAAAAATACCGTTCATGAAATTTTGGAAGCCATCAATTGGCAAATTATTAATCATGACAGCAAGTGCACCTAAAATCATTAGCGGCATTGTTACCATAAATGAATCCCGAATTGCAACTAGGTGACGCTGGGCGCCAATTTTTGAAGCGATTGGAATAAAACGTTTCTCCATAAATTCAATAAACTTGTTCATATTTCCTCCTTTTTAAACTTATTATATTTTCTAGAACAACTAATCTTTTTGAACAGTTGCCCGAATAAGTCAATTAAAAATAATCATAAAATGAGATTCTGCCTTTTGGAAAGAGCCCCTTCAAATCACGATTTGTAGCTGTTTCAAATTTCTCTAATAAGATACCTGTTTCAATCGTTAAATCACCAAGAATTAGAGCTGACCACGCTTGAATTGTCCCTGACAAATCAGACTCGCCTTGCGTACCCTCAATTTTAACTACATCCGCACCATTACCTTTGATTAACCATTTACCCTGATTCCAAGGACAATAATCATCTTCTGTCACTTCAAATATATAATCATCATTACTTTCAAATGAATAGACCTTTAACAGCTCGGAAAAATTAATGATTCGAGTCATCATGTATGGCTCAATATTTAATATTAAGCCTTCATGTTCAACCGCCAGCCTTTCAAATTGTTCATGACGTGGCGCCGCATACTTAAATATTTGAAAAGATGAAGCATGAGATTTCACAAAGGATAATAACTTTCTTAACGCAAAGCCCGTTGTATAAACGAACTCATCAATTAAAAATTCATCAGCTAGCATTTTATAAATCAAATAGCCAACCGGCTTTTCATCTTCATCATAAGCAATTGCAAAGTATCGATCCGGATAATAAGCATCTAAGCGATCCCACCACCAATTCTCACGAACAACAGTATTACGCTCAAAGCCAGACTCTAGGATTTGTTGATAAAGATTGAGAACAGTCAATTTGATATTTTCATCCTGCCATTGCCCACGAATTACCTTGCCATCACGTTCTGATTTAAAATTTTGTAGATAGCTCGCAGTCATCTGATAATTTTTAGTAAAAATTGCATTTTCATAGCCAAATTTTCGATAAAAGCTTTCGGAAAATGGCGCAAGATTTGAAATTAAATAATTACGTTCATATAGATTAACCAGCATCTCCTGCATCAATTTTGCAATACTACCATCACCACGAGCTTCTGGGTAGCTTGACACATAGCCAACACCAGCCATTTTTACAGTTTTTTGATAAAAAGCAACTTGAAAATCATTTGCCATAATCAAATTTGTAATACGATTTTGATCATCCATAGAGCCGAAGCAAGTCGCATGATAATATCTGGATAAAAAAGTAGGTTCATCGATAACTGACGTCTTTTTATTAAACGCATACTGAATCAATTGTCCAATCATTTCGAGATTTGATTCGTTGTCTGCTAATTTCAAAGTCTCACCAACTCCCTGCCTAACTACTTTTCAAGACGTTTATAAATATCAATCACTTCTTTTGCCAAATCATTAAAAGTAATACTCGTCATCAAATGATCTTGACTATGAATCGTAAGCAAGGTGATTTCCATAGAATTACCACGCGCCTCTTCTTGTAACAATTCTGTTTGTGAGTGGTGCGCATCAACCAAAGCTTGATTTGCTGCTTTTAACTTTTCATCCGCTAACTCAAAATCGCCAGCCTTCGCCGCTTGAATTGCTTCCATTGCATCACTTTTAGCATTCCCTGCATTTACAATTAAGCCCATGATTGCCTGTAATTGTTCTTCCCCCATTTGTCACCTCCTACTAGTGTAATTAAATTAACCAATTAATTCTAAAGCTGTTTTTAAGACATTTTCGCCATTCATCATGCCATAATCCGACATATTAATTACTGCAACTGGAATGTTTTTTGATGCTACTTTTTCCTTAAATTGATTTTCCATAAATCTCACCTGTGGTCCAAGTAAAAGGACATCTACTGGATGCTCTGCATCTTCTAATTTAATATCTGCTTCAGAAGCAGACACTGCAAAAATATTGGCCTCAATATTTTTCTCAATTGCAGCTTTTTCCATTTTAGTAACCAACAAACTTGTACTCATTCCTGCTGAACAGACTAACATAATATTTTTACTCATATTTATCACCTCTCTGATTTATTACTTAGCAAAACGTGTGCCAACTTTCGAAAACAATAAAAACCCTGAATTAACACTGTTTGTCTAATGAAAAACGCCATCTCTTAGTGTGCAAATAAAACGCACACTAAATTTTTAATCCAATAGCTCATCATTTAAAATTGGTAAAACAGCCCCCTCATCAATTATTAACGTTAAATAACTTAACGCAAATTTCTTGTATTTCCATTACTTTCAATTAAAAAGCTAACGTTATACATCAGTATAGACCAATTTAAGCAAAAAAACAAGCTCGGAGCATTAATCTATGTTACATTTCATTACATAGATTATTCCCCTATTTATAATATTACTGACTCTAAAATTTTCATCCATTCAAAATCGATTGACCTTAAACAAAAAAGACCAAGGTTTAAACCTCGATCTCATTGATTATTTTTTATTAACTTTAACGACGATTAACTGCATTTTCCACAACCATTTGAGTAATGTATGCAATCTCATCCTCAGAAACTGCAATTTCATATTTCTTTTCAATCGACATCAAATTCACTCGAACAGTATCCATTTCATAGCGCTTAGAAATTCCGTATGCACTTAAATCTTTAAAGCTTCTGCCGGGATTACCAGCAATTAACCCATCTACTAAAAAGGCTAAATGAAGCAAAATACCTAAATTAACATCCGGATCAACCACTAATTGCAATTGTTTTTCTATCGCAGTCAGACTTAGAAGCAATTCCTTAAGTAAGTCACCAACTGAATTAACTGAAGTTAAAACGCCATTAAGTCGTTCAACCATTTGCTCTAAAGGTAGCTCATCTTCAACAATACGCTTAAAGACTTCTAATTCCTTATCCAAAAAGATATCAAAGGCCGAGAAAAAAGGAATATTTTGATAATCAATTGGTACAGTACCCGCAATCGCCATAATTTGATAGCTAGCGCGCAATTCATCTATATGACGTTTAAATGTTTCCTTTTCGAGAAATTGTAATTGAATAATTTTCACCTTATTTTGATCAATGACTGGAGCAACACGATCAAATAATTTCTGAGCAACACCCTCACCTGTAAAACAAGTAACGATAACCGCTTTCGCAAGTGGCTTCGCCTTTGAAAATTGAGTAGTAACAGCAGATTCATAAGCTGCTTGGATTTTTTGAAAAATATCCTCTAATAATCTACCACTTTCTGAAAGACGTAGCGCCTCCATCAAAACCAAGGTCGTTACTAATGGTATCACTTTAATCCGAATTGATAGCTCCTCATGAAGCATCGTAGCAAAGCTATTTAGAGAACCCATATCAGTCATCAATAAAACGCCATCTTCTAATGTATCGATTTGAGCTTCTAAATAACGCTTAATTTCATAATACATCTCCTGAACTTCCATTGTTAATGGCATATTAAATGCTTTGCCGGCAGAAGCAAGTGTTAATTCTTGCGCTGCTTCGAGCATACTGCTGGCAGTAGACTTACCATGCATTACGACTAAAATTTTAACTTGATGTTGATTGGTTTGAATATCATCTCCCAAATCAGAGACTAAAAATTTAGTCAAAAATCCAATTTCATCGAATGGTAAGGTTAAATTGAATGCTTCTTCAATCATTGTTGAACAATCCAGACCAACTTGAAACTCTTTAGGATAATCCTTACGTAGATTATTTAACTCTGGAAAAGCAATTGTTTTACCCTTTTCAACACGCTCAATCATTCCTTGCAAATGTAAGGCGAAAGCGAAAAGTGACTGCTCACTAAATTCGCGCTTTAATTCTGCCGAAGCAAAATCAAATAATCGTTCTGCAAGTGCCTTAATTTGATTAGGCACCGTTGAGTACTGGTCTTCCTGAGCAGCTAAAATCTCAATATAACGATGAAAATCTTGCATCTTGGCATTTTCTAAAAATTTCTCCATAAAAGATGCGGAATCATTTTTAGAGCTCGGCAATAATCCTGTTGAGCCTCCTGACGTTTTAGAAAGCGGAATTAATAATTCCTTCATATCAGGTGAAAATTCTAGTAAATCTTGACTTTTTTCAATGCCTAAGCCCTGAATTCTTTTAAAATTTTTCTTAACACTAAGCAAACCCTGCTGAATTTCAAATGGTAGATTTCCTTGATGAACTATTATCTTGGCATTACTTCCTGATTGATAGCTTAAAAAGGAACGTGCACAAACTAATTTAACATCCTTTTTTATCTGACCAATATTCCCCTTTGCAGGATATAGCAGGAAGGAAAGAAAAGCATCACGTTCAAAAAAAATAGATTGCTTCAAACGTGCTGCTTCAGCTTGAACAAAATGAGCAACCAAAGCAAAACGTTCTTCAATCGAACGTTCCCTTAATGGCGGTAGCGTAATTGCCATTTGAATTCGTCGGTTAAAGGTAGGTAATAAAACATCCGGATCAGCTGTGGTCGCACCGATAATTTGAACTGTCGCTTTCTGTACTTCCGTACTCTCACCCAAAGGTCGATAGGTCCCACGATCAATAAAGGTAAACATCATTTCTTGACCTTCAGGTGGTAGCCGATGAATTTCATCAAGAAATAAAATACCACCGTTTGCCTGATGTAATAATCCTAAGCGATCTTCATCTGCACCAGTATAAGCACCCTTTTTAACACCAAAAATATGGGCATACAATAATTGTGGGTTTTGCGCATAGTCCGCGCAATTAAAAGAAATAAAAGGGACACCCTCATTAGCACGTCCAACTTGCAAAGCAAAATGATACATACATTCTGCAAACATTGATTTTCCCGTTCCCGATTCGCCAAATAATAAAGTATGCAAACCATTAGGTGGATAAACAACCGCAGCCTTAGCTTGCTCAATACAAATCTTTAATGAATTTTCTGCACCTATCAAATTTTCAAAAGTTGTTGTTTGAAAATCAGTAGCTACTTCATCGGTCTGCACCAGCGCTTTGCAGCAATATAAAACCGGTCGTCCTTCCAATCTTTGAATTTGTTGTTCCTTAAATAATTCAGCAAGATATCGACTTGCTTGAGTTCTTGACATTGATAACGCAAGAGAAACCTCAATTGCTGAAACTGGTTTTTCAGATGCCTCTAAAAATGCTAAAACTTCATCTTTCTTTTGCACTACCTATTCACCTCCCGGTCGTTGACTCAACGTCAGCACCTATCGCTCAGGTTTTCTACATTTAACCTCATCATAGCAGAATCACAAAAATAAGTCTAGACCAATTAGAGGTTCACAATTCTGAATTATCCAATTAAGTAACCTAAAATACCAGCAATTGCAATTAGGAAAATCGGATTAATGCGACGCCATTTTATTTGCACAAATGCAGAAATAATAAATACAAATAAAGCAAAGGGAGATATCATAGAAAATGGTGAGTCCAATATTCGATTCAAACTAACATCACCCACCAGAATGATACCTAAAATAATTGTCAACGACGCATAAATAATTAGACCAACAACACTTGCCTTAATGGTATCCATGATAAACTTAAATAATGGATTGTTTTTAATTGACGCTTCATAACGCAGGGCAATTGGTACATAGATAAAAGATGGGATACAGATTGCGAGCGTTGCAATAAATGAGCCCAAAATACCAGCAACCAAATAACCAACATAGGTCGCAGAATTAACCGCAATTGGACCAGGAATCATTAAATCTAAAGCCGTTAAATCTGTAAACTGATCAACTGTCAATCCTAAACCTTTGGAAACAGATAGCACCATTGAAAGCATCGCATAGCCTCCGCCAAAACCGACGGCAGAAATTTTGAAAAAAGATATAAATAGACGCCAATAAATCATTTTTTAACTCCTTTATGACCAAATCGGTAATAAACAAAGCCAAATAATCCCGCAATTAGTAATACTAATGGTGCAGAAAAATTCAAAATAAATAATAAACCAACACTTACTAGCATAATTAAGAAACCGTATTGATTTCGAATATTATGTTGATAAAGGGTAATTGCCGCAGTTAAAATCATTGCCGACGATGCCGCTCGGATACCTAAAAATGCACTTTGAATGCGTGCTGTCATCGGTAAAATCGAATAGAGAATCGTTGCAATTAGCATTAAAACAAATGCTGGCAAGATTGCACCTAGAGCAGCACAAAACATTCCTCGCCAACCATTAATCCTTTTACCTACAAAGCATGCACAATTCAAGACAATCATTCCTGGTAAAGTTTGCGATAGGGTAGCATATTCTAAAAAATCATCCTTATCAATTAATTGATTATTGTCAACTAAATCTCTTTGAAGCACTGGTAGCATTGCCAAGCCACCTGCAAACGTAAATAGACTTGCAATAAAAAAAGTTTTGAACAAAATTAGATTATTTGACTTTTGAAAAATTTTCAAAACAACTCCTTTATTAACTTCGTTACTTGATAAAATCACTATAATTTAATCATAACTTTTTACCGATACATTAACAATTATAACTATCTTTTATTTGATTTATCAGTCAATAGTCAAACGCTTCGTTTCCAATAAATAGCCACTACCACCAACATAAACGCGATTAATTTTATCCTGCAAATCAATTTTTAATTGAACACGTATTTCAGAGAATGAATCCAGAATAGCACCCTGCTCAATAACATAAGTATCTCTTCTTGAATATTGATGCTGGTAGAGATAGCAAGATAGCGCACCATTTGAAGTTCCTGTTGCTGCTTCCTCATTAATTTCGTATAGTGGCGCAAAATTTCGACAAATAATTCGGTCACCGTTGAAAGCAAATAAATGCAAGCCAACCACATTGTAATCAGCGCTGATTGCTGCGATGGCCTCAAAATTAGGCTTCAATGCTTGTAACTGTGTCTCACTTTTAATTGGAATCAAAATATCTTTCAAACCCGTTGATACAATCTGAATCTGATAATTTTCATCAATATCTTTAATATCAAAGCAGTTTTCAAACCGCTCTGGATTAATTACATCACCAAATACCGGCTTCATTTGTTCCATTAAAACAATTTCATTCTTTATCGAAATAGCAAGAATGCCACTTTTAGTCTCAATTGTATAATCCGCCTTAGATAGCTTATGTAGATGTTCCATGATTGCAAAAGCACCAATTGTTGCGTGTCCGCACAAATTCACTTCTTCTTTTGGCGTAAAATATTCAAATTGATAATCCGCAACCCTTGATTGGGTAATGAATACTGTTTCAGCATAGCCTAGCTTATTCGCAAGGTACATTTTTTGTGCAACAGTCAATTGATAGACATCAAATACCACACCTGCTTTATTACCACCTTGCACATCTTTGCTGAAACCACTAGCGACATGAACAAATACTTCCATCAATAAAATACTTCCCTTCATATGTAACCGATTGAATAAAATTCGCAGATAATAAAAGCAAAGAATTGGTTTCGCCGCCAACCCTTTGCTTTTATTTTAATACAAAAATTCACCAACACCAGAAATTATAATTAATGGTGTAGATCCTCATCTTTACCTGATAATTTAGAAAAATCAAACGAGCTTTGTGGCTTTCTACCACGCATCCTCTCTACAGCATATTGTAGTAAAATTAAAGTCACAATTAAAATTAAAATTGAAACTGATAATAAAAGAATTTGCACGCCATCATGAGTAGACAGTATTTGACGCAAAACCGCCGTCACACAAATATAAATTAAATAACGAATTGGTATATGGTGATTTTCCTGTAAATAACGAAAAATCAGCATAATAAATTCAAAGGTCATAAAAAACGTTAATACGTTTTGAATAATCGCATCTAACCTCAACTGACCACCTAAGCTGATTACAATTTGAAAAATTTCATATAATTCTCTGGCCGAAACAATCAATAATAAGCCGGATAGCGTAATCAAAAAAATATCCAAAATAAAATTAATTGTTGCCTTGGTTTGTTTTTTCATTTAATCACCTACTGGCATAAAAATCCAAAGTAAAATGTAGGTTCCTACCCCAAAGCCTGCAAAGAAAATTAAAATAATCCAAATAATACGTAAGACAGTCGAGTCAATATTCAATTGTTTCGCGATACCGCCTAATACACCCGCAATTACACGATCGTTTCTTGATTTAGAGAATCCTAAAACACCAACAAGCCAACGAACAACAATAAGCGGTAGTAAAATTGTAAAAATACTAATTATTAATAAAAAAATCATATTTTTATCCTTTAGGACGATAGAGGTCTTGTACTGGTTTTAAGACAATTTTTTGAATATCATTAATAATAATTTGCAATGCTTGCTCTTTTGCCATTAATGATGTCAATAACTCATTTTCTTGTAAAGTAGCTTGAAACTCTTGGGCTTTAGCCTGATCGGCTTCATCTAGCTCTTCGCCATTTGCAATTTTATCTTGTAGCCCTTGTTGAAACACAATAAAAGCATCATATGAAGCTTTCGCTTCTGGTTGCTCATTAATTATCTCTAAAGCCTGTTTAATATCTTGATATTCTTGAGAATTTCTAATTTCAGCTTCTAATTGGTTCGCTGTATCATAAATATTCGCCATTTAAATACTCCTTTTTTTACTCAACTTCAAAAACTTCACGATCAATCAACGTCTGCATTTGAAAATAAAATTTTTCTTGAATCATTTGATTTTTATCATTTTTAAAAATATTGACAAGTCTTAAGCCTGACATATCGGTGATTGATAGCTTTAGTTTACTCAATTCACGATTGACAATGATTTTAAGTTTAAACCCGTCTCCAGAATTTGGAACAGTTTCTAATAATCTTTCAAACTGGAAATTACCACTTGCAGTTTCAACAAAACCATTATCACGTAATGTAAATTTTTTAACATTTGGATTTAAACGATAGGTGTTTTTACTATCTTCTAGATGTACACTTGTCTGAAATGCCATTTGTCCGCCTCACTTCGTTCCTTGAATTAATGCAGTAATTAGCTCCTTTACTGCTTCCCTAGTTGTTGTCTTACCAAAGCTAATTCGAATATTCTCTGTTAATTTTTCTGAGTCCAGCCCATACATCGCCTCAAGTACATGACTCGGT
>JAKVKP010000018.1 GCA_022484805.1 Streptococcaceae bacterium
TCATGTAACGTCCTCCTAGGTATGTTTTTGTGGTTAAAAACATTGTACCGTAAAAGGGCTGTTACATGGCCTTTTATCTTTTACACAATTATATGGACTTTATCTTACCGAGAGCGATATTAATTATTTATTTATTAACTTTAGCAGTTTATAATAGCAATAATTTTTTTATACCAATTATTATTATTATAAGTATCGGCATTTTTCAGAATATGTACCTCAATTTTAAGCAAAAGCATATTAAAACAAGATGGCTGAGCTGTCTTAGCATAATATGTATTTTGTCTGTCATTTCTCTGGTCTCGGTCTATTTTCCAAGAAATAGCTTAGAAAATTTTTTGCTTGAAAAAACAACTAGCGTGCGAAATTTTATGAATGAAAAGGGTATCTATAGCTTTATTCAGCAAAGTAATGCACGTACAACTTCTCGTACAGGATTTAGTGAGAATGATGAACGTTTAGGTGGTCCGATTTTAGATGATAATCAAATTGTCTTTGAAGCAATCCAAAGTACAGCTCATTATTGGCGGGTTGAAAGTAAAGCAGTTTATACAGGCTTAGGATGGCAAGACAATGTCAGCGATAAGGATAGTATTTCATTAAACTCAAGCAATGAGCTGACTAGAGCATCAACTGATTATAATGGAGAATTAGCAGATTCAGAAAGCATCTCATTAAGCATACTTAATGAAAGCTCGTATGTGCCAGTACCTTATGGTAATTTCCAGGTAGCTATTCAAGATGGGGCAGCGGGTTTCGAGGTAAATAATATTTCTGAAAGGATAGATTTTCTAAACTATACGGATGAAGTATCTTTGGAATTGAATTGGGAGAATTTTGCATATACCACTGATGATTTAGCTAATGTCCAAGTGACGATACCACCAGGTTTTGTGGATTATTTACAGCTACCAGATTCATTTCCAGTACGGATTAGAGCTTTGACTTCGGAAATTGTTCAAGGACAGACATCATTGATTGGACAAGTGACTGCGATTGAAAATTATTTGAAAAATTCAGGTACATTTCGTTATTCAAAAATAGATGCAGTACTACCAGATATCGATGAAGACTATGTTGAGCAATTTTTGTTTGATACGCGTGTAGGCTATTGTGATAATTTTTCAACTGCTATGACAGTGATGCTACGTTCCATCGGTGTGCCAGCACGTTGGGTCAAAGGCTTTTCAACAGGTGAAGCAGTTGGCAGCGAGCAATCAGGGACCAGATTTGCCATTCGAAATAATGATGCACACTCTTGGACAGAGGTCTATTTTGAGGGTTTTGGTTGGCTGCCTTTTGAACCAACACCGTCGTTTTCTCAACCAATGGAAGAAGCAATCACGTCTGAAACTGAAGATAACCTCTCTGCTACCATCGAGGTATCAAGCACTTCTGAATCAGAAAGTGTTGCTTCCTCTGAGTCGATAACAGAAAGTGATGTTTCTAACTCTGAAGAAGTAACCAGTACCGAAAAAGTAAATGACCATCATTTTTGGGATTCATCATTTCGAAAATTGATTGTAACTGTGATAATCATCATTGTTATTATATTTATAATCTTTATTTTGTATAAATGGTTTATTTATCTATTTGTATTGTTAATGATATATTTTAGCAAGCAACCGATTCGAATTGTCTATCCATATTTATTGAAAAAATCGAATATATTAATTAAAAGATCACCTGCTCAAAGCCTATTGAACCATGCATCTGCTATTGAGGAAAACTATAGCATTTTAGGAGGTGCATTTATTCAATTAACTGAAATTTATGAAAGCTATTTATATAGTGATAACTACATTCAAAATCTCAAACAAATTGAACTAATGAAAAGTGTGGCAAAAATGTTTTCAAGTATTAGATTTGAAAGACGATTCAAAAAAGGCAAAAAAGCCAAGCACTAAAGTAATACGATGAAATCTAACAATTGATTTCTAATAGTAATGATGGTAAGGCTCTATCTATATAAAAATAAAATCATAGTTAAAGTGCCAGCTTAAATTAACAAATCATATTTAAAAATTAAGGAGAAAGTTATTCTATGGTATACGCTCTTGAAATTAAAGATTTAAAGAAAAAATATAATTCTGGCGTGGCAGCATTAAAGGGAATTGATTTGACTGTCGAGAAAGGTGATTTTTATGCCTTATTAGGACCTAACGGAGCTGGGAAATCAACTGCGATTGGGATTATTACCTCACTTGTTAACAAAACGTCTGGAACAGTAAAGGTTTTTGGCTATGATATTGATCATGAATTAGTAAATGCCAAGCAACAAATCGGCTTGGTACCTCAGGAATTTAATTTCAATCCCTTTGAGACGGTTGAACAAATTGTCGTCAATCAGGCCGGTTATTATGGTGTTTCAAGAAAAGATGCGCTCGTTAGAAGTGAAAAATATTTGAAGCAATCCAACCTATGGGAAAAAAAGAACGTACCTGCGCGTATGTTATCGGGCGGTATGAAACGTCGCTTAATGATTGCTCGCGCACTAATGCATGAGCCGCATCTATTAATTTTAGATGAACCAACCGCTGGGGTTGACATCGAGCTTAGGCGAGAAATGTGGGATTATTTAAGATTATTAAATGATAACGGTACAACTATTATTTTAACAACGCACTATCTGGAAGAAGCAGAGATGCTTTGCCGAAATATTGGCATTATCCAAGCTGGTGAACTAATTGAAAACACTAGTATGAAAGAATTATTAGCCAAACTACAATTTGAAACACTCATTTTTGATCTAGCACCTAATCATCAAGCAATTGAAATTATGAATTATAAGCATGTATTTGAAGATGCGCAAACCTTAGTAGTGGAAGTAGAACGCAATCAAGGCATTAACGGCTTATTTGAGCAACTTTCTAGGCAGAATATTAAAGTGCTATCCATGCGCAATAAATCCAATCGTTTAGAAGAATTATTTTTAAATATTACTGAAAAAAAAGATAGCCCGGAGGCTAAACATGTTTAATTTATATTTTACAGCATTAAAAAGTCTTGCAGTTAAGGAGACCAACCGTTATTTGCGTATTTGGCTACAAACCTTGGTGCCACCTGTGATTACGACATCACTCTATTTTATTATTTTTGGTAATTTAATTGGCGGTCGCATTGGTGAAATGTCTGGATTTTCGTATACAGAATTTATTGTTCCTGGATTAATTATGATGTCCGTCATCACCAGCTCATATTCAAATGTCTCCTCATCATTCTTTTCTCAAAAATTTCAAAAAAATATTGAAGAAATATTAGTAGCACCGGTACCAACGCATGTCATTATTTGGGGCTTCGTGATTGGTGGTGTTGGTCGAAGTATTTTAGTTGGTATCTTAGTCACAATAATATCATTGCTTTTTGTACCGTTACAGGTTTATTCATGGTTAATTGTTTTTGTGACATTACTGATGACTGCAATATTGTTTTCGTTAGCAGGACTATTAAACGGTATCCTCGCCCGGTCCTTTGATGATGTGTCGATTGTTCCAACCTTTGTTTTACAGCCATTAACATACCTTGGTGGCGTTTTTTATGCAATTTCAATGCTACCACCGTTCTGGCAAGCTATTTCTAAAATTAATCCAATTGTTTATATGATATCTGGTTTTAGGTATGGCTTTCTCGGTCTAATTGACGTTCCAATCTTATTATCAATCACTGTTTTAATTATTTTTGTTATTGTTTTATACAGTATTTGCTGGCGACTGATTGAAAAGGGACGTGGCCTAAGAAGTTAATAATATAATTATAAAAGTATTCCCAGAAAATCTAGGAATACTTTTATTTTAATTAATATAGTTTTCATTAATATAATATATTCATTGTTACTGAATTATTATTAAGATTTCATTTTATATTATTTATCTAGTGATTTTTTTAGCTAACACTTTTTTGACTCAATTTTAGCTTATTTGCTATGATTTAACAAAAATGATTGAATGGCGTGTAGGGCTAAGTCATATCGACCTGCTTGGCAGTGCTGCTCACCAACGGTTTCTTTTGTAAATATTTTTATTTCTAAAGATTTTGCGTTTACCAATTCTTTTTGTTCCAGCTCAAGATCTTTAAAGGGGACGTATTGATCTTCTTTGCCAGCGAGTAACAAAACATTCTGGTCGAGCAAATGACCTATTCCTTTAATGGTATGCTTTTCAATTTCTTTTAATAGAGCATAGGGAGTTTTTGTTCCGGTATTTTCATACCCTTTTGAAAATAGAAAATTAAGATTTAAGTCAGTGCTGATAAGAGGTGAAACTAATTGATTTAATTTGATTTCTTCTTTATTAGTAAGCAATTTCCGAATTTCGTTTTGAACATTTTGTGAGAAGCCTTTTAGAAAAGTATTTAATCCGTCATAAAAAAAGTCAAAACAAATAACATTGTTAATTCTTTTTTCGAAAGCTGCAGCTCGAACCACGAAGTAACCGCCCCATGAAACCCCCATAGCATCTACTTGCTTTAATTCAAAATAATCAATAATTGCAGTGACTGGTTTTTCAAAATATGGCGTAAATTTGATGTTATTATCAATTAAGGCACGTCCTTGTCCAGGTCCATCAAATAAAATAATATTATAATCTGTTCCTTTGAAAAAATTAACAGCGATTAATAGTTCTTCCATGAAGCTGTCGAAACCATTAATAATAATTAGTGTTTTAGTTGCATGCTCATTGACCGTTACTTTTATTGCTGGTAAAAATGAATTTTGATAAGGAACATTGTAGCTTTCATAGACAATTTCTGTGTGCGAACGATAGAAATTGTCTAAATATTTATGAACAATTAATGATTTATTTTTATCATCTAGTGATAAATAAAATTGCGCAAGTCCAAAATACGCATAAGCAAGTTGAAAATCTTTATTTGCTTCACGGTATTTTCCTAGTTCAAACCAGATTTTTGTCCATGAATCATTATTCTTGATTTTAGGAATTGCTATTGATAAATCCTCTTTGACTTTTTGACTATCTTTGACCTCTTCTAATTGACGATTGATTTGTAAGTTCCATTGCGGATTGTTTTCAAAATACTTATAAAACATATTTAAACCTCTTTTCTCATTTGATATAGTTATTATAGTCAACAAGAAAATAGGTCTCAATCATCAAATTACGACATTATGTCCAAAGATGGACATAATATCTTTTGATGTCCGTTTTTAGACAAGAATAGGATAAATTGTAATGTCAGATATCAGAATAATTAAAACTAAACAAAACATCGAATACGCATTTATTAATTTGCTCAATGAAAAAGAATTCAAATCAATTACGATTAATAATATTTGTCAATACGCACTAACAAGCCGTTCGACATTTTATTTACATTATTTAGATAAATATGATTTATTAGATCAATTGATTAAAGCGCAATTATCTTTTTTTCAAGAAATTGTTGAACAACGCTTCACTGAATTAATTTCAGGAAAATTTGAGGAGACGATTGTAGAATTTTATCACGAATTAATTAAAAGAAGGGCTATTATTCAAGCTCTTTTTAAAGTTGAGGAGTCTGAATATAATTTGAAGCAGCAGTTTGAAGATATCCTATATGAGCACTGGCTAGCTTATCTCAATCAAAGGCTAAACGTGAGGTTTAAAGAGCTTGTTGCGAGGATCGGTGCTAGTATTGTTTTTGATACATTGACCTGGACATTTGAGTATGGTTTGGATGAAGAGGCTTTAGTATTTGTCGAAGAAATCAGAACTAAAATATTTGAAATACCCAAAAGTAATGAATAGAAAACAGAGTAGCTATTTAATATTTGAGAAGTCAATACTATTTATAATTACTTCCACGTATAGAAAGGAAAACAGAATCTATACGTAGAAAATGATTGAAGAATGGCAAAATATCTGTTATAATACAAATACATGTTGAGAATGAACGTGAGTGGTCTTTAGACGACTCACTTTTTTATGCAATTTTCTTATTTAATTCTAGTAAGCTTAACAATGTAGGCTTTGTATTTTTTGTAAGTTTATTAGTGCTTTATTTTGGAGGTGAAAGATGAGTCAAAAAATAATCCAATTGGTTACTGACCTTGCTTTACCAATTATTGAATCGCGTGAGTTTGAATTATCAGCAGTTGAGTATGAAAAAATGGGTCAAGATTATATTTTGAGAATATTAATCGATAAACCGGGTGGTATCACATTAAATGATACCGCTGATGTTTCAGAGGAAATTGCTCCCTTATTAGATCAGATACAGCCGGACCCATTTCCAGATCACTATATGTTAGAGGTTGCTTCACCAGGAGTTGAAAAACCAATTAACAAGGCAGCAGATTGGCAGAATGCACTAAATGAATATATTCATGTCAACCTTTATCAAGCAATTGACGGTGAAAAGATGTTTGAGGGTGATTTAATTGAAAATAACGATGAAGATATTATTCTATCCTATCGTGACAAAACACGTACGAAAACAGTAGCGATTCCCAAAAAGCTAATCTCTAAAGCGAGATTAGCGATTAAATTTTAAGATAAGGACGAAAGAAATTGAGTAAAGAATTAATCAACGCACTAAACATTTTAGAAGAAGAAAAGGGTATTAAAAAAGAAGTTGTTATTGAAACTTTAGAAAATGCCTTGGTTGCGGCGTACAAGAAACATTATGGTCAAGCGCAAAATGTTGAAATTAAATTTAGCGAAAAGCGTGGTACTATTAAAGTTTTTGCCGTTAAAGAGGTTACCGAAGAAGTCTTTGATTCACAATTAGAAATTTCTATCGATGAGGCTTTAAAAATTAATCCGCACTACGAATTAGGCGACAAAATAAAATTTGAAGTGACTCCTAAGGATTTTGGCCGGATTGCCGCCCAGACTGCTAAGCAGGTTGTTGTTCAACGCCTACGTGAGGAAGAACGATCAATTATCTATAATGAATATTCTCAATATGAAAAAGAAATCTTAACAGGTACTGTTGAACGTAAGGATCACCGCTTTATCTATGTTAATTTAGGTAAAATTGAAGCTGTCCTTTCAAAGAAAGATCAAATGCCAAACGAAGAATACAATGCGCATGATCGAATCAATGTTTATGTCTACAAAGTTGAAAACACAAGCAAAGGACCGCAAGTCTTTGTTTCACGCTCTCATCCTGATTTACTAAAACGGATGTTTGAAAAGGAAGTACCTGAAGTATTTGACGGTACGGTTGAAATTGTAAATATCGCTCGTGAAGCTGGGGATAGAGCAAAGGTTGCTGTCAGAAGCCATCTTGAAGGTGTTGATCCTGTTGGGACAATTGTTGGTGTCAAAGGTAATCGCGTACAAACAATTGTTAATGATTTAAAAGGTGAAAACCTTGATATTATTGCTTGGGATGAAGATCCAAAAGTCTTCATTACGAATGCATTGAACCCAGCAAAGGTTGTTGATGTTATCCTACATGAAGAACAAGGGAAGTCAGCAACTGTGATTGTTCCAGATTCTCAATTATCTTTAGCGATTGGTAAACGTGGTCAAAACGCACGTCTAGCGGCTAGAGTTACTGGATATAAAATTGATATTAAGCCTGAAAGCGAAGTTGCTCATTTACCTGAAAATGAGACTGCAGAGGAGGAATAACCTTTGAAAGCAAAACGAAAAATGCCTTTAAGAAAATCAGTAGTATCTGGATTGCAATTTCCTAAAAAAGAATTGATTCGTATTACTCGCAATAAAGAAGGTATTGTTTCTATTGATCCAACTGGTAAAGCTGCGGGACGTGGCGCATATATTGGTATCGAGCCCAAGGAAGCTGAACTAGCAAAGAAAAAGGATGTCTTAAGTCGCGTTTTAGAAACAAATGTCAGCAATGATTTCTATGACGAATTAATTGAATATGTGACGCATTTAAAAGCACGCCAAGAATTATTTAAAGATGATGATGAATAATAATAAGAAACTAAGTCTACTTGGGATGGCTCAACGTTCAGGTAATACGGTTAGTGGTGAAGAATTAGTTGTTAAAGCCATTCAAAATGGTAAAGCAAAGTATATTTTTTTAGCCAAGGACATTGGACCATCCACTCAAAAGAAAATAGAAAATAAAAGTAAATATTATCAAGTTCCGGTTAATAATGAATTTGAATTTGAAGAATTATCGACTGCAATCGGTCGTGCAAGGAAGGTTATCGCAATTACGGATAGCGGATTTGCAAATAAATTTAAAACTTTATAAAGTGGTATTTACCTTCGACAGACAGCTTGGTTTCCAAAATTTACGAAAGTGAAGGTGGAAAATTTGACAAAAATTAGAATCTACGAAATCGCAAAGGAACTCGATAAAGCGAGTAAAGAAGTGGTTGAAAAGGCACATCAACTCGGAATTGATGTTAAGAATCATATGGGTGCTGTTGACTCAGCACAGGCAAGCCAAATAAAAAATAGTTTTAAACCGGCAAAAACAGTTGCCCAAAAAGTTGATTCAAAACCCCAAGTCAATCAAAAGAAGACTGTTGAACAACAAAAACGTGTCCAAAATGCAACACCTAAATCTGAAACTAAAAAATCTCAAACTCAGCAGGCTGCTAGAAATCATTCAACTAATCAGCAGCAAAGAACTGAACAGAAAGCGAATCATTTGAATAAACAACAAAACAATCAGAACAGACAACAAACAAATACTACGACTAAGCAAAATAATCAAAATACAAATAGAAATACAAGCAATGTGAATCGCACTCAGCAAAATAGTAATAATTCAGGTGGTAACACTAATAATAACAATGCGAATCGTAATAACAATCAAAATCGTAATAATAACCAAAATCGTAGCAACAATCAAAATCGTTATCAACAAGGCAATCAAAACTTCAAAGGAAAACGTGGTAAAAAAGGTAAAAAGAATTTTCAACCAGCTAGCAATAAGCCCGCTGTACCAGCACGTAAATTCCACGAATTACCAAAGGTATTTGTTTACTCTGATGGTATGACGGTTGCCGAGATCGCTAAAAAAATTAAACGTGAACCAGCTGAGATTGTTAAAAAATTATTTTTAATGGGTATTATGGCTACACAAAATCAATCTCTTGATGCTGATACGATTGAATTATTAGCACTGGATTATGGTATGGAAACTGAACAAAAGGTCGAAGAAGATATTGCAGATATTGAAAAATTCTTTGACGAGGTGAGTGATAACACTGAGAATCTTGTTGAAAGACCACCCGTTGTAACAATTATGGGGCACGTCGATCATGGTAAGACGACACTTTTGGATACCTTACGTAAATCTCGTGTAGCAAGTGGCGAAGCGGGCGGTATTACACAGCATATCGGTGCCTACCAAATTAAAGTTGCTGGTAAACCAATCACCTTCTTGGATACACCAGGACATGCTGCTTTTACTTCAATGCGCGCACGTGGTGCTTCGATTACTGACATTACTGTTTTAGTGGTTGCAGCCGATGACGGTGTGATGCCACAAACTGTTGAAGCGATAAATCATGCGAAGGCTGCGAATGTCCCAATTATTGTCGCTGTAAACAAGATTGACAAGCCCGGTGCAAATCCGCAGCGTGTGATTCAAGAGCTTTCGGAATATGAATTAATTCCTGAAAGCTGGGGCGGTGAAACAATTTTCGTCGAAATTTCTGCTAAATTTGGTCAAAATATTGATGAATTACTGGAAAATATTGTCTTATTAGCTGAAGTCGAAGAACTAAAGGCAGATCCAACTAGAAATGCCATCGGAACCGTTATTGAAGCCAAGCTTGATAAGGGTAAAGGACCGGTTGCTTCACTTTTAGTGCAACAAGGGACCTTACGTGTTGGTGATCCAATCGTAGTCGGCAACACATTCGGTCGTGTTCGAACAATGACGAATGATATTGGCCGTCGCGAAAAGAATGCAGGACCATCCGCACCAGTTGAAATCACAGGTTTAAATGATGTCCCTCAAGCCGGTGATCACTTTGCTGTTTTTGAAGATGAAAAATCAGCGAGAGCTGCTGGTGAGGAACGTGCCAAGCGTGCCTTGATGGAGCATCGTAAAATTTCAAGTCGTGTTTCATTAGAAAACTTATTTGATACCTTAAAAGATGGTGAAATTAAAGAGGTTAACGTCATTATCAAAGCGGACGTTCAAGGCTCTGCCGAAGCATTATCTGCTTCACTTCAAAAAATTGAAGTAGAAGGGGTTCGAGTTAAAATTGTCCATTCAGCAGTTGGTGCAATCAATGAATCTGATGTAACCTTAGCTGAAGCAAGTAATGCGATTATTATCGGTTTTAATGTTAGACCTACACCTCAGGCCAAGGTACAAGCAGAAGCAGATGAAGTGGATATTCGTCTTCACCGTATTATTTATAAAGTGATTGAAGAAATTGAAACTGCAATGAATGGCTTGCTTGATCCTGAGTACGAGGAAAAAATTATCGGTGAAGCAATTGTACGTGAAACCTTTAAGGTTTCCAAAGTTGGTACAATTGCGGGTATCTATATTACAAGTGGTCGCTTAAAACGCGAAGCAGGCGTTCGTTTAATTCGTGACGGTGTTGTCATTTACGAAGGTAATTTAACTTCCCTAAAACATTTCAAGGATGATGTTAAAGAGCTGAAGCTGAACACTGAGGGTGGCGCAATGCTTGAAAACTTTAATGATGTTAAAATTGATGATGTCATTGAAGCATTTGAAATGGTTGAAATCAAGAAATAGAGGTGTAAAATGACACAATTTCGTGATCGTAAGCTTGCAACTGAATTAATGCGAGAAATTAACGATATTTTGAATAAGCGTATTCGTGATCCACGTACATCGGGTGTAACCGTGACTGATGTACGTGTCACTGGTGATTTGTCACAGGCAACAATTTACTATAGTATTTTATCAGATTTGGCGAGTGATGCTGAAAAAACCCAAGCTGGACTTGAAAAAGCAACTGGCTTAATCAAGCGAGAGCTCGGTACCCGCTTAAAGATTTATAAAATACCAGATATTCATTTTGAAAGAGATGAAAGTGTTCAATATGGTAGTAAGATTGATGAAATGTTAAAAAAATTACACCAACAAGATTAAGAATATATAAAAACGAGAGCACCATTGATATTTCATACTTGAAGGAGTATGTATATTTGGTTTTCTCGTTTTTTATTTTTTTATAATAATTTTAACATAATTTAATTTATGTTAAAATTGAAAGTGATTAGCTAAAAGCAAACCTTAATTAAAGCTTATCTAATGCATTTTTCTGCTCATCATCGACAATATGAGTATATAAATCGGTCACTTGAGTCGAAGCATGACCAAGTTGATGACTAACTAAGACTTGAGAATTAGTTGCAGCATAGAGACGAGTTGCCAATGTATGTCTAAGTTTATGTGGTGTTACCCTGACTTTAAATTGCTCAGAATATTTGGCAACCATTTTTTCAATGCTCGAACCATCCATTCGATTGGCTTGACCTTTATAGTCTGTTAAAAATAAGGCAAAGTCATTTTTATCTGCATGATAACGTGATTGTCTTTCTGCTAGATAGGCATTAAGATATGGCTCAGCAAAGCTAGCAATGTTAACCGTATCACGTTTACCGCCTTTTCTTGTAACCTCAATTCGCATTGTCTTTAAATTTAAGTCTTTGACATCAGCATTAACAGCTTCAGATAAACGAATCCCGCTGGCAAGAAGTAGAGCGATAATCGCTAGGTCACGAGCCTTATTTTTATTAAAAAAAGTGAGTGCGCGAGGTGAGAGCTGGTTTGCATACTCGGTTTCGATGAAAACTAAAAATTCAGCCGTCTCATCACCTAAAAAAAGCTTTTGCTTAATATTTTCTGCACGATTAGCAAGCGTTTCTTTTTGCTTTTTAGTCGAAACCTTTTTCATTACATTACGATAAAAATAAGGCTCACCGTGTTGATTTTCAACCTCCTCAGTCAAATATTTATATAGGGAAGAAAGAGCTGACAAGGTACGGTTAATCGTTGTTTGACTAATTCCAAATTTTTGATTTTTAGAATTCAAAACAGGACGCTCGCGTAGATAAAGCACATAAGCCTCTAAATTTTTCTTTGACAAATGCTCAAGAAGTTCTAAAGGTATTTCAGAAGTATTTTTAACCTTTTCAGCAATATTTGAATCAATTAGCCACAAAAAAAATCGTTGGTATTCCTTTAAATATTCATATAATGTATTTAAACTATAAGGCACTGCAGATTTTGATTGATAGTATTCAAGTACAAACCAAGGCATCTCTTTTTTTAATGCATCAATATGATAGAGTAGTCGTTCACGTTTCATTGATTTCACCTCAGGTTAATTATACAATAATTATATCCAGTTTTCAAGAAAATTATAGTTTTTCGGAAAGATGGATAGTGGTATTCATCGATAAATGAATTTCTAGATAAAATTAACTAAAAACGATTAACACTTATTTATTAAGGTTAATCGTTAATATTTTTAGATTTCAGTTTCTTTAATTGGTTCAGCAGGATTCTTATGGAATTTAATCATTTCATTTACAAAGACTGGTACAATTGATAAAACAATTGCTAATAGCCAATGATTTAAACTGATACGTACTAAATTAAATAAATCCTGAGTAATCGGGAATAAAGCCACTGCTGTGGTAATCAAAATAGCTAAAACGGCCATTTCAAATAATGATTTATTAGTGGATAATGGTACTTTAAAAATCGATTTAGAGCTTCGAACGTTGAAAACGTGTAAAATTGATGAGTAAGCAAGGACCAAAAAGGCCACTGTTTGACCAACCTCTGGACTCGCATTAATCCACGGACTCATAGAATCAACAAAAGCGCCAAGATAATAAGCAAATAAGGTAACAATTGTAAAAATTAAAGCATTTAGACCAATTGCTTGCCACAATCCACGTGCAAATACGCCTTCATTTTTCGGAATCGGCGGCTCGTCCATAATTCCTTTTTCAGCCGGCTCATGCCCTAAGGCAAAGCCAGGTAGACCGTCAGCAACTACGTTTACAAAAAGTAATTGAACCGCAGTAAACGGCGCTCCCCAGTTAAAAATCATAGCCAATAAAACAATAAAAATTTCTGAAATATTGCAGCTGAGCAAGAAATTAATTGCTTTTCTGATATTACGATAAACGGCACGACCACGTGCGACTGTATCGACAATTGTTGCAAAATTATCATCTGTTAGGACAATATCGGCGGCACTCTTGGCGACATCGGTCCCTGTAATTCCCATTGCACAGCCAACATCACTAGCCTTTAGGGCTGGTGCATCGTTAACACCATCTCCTGTCATTGCGACAACTGCACCTGTTCTCTGCCAAGATTGGACAATTCTAATCTTATCTTCTGGTGTCACTCTGGCATAGACGGAAAGATTTTTAACCTGTTGATCTAACTCCTCGTCAGAAAGCTTGGCAAGTTCTGCCCCGCTTAATGCTTCATTTGCATGATTTAAAATACCAAGCTCTCTAGCAATTGCACTTGCTGTCACAACATGATCTCCAGTAATCATTACCGTTTTAATTCCAGCCTTACGTGCTCTCTTGATTGCGCCTTTACTTTCAATTCTTGGTGGATCAATCATTCCGATTAAACCAAGTAAGCGCAAATTTTTTTCAAGATTTGCCGATGTTAAATCCTCTGGTAAGGTTTCAAAAACACGATAGCCGACTGCAATAACGCGTAAGGCTTTCTTACCAAAACGATCATTAACAACAGAGGCTTGCTCAACATCACCTGAGTGAAATAATGGTAACAGAACATCAAATGCACCCTTAGTTACTGATAAATATTTCCCATTCGCTTGATGAACTGTTGTCATCATCTTTCTTGAGGAATCAAACGGTAACTCTGCAATTCTCGGAAATTCAATATCTAATTCAGCCTTTGTATGATAATTTTCCTCAATTGCTCGAACAATTGCAATTTCAGTCGGATTGCCCTTATAAATCGTATCCTTATTCTCACTATCTACGACTACATCACTACATATCGTACCCATTTTGAGTACTTCCATAGCCTCTTCAGTCATATTTTCTTCGGTATCAACAACCTCATCACCATGCGTCCATACTCGGCGAACACTCATTTTATTTTGCGTCAAGGTTCCTGTTTTATCAGAACAGATAACGCTTGCCGTACCAAGTGTTTCAACTGCAGGGAGCTGTCGAATAATAGCATTCCTCTTAGCCATTTGTTGGACACCATGTGCTAATGTTAAAGTCACAATAACCATTAAGGTTTCAGGAACAGCTGCCACTGCCAGCGAAACCGCTGTCATAAACATTTCTAAGGTTGGCTCGCCTTGAGCTTGTCCAAGTGCAAATACAATTGCTGCTGCAATTAAAGCAATCACACTAATTCTTTTACCGAGCTGAGAGAGTCTCAATTGTAAAGGGGTTCTTCCAGGTCGATTATTGGTTAATAAATCTGCAATTTTACCCATTTCGGTTTCCATACCTGTCGCAGTAACAATTGCTAAGCCACGACCATTGGTAATTGTACTACCTTTATAAACTCGATTAAGCTGATCACCGAGACCATCACCAGTTTGATATTGATAATCGAGAGTTTTTTCGACGGGCTCACTTTCTCCTGTCAAAGAAGCTTCATCTGCTCTTAATTGATTTGCTTGCTTTATTAAGCCGTCGGCACTTATTGAGGCTCCGGCCGATAAAACAAGTACATCACCTGGCACAACTAACTCAGCATCAATTTCTATAGTATTACCTTCGCGAATTACTCTTGCACTTTGTTTATTCATATCTTGCAAGGCGGCCAAGGATTTTTCGGCATTACCTTCTTGAACTATTGCTAAAACAGAATTAATAATAACGATTGAAATAATTAAAATACCTTCGAAATAATCACCGTGCTGGCTGACAATGGAATTATAAAAAGAAATAATCGCTGCAGCAATTAAAATCATTGTGGTAAAGTCGGTTAAACTGTGGAAGAATTTTTTTAAAATGGAATCTTTTGAGGGCTCATCAAATTGGTTTTTACCGTATTGAGCTAACCTTGTTTCTGCTGTTTTATGATCTAATCCACGCTCTAAATTGGTTTCAAAAACCTCCGGCGGAATCTCTGTGATTCTTGTCTTCTCCGTCATCTCACTTCTCCTTTAGTCAGTAGATTTATTCTGGTGCTTATATATAAATATATCATAAATATTTTTTAATTTGTAATATTTTACATAATTAATATTAAACTTTAAAAAATTATAAATATTTTATGAAAAGCTTTTATTTAACATAATTAATTTTATGTAAAAAATAATTCCAAAAATGCTGATTAATAATCTAACAATTTTGGAATTAATAATTATTACTATTTAAAATAGCTTAAAGCTTGATCCAAGCTCAACTTTGCTTTAGCCTGTTCATTTAAATCTTCAATAATTTCTCCATTTTTCATCACTAGTAAACGATTACCATATTTTAAGGCATCCTCCATATGATGAGTTATCATAAGGGCTGTTAAGCCAAATTCTTTGACTAATTTATCAGTTAGCTGCATTAAAGTAACGCTCGTCTTTGGATCCAACGCTGCTGTATGCTCATCTAATAATAACAAATCAGGCTGTTTGATGGTTGTCATTAGCAGACTGAGCGCTTGTCTTTGTCCACCAGATAAATCGCCAGCCGGATCGTTGAGGTGTGTCTCCAGCCCATTTCCGATTTCGACTGCTAAATTTTTAAATTGTGCTTTTATTTTTTCAGGATTAGAGATTGATAAATGCCTTTTTTCACCACGTTTTGCTGCGATTTGTAGATTTTCAAGTACGGTCATTCTAGGTGCTGTTCCCATTTTAGGATCTTGAAATACGTGACTAATGTATTTAGCGCGTTTTTCCTCTGACAATTGCGTAATATTTTGATTTTTTAAATAGATTTGACCGCTAGTTGTTAATAAGCTCCCCGAAATCAAATTAAAAAGCGTACTTTTACCTGCACCATTGCCACCAATAATTGTAATAAAATCGCCAGATTTCACTTCTAAATCTGTTGGCTTCAATATGATTTTTTCTTCGCTAATACCATTTACAATTTTCTTGCTAATTTGGTTCAGCTTCAAAATAGAATCGGTCATTTGGCACCTCTCGTTAAGAATTTTTTACGCAATTCAGGGAACATTAGGCAGATTGCTAAAATAATCGCACTGAACATTTTTAGATAGTTAGAGTTTAATCCGGCTTTAATCACTAGTAAAATTAAAAGCTGGTAAATAATACTACCAATTACAATAGTGATTAAACGCTCGAACATCGTAACTTCTGCAAAGAAAACCTCAGCGATAATAATTGCAGCTAAACCAATTACAATCACACCAACACCCTTGGTAATATCAGCATAGCCATCATTTTGGGCAATAAGAGCGCCAGATAGGGCGATAACTCCGTTTGATAAGACAAGCCCCAAAAGCTCCATATGATCCGTATTAATTCCAAAGGATTTTGCCATAGCCTTATTATCACCAGTTGCAATGTAGCTTTGTCCTAAATCCGTTTTAAAAAACCAAAAAAGTAATGAAATGACTAGGACTAAAGCAATTAGTCCCAGAATGATTGCTTGAAGGCTTGGATTATTGATAAAAGATAAGCTTTCTTGAAGCTTCGGCTGACCAAGTAAGCTTAAATTGGCACGTCCCATTACAAATAACATAATTGAG
The DNA here is from genome assembly GCA_022484805.1 of Streptococcaceae bacterium. Taxonomy (GTDB): domain Bacteria; phylum Bacillota; class Bacilli; order Lactobacillales; family Streptococcaceae; genus MMGLQ5-1. The sequence continues at coordinate 16,606 of JAKVKP010000018.1, forward strand.
TTACAGGCGGTCATCATCAGAATACCAGATAACAGCGTTGGAATTTTTCCCTTGGTATAAAGTAATCCAGTGATTAAACCAGCACCCATGCCAGCTAAAACACCGAATAAGGTCGCAAAAAATGGGCTAAAGCCATGAGTAATTGCCGTTACAGCAACTGCCCCACCCAAAGGAAAACTACCCTCTGTTGTCATATCTGGAAAATTTAATATTCTAAAGGTGGTAAATATGCCTAGACCTAGGATTGCCCATAAAAGACCTTGGGCGACGGAAGAAAGTATCATTCGAACTCCTCTGTTAATATTTTCTTAAAAAAAGTAGCCCTACGACTACTTTTGCTTTTATAGTTTAAAATTTCAGTATCAAATTATTACATAATTTATATTATGTTAAAAGTTAGCCGTTATAGATTTCTTTGGCTTCTGTTTTTAAATCATCAGGAATTGTAATCCCAAGCAGCTCGGCCTGTTTTTCATTTATATAGATATCCCCAGTTTTGAACGAATAAACCGGTAAATCTTTAACTGCTTTGCCATCAAGAATTGCTGCAGCCATCTCGCCCGTTTTAACACCAAGCTCATACTGATCAATACCGACCGCTGCTAATCCACCTTGTTCAACCATCGTATTCACCGATGGAATAATTGGTGTCTTTGTTTGATTGGCTACATTGACCACTGTTTGCATGGCAGAGGCAATCGTATTATCAACTGGAATGTAAATCACATCAACATCGTTAACCATTGCTGCTACTGTTGAATTAATTTCATTTGTTGATGGTACTGCATAGTCCTTAACTGTATAACCCTTTTCGGCAGCAGCTTTTTTTAGTTGTTCAATCTCATATTTTGAATTGTCTTCACCAGATGAATATAAAGCACCAATGACTTTAGCATTTGGTAATAATCGGCTAATTAAATCAATTTGTCCCGGAGCAGGTGTTTTATCACTGACACCAGTTACATTGCCACTCGGCTTATCCTCATCATCTACTAATTTAGCGCCAACTGGATCGGTTACAGCTCCCAGAACTACTGGTATTTCAGAAGTAGCGTTTGCTAGGCTTTGAGCCGCAGGTGTTGCTATACCGATTAGAACGTCAGAATTTTCATTAATTAAAGCTTCAGACATCGTTTGTAGCTTCGATTGATCAGCCTGACCATTTTGAAAGACAATCTTTAAATTATCACCTTCCGTGTAGCCTTTATTCTTCAATCCCTCTTGAACACCCTTATATATTTCATCTAATGCTGGATGTGTTACATATTGTAAAACACCGACCGTTTTAACTTGGTTGTCAGATTGCTTATTTCCTTTTGACTGATTTCCCCAGATTGCTACACCAATGACAACGACTACGATTGCCACGATTACCCCAATAATTTTTTTATTTTTCATTTGCTCCATTACTCCTAATATCTAATTATTTGTTGATTGATAAAGTATTTAATTGATTCACAAAGGCTGTCAAATCAGTTGGTATTTGCTGATAATTTTTGTGTTGACTGATTTCCCCGTTTTCAAAGAAGATGATACTTACCTGATCATCAGATAATTGATATTTTTCTTGTAGGTTTTTATCAGTATAAAAAATTTGATAGAGATAGACCTTTTGCTTTAGAGATTTGATTTCATTGGAAGTCTGAAAAAAATTTATAAAGTTTTCCCCAACTTTATTATTAGGATTAATAAAGACAACCATTGCCGCAACCTTATCTTCGACTAATTGATCAACCTGGCGATAATCAATATTTTGGACTTGCTTACTGTTAAATGTTGAAATTCTGACACTTGCAGTTTGCTCTGCTCGAATATGATTTTTAATACTTGAAAATGTAAAGATTAAAATAATTGCAATAAGAACACCTATGCCAATGCCTAATTTTTTTCGATTCAAAATATCACCTCATTCCACTAGCATCTAGTATACCTTAAAAATAGTAGAGATTAAAGCTGAAAAAGAGTCACAATTAAGCAAAAATTATTAATAATAATTTTCTCTATTGTTTTATAATAATGTTTTAGATGAATCAACCATCTGACGAAAACTAGAGTGAAAAGTTTAATTTAATTTGCTTGTATAAAAGGATTGAAGAAAAATAGAACAAAGCTTATGATATAATTGTTAGGCTTGAAAAAATAATATTGGTACAGGAGGCGAAAATGGCATTTGATGGCGTTTTTTTACACGCAATGACAGAGGAATTAAATCAAATTTTGATTGGTGGTAGAGTGCAAAAAATTCACCAGCCTTTTGATAACGAATTAGTTTTAACGATTCGCAATGAAAGACAAAATTACCGTTTACTACTCTCTGCACATCCAAGTTTTAGCAGAATTCAATTAACCACTGAATCTTTTGAAAATCCGAACCAGCCGAATAATTTTGTGATGCTACTGAGAAAGTATTTATCGAATGCTGAGATAGCAACTATTGAGCAGGTCGAAAATGACCGGATATTGAAAATTGATTTCAAGCAAAGAGATGAAATTGGCGATGCGGTCAACCTACAGTTGATTATTGAAATAATGGGCAAGCATTCTAATATTATCCTGATTAATAAAAAGACAAGTAAAATTATTGAGGTCGTTAAACATATTGGTATCTCACAAAATAGCTATCGTACACTATTACCTGGAGCAAACTATATTGCACCGCCTAGTCGTGATCAGTACAATCCTTATACGATTAATGAAGTGAAATTATTTGAATTATTAAATACAGCAGCAGAGCTTTCAAAATCATTTTTCCAGCAGACCTTTCAAGGTATTGGTAAGGAAACCGCAAATGAATTAGTACATTTAATGAATTCTGATGAAAAAATTAAACAATGGCAAATTTTTTTTAAAACAACCATTGAGCCCTGCTACTATGAAACTGAAGATAAAGTATATTTTAGTCCTTTTTCTTATCAAAAATTAGAACTTTTAAAAGACTTTAAAAAGACTTTTAAAAGTCTTAGCCAATTACTTGATTATTATTATCAAGAAAAAGCACGAAAAGACCGAACTCAACAGCTTGCCCACCAGCTTATTAAAAAAATAGCCAATGAGCTTGAAAAAAATCGAAAGAAATTAAAAATACTAAATTTTGAAATTGTTGAGACTGAAAATGCTGAGGATTTTAGACAAAAGGGTGAATTATTAACAACCTATCTTCATGAAATTCCTAAAGGCAGTGAAAATTATAAAGTTTTCAATTATTATACGAATGATTATTTGACAATTCCACTCGCAGTGAATAAAACACCGAGTCAAAATGCACAAAAATATTTTCAAAAATATCAAAAATTAAAAGCATCTATTAAATATTTGAATGAGCAGATGCATTTAACTAAGCTTGATATTGAATATTTAGAATCTATTGAAACATTGCTAGCGAATGCTACACCAGATCAAGTCGCTATTATTCGTGAAGAATTAGTAAGTGTTGGCCTGATTAAGGAAAAAGGCAAGCATAAAAGACAGGAAAAATCGAAGCCAATGAAATTTATTTCTAGTGACGGCGATATTATTTTAGTTGGTAAAAATAACATTCAGAATGATGAATTAAGCTTTAGAAAGGCTAAAAAGACTGATTTCTGGCTACATGCTAAGGATATTCCTGGCAGTCATGTGATTATTCAATCTAATAATCCGTCAGACCAAACGATTACTGAGGCAGGCGTTATTGCAGCATACTATTCAAAATTTCGGCAAAGTAATCTTGTTCCAGTTGATGTCATTGAGGTTCGTAAGTTAAATAAGCCAACAGGGGCTAAACCAGGATTTGTGACTTATCGTGGTCAAAAAACGATTTTCTCAACACCAGATGCTGAGCTAATTGAAAAGCTACAGCTTAACAAATAGAGGCTGGACTTAGGTCCAACCTCTATTTTAAGATTATAATGATTTAAAATTTTCCATTTTCAAAGTATTGCTTTAATAAAGTAATAAAATTTTCAGCAATTTCAGATAGTTTTTTGTTTTTATGCTTTAATAATACAAGCTCATTCATATCACTATCTTTCAACGGTACCACAACAATTTGATGTCTAGAATGCTGGTCAATTAAACCACTACCAGAGGCATAGGCATTTGTGCGCTCTAAAATGCCATTTAAAGTCGCACGATCGGTCGTATAAATTACCTTTTCCTCATCCTCAGTATCTACCAAATCCTCAGAGTAATAGAGATATTGATTAGATTCCTGCGTAAATCTGACCTGTGGCAAGCCTTTTAAATCATCAATTGAAATTGCCTTATGATAAGCCAAGGGATGGTGATTGCCTAAAAAAACGTGTGTTTGAAAACGAGTAATTACTTCGTAGTCAAGCTTGCTTTTTTCAATCATCCTTAAAATACCCGGTGCATTAGTGGCATTTAGATAAATAATTCCAATTTCACTTCGATAATGCTCAACCTCTTCCAAGATTTTTAAGGTCGTATTTTCAAAAATTCTAAATTCGGAAAAACTGGGAAACTTGACCATCAAATCGGTAATAATTGGTGCCAAAAAATCATAATGCTGAGAAGCCAGTGAAAAGTGCGCTTCATCTACTTCTTCTTTTAAATACTTGTCCTCTAAGTCTTGAAAATTATTTAAAATAATTTGCGCTTTTTCGTAAAATTCAATACCCTCCGCAGTTAGAACTGCACCACGCTTATTACGATCAAATAATTTTTGCCCAATTTCATTTTCTAGTTCCTTAATGGCATGAGATAAGCTGGGCTGGGCAATAAACAGCTTTTTAGCAGCCTCGCGAAAGCTACCGTTATTGGCAATTGCCATTACGTATTTCATTTGTTGAATATTCAAGTAGACCTCCTTAATTTATTTTACGTAGTTAACAATCGTAAAATAAACTGATAATAGTCCTATTATAACATGAAATAAGCTCATTAAATCAGGATATATTAAGCTTGATAAGCAATTAATCCCTTAGAAATCGTATATTTAACGTTACCGATTAGTTTTTCGCCAATAAATGGACTATTTGCTGATTTTGAGGCAAAATGATTACTGACAATACGCTCTTCTAAGTCAAAGATAACGATATCTGCCAGTCCACCCACTTCGATACAGCCAGCATCTTCAAATTGATAAATTTCAGCTGGACGTGTACTCATCTTGTCAATGAGTTCAAGTAAAGTCAGATGACCGGGCTCAACTAAATGCTTCAATCCTAATGACAAGGCCGTTTCCAAACCAGTCATGCCACTTGGTGCCTTAGTTAATTCTTGATCTTTTTCATCATGATGATGTGGTGCATGATCCGTTGCAATTACATCAATTACACCATTCTTTAAGCCAGCAATGACCTTTTGACGATCCGCTTCTGTTCTTAATGGCGGATTTAATTTTGCATTTGTGCCTTTAGTCAATATCTCTGCTTCAGTTAAAGAGAAGTGTTGAGGTGTGGCTTCGGCTGTAATATTAGAACTCAATCCCTTACCAAATTGAATGACATCAACAGAATAATGATGACTTAAATGCTGAAAATGAACCTTCGCCCCTGTTTCAGCCGCTAATAAGACATCTCTCGCTACCATTGAGCTTTCAGAAATTCCAGGTGCACCATGGATACCACACTCATGTGCGATAGCACCTTCATTAATGCCAAGATTAGCGATTAAATTAGGATCCTCTTCATGTAAGCTTAAAACAGCACCTAGAGGTTCAGCTTGAAGCATTGCATCTCTGACAAAGCCTGCGTTAGTCAAAGGCACACCATCATCACTAAATCCGACTGCGCCCTGTTCTAGCAAGCTACTCATATTTGTTAAGTTTTGACCGTCAAAATTTTTAGAAATTGAAGCCACTGAATGAACATGAATCGCTTGTTTAGCAGCTTCATTTAAGACAAATTCTAGTGTTTCTTCATTATCAATAATTGGACTTGTATTGGCCATCATCACGACACGAGTAAAGCCACCGTGAGCAGCGGATAGACTACCTGTATGAATCGTTTCCTTATGTGTTTGACCAGGCTCTCTAAAATGGACGTGGATGTCAACCAATCCCGGCGCAACGATTAGACCATCTGCATTAATAATTTCTGCCTTGGGTGCCACTAAATCTTGACCAATTGCCGTGATTTTTTGTCCATCAATTAAGATATCACAAATTTCATCACGATTATTCTTCGGATCAATCACTCTACCATTTTTGATTAGCTGCATCGTTCTCCCACTTTCTAATAATAAAAATAAAAATTACTCACTTGCACTAAAATGTTTTGCAACAATTTTTTCTTCAGGATAAGCATATTGCAAGGCATTATTAACTGTCATTGGTACCTCACCAAAGCCAGTTATAATAAAATCTAGCTTACCATCATAATCACAAGCATCTCCGAGGGCAAAAATACCTGGTACAGAGCTCATCATATCCGGACTGACCTTCACCTTTTTACGCTTAGTCAAGTCTAATCCCCATTGGTCAATCGGTCCCAAATCAGATAGGAAGCCGTAATTAACAATCAGCTGATCAACAGCAATCGTTTCCTGTGCCTTTGATTTTGTATCTTGGATTTCAATCTCAGTTAACTGTCCTGAATCACCAATTAACCTGCTGATTTGATAGGGTGTATAAAGCTTTACTGATGAAGCAAATAAACGTTCCATTGAAGACTCATGTGCCCTGAACTTGTCTCGACGATGAATCAAAGCGACTGAGCTAGCAATTTCTTCAAGCATTAACGCCCAATCGACTGCAGAATTACCACCACCTAATATTACGATATTTTGATTAGCGAGCGACTGCATATCATTAATGTAATATTGTAAGCTTTGCCCTTCATAAGTATCTGCATCTGGAAGTGCCAATCTTCTTGGTTCAAACGCTCCCTTACCGATTGCAATGATAATGGATTTGGAATAATGCTTGCCCTCACTCGTAACAATTTCAAAGGTACCATCTTCCAATTTATAGTAGGCTTCCACCGTTTCATTTAAACAAACTGTTGGTGATTTATCATTCATTTGATCGATTAAATCATTAATAAAATCACTTGCCTTAATTTTTTTAAAGCCCGGTAAATCATGGATAAACTTATCTGGATAAAAGGCAGTTACTTGCCCGCCGAGTGTGCCAAGGCTTTCAATTAGTTTAACCTTCGCTGATCGTAAGCGACCATAATAAGCCGCATAAATTCCGATAGCGCCGCCACCAATTACTGTGATATCATATATTTCATTCATTATTTTTCTCCTATTAGATGTACCATTGAATTTAAAACACTAATCTTAGTGTAGCATGGTTCATTCATAAAAATAAAATAATGAATCTATAATTTTTATAAAATTGCTTAAGCTTGCTGCCAATTCGTTTGATCTGCCTTGAAATGCTTAAGTAGCGCTAGCTCTTCTTCGTCAACATACCCAATTTCTTTAGCGATCTCAATTAAGGTTGAATAATTAGATAAAGTGATAAAAGGGACGCCTGCTTTTTCAAAATTCGCTATTCCTTTAGGCAATTCGTAAGTAAAAATCGCAGCAACTCCCAAAACGTCGGCACCTTCACGCTTCGCTGCTTCTGCTGTCGCAATTACTGATCCGCCTGTCGAAATTAAATCTTCAATAATTACCATTTTTTGACCAGGCTTAATACGCCCTTCAATTTGATTCCCCTTACCATGATCCTTCGCCTTAGAGCGAATATAAACCATTGGCAAATCTAGTAATTCTGCAACCCAAGCTGCATGAGGCACACCACCTGTAGCCGCTCCTGCAATTACCTCAACATCTGGAAATTCAGCTTTAATCGCTTCGGCAAAGCCGTTAGCAATTTGCTTTCTAACCTTTGGATAGCTAATCGTAATGCGGTTATCGGTATAAATCGGACTTTTAATCCCGCTTGCCCATGTGAAAGGGGCCTTTGGTGATAAAAAGACTGCTTCAATTTCTAGTAAATCCTTGGCAATTGCCTTTGCATAATCAGTCATTTGTTCTCCTTAAATTTTATGGTTGCTTTGTTTTTTGGGCTAATCGAACTTCATCTCTCAGTGCTTCCAATGATAAAACGCCATATTTATCCATTTCAGCAATTAAATCATTAATAATATTAGGACAGGCAAGTGGTTCGGTAAAATTATAGGTACCAACTGCAACAGCACTAGCACCTGCAATGAAAAATTCCAAAACATCAGCAGCACTTGTTATGCCCCCCATTCCAATAATTGGTAAATCAGAAATCTGCGAGACCTGATTAATTAATTTTAATGCGACTGGCTTAATCGCAGGTCCTGATAGACCACCTGTCACGTTAGCTAGGATTGGTTTTCTTGTTTTCAAATCAAAGCGAACACCCATTAATGTATTAATCATCGAAAAACCGTCGGCACCACCTGCTTCGATAGCTTGTGCAATCGGTACAATATCGGTTACATTTGGGGATAATTTAACATAAATCGGTAAATCAGTCACTGCCTTACATAACGATGTCAATTCCATTGCAACTTTTGGATCAGTTCCAAATGCTTGCCCTCCATGTTTAACGTTTGGACAGGAGATATTTAATTCAATTGCCTTAACGATGTCAGATTGCCCAATTTTTTGACAAACTTCAACGTAGTCTTCAACAGAGGCTCCTGCAACATTGGCGATGACGGGTGTTTCAAATTGTTCGAGAAATGGTAGCTTTTCTGCCAAAATAGCATCAATTCCTGGATTTTGCAGTCCGATTGCATTTAGCATACCACTTGGCGTTTCGGCAACACGTGGTGTGGGATTTCCAAATCGTGCTTTAGGTGTCGCGGCTTTAATGATAATCGCACCAAGCTGATTTAAATCATAAAATTTGGCATATTCTTCACCAAAACCAAAACAGCCACTCGCTGGCATGACAGGATTTTTCAAATCTAAACCGGGTAATTTAACGGCTAATCGGTTCATAGAATTATCACCTTTCCTGTCTCGAAAATAGGGCCCTGGTCACAGACTTTGACAGCTTTAGTTTCTGACTCATCACCGTCAACATGACAAACACAGGCATAGCAAGCACCTATGCCACAGGCCATTCTCGCTTCCATTGACAAATAAGCTCTTGAATGTGTTTTGAAGCGTTCATTAATCATTCGAAGCATACCCGGTGCACCACAGGCATATACTGCATCGAATGCTTGATTGGCTATGAGCTGATCAATGACAATACCAGCATGACCGGCCGTACCAAAACTCCCATCATCTGTCGTAACAAATAATGTGCCTAATTCAGCAAATTTATCAAGATGAAACATTACCTTTTGGCTGGCAAAGCCAAGAACAGTTGTAATATTTGCACCTTTCATTTTTAAAGCTTTAGCAAGTTGATACATTGGTGGAGTACCAATGCCGCCACCAACAATTAAAATCTTCTCGTTTGGGATTACCGATTCGATAGCAAAGCCATTGCCTAATGGACCCAAAACGTCTATTGAATCATTTGGTTGAAGCTCAGATAGAATTTTAGTGCCTACACCTTCAATTCGATAGATGATTTTACATTGATTCAATGCGCTATCAATTTCATGAAGACTTATTGGTCGGCGCAAGAGCATATCTGAACTCGGAATTTTAACATTTAAAAATTGACCTGGCTTTTTCATTTCTTGCACAAGCTCACCCGTTAAGGTCATCTCAAAAATATTGGGTGCGAGCTCAATTTGAGCCTGAATTGTTAATTTACCTTGCAAATACATATTGGACCCCTTTATATTGCAATCAATACATTCATTAATAAATACAGTTATAGACAAGCCCAAGAATTAACCAGAGCTTGTCTATTGACGATACTTGAAAAATCTAAATTGAAACGGTACTGAAAGATTGACTTTCAAGCACTTTCAAGATTGCGTTCGCTGTATCTAGGGCAGTAAATAATGGCACACCGTGTTCAACCGCTTCACGTCGAATTGTAAAGCTATCCTGATTGGTTAAATCGCGTTTATTATCCATTGTATTAACCACTGCCTGAATTCTTCCTGAACGAATTAAATCAATAATATTTTCATTGTTTTCAGTTACTTTGGAAACACGCTGCACTCTTAGGCCAGCTGCTTCAAAGTATTTTGCTGTACCGGCTGTCGCTAGTAATGAATAGCCAATGGCGTCGAAGCGTTTAGCCAATTCTAGACTTTCTACTTTTGTTTCATCAGCAACAGTGAATAAAATGGCACCGAAGCTTGGTAGATGTAACCCAGAAGCCTCAAAGGCCTTATAAAGTGCTTTCTCTAAGGTAATATCACTACCCATTACCTCGCCAGTTGATTTCATTTCAGGTCCTAAATAAGTGTCAACCTTTTGAAGCTTAGTGAATGAGAAGACTGGCGCCTTAACGTGAACCTGTTTAGATTCGGCATAAAGACCATCCTCATAGCCTAAATCCTTCAATTTAGTACCTAGGATTGCTTTTGTTGCGACTTGTGCCATTTGAATACCGGTTACTTTACTTAGGAAAGGTACTGTTCTAGAAGCACGTGGATTAACTTCAATTACATAGACCTTATCATGATGAATTACAAATTGAATATTCATCATACCAAGACAATTTAAGCCAATTGCTAGACGCCTTGTATAATCCTCAATCGTTGCCTGAATTTCTTGAGATAAGGTTTGTGGTGGATAGACAGCCATTGAATCGCCCGAATGAACACCAGCACGTTCGATATGCTCCATAATACCCGGAATTAATACCGTTTCACCATCACAAATCGCATCAACTTCACATTCCTTGCCGACAAGATAACGGTCTACTAAAACTGGATGGTCTGGTGAAGCCTTAACGGCAGTTCTCATATAATTTTCTAAATCGGTTTGATTGCTAACAATTTCCATTGCTCGGCCACCTAAAACATATGATGGACGGACTAAAACCGGATAACCAATTTGATTGGCTATCGCAACAGCCTCAGCCTCAGAAACAGCAGTATCACCAGGGGGCTGAGAGATATCCAATTCCTTCAATGCCGCTTCGAATAAATCACGACTTTCAGCACGGTCTAAATCTTCAATTTGTGTGCCCAAAATCTTTACGCCAGCTTTGGTCAATGGCTCAGCTAGATTGATTGCCGTTTGTCCTCCGAACTGCACGACAACACCAGTTGGTTGCTCTAAGTCAATTACGTTTAAGACATCTTCAATGGTTAATGGCTCAAAGTAAAGCTTATCAGAAATCGAGAAATCAGTTGAAACTGTTTCAGGATTAGAATTCATGATAATTGCTTCATACCCAGCTGCTTGAATAGCTTTAACAGAATGAACAGTCGCATAGTCAAACTCAACCCCCTGACCAATACGAATTGGACCTGATCCAAGTACTAATACAGAAGGCTTTTCTGTCTGAACAGATTCTTGTTCTGTTTCATAGCTTGAGTAGAAATACGGTGTTGCTGATTCAAATTCAGCAGCACAAGTATCGACCATCTTATATACTGGTACAATTTGATTTTCAAGACGTAATTGGCGAACTTCATTAATAGTCATTTGCCAAATTTGCGCAATTTTTTGATCCGCAAAACCATTAATTTTGGCTTCTTTTAGAACCTCTAGATCTCCGATATGATGTGCTAGTTCTACTTCAATTTCGTATAAATGGAACAATTTATCAAGGAAGAATAAATCAATCTTAGTTAGGTCGTGTAGCTCATGGATTGAAAAACCACGTTTGATTGCTTCGGTTAAATAGAATAAGCGATCGTCTTGGGCTTTAACCATTTTTTCAACTAATAAGTCATCGTTTACTTCTGCTAACTCTGGCATCTCACTATGGCAAACACCAATTTCTAAGGAACGAACGGCCTTCAATAAACTTTCTTCGATATTTCGGCCGATTGCCATCACTTCGCCGGTTGCCTTCATTTGCGTACCTAAACGTCTGTCACCCTTTTCGAATTTATCAAAGGGCCAACGAGGAATCTTGGCAACGACGTAGTCAAGTGCTGGTTCAAATTGCGCATAGGTTGAGTTGGTAACAGGATTTTTCATTTCATCCAATGTTAAGCCAACTGCTATTTTTGCGGCAAGCTTGGCAATCGGGTAACCAGTTGCCTTAGAAGCCAAAGCAGATGAACGTGAAACACGAGGATTAACTTCAATGACATAATAGTTAAAACTATCAGGATCTAGAGCAAGCTGAACATTACAGCCGCCTTCAATTTTTAAGGCACGAATAATTTTTAAAGAAGCATCACGCAACATTTGATATTCGTAATCAGATAAGGTTTGGCTTGGTGCAAAAACAATAGAATCACCTGTATGGATTCCGACAGGGTCAAAGTTTTCCATATTACAGACAACAATCGCATTGTCATTTGAATCACGCATCACTTCATATTCAATTTCCTTAAAGCCAGCGATAGACCTTTCAATTAAACATTGAGTTGCTGGTGATAGTTTTAGTCCATTTTCTGCAATAATTTTCAATTCTTCTTCATTATCACACATCCCGCCACCAGTACCGCCTAAGGTAAAAGCAGGGCGAACAATCACTGGATAGCCAATTGTATTGGCAAAAGCAATCGCTTGGTCCACTGTATTTACAATTTCAGATTCTGGAATTGGTTGGTCTAGCTGCTCCATTAATTGTTTAAACAAATCTCGGTCCTCAGCTTGGTCGATGGCCGATAATTTTGTCCCAAGTAATTCAATATTCAATTCATCCAAAATACCTGATTTTGATAAATCAATTGCCATATTCAACCCCGTTTGACCACCAAGTGTCGGCAAAATCGCATCGGGACGTTCTTTACGCAAAATACGTGAGACAAATTCAAGGGTAATTGGTTCAATATATACTTCGTCAGCAATTTCTCTGTCTGTCATAATCGTTGCAGGATTACTATTAACTAAAACGACTTCATAGCCTTCTTCTTTTAATGCAAGACAGGCTTGTGTTCCCGCATAGTCAAACTCCGCGGCTTGTCCAATAATAATTGGACCTGAGCCGATTACCATAATCTTATGAATGTCTTTTCTTTTAGGCATTATTCCAACCCTTTCTTAGTCGCTTTAAACGCATCCATCATTTCCATAAATTCATCGAACAAGTGAGCAGCATCATGTGGTCCAGGTGCAGCATCTGGGTGATACTGAACGGTAAAGGCTGGAAACTTGCGATGTCTGACTCCTTCGACCGAACCATCGTTAACTTCAACATGCGTAACTAATAACTTTTTATGGTCAATTGACTCTTCATCAACTGCAAAACCGTGATTTTGTGAAGTGAAATCAATTCGTCCAGTCGCAATTTCACGTACTGCATGGTTAAAGCCACGATGACCGAACTTCATTTTATAAGTTTTAGCGCCGTTCGCTAAAGCAAATAGCTGATGGCCTAAACAAATACCAAATATTGGGAATTTACCTTGAATACCTTGAATCATTTCAATCGCTTCAGGTACATCGGTTGGATTACCTGGTCCATTAGTTAGCATGACACCATCTGGATTTAAATCAATTATTTCTTGGGCAGTAGTATGATATGGCATCACTGTTAAATTACATTCTCGTTTTGACAATTCACGTAAAATAGAATGTTTTAAGCCAAAATCAACTACGACAACATTACGACCCACTCCTGGTGAAGGATAAGGTGTTTTGGTCGAAACTTGAGCGACTTGATTGGTTGGTAAAACGGTAGCTCTTAATTGATCTTGAACATGCGCTACACTGTCTGCGCTGCTGACAATCGAAGCCTTCATCGTGCCGTTTGTTCTGATAATTTTAGTTAATTTACGAGTATCGATGCCTTCAATACCTGGGATGCCTTTTCTGCTTAAAAATTCATCCAAGCTTAATTGATTCCGCCAATTACTAGATAGTCTAGCTACCTCATGTACAACCACACCTTTAGTCGTCGGTGCGATTGATTCATAATCATCACGATTAATTCCATAATTACCGATTAATGGATAGGTAAAGGTTAAGATTTGACCGTTATAACTTTGGTCGGTAATAGATTCTTGATAGCCAGTCATTCCTGTATTAAATACAATTTCACCAAAAACATCGATATCTGCACCGAAGCCCTTGCCTTTGAAAATTGTACCATCTTCTAATATTAAGAGTCTTTCGCTCATTTTTCCTCCCATAACTAATAGCAACTAACGAAGAACAATAAACAAGCTAAATTAAATTATCTTGTTATATAGTTAGAATACATTTCATTGTTAATTATTAATTGTAAATTTTTTATGATTTACCGTTCAATACTGCTTCTAAAATTGCCATTCTAACAAAAACACCATTCGTCATTTGCGTGGTGATTCGTGACTTCAAGCCTTCAACAAGTGAATCTGCAATTTCCACACCACGATTGACTGGTGCTGGATGCATAATAATTGCTGTATCTTTCATCTGGCGTTCTCTTTCAAGCGTTAAACCATATTTTTGATGATATTCTGCTTTGGAAAAGCTTTCTTGTCCATCATGTCGCTCGTGTTGGACACGCAACAACATGACGACATCCATTTCAGAAATCAAATCGTCAATTTCTAGATATTGGCCGTAGACATTAAAACTATCATCATACCATTCAGGTGGACCAGAAAAATAAATATCGGCACCTAAACGTTTCAACATCTGCATATTACTTTTAGCGACCCTTGAATGTGTAATATCACCAATAATCGCAACCTTTAAATTTTCAAAATGTTTAAATTCTTCATAAATGGTCATTAAGTCAAGTAAGCACTGCGATGGATGCTGACCGCTACCGTCACCGCCATTTACAATCGAAGACTGAATTGTCTTACTTTGAATTAACTCGTGATAATAATTTTCTTCACTATGTCGAATAACGCATATGTCAGTTCCTAGAGCTGATAGAGTTAAAACCGTATCGTAAAGCGTCTCTCCCTTTTGAATTGAGGAGTGACCTGCATCAAAATCAATGACCTTCAAATTCATCTTTTTTTCTGCAACGACAAAGCTATTTTTAGTTCGAGTACTATTTTCAAAGAATAGATTGGAAACAAAATATTCTGGCTTTTCTGGTGAAAATTTTGCCAAACCATTTTTGAATGCTTCACCTCTTTTTATCAATCCTAGAATTTCAGCATCTGTTAGTGATTCAACCGTTACAAAATGCTTTAAACTAATGCGTTCATTCTTAGTCATAGAATTTATCCTTTCACTATAAAGTATAACGCCACAAGGAGTCTTTTAAACCTCGAGGCTAGATTACAAGTTAGCCAATGCAAGCTACTAGCTACGCTTTCTCTTTAGGCAAGACTAAATTTAAGATAATCCCAAGAAAAGTCGAAAATGCAACACCTGTAATTTCAAGTCCTGGAATTTTAAGTGTCAAATTACCAATACCTGCTACTAATATAATTGAGGCAATCAATAAGTTACGCTTACTATCGAAATCAACCTTATTTTCAATTAAGATTTTTAAACCACTAGAGGCAATCACCCCAAACAAGACAATTGATACACCACCAATTACTGCTGTCGGAATAGATTCAATTAATGCTGAAATTTTACCAACAAAGCTTAAAATAATTGCAAGCCCTGCTGCACCAGCAATCACCCAAACACTATGAACCTTGGTAATTGCCATAACCCCAATGTTTTCACCATAGCTTGTAACAGGTGGTCCACCAATAAAACCAGCAATAATTTGTGCAACGCCATCACCAGTTAAAGTACGATCTAAGCCTGGATCTTTAAAGAAATTACGCTTGGTTAAAGTATTTAAAACCATTAAATGTCCGAAATGCTCAGTCATTGTGACTAAAGCGATTGGCGCCATTGTTAAGATTGCACTTGGATAAAACTTAAAGTCATACATTGCAAACATAATTTCAAAGCTTGGCATTCTAAACCAATTCGCATTGGCAACCGTTTCAAGATGCACAATAGCTGTTCCTGAAATCATGCCATATACAAGTGCAAAGAAGTAACCAAAGACAATGCCCAGTAAAATTGGAATGAGTGAGATGAAGCCTTTACCATACATATTGAAAATCACAATACTGATGACCGTAACAAGTGCAATGATAACACTCGTTAATGAATATGCACCATCTACATTCATTGCATCACCGACTGCTGTGCCTGCTAAGCTCAATCCAATCACCATAACAATTGGTCCAACGACGATAGGTGGTAAAATCTTATCAATCCAAGCAGTACCACTCTTTTTAACAATTAATGCCACAATTAGATAAACTAAACCACTTGTGATTGCTCCTTGAGCAACCGCACCATAGCCTTCATTTTTGAGTAAGGTTTGCATTGCCAAAATATAGGCAAAGCTAGAACCCATATAAGCTGGTATTTTAAACTTTGTAATCGTTAAATGAGCCAGTGTACCAAGCCCTGATGAAATTAATGCAACACTTGGGTCAATCCCAACCAAAATTGGTACTAGAACTGTTGCCCCAAACATGGCAAATAAATGCTGAAAACTTAATCCAAACCATAGTAGACCGTGTGGTCTATCCTGTACATCATATAATGGTTTATTATCCACGAACCTTTGCCTCCCGAATTATAATATGCGTTTTATCATTATTAATTAGCTTATTCCTTGACAATCATGATTCGATCTTGACCATCAATTTCTTCCATTTCCACCGTAATATCCTCTTTTAGTGAAGTTGGAATATTCTTACCAACATAGTCTGCTCGAATTGGTAATTCACGATGACCACGGTCAACTAAAACAGCTAATTGAATTTTGGAAGGTCTACCCAAATGAACTAAGGCATCAAGTGCAGCTCGAATCGTTCGTCCAGTAAATAGGACGTCATCAACTAAAATAATCTCTTTACCAGCAATATTTTCTGGGATACTTGTTGTATCAATAATTTCTTCATCAGACTTATCATCACGAAATGGTTTAGTATCTAATTCACCAACACTAACCTCGATATGCTCTAATTGGCGTAAACGCTCAGCAATCCGATTGGCAATATAAATGCCTCTGGTTTTAATTCCGACTAAAACGATATTATCGATTCCCTTGTGACGCTCAATGATTTCATAGGTCATCCGAGTAATCGCACGTTTCATTGTAATTGAATCTACTACTTCTTTTTGCTTCATTCAATCCTCCAATACATAAAAAAAGCATCCCACCAGAGAAGCTCAGCAGGATACTTTGACATAGTTATGCTCAAAAAGGGTACAATAATGCCCTTTGTCAATCCTTCTTAGCCTCTCTGGACTATCATTAAAGGTGTTTCATATTTAATTCTTATAATATCATAACTTAAATTTGGTTGATTGAAAAGCATTTTATTTAAGTTTTTGAAAACTTTAACGATTAGTTTGTTTTTCATTAACCGAATGAGGAAATCATTATTAAAGACGAGATTCGCTTATCAATAATTAATAGGAAATCTATCTTTTTGGTAGCATTTGATAGATAAAAATAGCAAAGCGCATCAAAATACACTTTGCTATTAATTTTATTCACTTTAAAAATCGAGCTGTAAGGCATAGTCTAACACTTGTTTGACCATTAAAAAATCTTCTCCGCGCAAGCGATCGATAAACTGAGTATTTTGCATTCTAGCGCTATCAAATGAATGAATTTGAGTGGCATTAATTCGACCATGTACTGCGTAGCCTTTGAGTTCAATATAGCCTTGGAAATGATTGCCACCAGTAGTAATCGGGCAGACAATCAAGTAGTTAGTCTTTTGATTGTACTGATTTGAGGAGACCACAACTGCTGGATGGGAGCCGCGCATTTCTTTACCGATTGATGGTGAAAAATTAAGCCAAATGATATCACCCTGTTGCGGCTTATACATCTTCCAGTTCTCCAATCGCTAACGATTGCCACACCTCATTTTCAGAATCTTGATAATTTGTTTCTGAAAGAAATGGATTACTCATTTTGGGCGAAAAGATTAAGCCGCCATTCTTGCTCTGATAAGCAACATACTCCTTACCTAGCTCAACTTGAAATTGCTTGGGAATGGAAAAAGAAATAGAATTACCAACTTTTCTAGTCTTGACTGTATACATCGCAATCACTCCTCAGTCTTTTAATATAATAATTATACTACGTTAAACTAAGTTTTACAACGTTAAATATCATTGACTATTTATTTCTAAGCGTAATTGTTCAAGTGTTTTTTGAAAAATTTCAGGTACGGGTGCTTCAAAATGCATTACTTCTCCAGTTCTTGGATGTGTAAAACCTAAAATACCTGCATGTAAAAATTGACCCTTCCCTATTAATGTTTTATTCGGTCCATAGAGCGAATCTCCAGCTACTGGATGATTGATATATTGCATGTGTACTCTAATCTGGTGCGTCCTACCAGTCTCTAGCTTTAAGCGGACCAATGTGTAGTTTTCAAAGCGCTCAATTACTTCGAAGTGAGTAATTGCATCACGACCACCAGCTACAACAGCTTGCTTTTGCCGATTTTTGGGATCACGACCAATTGGAGCTTCAATTTTACCTCGATCATGCTGAAAGGTACCATGAACAATTGCCAAGTATTGTCTTTCCGTTGATTTCTCACGGAGTTCTTCCGATAAAATTTGATGCGCCTGATCATTTTTAGCAATCATTAATAAGCCAGAGGTATCACGATCAATTCGGTGAACAATCCCCGGTCTCAATTCGCCATTAATACCAGATAAGTCCTTTATATGGTACATCAGTGCATTAACAAGTGTTCCATTTGGATGACCTGCCGCGGGATGAACAACCATGCCTTGAGGCTTATTAACTACTGCTACATCTGAATCTTGATAGACAATCTCTAATGGGATATTTTCAGGCTTTAATTCAACCGTCTCAGCTTCGGGAATAGTAATTTCAATCAAATCACCAGCCTTCACCTTATAATTGCCCTTGACTGCTTGCTGATTGACTAGTGCATGACCATTTTTTAACCAATCTGCTAATTGACTTCTTGAATAGGACGTTTTTTCGGCTAATACCTTGTCAATTCGACCAGTTTCAGTAGTAATTTTAATTTTCATAATTTATTTTCCTTAACTATTTTTTTAATTTTCATCAAATTTCCATAAATAAAAACAGATTAAACAAACGCCAACCACTAAACAGGAATCAGCAAAATTAAAAATCGGGAAATTGATAAAATCTAGCTGGAACATATCAACTACAAAATTCAAACGAAGTCGATCAATAAAATTACCTAATCCGCCAGCGATTGCTAGAGCAATCCCAATTGTCATTAATTTACTTGAATGCCGATACTTAAACAAGAAATAAATACCAAAGGCTAAGGCAATGACGGTTATGATATAGAAAAACCACATTTTACCTTCCAAAATCGACCATGCAGCACCATTATTTTGAACATAGGTAAGACTGAAAACATTGGGAATTAGGTTGATTTGTTCGCCTAAAACGATTTGATTGACAACTGAAAATTTAATCCACTGATCAACAGCGACTAATAAAACAATAATAATAACTGGTAAAAGCATGATAGCTCCTTCTCTATAATTTTGAAACATTATTAAGCGATTAAAACTAGAATCTCTAACAAACTAAAAGTTTAATTAAGCTGACGAATGTATTTCGCGCCTTCTTCATTACTCAAATTAGCAAAATCGTGGTAGCTCATAATCACCTGACCTAAAATCATATCCAGTTCATCATAACATATCACGAGTCTTTCAGATAGCTGATCGGTCGTTTGAAAATGGTACTGATTGTCAGCAATTGAGATTAGTTTGGTCGTTCTTAAACGCTTCCCTTGTTTTATTACGTAAAAATAATTTGCTTCTAAATATTTGGTAATTGCAAGTACATTTTCCAAATTGGCAACAACTAAAATATCGCCATTACTAGAATAAGGGTTTAGCTCGGTCATCATTAGCGGAATCAAAATAATTTCAATATCCTTATGTACGAACTTCTCTGGAATAATTAAATCAAATGGCACAAAGATAATCAACACCTCCATTTAAAGATTATAGCAAAAATCAACCTAAAATTGCGCATAAAAAGGTACTGAATACGCTTGACAGAAAAGTGAGCATAAGGATAAAACAATCTAGTGGCGTTCTATGTCACGGATTGATTTGACTTATGCCGAGTTTTTCTAGTGTATGAAGTCCGTAAAAAAGGTACTGAATACGCTTGATAGAAAAGTGAGCATAAGGATAAAACAATCTAGTGGCGTTCTATGTCACGGATTGATTTGACTTATGCCGAGTTTTTCTTGCGTCCTGAGAAAGATAGTAAGCTTAAAAAAGAGGCAAGGACCATCTTGTCCCGCCTCATAATTATTAACTGTTTTTAATCACTAATTCACTAATCGTATTGACTGATTTTTCTGATTGATTCACAATTGTTTCAAATTTATTATATAAATCGCGCCATTTAATAATTTCAATTGCATTGCTTTCTGTCAAATACATTTCTTTGGTTAATTTTGAATAAAGTAAATCTGCCTTCCGTTCAATATCATTTACGTTTTTAATCAATTTTTTTAATGATTTTGAATTTTTAAATTTTGGAAATTCTGTCGTTGCTTGGCAAACACCATCTGTTGCTTCATTAATTAGCTTGGCAAATTCAAGAGTTTGCGGTCTTAAATTTTCAACTACTAGATTTTCCAATAAATAAGTAATTTCATTGATATTATCAATAATATCATCCAAAGAATTCGTTAAGGAAACAATGTCTTCACGATCAATTGGCGTAATAAATGAAATTGCTAGCTCATCAATTATTTTCGCAACAATGGCATCAGCATTACGCTCTAACTGATGAATTGCTTCAGCCTTTTCAATTGCTTGTTGATAATCGTAATTTTCTAATAATTGATAAAGCAGCACTGAGCTTTGATTAATTTGCTTAGAAATTTCATTCATTGCTTCAAAATAATTAAATTGCTTTTTTCTTGCCATTAAAGTTGCTCCTTAATAAAAAAGTTAATATCAAAAAAAATTTTACTGAATCTATATTTTAGAAAATTGCGACAAAAATTTTAGCCATTAGGAAAGCCACAATGCCACAACCTGGAAACGTCAATACCCACGCTAAAACCATTTCTTTGACAATCTGCCAATCAACGCTGCTGATTTTTTTACTTGCTGCAACACCCATAATAGCCGTTGTTTTGGCGTGCGTCGTTGATACAGGAATACCAAGACTGGTCATCAATTGAATACAAATTGCGGTTGATAAATCTGCCGAAAAACCTTGATAGGTTTCCAATTTCACCATGTCCATACCAACTGATTTAATAATTCGCGCACCGCCAATGCTCGTGCCAAAGCCCATTGTTAAGGCACAAATCACGATAATGTAAATTGGAATTTCAGCATTTGGCTCTGCAACATGATTTAACGTTAGACCGAGCATAAAAACACCCATAAATTTTTGCCCATCTTGCGCACCATGCAAATAAGCATTTGCAGCAGCACCAAGGGCCTGTCCTGTTGAAAAAAAGCGTGTTGCCTTGCGTCTTGGTACATTTTTAAAGCAAAAAACAATTATTTTAGTAATCACAACTCCACCAAAAAATCCAATTAAAACAGAGGCAAATAAGCCGTAGATTACCTTAAGCCATTCATCAAGATTAACTGCTGAAAAGCCACCCAAGGCAATTGCTGAACCGGTTAAACCAGCAATTAAAGCATGTGATTCACTTGTTGGAATACCAAAATACCAAGCTGCCGTTGCCCAGAGAACAATCGCAAATAGCGAGGCTGCTAAGGCAACCTGTGGCGCTGTTTCAGGTAAATTTGTATTCTTTGAAAAATCAACCATATTAAAAATGGTCGCTGCAACCTTAGCACCCATCAATGTAGATATTAGTGCACCAATTAAATTCATAACTGCTGCCATTAAAACTGCAAATCGAATGGATAAGACGCGTGTCGAAACAGCGGTCGCAATTGCATTTGGTGCATCCGTCCAGCCATTGACAAAAATTACACCTAAAACAAGGACAATCGTTATAATTAAGGCAATATTCATTCATTCCTCCGTCAATCTTGAAATACTCAATTAGTATAACATAAATGTAAACGGATACGTGGTAAAAATTTTACATTAATTTTACATTTTTGGGTTGATAAGCAAGCTAGATTCAAAGGAGATTAATTAATAATAAAAATAATCTGATAGCTAGAAAATCTTGAAATAAGCTTGCGAATTCTACTTTTTTTATATATAATTGTAATGTTGTAAAAAAATACTATTTGGAGGTGTCTTAATGCCAAACATTAAATCAGCTATTAAACGTGCTGAAACTAACGAAACAGCTAACTTACGTAATTCTGCTCAAAAAACAGCATTGCGCTCTGCGATTAAAAAATTTGAAACTGCCGTTGCTGAAGGTTCTGCTGATGCAGCTGAATTATACAAAGCAGCTACAAAAGCAATTGACCAAGCAGAAACTAAAGGTTTAATTCATAAAAACAAAGCAAGTCGTGATAAATCACGCTTAGCAGCGAAATTAGCCAAATAATTGAAACCTTAAAATTAAAGTATTGCTACTCATAGCAATGCTTTTTTTTATTGTCATTTTTTAAGATTACGCAATCAAAAAAGGAGGTGGAAAAACTTCCACCTTCTTAAATATATCTGAATTATTAATAACAAATATTGTTATTTTTTATGCTTCTTTGGTGTTTCGTTAATTGGTAAAGTAACGATAAAGCAAGCGCCTTCGCCTAATTTTGACTCAATTTCAATTTTACCGTGGTGTAATAAAACACCGTGCTTGACAATTGACAGCCCCAAGCCTGTTCCTGAAATTTGTGAGCTGTGGCTTTTATCTGCACGATAGAAGCGCTCAAAAATACGTTCCTGCTCACGAGTGGCGATACCAGGTCCATTATCTTTGACCTTAATTATTAAATCGTTTGTCCTTCGGAAAATATTCAGAGTAATTTTTCCTGATTGTCCACTATACTTGCTTGCATTCTCAATTAAATTATAAAGGATATCCTGAATGACGCTTGGATAGCCATAAAAACGAACAGGTTCAATCTCAATCTCCAAGTTTTGATTTTTATTAACCAAGGATAGGTGCATTGAATTATGAATTTGTGAGACAATTTTTTCCCATTGAACAATTTCCTGATCCAGTAAATCGTTATTTTCGATACCCGAAAGCTTTAATGTATCATTAACTAAAGCTAATAGACGTTGCGCCTCATCATAAATTTTACCTGCAAATCGCGTACAATCTTCAGGCTGAACAATTCCTGCGTGAATGATTTCTGCATAGCCAGATATACTGGTTAACGGTGTTTTTAATTCATGGGTCACATTGCTGGTAAACTCGCGACGCATTTCTTCTTGCGAAGCTGAATCTGTGATATCAAAAATAAACATAACCGTACCGATAAAATTGTGAGCTTGAAAAACGGGATTTAAAAGCACTTGATAGGTATGATGCTTGGTTTTAAACTGAATTTCCTGACTATTATTCTGATGAATACTTTCAACAGCATCAATAAAAAGCTGACTTCTTTCGATTCTAATGAAATAATCATTAAAATCATCATTTTTAATCCTAAATACGCCCTTGGCAATCGGATTGGCCATTAATAAACGATCTTGACTATCTAAAACAATGAGTCCTTCCTTCATATGAGTCGTAATTAATGCTAGCTCGCGCTCCTTTTGTGATAAATTTTCTAGCTGCTGCTGAATTTTATCATTCTGCTTAATCAAACGACTTAAAAAGGGCTGTAATTCTGGATAGACTTCGCCAGTTTCAGGATGCGCTAAATCTACCGAATCAATCGGTTCAATAATCCGTTTGGCAAGCCGTTTTGAAAGCAAGTAACTTAGTATAGCCACTAGTAATAAAATAATAATTGCCGGAGTAATTAGCTTTAAATAATAATTTAAAAAGCTTGTTTCAGTGGTAGATAGTCGTAATACCTGATTATCAGCAATTGAAATAGCATAATAAAAATTCTTGCTTAGTAGAGTATCAGATTCACGCCTACTCCTGCCACTTCCCTCTGTACGAGCTGCTTGGACCTCCGGTCGTTGATTGTGATTGTCCATTTCTTCAACTTTAGCACGATTGTCAAACAGAACAACTCCTTCAGAATCAATTAAGGTAATGCGGTCAGCAATATCAAGTGATTTGAGACCCTCAATGCCATTTTTTTGGTAAAGCACTTTGACGACACTAGCTTCTTCTGCAAGCTCTGTAAAAAATCGTTTTTGCAATTGGGAAAAAAGTAGCAAACTGATGGCGGAAATCGTAATTAATAAAGTAAATAATGTTAGCGATAAGCTTTGCTTAAAAATTTGCTTTTTCAAAATGCCCCCCTTCTCATCATTATAATAATATCTATTGTGATAACCTAATTAGTATAGCCTAATTTTGTCATTTATGAAATCATTAAAAATAGCCATCCGAAGATGACTAATTAAGCATTTTAATTAATGAACACTAAATCAGAATTTGCTCAGATTCATCATGGATTAAAACGATAACCAAAGCCTCGAATTGTTTCGATTTGATTGCCGAATGTACCGAGCTTTTGCCTCAATGAAGCAACATGAACATCAAGTGTTCTACTTTCACCATCATATTGGTAACCCCAAATCATATCGAGTAGCTGTTCTCGGCTAAAGGCAGATTTTGGATTTTTAACAAATAAGTTTAATAAAGTAAACTCTTTTTTTGTCAGGTTGATTGGTTGACCATCTAGAAGAAATTCATGTGCGACTTGATCTAATTTTAATGGACCATAGGCAATCGGATTAAGTAATCCTTCTACCTCTTTATTTTTTAAATATTTATTGCGACGTAAAAGTGCGTTCACGCGAGCTACTAATTCCATCGCCCCAAAAGGCTTAGATAAATAATCATCTGCACCTAAGTTTAAGCCAGTAACCTTATCAAATTCGCTTTCCTTGGCACTTAGTATTAGAATTGGTAATTCACTGGTTTCTGGCGCTGCTCTTAATTCTTTTAGAATGGTCAAGCCGTCTTTGCCCGGTAGCATTAAATCCAAGATGACTAAATCTGGTTTTTCATTTTCAATTGCACTCTCTAGAGCAACACTATCTTCGTAACCATAGGTCGGTAAAACTAAGTTTGTCAGGGTATAACAAACTAATTCACGGATATTATCATCATCCTCTACTATATAAATCATTACTACTCCCATCATCCCAGTTATCACTGACTCGCTAACAGCGATAACCCCAAAGCGTTAACATTATCAGAAATTATGCATTTGGATTAATCAGCTGTTGTAAAGTAACATTTGCAACATTTTTAGCGTGATCACCAATACCTTCCATGTATTTTGCAATCATTAACTGATTAAGAGATGATTCAAGATTATCTGGAATGGATTGTGCTAGCTTTTCTTTTATTATAGCAAAAAGTTCATTCACTTGTTGGTCCTGAGCAATCGTTTTTTGAGCAAGCTGTTCAGAAGCTTTTGTATAACCGTCAATACTAAGTGTAACCATCTCTCTGATTTTATTAAAGAGCTGTTTAAATTCTGGTAATAAATTTTCCACACCATCTGCTAAAAAACCAATGCTTAAGGTTTGATCGCTAATTCGTTCTAAGTCATTAATGATTTTAATCGTACCATAAATTTGACGTAAATCTTGAGCAACTGGCTGTTCTAAAAGAATTAAACGTTGGCAGCTATTTTCAATGTCTGTTTCAAGTCGGTCAACTTTTTTTTCGATACTCTTTAAATCAGCAATTTCATCTAATTCATCATCAAATAATATTTTTTCAACATGGCGCAAGCCTTCTTCGCAAAAGCCTCCCATTTTGATTAATTCGACATTGATGCGATCTAATTCTTTGAAAAAACGACGTTCCATTAGCCAAACCTCCCAGTAATATAGTTTGAAGTTGTTTGCTCTTTAGGTGTGCTGAATAATTGACTTGTTTCTTGACATTCAATCAGTTCGCCATTCAAGAAAAAGGCCGTCTGATCTGAAATCCGTGATGCTTGTTGCATATTATGTGTCACAATAACAATCGTATAAAGCTTTTTCAAATCCATGACTAATTCTTCAATTTTTGCTGTTGAAATTGGATCTAGGGCACTTGTTGGTTCGTCCATTAATAAAATATCAGGCTCTACGGCAAGGGCTCTAGCAATACAAAGTCTTTGTTGCTGACCACCTGAAAGACCTAAACCACTTTCATGTAAACGATCCTTAACCTCATCCCATAATGCAGCACGTTTCAGTGCTTCTTCAATTCGTTGATCTAGTTGTGCTTTGCTTAAATTTTCATGGGTTTTAGGACCATAAGCGATATTATCATAGATTGACATTGGAAATGTATTTGCCTTTTGAAAAACCATACCGACATTTTTACGAAGCTCATCTACAGTTGATAATTTATAAATATCTTGGCCATCTAATAAAACATTACCTGTAATTTTACAGCTTGGAATAAAATCATTCATTCGATTTAATGACTTGAGTAAAGTTGACTTACCACAACCAGACGGTCCGATAAAAGCCGTAATCTGGTTAGCAGGAATTGCTAAATTAATATTTTTAAGGGCTTGTGATTCACCATAAAATAAATCAAGATTTTCAATTTGAATAGTTGCCATTAATAATTGTCCTTTCTCGAAGAAGCTATATGAGCTCGAGCTGACAGAAATGAACGTTAACTTTCTCATTTTTTATGATATAAAGAAGCTTACCACTTTAACAGTTTAGTTAGCTTATTGAAAAAATAGAAAATTTGGGTATTTTCTGACAAACTCACGAAGTTAAATTTGCGGAAAAATAAAATAAAAGTAATCAAAATAGATTAATTATTTTTAAATAGATTAATTAATAATTTTAAAAACCAATTAATCTAAACGGATTACTTGTTAAGGAAATTCACTTATCCTCGTTTCAAAGCCTTCACAACAAATGATGCTAAGAAATTCAATATAATTACAAGAATTAACAGGATTACTGCAGTTGCATTTGCTTCTTGAACATGAGTCCCTTCTGATAATAAAGCAAACATATGAATTGCTAAAGTTCTACCAGATGACATTGGCGTTGCTACCTGCGCTAGAGTACCTGCAGTATAAATTAAGGCTGCAGTTTCACCAACAATTCGTCCAACACTTAAAATAATACCGCTTGAAATACCAGGCAATGCGGCTGGTAAAATAATACGGAAAATTGTTCTAACCTTACCTGCACCTAATGCATAACTACCTTCACGGTACATTTGAGGAACGGCTAATAATGATTCTTCAGTCGTTCGAATAATGACTGGTAAAACCATAATTGCCAAGGTTAAACAACCTGCCAGCATCGAATAGCCCATTTTAAATGCAATTACAAAGCAAAGATAACCGAATAAACCAAAGACAATTGAAGGCACACCAGAAAGAGTTTCTGTTGTGATTCTTAAAAATTTAATCAATTTAGAGTCACCTGCAGAATATTCAACAAAGAATACCGCGGCAGAAATACCAATTGGACATGAGAAAAGCAGGACCATTAATACGAAGCTTAGGGTATTAATTAAGGCTGGCATTAATGAAACATTTTCAGAATTATAAGTAAAATCAAAGAGAGAGGCATGAATATTAGGAATACCTGCCATTAGGATATAGCCAACCATCCAAATAATAATGCCAGCAACTAAAAACATATTTAGCCAAACGATTAGCTTGAGAATTAACGCAGATGTTTTACCTTTACGCTTGGAATTATCCAAAATTTGTTTTGTTGTATTAGGAGTGTCCATTCGCTTGTCCCTTTCCTTTAAAGATAGTTACGACTAAGTTAACAATTAAAATGATGATAAATAAGACAACGGCGGTTGCAATCAACATTTCACGATGTAGATCAGTCGCATAGCCCATTTCCATAACAATATTGGTTGTTAGGGTTCTGACTCCTGAAAAAATACCAGTTGGGACAATCGCTTGATTACCTGCAACCATCATAACAGCCATTGTTTCACCAATCGCACGACCAAGACCAAGAATTAATGCGGCAACAATTCCGGATTTAGCTGCGGGTACCATAATTCTAAAGACAGTCCGTTCATGACTTGCACCTAGTGCAACTGAGCCTTCATAATAAACATCTGGAACAGCTCGCAAAGCATCCTCACTAATATTAATAATTGTTGGTAAAATCATTATGCCTAAGAGGATTGAAGCAGTCATAACTCCCTTACCGCTACCATTAAATGGTTGAAATAAAGGTACTAAGACAACCAAACCAAAGAAACCGTATACGATAGAAGGAATCCCAGCCATTAAATTAATCATCTGTTTTAAAACCGGATAAATTTTTTTAGGACAAAAGAATGCTAAATAAATTGCACCAAGCACACCAGAGGGTGCACCAATTAATAATGCACCAACCGTTACATAAAGTGAACCAACGAGCATTGGGAAAATACCGAAATGATTATTCCCTGGTTGCCACACGGTTCCTGTAACCATTTTAATAAAACCAACCTTTTGAATGGCGGGTACACCATTAATCAATAAAAAGAAACTGATTAGGGCTAATGCTAAGGTTGAAGTTAGAGCACTCAGACCAAACCAGCCTTTAAACCCTTTTTCTTTAATTGACATAAAAAACCTCCTGAACGATTTATAATAGAAAAGGCAGAAATCAACTGAATGATTGCTGCCTCACTCTAACTAATATTTAAATTATTTTACTTCAGACCATTTAGTGATTTCACCAGTATAAATCGCTTTTACATTATCAGCAGAGATATCATCAACTTTTTGATCATTATTTACAATAACTGCGATACCGTCTAATGCGATAACTGTTGCAGTTAATCCTGTTTCAGTATCTTTAAGTTCACGTGAAACCATACCAATATCAGCGATACCTTCTTGAGTTGAGCTGACACCTGTTGTTGAATCACTTTGTTGAATGTCAATTGTTACATTAGAGTTTAATTTTGTGTAAGCCTCTTTTAATTTTTCCATTACTGGTGTGATTGATGAAGAACCAGCAACAGTGATTTTACCACTTAAATTTGATGCTGAATAAGCATCGCCTTCTTCTTTAGAGATGTAGCCATTGTCTTCAACAACTTTTTGACCATCTGGGCTTAAAATAAATTTAATAAAGTCTTGTGAAATTTCGTTGTCAGTATCCTTTTGAACAATGTTGAACGGACGTGAAATCTTGTATGTACCGTCTTTAACTGTTTCTTCAGATGGTTCAACTCCATCAATTTTGACAGCCTTAACAGTATCGTTTAAAGAACCTAATGAAATATAGCCGATTGCATTTTCATTACCAGCAATTGTTGTTAACATAACTGAAGTGCTGTTTGTAACTTCTGCTGACGAAATTGTTTTATCAACCTTTTCACCACTTGAATCTTTTTCCTCAATGCCAAATAACTCAATAAATGCACCGCGTGTACCTGAGCCGTCTTCACGTGTCACAATTGAAATAGCTGCATCATCGCTTGAGCTACTGCTATCAGAATCACTACTATTTGATCCACAACCTGTTAACGCTAAAGCAGCTACTGCAACTGCAGAAAAAAGAAATTTCTTTTTCATCATAATCCTCGTTTCGTTTTTTAAATTCATATTTTTGATACAAGTAGAGTATATAAAATGAATGTAAATTTTATTATCAGGAAAATGTAAAAAGTATGTAAAATGTAAAAAAATAAAAATAATAACAGGTAGAAATTTTTAAAAATTTTCTACCTGTTTTTGAAAGAGAGGATTTTTGGATAATTCATTACAATAAACAATTTTATTGATATAAATATTTGTTCACCATTATTCATTATTTGTTAAGTTTTCACCATTACTCGCAATCACCTGCTTATACCAATTAAATGATTTCTTGGGTGTTCGTTTTAAGCTACCGTTACCTTGATTGTCACGATCTACATAGATAAAACCATAGCGTTTCTTCATTTCACCTGTCCCTGCCGAAACCAAATCAATACAGCCCCAAGAGGTATAGCCAAGCATCTCAACACCATCTAATTCAATCGCATCACGCATTGCAGCGATATGTTTTGCCATATAATCAATACGATAATCATCTACGACATAACCATTTTCATCCGGCACATCAACGGCACCTAAACCATTTTCAACCACAAATAATGGTTTTTGGTAACGGTCATAGAGATTATTTATTGTTGTTCTAAAGCCTTGTGGGTCAATCTGCCAGCCCCATTCGCTTGCTTCCAAATAAGGATTTTTAATCGAGTCAAAAATATTGCCGCTTGTTTTTTCAACCTCATCATTATCTGCACCTACGGCAACACGAGTTGAATAGTAAGAAAATGAAATAAAATCAACCGTATTTTCCTTAAGTAATTCCAAATCGCCTGCTTGGATTGGCAATTCAATGCCTTCACGTTCAAGCTTTTTAATGAAATGGCGTGGGTATTCTCCACGTGCCTGAACATCAATTAAATAAGCCTCATCTCGCATTTCCTCATAAGCAGCCCAAACATCACCTGGTCGACAAGAATACGGATAATACATACCAGCTGCCATCATACAGCCAATTTTATTTTCAGAATCAATTTCATGACCAATTTTCGTTGCAATTGCCGAAGCTAATAATTCATGGTGGGCAGCTTGAAATTGAGCTGCTTTTTTATCTTCACCTGGCTCAAAAACTAAGCCAGCTCCCATAAACGGTGCATGTAAAATCATATTAATTTCATTAAAAGTCAACCAATATTTAACCAAGCCTTTGTAGCGTGTAAATAAGGCACGAACTAAATTTTCATAAAAATCAACCAATTGACGATTTTTCCAGCCGCCATAAGCTTCAATTAAATGAATTGGACAATCAAAATGCGTAATCGTCACTAATGGTTCAATCCCATATTTATGACATTCTTTAAACAAGTCTTCATAAAATTGCAAGCCGTCTTCATTTGGCTCTGCTTCGTCTCCGTTAGGGAAAATACGTGTCCAAGCAATTGAAAGTCGATAGGTTTTAAAGCCCATTTCAGCAAATAAGGCAATATCCTCTTTATAGCGGTGATACATATCAAT
>JAKVKP010000019.1 GCA_022484805.1 Streptococcaceae bacterium
GTCGCACCACCCCATAAAAAGTCTTTTGGAAATCCCATTAGTTATAGCCTCCTCTATTGAAATTAAACATAATTATCTAAATATTAACCGTTAAATCACTACCATTACTTGCAATAACTTGTTGATATAAATATCTATTATTTTATGTAAAATCAATAAATACTAAAATATTAGAAATTATCATAATCTAATTTTGCGAATATATTGCATATATGTATAAGTTAAAAGATTTTCAATTGAAAACTAATTTATAATTTTATAAAGCTCAACGATTTCTTTAGTTAAATCTGTAAACGTAATTGCAGTCATCAAATGATCTTGACTATGAACAGCCAATAAACTGACTTCTTTTTTGTTTCCTTTCGCCTCATCACTTAATAATCCAGTTTGCGAATGATGGGCCTCTATCAGTGATTGCTCAGCAGCTAGAATTTTTTCGTTCGCTAAAACAAAGTCACCTTTTTTTGCTGCTTGAATGGCTTCCATGGCATCACTTTTAGCATTTCCACCAAAAATAATTAACCCCATAATGGATTCTAAATCAATTTCTGAACTCATTTAATTGCCTCCTTGGTTTTCAATTAAATTCAATCCTGCCTGTAAAACTTTTTCGCCATTCATCATTCCATAATCAGACATATTAATCACCGATACTGGAATGCCTTGATTACCAAATTTTTTAGTGTATTCTGATTCTAGAAAACGCACTTGTGGCCCTAATAACATTGCATCAATTGTTCTTGATGCAACAGCCTGTTCTGCCTCTGAACTAGAAGTTGCAAAAATATCAATATCTAAATTTTTGGCTTTCGCTGCATTCAGCATCTTAGTTACTAGTAAACTTGTACTCATACCTGCAGCACAAACTAGCATAATTGTTTTACTCATTATTAGCCTCCTGTAATTAATTAAAAATAATATAATTGAACCTGTTCGAAGGTTGTATAACCTCCTATTGCTTCCGAAAATAATCCGATTTGCACACCAGTAAATGGTGAATCAGCTACTTCATTGCAAAAATGTCTCGTCGCCATTTGTTCATCAAGCAATACTTGTCTATTAGCGTTTATAACTGATAAATTATAATTTTCTCCATCACAATTTAATTCAAGATAAAAATCGTCTTTAAATTGACTAATATTTTGTTTCGAAATCTTAATATCTAAAATTTGTTTTTCAGCAAAAATAAGTAGCTCAGTCGATTTTTTTCTTAAACCAAATTTTGCATAATGACTATCATCTTTATAAATAATTAAACCAAAAGTACCATCTTGAAGTGAATTCGAATTTAATTTTGCTTGAAATTTCATTTGATAACCCTTTTGTGAGATTGAAATAAAAGATACTGGCGAATTACGAGTATTGGCAAGTGAAATTTTTTGTGGATAATTCTGTAGTACATATTTATCCTCTATCTGCTCAAATTCTGTCGGAAGACGTAATGTTCGAATATTTTCAGGAGTAAAATAATTTTGTTTGGAATTTTCAGTCTTTTGAATTGTTTGAATCTTATCAGTGGATACTTCTATGGATGCCGTGCCACTCTCATTAATCACTGGCCAGACATCATCCCAAATGACTGGTAAAAGGATTGTTTCTCTGCCCAGTAAAGTAAAATGCTTTTTGGGTCTTGTCGCCAAAGATACCGACCACCAATTGCCATCATTATCCGAAAATAGGTCTGCGTGTCCAACCGCTTGCAATGGAGATTTAATATTGCGATTCGTTAAAATTGGATTATATGGGCAAGGTTGGTATGGTCCCCAAATACTATCACTTTTTTGAATGGTTACCATATGTCCTTCACGAGTGCCACCTTCTGCTAGTAAAAGATAGTAAGCATTATCTTTTTTATAGACATGCGGCGCTTCGACATCACGACCACCACAGCCTTGACTAATTTCACGAATTTCCGACAAAATTTCTCCAGTAAATGGATTAATTTCAAACTGAATAATTGACATGCCCTCAGCCATTGCTGCTAATTGATAGTAACACTTTTCATCCGTAAAAGTGAGTGATGGATCAATCCCCATTGGGCAATCTATCCAGTTTGCCTCCGACCATTCTTCTTCAGGATTTTTTGTGTGACAGATAAAATTACCTTGAGTAATATTTGTACAAACGACATAATAAATCCCTTGATGAAAACGAATTGTTGGTGCGAATAAGCCTGATGAATTTCTATCGGAACTCAATTCTATTTTTTGATTTGTAAATACGGACCCTACATGCTGCCAGTTAATTAAATCATCACTTTTAAATACTGGAATCCCTGGATAATATTCAAAGCTTGAACAAACTAAATAATAGAATTTTCCATCAAAACAAACACTTGGATCTGGATAAAAACCTTTAATAATTGGATTTGTATATTTCAATTCATTCACCTCTCAATTAAAGCTTATTAAGAATTAATTTCAATTATTTATTAAATTTCAAAAGACACTTCTAGCGTATCACGAGAATTTGGACCAATAAAGGCAATAAATTGTCCTGACTCAAAATCAAAGGTCATATCTTGACGATAGAACTTTAAATCCTCCAAGGTTAGACTAAATAGTACGTCTTCTTTTTTATTGGCTGGTAAGAAAATCTTCTTAAATCTTTTAAGTTCTAAAACAGGTCTTACTACGGAGGCAGAAACATCTTGAATATAACACTGGATTGTTTCATAACAATCTCTGCTTGATTGGTTCTCGACACTAACATGGATCAGAATTTGTTGTTCCAAAACATCTACGCTCAATTTACTATATTTCACTTGTGAATAACTTAACCCATATCCAAATGGAAACAATGGTGAAACTGGGCTATCAATAAATTTTGAAACAAAGCGATTCGAGTGATTAGATTTACCGAGAGGCCTACCGGTTTTAAAATGATTGTAATAAACTGGTGATTGACCAACATGATATGGAAAGCTCATACTCAATCGTCCAGAAGGATTTGTTTGTCCAAAAAGAACATCTGCCACTGCATTACCACCTTCCGTTCCCGGAAACCATAATTGAAGAATCGCATCAAATTGTTTTACTTCATCGGTAAGGACAAGTGGTCTACCACTTACACATAGTAAAATCGTTTGCTTTTTCAAAGCCATCAGCTTTTTAACAAATTGTTTTTGATTTTTAGGTAAACTAATTTCTGTTCGACTACCCGCTTCACCACTTTGCATTGTATGCTCACCAAGTGCGAAGATAATAACATCAGCTATTTCTCCAAGTGATAAAGCTTTTTCTAAATGCGCATTACGCTTTTGATTATCCCAAACCAATTTTTCCTGAAAATTAGCAGCGCTCCCAAATTCACCTAGTTCATCAGTTTTGTTTAAGATACTACAGCCTGATTCATAAAATAATAAATCGGGTTTTTGATATTTTGTCAATCCTTTTAAAATTGTCACTGTCTCTTCTTTTTTACCATACACTGCCCAAAGTCCAATTAGTGATGGATTATCAGCATATGGACCAACAATTAATATTTTCTGTTTATTTGGCACAAGCGGTAAAATTTGATTTTTATTTTGCAATAGGACGATTGATTCGCGTGCAACCTTAAGTGCTAATGAACGTGCATTTTCATTATTAAAAATATTCGTTGCTTCACAACTAGCCCCTTGATAAGGATTTTCAAATAATCCTAACTCATTTTTAAGCTTTAAAACCCGCCAAACTGCTTCGTTGATTTGACTTTCTCTAATTTTTCCTTGTTCAATCAGTTGGATCAATTCGTTTGCATAGCACGGAGATTTCATATCAATATCTACTGATGCATTAATAGCTAAACTTGTCGCTTCGGCATCATTGCTTGCAACTCCGTGATCAATAAGTTCTGAAACTGCTGCGTAGTCCGAAATGATTACACCATCAAACCGCCATTCATTTCTTAAAATTTGTTTTAACAAATATTTATTTGCCGTAACTGGAACACCATCATAGGTATTAAAAGAGGTCATTACCATTTTACTACCTGCAGTAATAGCTGAATGATACGCTGGTAAATAAGTCTCACGAAGGCGCCTTTCAGACATATCAACCGTGTTGTATTCTCTACCTGCTTCAACAGCACCATACGCCGCAAAATGCTTGACACAAGAGGCAATTCCATGTTGATTTTCAAGGTTATATTGCAACCCGGCAACCATTTTTTTGGCAAATTCTGAATTTAAATATTGATCTTCTCCCGTTGATTCTAAACAGCGTCCCCATCTGGCATCTCTGACTAAATCAACCATTGGTGCAAATGTCACATTCAATCCTGAAAGACGAGCCTCCTCACCGATAACTTTATATGCTTCAAAAATCAAATCTGGGTTCCAAGTCGCACCTAAACCCAAAGGAATTGGAAAAATCGTTCGATAGCCATAAATTACGTCCCCCATAAACAATAAGGGGATTTTATGTTTTGATTTTTCTAAATATTCTTTTTGAATTTCATGAGTTTTTTTTGATCCAGCAACATTTAAAACTGAACCAACGTTTCCCAATATTTCTTCTGAAATTCCTAATTTTTGTAACGGACCAACAACAAGAGAATCAGTTTTAAAGAATTCTCCCGATAATTGAACAAGTTGCCCCACTTTTTCAATTAAACTCAAAGAAGAAAGTAATTGCTTTAATTGTTGTTCTTCCATTTTAACAAAACTCCTTATTCTTTTACTGATTCTTGAGACAATGCTACTTGCTCCTTAGCGTACGAATCGTTATCTAGTCTCTTAAACCATGGATACCATAAAATCGGCGATAAAACTAATTGAATCAATAGTTGTAAAATAATAATAGAAATTTTTCCTTCAACTGCAGCATGAAATCCTAAAGGCAAACCAAATATTGCAGTAACACCTGTAAATCTAGCAACAATTCCTAGCTTTGTTACGGCGTATGCAACAATCAGTGCTATGGTATTGTTTGTGATAAACGGTACTGCTAATTTAAAATTTAACACCAATGGTGTTCCAAATATTATGGGTTCCGTGATACCAAACAACGCAGGAACTACAGAAATTTTAGCAAGTTCTCTAAATTGCTTACTTTTAGCTCTAAACATCAACATGACCAAACCTAATGCCAATCCACCAAATGTGATAACCATGAAAAAGGCATATCCAGTAATATTTGGAGGCGTTTGACCAGCAGCAACAGCATTTAAATTTTCAACATCCATTGCCATCCAAAGTGCTTGTACTATTGGCAGAACTACATTGGTACCATGAATTCCGAAGAACCATAGTAATTGTTGTACTAAAGAGATTATAATGACAGCACCAATTGATCCGCCAATGCCTTGTAATGGTTTTTGAATAATTGTATAAACAAATTGGTGCATGCTATCGAATGATGTCATGCTAAAAATTTGATTAATTACTATAAACAAAAGACTAATCAAAATAGTTGGAAATAACGATTCAAAGACTCGAGATACCATTGGAGGGACGCCAGCTGGCATTTTAATGACCCATCCTTTGTGTTTAATAACGACATATAGTTTCGCAGTAATTAATCCAACAAACATTGCTGAAAAAACTCCTTGAGCACTTAACCATGTTGTGGGAATCGCTGTCACTTCATCTGAAGTTGCTCCTAGTGGTGTAATAATTAAAAAACTTAATAAAGCGATAATTGCGGCAGAAAGACCATCCTCATTACTATCTAAATTTTTTACAAGTTGATAGGCAATCAATATGACAACATATAAAGCCATTGAACCAATCGTTATCGTATTCAACTTAGAAAATAAATCAGCATAATTACTAAGAAATGACAAAGCTGGTATAGACGATGGTAAAACTAATAATAATACGGCAATAGAACCTATAATAATCGGTCCAATAGTACCCATCATCCCACTAGATATTGCTTTCAAGTAAGGGCTATTGCCCAATTTATTAAAAAAAGGAATTATTTTTTCAAAACGCTTTACAATTTTACTATTCTCCATTTTTCTTATCCTTTCAATATATAATCTTATTAATACTAATAATTGAAGCTCATTATGATACTACTACGATTACAAAGTTGCCGTTGATGCTCAAACACTCTATCATTTACTAATCAAATTAGCGGTCATTGGATAAATTTGTCGATAAATTTCATAAATTTCTTGATATCTTGCCACATTTTTTGCCTTAGGTTGATATTGAATTCCGTACGAAACAAAGGTATTAATACTTTCCTCCAATGAATTAAACCAACCACAACCAACTGCAGCTAATATTGCTGCCCCTAGAGCTGGACCCTGTTCTGATTTCAAAGTAACAATAGGCGTATTGAAAATATCTGCTTGCATCTGTAGCCAATTTGAATTTTTTGCACCTCCACCAACAGAAACAATTTTTTTAAATTTCTTACCTGCTACACTTTCCATTAATTTCTGTGAATCTTTTAGTGAAAATGTAATGCCTTCCAAGACGCTTCTTGCAAAATGTTTTAGCTCATGATGTCTGTCGATGCCAATAAAACTGCCACGTATTTGACTGTCAAAATATGGAGTTCTTTCGCCAACAATATAAGGAGTAAAAATTAAACCATCACTACCAGGCACAACAGTGTCAATCTCCTTTAATAATTCACCAAAAGAAATCTCAGCCGCAAAAGTTTTTTTAAACCAATTTAAGCTATCACCGGCAGCTAAAGTAACGCCCATTGAATAATAACGATTTGCAAGAACATGATTAAATAAGTGCAATTTTCCATAATAATTTTTTTGGGCATCGGCTTCATAACTCAAGAATACGCCAGAAGTGCCAATAGAACACATGCCAATCCCCTCTGAAATAATTCCAGCGCCAAGTGCAGCACAAGCATTATCAGCACCTCCACCAAACACTTTAATTGGTTTTTTAAAACCATAAAATTTTTGAATACGCTCCGTTAAGTAACCTCTAAAACCCGTCGAATCAATTAATTTCGGCATAAAATCATCCGACAAATCATAGGCAGTCATTATTTCCTTTGACCAGCAGCCTTGATCAATATCAAGCAGTAAAGTCCCAGCTGCATCAGAATAATCA
Organism: Streptococcaceae bacterium; assembly: GCA_022484805.1. Taxonomy (GTDB): domain Bacteria; phylum Bacillota; class Bacilli; order Lactobacillales; family Streptococcaceae; genus MMGLQ5-1. Next base: position 7,013 of record JAKVKP010000019.1, read on the forward strand.
ATTTGAATATTATTTGTTAAATAATATGACAAATAATCCTTAGGTAGCATAAAGTGCTGTGCTCTTGCCCAAATTTCAGGTTCATTTTCTTGAATCCAGAGAATTTTGGGTAAAGTAAAACCCTCTAATGCAATGTTTTTAGTGATTTTTAATAACTTCTCCCCCATTTCTTCCATAATTCTCTGACATTGTTTAGTCGTCCGAACATCATTCCAAAGAATAGCATCCCTTAGAACTTCACCAGACTTATCAATCAGCACTAAACTATGCATCTGCCCTGAAATACTAATACCTTCTAATTGATCTATAATATCAGGTACCTCATTAATCAATCTAGCTAATAAATCATCAATAGCCAATAGCCAATCTTTTGGAGATTGCTCACTAAAACCAGCTTTTAAAGTTTTTAAAGGGTAGCCTTGAGCTTGCGAAACAATGACTTTTCCGCTTTGATTTACTAAAAGTCCTTTGAATGATCCTGTTCCTAAATCAAGACCTAATACATATGACATCACCTCACCTCCAATAATTTAATTATTCTAAATTTAATGAATATAATCATTCAACAAATTTTTAACATATTCAATATGGCTAGATTCAAGTGTTGGATGGTCATGATTTAAAGCATATTCCGTTAGCGATTTTAAATCTTCCTTATCTGCCAAAATGGAGGCTCCGATACCGGCTTGATAGGAAGCATAGCGCTTAGCCTTTAACTTTTCAAAGAAACCGTCACTTTTTAATTTTGCCGCATTTTTCAAACCGCGGGCAAACGTGTCCATTCCAGCAATATGTGCCAAAAATAAATCTTCTGCCTCAAATGAAGAACGACGTACCTTTGCATCAAAATTTATCCCTCCTGGTGCAATGCCCCCATTTTCAACAACACCATACATTGCTAATGTTACATCGTAAACATTCGTTGGAAACTCATCTGTATCCCACCCCAATAGGACATCTCCTTGATTTGCATCAAGAGAACCAAGTGCATTATTAATTCGAGCCACCTCAATCTCATGCTCAAAAGTGTGACCAGCCAAGGTCGCATGATTGGCCTCTAAGTTTAATTTGAAATCATCAATTAAGTCATATTTTTGAATAAATTGTAAAGCAGTCGCTGCATCAAAATCATATTGATGTTTAGAAGGTTCCTTCGGCTTAGGTTCAATTAAAAATTGAGGCTTATGATTAATTTTTTCACCATATACGATGGCCATTTTAAATAACCGAGCAATATTATCCTGTTCAAGTTTCATATCAGTATTCAACAAACTTTCATAACCTTCACGTCCGCCCCAAAAAACGTAATTTTGACCACCTAGTTTTTTTGAAATGTCCAGTCCCTTCTTTACTTGAGCTGCTGCCATGGCAAACACTTCTGCATTATTCGTCGACGCTGCACCATTATTATAGCGAGGATTTGAAAACATATTGGCTGTATTCCAAAGTAATTTAATTCCTGTTTGATCCATTTTTTCTTTAATTAAATCTGTTATTTCATCTAAATTATTAAAAAATTCTGCTAACGAATTCCCTTCAGGCGCAATATCCACATCATGAAAGCAAAAATAATCTGCACCTAATTTTTCTAATATTTCAAAAAATGCTTCTACACGATTTCTTGCAGTAGACATCTCTGTTTCACCAAGCCATGGACGTAAATTAACTGGATTACCAAAGGGATCTGAACCATCTTGTGTCATTGTATGCCAATAAGCAATCGCAAAACGAAGCTGTTCTTTCATACTTTTGCCCAGAATAATTTCCTCTGGGTTATAGTGTCTAAAAGCAAATGGATTTTTAGAATTGACACCTTCAAATTCAATTTTCTTAATGTTTGGAAAATAGGACATTTTGTTCTCCTTATTTTTATTAATAACTGTTTTTTATTTTTAGGTTAGTTTGTTTCCTAAACCAACCTTTACGAACTTAGTGTAATCGCTTCCATATTAAAAGTCAATACTTTTTTCAAAATTATTTATTTCCGTAGTATTTTAAGGTTAAATCATTTTCTATTGGCAAAAAAATGATATTTAGGTTGGTTTTAAAGTTAAACAAATGCTATAATTCAGTCAATAATGTAACTATGGAGGTTTATATGCTAAATCTTAAGTATAATAAGGATCAAAAAACAGATATATTAGTTTTAGAAACAATTATCAATCAATATGAAACTAATCGTGCTTCACTTTCACAATTAACAGGACTAAATAAAGCAACAATTTCAGTAATTACAAAAAAATTATTAGAAGATGAATTGATTAAAGAAGTTGGAATTGGAAATGCTAGTAATCTCGGGGGAAGGAAACCAATTTTATTAAAATTTAATGGAATGTGTGCCACTTCTATCACCATTGACTTTGGTTATAATTATTACAATGCATTTTTATATTATTTAGATGGCAGAGAAATTGCTTCAATTAAGAAAAAAAATATTTTAATCAATCAACATAATGTTGTTCCAATTTTCAAAGAAATCATCACGATATTTGAAAATAAAAAAATCACCACAAAACATGGTATTATTGGAATTGCTATTGCGATACATGGCCCAGTAAATAATAATCAAATATTATTTACACCATCTTACGATTTAGAAGAAATCGAATTATTCAATGAATTTTCTAAAGTTACTAACTATCCAATTTACTTAGAAAACGAAGCTAACTTAGCAGCTTTAGGAGAATATACTTTTTCGAGTGAATATAATCGCCTTGTTGCCATTAATATGCATTCAGGAATTGGGGCAGGTATTGTCGATAAGGGTATTTTACAATATGGAACACGGGGGATGTGTGGTGAAATTGGTCATCAAATTATTAGTATTGATGGTAGACGGTGCAATTGCGGCAACCTAGGTTGTTTGGAAACTTACGCATCAAATAAAGTTATTTTCAAAGAGTTTGCTGATCTTAAAAACTTGAGTTTAGTGAATGCAGTTATTATCAGAGAATTTTTCAATTCTGGTGATTTGGAAACGATAGATTTAATTAAAAAAAATGCAAAATATGTTGCAACAGGTATTAATAATGTAATCGTATTATTTGATCCTGAACTTATTATTATTAACAGTTCACTTTATCGTGAAATTCCTGAATTATTCACCTATCTTAAACAAAATATTAAAAGTACACTCGCTAATGATATAAAGATTGAACATAGCAAATTAAATGAATATGCTAATTTACTTGGCGGATTATCGTTAATACTGCAAAAAAGTTTTAAAATTCATCAATTCAAAATTCAAGATATTAATTATAAAATTTAATTTATCAACAAGTTAGATTTCAACAGAAATAACTTAGTATTTTTGAACATGAACTGATAATTATTTCCAATCAAAAAAGGAGGTTGGACAAATGTCCAATTCTCCTCAATATCTTATCTAATTCTCTCTAAATATGCTTGATAATTTTCTGTATGTAATAATTGGTTGGCATTTTTAACCCGTGCCTTAGTTGGCGGCTCAACCCCTTCTAACGGATATTTCCAGCCCATTTCCTTCCATTTATATTCGCCCATCGTATGATAGGGTAAAACTTCAAATTTCAAGACATTACCAAGTGTTTTAACGTATTCTCCTAAAGCGATTAAATCCTCATCAAAATCAGTTTCACCTGGTACCAAAACATGACGAATCCAAACAGCCTTATTAATTCTTGCTAAATATTCAGCAAATGCTAAAATATTTTCATTCGTATGTCCTGTTAGTTCTTTATGACGGATACTATTAATTTCCTTAATATCAAGTAATACTAAATCCGTATATTTCATTAATTCAGCAATCTTTTGATCAATTTCACTTGTCGGATCATCTGCGTAAGGCTTAGCACAGGTATCTAAGGTTGTATGCACGCCAAGCGACTTTGCTTTACGAAAAAGCGCCGTCACAAAATCGACCTGCAAAAGTGCTTCACCACCACTCACAGTAATGCCGCCTTTTTTCCCCCAGAATGAACGATATTTTAAAGCCTCTTCCAAGCAATCATCAACTGTGCGTTCAGTTGCATTATCACTCTTCATTGCCCATGTATCTGGGTTATGGCAGAATTTACAACGCATTTTGCAGCCTTGCATAAAAAATATAAAACGAATGCCTGGACCATCTACAGAGCCAAAACTTTCTGTCGAATGAACTAAACCGGTTACTTTTCCATCTTCCATTTCATTCACCTCATCTATATTTTACCCTTATGTAAGCGCACACGCAATATTAATGAACCAAAAATGGTTGATTTATAGATTATTAATTAATCAATAAATTAAACTATGATTTTGATGCTTTGCTGGTTGGATCCAAGCGTCTTTCAACAATACCTAATAACCAGTCAGCAATAATCGCCATCAAGGCAGTTGGTAAAGCACCTGCCATAATAATCGCAGTCCCGTCCGTTGCATTTGTCCCACGAATAATAATATCCCCAAGACCGCCTGCACCAACAAAGGAGCCGATGGCAGTAATTCCGATGGCAACAACTAGTGCATTTCTAATTCCTGCCATAATTACTGAAATAGATAATGGCAATTCAACCATATAGAGCCTTTGCAATGAGGTCATACCCATCCCTTTACCAACATCCAAGGTGTTTGCATCAACTTGAATCATGCCAGTATAAGTATTTTTAATAATTGGCAATAATGAATAAAGGAAAATAGTGACAATTACAACATTAACACCTAAGCCTAGGCCAATCATCAGGATTGAGAGCATTGCAAGCGAAGGCACTGTTTGAATAATATTCGCTAATCGAATAATCCAATCTGCTAGCTTGCGCTTTTTAGAGATTGCAATCCCGATAGGAATTGCAACAATGCTTGCAAATAATACACCATAAATCGAAATCAAGAAGTGACGTAGAAATTGTGAAAAAACATAGCCGCCATTTTTCTGAAAATAATAAACGAGCTGTTCTAATAAATTCATCTTATCCATCTAATCACTTCCCTTCAAAATAATTATTGTCTTCTAAAAAGCGACTTGCGACCACAGAGGGCTCAACTAGATCATTATCAGCTTCATAGTTTAATTCCTGCATTTTCTCAGTCGTAATCACTCCAGATAAACGATCAATCGCATCCTTTAATTCTGGGACTTCTTTTAGCAACTTATCATCGACAATTGGCGCAGCATCATAGGGTGGGAAGAATTTTAAATTATCCTCTAGCATTACTAAATCGTAGCTACCGATTCGACCATCGGTTGAATAGCCTAATACAACGTCCATTTTCCCTGCAGAAACGGCATCATAAACTAAACCAATTTGCATTGGCAGAATAGATTTAAATTCAAAATCGTAGGCAGCTTTAAAGCCTTCGTAGCCATCGCCTTCACGTGTAATCCATGATGTATCGACCCCGGCAACTAATTGATCAGAAACCTTCTTTAAGTCACTAACTGTTTTTAGATTGTATTTTTCAGCAGTATCTTTTCTTACTAAAAAGACATAGGTATTATCAAAGCCATAAGACGGAAACCAAGTTTGATGATAACGCTTTTCAAATTCACTTTTCACGAGATTGAATGCCTTTTCGGGATCTTTTTCTGGTTTTAATTTCAAGGTCGTTGTCACATCTGTCCCTGTATAACGTGCGGCAGAAATACTTGCATCCCCATTAAGCATCGCTTGATGATTAATGGTTGTTGTCGCTAAATTATTAATAATTGTTGTTTCTTTATCAGTGTAATGCTCAACCATACCAGCGACAATACTTGCTAAAATTTGTGATTCAGAAGTAATACCACCTGTAATTGCAATCGTATTTTCACTGGAAGTTGAATTCAAACCAGGTAGTGAACAGCCTGTTAATGCCAATAAAAGAGCAACTAGACTGATTAATAGACTTTTCTTTTTCATTTTCAAGCTTTTTCACCTGCTTTCAACGCACTTGGAGTTAATCGACGTTCCAACATACCAAGCAAAATATCTGCGACTAGAGCAAGAATTGTAACCGGAATTGTACCGGCAAAGATTAATTCAGGCTGATAGTTATTGAGGCCGCTGAATATTAGGTCACCTAAGCCACCAGCGCCAATGTAAGAAGCAAGTGTTGCCCAAGCGATGACATAAACCGCCGCAAGACGAACACCAGCCATAATCGTCGGCATTGCTAAAGGTAACTCAACTTGAAAAATTGATTGCGAATTGGTCATGCCCATCCCTTTAGCAACATCCTTATAATTCCAGTCTATTCCTTTCATACCAATGTAGGTATTGCGTAAAATCGGTAGGAGTGAATAAACAAATAGGGCGATAACTGCGGGTAACTTTCCTACACCAAAAATTGGAATCATCAAGGCAAGTAAAGCTAGGGAAGGCACTGTTTGGAGCGCACTTGCTAAGCCGATTACAATATTGGCGATTTTTGGTAAGCGTGTTAAAACAATGCCTAATGGGACTGCGATAATCACACCTAAACACAGCGCAAAAAATGAAATCTCAATATGCTCGATACTTTTTGATACAATACTTGCGCCAAATTGATCGATAAAGTTTTGCATCCTTATCCCTCCTCAGTATTCGGTGCATTAATTGCTTCAACGGCGTCAGAAATCGACTGCTCCTCGCCCCAAATGACATCATAAACAATATCTACTAATGAAGCCCTCGTTAAAATGCCCACTAAGCGATTTTTATCATCAACAACTGGGACATATTTGACCCCACGCTTTAAAATACGCTGCAGAGTGTCACGAAGCAAGGTTGATTCCTTTACATAAAAAACATTATGATTCAAGATATCACCAACACTTGATGCCTTACCACGCATTCGATTTAGTGTTTCAACATCAATATAGCCCTTTAAGACCTTTGAATCATCAATCACTAATAAAGTATCTACCCGTTTTTCACGCATCAGCTTAATTGCTTCTAAAAGTGATTTTTCAGGCGTGATGGTAATAGGTGTATTGAGCATTACCTCACTCACCCTCGTGGTATCAGGCTTCGCTTGTAATAATCGATCTTCACCTAGCAATTCTTCTACAAAGTCATTCGCTGGATTTTGTAAAATATTTTCAGGTGTATCGAATTGAATTACCTTACCACTATCCATGATGACAATTTTATTGGCCAATTTTAACGCTTCATCCATATCATGCGTCACAAAAATAATCGTTTTGCCAAGACGCTCCTGTAGGTCCTTAACTAGGTCTTGCAAGGAATCGCGAGTAATTGGATCTAGTGCACCAAAGGGTTCATCCATTAAAATAATATCCTGATTTGCTGCCAATGCCCTCACGACACCAATTCTCTGTTGCTGACCACCTGATAATTCACTTGGATAGCGGTCAAGCATCTCTTTTGGTAATTCAACCAGCTCAATCATTTTGTCAGCCGTTTGATTTCGTTCAGCTTCATCAACCTTTAATAATTTCTGTACTAAGGTAATATTTTCTCGAATTGTCATGTGCGGCATTAAGCCAATACTTTGAATGACATAGCCAATTTTTCTTCTGAGATTAACAGGATTTTCACTTTTGATATCCTTACCATTGATTAAAATTTTGCCCTTGGTCGGATCGGTCATTCGGTTAATCATTCTCATTAAAGTTGTTTTACCACTACCGCTTGTCCCGATAAAGCAAATAAATTCGCCCTTTTCAAAAGAGAGATTGGTCGTGTCAACGGCAATTTTATTGCCATTATAAATTTTTGATACGTTTTGAAACTCTATCATTTTTTCACCTCAAATATATTTTTTCCATGCACGCCTATTATTAAGTATGAAGTAAAATTAATAAATAAACAAACAATATACTATTAATCATCCAAAAATGTTATTAATAAATCCCTGCTGAAGTCAATAAAAAAGGGGGATTAGCCCATTTTGAACTAATACCCTTTTTATTTATAATAATTTAATTTATAGACTCTATAATTGGTAAAACACGTTTAATACCGATATCATTTAACTCATCGATGACTGAAGAACCATTGCTTATTCGATCATTGCTACGAAAAGTATCTGGTAACAGCTCAACCAAATGACCTGAAAGTGTCTCAATATGAAGTCTTTCTTGAATGACTGCCATCCAGAATAGGCGATGTGGCTTATTCTTAAGTTCTTTTAATACCAGTAATCCACGATTTGCTCGACTTGTAATTGGAAGCTCCGATAAATTAAATACCTTGAAATTACCGCGCTGAGTTAAGAGCATCAGTCGCTCTACCTGTGGATCAATTAAAAATGCTGATACAGCAAAATCATCTGATTTTAAATTAATTGCCTTAACACCAGCAGATTTTGCACCCTGTAAAGGTACATCCTCCAAGCCAAATTGCAATGCATAGCCTTTTTCGGTTGCAATCATAACTGTGTCCAGAACATTGACAATTGGTGTGGCTAAAATGACCATATCATCAGCCCCTTTTAGCTTAATTGACTGAGTCATTTTGCTTCGGTAAGTACGCCATGGACTGAAATCACTTAATTTGACTCGCTTAATCATGCCTAAACGTGTCGCAAAAAGCATTTCGGTTGATTGGTCGAAGTCTGATAAAATTTCAACAGCAACCACTTCTTCATTTGGCTGATAATTTGTAATATTCTGTGATAGGTGAGTACCAACTTCTTTCCATCTTAAATCAGTCAACTCATGAATTGGTTTATACCAAGCGTTACCAAAATTAGTAAAAATTATAATATGCTGTAAAGTTGAAGCCTTTGCAATCTTAAAGAGAATATCATCTTCTTTTCGACCAATTTCAGAAACTGTACTTGAATTAAAGCTGCGCATACTTGTGCGTTTAATATAGCCTTGCTTTGTGACTGAAACAATTACTTCCTCGTCAGCGATCAAACTTTGTGCCTCAATTTTGATTTCAGCAACCTCTGCTTGAATCACTGAACGACGTTCTGATTTAAATTTCGCCTTAACTTGACGAAGTTCCTTTTTCAAAACGTTTAATAATGTATTTTCGTCATTAATAATTGCTCGTAATTCTTTTATTTTAGCTTGCAAATCAGCATATTCATTTTCCAATGCTAAAATGTCAGTATTACTTAGACGATAAAGTTGTAAAGTAACGATTGCTTCTGCCTGTGCTTCGGTAAAATCATAAGCGGCAATCAGGTTGGCCTTGGAATCACCCTTATTATCAGATGCTCGAATAATCGTAATAACTTCATCTAGGATATCGATAACCTTAATTAGACCCTCGACGATATGCAGACGTTTATTGGCCTTATCCAAATCAAATTGACTACGTTTAACAATTACTGATTTTTGATGCTTAATATAGGATTTTAATATCTTAATTAGGCCGACCTGCTTAGGCGTGCCCTCATCAATCGCTACCATATTAAAATTATAATTAATCTGCAAATCAGTATATTTGAATAGATAGTTTAAAATTGTTTCAGTGTCTGCTTCCTTCTTTAATTCTATCACTACTCTTAGCCCATCTCGATCAGACTCATCGCGTACTTCAGCGATACCGTCCAATTTTCGATTCACTCTAATCTCGTCCATTTTTTTAACTAAAACAGCTTTATTGACCTCATAAGGAATTTCAGTAGCGACAATTTGCTGCTTACCACCCTTAATTGTTTCAATCTCCGTTTTTGAGCGCACGACAATTTTACCTTTGCCGGTCTCATAGGCCCGTTTAATTTCATCAGCACCTTGAATAATTGCACCTGTTGGAAAGTCAGGACCATGAATGATACTTAACATCTTATCAATGGTTGCCTGCTCATGATCAATTAGATAAATTGTACCGTCAATAATTTCCGCGAGATTATGTGGTGGAATTTCTGTCGCATACCCTGCTGAAATCCCTGTAGAGCCATTGACTAAGAGATTGGGATACTTAGCAGGTAAAACCGTTGGCTCTTTTTCAGTGTCATCAAAATTCCAAATAAAGGGTACTGTTTCCTTATCAATATCCTCAAGCAATTGATTCGCAATTTCTGATAACCTTGCTTCTGTATAACGCATTGCAGCAGAGGGATCACCGTCCATTGAGCCATTATTACCATGCATTTCGATTAGCTCTTCACGCATTTTCCAATCTTGGCTCATCCGTACCATTGCATCGTAAATTGATGAATCGCCATGCGGGTGAAAGTTACCCATGACATTACCGACTGATTTTGCTGACTTTCGATAAGCCTTATCAAAGGTATTGCCGTCTTTATTCATTGAAAATAAAATACGGCGCTGAACAGGCTTCAAACCATCACGAATATCTGGTAGCGCTCGTTCTTGAATGATATATTTCGAATAGCGTCCGAAACGATCACCCATCACATCTTCAAGCGCTAATTCTTGTATGCCTTTTTCAGCCAATTATTTCACCTCCAAACTTGCTAACTCATCACTTAAACGAAAATCAACATGACTTTCAATCCATTTTCGACGGGGCTCAACTTTATCACCCATTAAAATCGAAACACGACGTTCCGCTTGCGCGGCATCATCAATTTTGACACGAATTAAGGTTCTTGTTTCTGGATCCATCGTTGTTTCCCAAAGCTGATCCGCATTCATTTCACCTAATCCTTTATAGCGTTGTAATGTCGCGCCTCTGCCAAAAGTTTTTTGCAATTGTGCTAAATCAGTCTCTGTCCATGCATAAGCAATTTCTTCCTTTTTGCCTTTTCCCTTTGATAATTTATAAAGCGGTGGCAAGGCAATATAAACCTTTCCTGCCTCAACTAATGGCTTCATATAACGGTAAAAGAAGGTTAATAATAGAGTTTGAATATGTGCCCCATCTGTATCCGCATCTGTCATAATGATTACTTTATCGTAATTGGCGTCCTCAATTGTGAAGTCATTACCAACTCCGGCACCAATCGTATAAATCATTGTATTAATTTCTTCGTTTTTCAAAATATCGGTAATTTTAGCTTTTTCAGTATTAATTACTTTTCCACGTAATGGCAAAATCGCTTGAAATTTGCGATCCCGACCCTGCTTGGCAGAGCCACCGGCAGAATCACCTTCGACAAGATATAATTCATTCTTTTTCGGATTTTTAGACTGTGCTGGCGTTAATTTCCCAGATAGTACTTCGGTTTTCTTACGCTTTTTGCCATTACGACTATCATCGCGCGCTTTACGTGCCGCTTCACGCGCCTCTCTTGCCTTGACTGCCTTTCGAATCAGATTTTGCGCTAATTCATCATGCTCCATCAAAAAGAAAGTCATGCGATCTGTCGTGATTTGCTCAACAATTTGACGTGCCGTTGGTGTCCCCAGCTTATCCTTTGTTTGTCCTTCAAATTGAAGATAAGCTTCAGGTACTAGTAGACTTAAAACACCCGTTAGACCCTCACGAAAATCGCTGCCTTCGAGATTTTTATCCTTTTCTTTTAAAATGCCAACCTTTCGAGCATAATCATTAAAGGTTTTTGTCAATGCCGTTTTCAAGCCTGTTTCGTGCGTACCACCATCTTTGGTGCGCACATTGTTGACAAAGCTTAAAATATTATCCGAATAGCCATCATTATATTGTAATGCAATATCTAAGACAAATTCATTTTGCTCACCTTCAATTTCAATAACAGGTGACAAAGTATCCTTGTCCTCATTTAAGTATTCAACAAAGGCGGTTAGCCCTGTGTCATAATGGTAAGTCTCTGAGACTTCTGGATTTTTTCTCAAATCGGTCAAGGTAATAGTCACGTCTTTTAGTAAAAAAGCACTTTCGTGAAGTCGGTTAGACAGTGTTTCGAAATCAAAATTAGTGGTCGAAAAAATGCTCGCATCAGGCATAAAATGAACACGAGTACCTGTCTTTCTTCTAGTTTTTCCTTTTTTAACCAGCTTGGTTACTGGTTTACCACCATTTTCAAAACGTTGTTCGTATTCATAGCCATCACGAACAATATTTACCACGAGCCACGAAGACAAAGCATTAACCACAGAGGAACCCACACCGTGCAGGCCACCGGAGGTTTTATAACCACCTTGACCGAATTTGCCACCAGCATGCAAGACAGTAAAAATAACCTCAACTGTTGGTTTGCCAGTTGCATGCGTTCCGACTGGCATGCCTCGGCCTTCATCTTGCACCATAATTGAACCGTCTTTATCAATTGTGACATCAATTTGATTACCAAAGCCAGACAATGCTTCATCGACGGCATTATCAACAATTTCATAAACCAAATGATGCAAGCCATGACTATCCGTTGAGCCAATATACATACCAGGGCGTTTCCGAACAGCATCTAAGCCCTCTAAAACCTGAATCGCATCATCATTATAATTATTTAAATTTGTTTGAGACAATAAATCCCTCTCCTTTGTTTCTTAAGTAATGTAAATTATGTATTTGATATAATATGAGTATTAACTGCACCCTACAAAAAATTAGATTATATGCTTAATTTTTATTCTAATCTATCCTATCATACCACTTTCAAAAAAAATTGCCTAAAAAATATTTGAAAGCGATGGATTTTTTGATACACTTTCAAAAGGATATTCTAATTCACCTAAAGTCCTTTTTGCAACTCAAATGAGTTCATTTATAAAAATTATCGAATAGAGAGTGTATAAACATGAAAATTATTTTACTTTGCCTTACTGCTTATTTATTAGGTGCCATTCCAAGTGGTGTCTGGATTGGCAAGCTTTTCTTTAATACCGATATCAGAAATAAAGGAAGTCAAAATATTGGCACAACCAACACTTTTCGAGTACTTGGAAAAAAAGCCGGTGCTGTTGTTTTTATTTTAGATGTTCTAAAGGGGGCAATTGCGACCGCACTACCGTTGTTCTTTCATCTAAATATCTCACCGCTTTATTTTGGATTACTTGCGATATTAGGGCATAGCTGCTCCATTTTTATTCGTTTTAAGGGTGGGAAGGCCGTTGCAACAAGCGCAGGTATGCTAATTGTCTATCAACCAATTCTATGCTTAATTTTATTCGCCATTTTTCTAATTACTTTGTACTTAACTAGTATGGTCAGCTTCTCCAGTGTCACTGTCTGTGTCTTTGCTGTAATATTTGTCTTTATTTTCCCAATATTAAACGCCCCGTTTTTAAGTGAGATTAACTGGCTCTTTAATATAATCGTTCTTGGATTAGCAAGCTTTATCATTTTTCGTCATCAAGGAAATCTTAAGCGCATTCGTCAAAAGGATGAAAATACAGTTAGCTTTGGGCTCAATTTAACCAAGCAAAAAACTTTTAAAAAACTTTAAATAGTTTTTTAAAAGTTTTTTACTCACTAATTTCTTTCTTCAGAAAAACTGAAATCACGGTTCTAATTACAACTAATAAGCCTAATTTTAAAATATCCTCCATTGTTGGATGAATGATAGATTCAATAATATCAGCAGCAATCACTACTTCTAAGCTTAATAAAACGTAAATTCCTAAGGTTGAACGAACATGGCTAACACGTTCTATTTTCGAGGAGCTGCGATCAAATTCTGCTTTCAAATATTCAATACCAGCGACATAAAGTCCCCTAATTAAAATAAAAATTGAAATCATACTAATTAAAGCCGCAATATATTCAAACAATCGGATCATTATTTCTGGCATCATAATTTTAAAAATCCTTTCAAAAACTTATGGTATGCTTAATAAAAAGTTGAAACGGTTTGCTTTGACACACTGACATAAGCTCAAAAAAATTTAATGACTATTTTGGTCTTGAATTACTTTTGACTTATGGAGCGTGTTTCAAACCGTTGCAGCTAGATTAGTGAAAAGTTGAGAGTGTTTGCCTTGACATGCTCGAACAGTAGTTAAAATAAAGGAAGCTTAGCGTTTTAGATAAGTTATTGAAAAATAAAATGTTTTGGAAAAGCACTGTCAAGCACTCGATACTAGAATTAAATAATTTAATAATAAAAAAATTATAAACTTCTAGCTAAATTAACTCGTAAAAAAGGTGGTAAAAATGAAAATCTTAATAGATGGCGATGGATGTCCCGTAAAAACAGAAACAATTGAAATCGCCAGCCAATACCAAATATCCGTATTCTTAATTACAACACATGATCATTATTCCAATCAGGCTGATTCAAAATATCTAACAACAATTTATATCGAAAAGGGCGCAGATGCCGTCGATTTCGAAATTGTCAAGCGTGCCAAAGCAGGTGATATTGCTATTACTCAAGACTATGGCTTGGCTGCCTTACTTCTAGGTAAAAAAGTTCAAGTCATTCATCAAAATGGCTTTCAATTTACTCAATATAATATTGATCAGCTTTTAACCCAACGTTACCTTGGTCAAAAAATTAGGAAATCAGGTGGCAAAACAAAAGGTCCTAAAAAATACAATTCAGAAAATCGAGCAGCCTTTCAAAAACACTTACATGAACTGATTCAAGCTGCTATTTAATAATAAATTAATTATTACTAAAAGAGGTGGGACAAAAAACGTTTAACGACGTAGAAAATTAGGAAATTGATGGCATTTGCTCGCAAATGTTCGGAAATTTATCTATTTTCCTAGTCGTTGTCGCATTGTCTCCGTAAATTACGAACATTGCGAAAGCGGTAAGGACTTATGTCACACCCCTTTTAGCCCTGTTTTTCCCAATTCCTAATCGATTTCTGGAAAAAGATAATCCACCATCATTTTTGTAACGCGGCGCCCTTGTCCCTGATAAGGGAAAATGTGCATTTGCATCATCGGATTTTGATTTGCCTCAATGATTTTATAATTGCTCTCGTTAGCTGGCACATCCTTATCTTTAATAATAATGTCCACTCCAGTCACCACTGTCTTTAAAATCTTTGCAACTCGTTCAGCGATTCGATGGTAGCTCTCATCCACCTGATCAGTCATATCAACTGAATCACCACCAGTGGAAATATTAGAATTTTCACGTAAATAAACGATTTCTTGATTTTTAGGTACAGCCTCAATTGTTAATCCTTGTTCTTTAAGCATCAATTTTTCAATCCCACCCAGCTGAATTTTTTCAAGTGGAAAACGATGATTTGTACCACGATAAATGGAATCATTCTTTTTAGCAACTAGCTCACTAATCGTATGAATGCCGTCACCTTGTACATTAGCAGGAATTCGTAATAAAATGGCCTTAACCTGTCCGTCTAAAACATAAAAACGATATTCGGTACCTTCAACAAACTCTTCAATTAAGACCTGCTGATCTTCTTTAAAGGCAAACTCTAAAGCTGATTTGTAGTCCTCATAGGCGATGGCTTGTTTAAAAATCGAAATACCCAAGCCATAATTTGTACTTTTTGGCTTAATCACAATCGCTTGGTTTTTGATAATCGGATAAATCGCCAGCGCTTGATCAATCTGACTAAACTCATAACCATTTGGTACTTGAATATCAACTTCACTCAATAATTTTTTGGTTACTAATTTATTTTCCATCGCTAATGCGGAAATGTAATTATCATAAGCCGTCATATTCCCATTTTTAATTAATTCCTGATGTTGTTCAAAGCTTAAGCGAATAAATTGATCCGCCTCATCAAGCACCTCAACCTTTAATCCCTTTTGAATCGCATCGAATAAAATATTTTGAGTTGAAAGCTCCATTTGTGTAAAACC
The DNA here is from genome assembly GCA_022484805.1 of Streptococcaceae bacterium. Classification (GTDB taxonomy): domain Bacteria; phylum Bacillota; class Bacilli; order Lactobacillales; family Streptococcaceae; genus MMGLQ5-1. The sequence continues at coordinate 22,519 of JAKVKP010000019.1, forward strand.
GGCTAATTGGAAAGGTCGCTTAAAGGCGCGTTCAAAGTGAATTGTCGCAATTTTAAATAAATCTCTTTCCAGCATTCGACTCGCAAGTGTATATTCAGGATGATCAAATTTTCTGATATAATGGTCAATTAATTCAATAAGCTCTGGCTCGGCCTTAATATTTCGGTAAAAACGCTTCATTTCATAGAGGAGCTCTTGTCCTTCTTCAGAATAGGCAGTTGGTGCATTTGGATGTTCTAAGGCCACTAGGCAGTTCATTTCATCGCCTTGATGGCAATCACCAACCTCCGGTTTAAAAATCAAAAACAAGGCAAAGTAATGAATGAAATCTAGCATTTTTTTACTAATCCCGTAAGGCTCAAATGGATTTAAGTCAAAGCAGCGTAGCTCAACATATTGAATACCCGTTTTTTTCAATTCAGTTAGATTTTTTGCACCACGTAATCGAACAGAACCATAGTATTCCTTTTCGTGAATCAAAGCACCCGAATTGACCTGCTCTAAAATATGATTGGCATAGGAGTCCAGAGAGTCCAATGGAGTTGCCTTAGAAAAATGATTGACATATCCAAAATTACTATTTCTAATTGATCGGACTGGTTGATCCAACTTTTCATCTTGATTTAAGAAACTTTTGGCAGCAAAAGGAGTCGCACCATAAAAGTAAGTTAAAATATAACGATATCTTGTAAATTGGCGCGCTAGCTTTAAATAAATTTCATTCTTGAAATCTTGAAATTCGAATTTTTCTGCTGACTGACTATCTTGATACAAAAATTGAATTAGCCGATTTGAAAATTCAAAATTATAATGAATACCACTGATAATTTGTTTGTTTTTGCCATATGCTTTAACTAAATAATTACGGTAATCAACGTCTTCCTGACAATCTAGCTTTGCGACTGCAATTTGATCCGCTGTAAATTCCGGCGGCATTGAAGCAGGCCACAAGCGTTCATCAGCAGTTCGATAAAAAACATCATGGATTGCGGCTAAATAATCCAAAACACCTTGGCTAGAATCACATGGTGGTGTGATTAATTCAATTTGATTCTCTGCAAAGTCAGTTTGAATATAAGGATGAAAGTTTCGATTGCCAAACTTGCTTGAATGATTAGTCTGTGCAAGCGTTCCTTTATCAGTTACTCTAACGCTTTCTTTTTCAATGCCAAGAATCATCTCATGATATAAGGCGGTAAACTGTTCATTTTTAATTATTGATGTTAAGTCTAGCTTCATCTTAAATCCTTCCGTAATCCTTAATAATTTCGTTCATTTTTTTCCCTTCTTCAAGCCAGCTTAACGCTTTTTGAGCAGGATTTTCTAATTGCATGGCTCGCTTGATTAAAGGTTCTAAATAAACAGTTTCATTTAAACCACGTTCTTCTAATCCCGCTTTAGCAATCTCGAGTAATGACTTTGCAAATTGTGCAATTGCTAGATTCTCTTCTTTTGGCAATCTAACTTCTGCATAATGACGGCGCGCTCTTTCAACAGTTAAATTAGCTTGCCCTGTAAATAATGGCTGCGCTTTAATCAAAGCCTCTACTGCTGAAAGCTGATTAAAGATGCCAACATGGAAAGCAGCCACAGTCATCATTTCATGTATCGGTTGCTGACAACAGCTTCTAAATTCGACTGTGCCTCGAGCTGTTAAATCCTGGTAATTGTAGCTGCGATGCCCTTTAATATCCTCAATATCTGGTGTAATTACAATTGATTCGCCATGCAAGCCAGTACCAATGACCTCATCATAGCCAAAATAGGCTTTAACCTTAATTGGTGGAAAATAATAGGTCTGATTATTCCTTGTTACTTGAAAAATAACCGATTCAGTTAAATAATCTAGATATTCATCAATAGATTCAAACCATTTTGGAAAAACACCAACATTATTAGGAAAAATGCCATGCATTGAATTTTCCCAAAATATATCACGAGCAACCGTTGTCTGCCAATGTTCACCCCAAAAATAAGAATTACCAAAAAGCCAAGCCTTAACTGGTTCAATTTGATTGAAAATATTTAAAACTTGCAATAAATTAGTCTCTGTCACATCCAATTGTACCTGAGAACCCGAGATAAAGGCACCGTATTGTGGATACTGATGGAAAAAATGTTCAGGAACATCATCATATTGCGAATAGCTTGCCAAATATGCCATCAGCATTTGATACCGTGGTGATTTAACCGGCTGTGCATCATTAAGCTGCCAATTCGGATTAACGCCCATCCCTGTTAATTGATGCTGCTTACGACCAAGATAATTTTGAATTATTTCTAAATATTGGAGCATTCTCTGATTGGCTTGATGTAAGTCTAAAACAGGACTCAGTGCAAATTCAAGATTATTATAACTCACTTCAAAAACAATCACATCTTTTGTTAATTTAGATTCGATTTCAATCGGATAGCCGTCATCATCTCTTTTAATGATTATAAAGTGATGATTGGCAACCAGTTCAACCAGAAGTTGACGTACAAAAATTATGTCAACAGCCTCGTTTGTCAGATTGACGATTGGAAATTCTAATTCAATGCCAATTAATGATTTTTGTACTTTAGGTAAATTACTAATATATCGATTATACAATAATACCTTGCCAATTTGATCTATCATATTTTCCCGCCAATCATCTATTATTAGTTATTATTTCATTATATCATTTCCAGAAATTTTCAGTCACTTTTTCAACTTCTAGCGTGATTGAAATAATAACTTAAGTGATAGTTTTTTTAAATCAATTTCGTTGACTGACTAATAATAAAGGAACCAACTGAAATAAATCTGTTGATTCCTTTATTGATAAGTAAAAAAGTTGAGAGGGCCTGCTTTGACATGCTCGAACGGTAGACAATCATTTTCAAGATAAAGGAAACTTGCCAATTTATTGGCTTTGTTTCGCAATTTGTCTTTTAAATTCATTAAAAGAATGTTTTCACATTACTTTTTTTACAAGTACAAATCACTCTACAAATTGATACGCTCCACTGAAAGATAAATCTTTCGACTCCGCTTAATCATTTAGTTGACTTATCAATGATAAATGAATGGTTCAAAGAGCATTGTCAAGTATTCGATACTAGATTAAGTTAAAATACTTTAGCAATTCGTGTTAAAGCTTCATTCACGATTTCAGTGCTAGTTGCAAGATTCATTCGAAGATGCCCACTTCCTTCTTGACCAAAAGAAATACCCGCATTTAAGTATACTTTAGCTTCCTTGAGCATCTTTTTCTGTAATGTTTTGTCATCAAGTTCATAAGCAGAGAAATCTAACCAAATTAAATACGTGCCCTCTGGCTTCATCACCCTTACCTTTGGCAACTTTTGATTAACAAAGTTAACTACAAATTCAATATTTTCTTCGATTTTTGCTTTTAATCCTACTAACCATTCCTCGCCATGCAGATATGCAAGCTCAGTAGCAACTTGACCAAAGCTACTCACTTCATGCTGATTATTTCTCAATTGAATATTTTTAAATTTTTGACGTAAATCTTCATTTGGAATAATTGCATAAGCATTCTTCGTACCTGCAATATTAAAGGTTTTAGTTGCAGAGCCTAGAATGATTGCAAAGTCCTGATAGTCAGGATGAATCGTTAAAAATGGATGGTGCTTATTACCAAAAAGAGCAAAATCTTGATGGATTTCATCGCTAACTAGCTTTACTTGGTATTTTTGACAAAGTGTTCCAAGCTTTTCAAGTTCTTTTGCTGTCCAAACACGGCCACCCGGATTATGCGGACTACAAAATACAAAAAGCTTGACCGCTTCATCCTTAAATTGTGCTTCCAATTTTTCAAAGTTGATTGAAAAATGACCATCAACTTCTTCAAGTTCATTTTCAATCAAGCGACGCTGATTCAAATTAACTGTTCGAGCAAAAGGAGGATAAACTGGAGTGTTAATTAAAACTGCATCTCCCACGGCAGTATAGGCTTGAATTGCCACAGAAATTGCTGGTACAACACCCTCAATAAAAACGATAGTATCTTTTTCAACCTTTAATTGATGCTGCTTTTCTTGCCAATCAATAACTGATTGGAACAAAGCAGGGCTATTCAAGGTATAGCCAAATACGCCGCTTTTTGCTAGCTCAACTAAACCTTCAGTTACTTCTGGCACCGTTGCAAAATCCATATCTGCTACCCAAAGCGGTAAAATATCTTCAGACATACTATCCCATTTAACTGAATTTGTTCCTCTACGTTCAACTGCTTTTTCAAAATTAATCATAACTAATATCGCCTTTCTTTATTTAAGCTTTCAAAATGAGATGAATGAATTATGTAAAAATTGAATACTAAACTTATTACTAAAGCGCTAATGCTTGTTTTAAGTCAGCAATCAGATCTGTTTCAGATTCAATACCAACAGATAATCTTAATAGATCAGCTGTTAAGCCATAGCCTTCACGTATCTCTTTTGGAATATCCAAGTGGGTTTGAGTCGTTGGATAAGTAATTAAGCTTTCAACACCACCCAAGCTTTCGGCAAAAGTAAATAATTTCAAGTGATTTAAAATACTAGGAATTTTACTTTCATCTTGAACCTTAAAGCTAATCATGCCACCATTTCCGGGATAAAGGACAGTTTTAACTGCTGGCTGTGCCTCTAAAAATTGAACAATTGCCTGTGCATTTGCTGTTGCCTGCTTCATTCTAAGTGCCAAAGTTTTTAAACCACGCATTACCAAAAATGAATCAAATGGTGATAAAACCGCACCCTTCGTATTTAAGCTGTAACGTAATTTCTCTGCAAGATTCTGATCTCTAACAATAACTGCACCCGCAAGTACATCATTATGTCCACTTAAATATTTAGTGGCAGAATGTAAAACAACATCCGCACCTTGCTTTAATGGCTGCTGATAAACAGGCGTGTAGAAAGTATTATCGACTACTACCTTGGCATTGAATTGATGTGCTAAATCAGAAATCTTTTGAATGTCAAATTCAAACATTAGTGGATTCGTAGGTGTTTCAAGATAAACAACATCTGTATCTTTATTAATTAATGCAACCAAATCTGCCTCAGTTGTTGCATATTCAAAGGAATAAAGCCCGTTTTCTTCAAGTTGATTAAAATATCTAAAAGTACCGCCGTACAAATCACGCACACATACAAAATGGGAGCCGACTGGAAATACTTCTGTCGCTAAAACAATTGCACTCATACCACTACTAGTTGCAAAAGCATAATCGCCAGCTTCAATTGCTGCTAAGCCAAGTTCTAGCTGCTCACGTGTTGGATTTTGGGTTCTTGTATAATCAAATCCTGTTGATTGACCAAATTCTGGGTGCTGGTATGTTGTTGAAAAATGAATCGGAGTTGCCAATGCACCAGTTACCTTATCGGTACGTGTGCCAATTTGTGCTAAAATTGTTTCTAATTCTTTGGTCATTTCTTGCCTCCACTATAAAAATTTGTCTATTGAACTTAGTTTAACAAAAAAAATTGAAAATGTTTATTATTTTCAGAATATTTTCAATTAAATATGAAAAGAAGCTGTTAATTTTGCTCAATTAAAAATCTGAAAATAGCCTAATCACGTATTCATTAAGTCAAGCGTACTTTCGCTTTATCTTATCGATGAAGTTATTTGAATAATTTATTAAATTTAACCTGTAAGATGATGCGAAATACATTTGATAGAAAAATGAATATCAGGCTAAAACAATTATAGCGATGTCCAACGTCACTGATTATTTTGGCATTCGCCTAATTACGAAGATTTTTAATTACAAATATCAAGTAAAAAAAGGCTGGAATTTTATCCAACCTTCTTTAAATTATTAGTAAATAGCTTTAAAAATATAAATGATATACTTCACTACAGCAATTATTTAGTTTCACCTAAGCCAACACGTTCAAAAATTTCATCAACCCGTTTTAGGTGATAGGTTGGATCAAAGGCAGCATCTAAATCTGCTTTTGATAACTGGCTTGTTACTCGTTCATCTGCTTCAAGCAAGGGTCTAAAATCAACTTGGTTATCCCAGCTTTCGGCAGTTTTTGGTTGAACAAGGTCATAGGCTGCTTCTCGAGTCATTCCCTTTTCAATTAAGCTTAACATAACATGTTGCGAATAAATCAAGCCAAAGGTTGCATTCATGTTACGCTTCATATTTTCTGGGAAAACTGTTAAGTTTTTAACAATGTTAGAAAAACGATTTAACATATAGTCTAATAAAATGGTCGTATCTGGTAAGATGATTCGCTCAGCAGAAGAATGTGAAATATCACGTTCATGCCACAATGCGACATCCTCAAACGCAGTCACAACATGACCACGAATCACTCGCGCCAAACCAGTCATATTTTCTGAACCTATTGGATTACGCTTATGAGGCATTGCTGATGAACCTTTTTGACCTTTAGCAAAAAATTCTTCCACTTCGCGTTGCTCTGATTTTTGCAAACCACGGATTTCAGTCGCCATTCTTTCAATTGAGGTCGCAATTAAAGCCATTGATGAAACATACTCAGCATGCAAATCACGAGGTAAAACCTGAGTTGAAATCTCTTGTGCGCGAATACCAAGCTTGTCACAAACATATGCCTCAACAAAAGGCGGAATATTCGCAAAAGTGCCTACTGCACCTGAAATTTTACCAGCTTCAACCCCTTTGGCAGCATGCTCAAAGCGTTCGATATTACGTTTCATTTCAGAGTACCAATGTGCTAATTTTAAGCCAAAGGTCGTTGGCTCAGCATGAACACCATGAGTCCGCCCCATCATAATGGTATATTTATGAGCCTTCGCTTTCTCACCAATCACCTCAGTAAATTTCACTAGATCCTCACGTAAAATATCATTCGCCTGCTTGAGCAAGTATCCGTATGCTGTGTCAACAACATCGGTAGAAGTGAGACCAAAATGAACCCATTTTCTTTCTTCACCTAATGTTTCAGATACGGCGCGTGTAAAAGCAACAACATCATGACGTGTTTCCTTTTCGATTTCTAAAATACGCGCAACATCAAAATCAGCATTTTCACGAATTTTCGCAACATCTGTCTTTGGAATTTCCCCAAGCTCTGCCCAAGCTTCGTCTGCTAAAATTTCAACTTCTAGCCAAGCACGATACTTATTTTCCTCAGTCCAAATATTACCCATTTCTGGGCGAGTATAACGATCAATCACTTTAATTTCCCTCCATGTTTATAATTCAATTATTAATTAAGATTTAACATTATAAATGCAAATCGAAACGCAGCTAATTGCATTCTATATTTAGTTTTCTTTTTTATTCCCAAACCTTAGTTTGATAAACTGCTTCCAAGGTATCTGAAATATTTTTAGTCAGAATCGTAACATGTCCCATTTTCCGTCCCTTTTTAGCCTCGGATTTACCATAGTAATGAAAATCCCAATTTGGTTTTTGATCCACTAAATCAAGGGTTTGATAATACTCATCGCCAAGAATATTAACCATTACTGCTGGTGATAGTAAATTAACATCGCCCAATTCTAAGCCACAAATTCCCTTAATATGCGTATCAAATTGACTTTGTGAGCATGCTTCAATAGAATAATGTCCAGAATTATGCGGGCGCGGTGCGATTTCATTCACATAAATAGCCCCTTCCTGTGTTAAAAACATTTCAACACATAAGGTGCCTGCCAAATTAAGTCCCTCAGCAATTTGTCGCGCAATTCGTTTGGCTTCAACTGCTACTTCATCATCAACTCTTGCCGGTACAATCGTTTCAAATAAAATATTATTGCGATGAATATTTTCAGAAACTGGGAAGACAGTGTAATCGCCATTACCATTACCAGAGATGATGATTGAAATTTCTTTTTCAAAAGCAATCATTGCTTCTAGAACACAGGTGCTTGAGCGCAATAATTCTAAGGCAGAGGCAACATCAGACTGTGAGTAAATCACATACTGTCCCTTACCGTCATAACCCCCGCGAGTTGTTTTAAGCACCGCCGGATAGCCGAGAGTTTCAATTGAGCTTGCAACATCACTTGGATGGATAATCGTCGCATAAGGAGCAATTACAATCCCTTGAGCTTCTAAAAATTCTTTTTCCAATAATCGATCCTGTGAAATTGCTAATAAGTCAACCCCCTGTGGTACTGGTACGGTTTCAATAATATGATTAATTGCGTCAACATCGACATTTTCAAATTCATAAGTCACTACATCAGAATTGGCAGCGAGCTCGCTTAATTTGTCTTTATCATCATAGTCGCCAATGATTTGAAAATCGGCAACCTGTGAGGTTGGGCAGTCAATTACTGGGTCTAAAACACCAACACGGTAGCCCTTATAACGTGCACTGATTGCCATCATTCTACCTAATTGACCGCCGCCAACAATACCAATGGTGCTGCCTGGTTTTAATTTAAACAAGTTTTTCACTACTTTCTATCGCTTCTTTTGCCATTTTTTTTCTTCGCTTAGTCAAGCTTGCTTCAATTTCTAAATTCTCTATTGATAGGATTTGTGCAGCAAGTAATCCTGCATTAATCGCACCAGCCTTACCAATCGCCGTTGTAGCAACTGGAATGCCACCCGGCATTTGCACAATTGATAATAATGAATCTAGCCCCTTAAGTGCTTTTGATTCAATTGGCACACCAATCACTGGCAATGTAGTTTGAGCAGCAATCATACCTGGTAAATGCGCAGCACCACCAGCACCTGCAATAATTACCTTAATTCCGTTGGCACGTGCATTTTTTGCAAAATCAAACATTAAATCAGGCGTTCGATGCGCCGATACAACCTGCTTTTCATAAGCAATTTCTAATTCATCAAGAATATCACAGGCATGTTTCATTGTTGCCCAATCACTAATACTTCCCATTACAATGCTAATCATTAGAGAACTCCTTTAAAATCCATTATTCAAGTTAAAGCTTTTTATAAGCTCAAAACCACTAACAGTAATATTTTAACAGAAAAAAAATAGTTGAGCCTTAGATAGCGAATATTTTAAATAATCATATTGATAAAGTTCGGCTTTAATCTTTAATGGTCTGCCATTCAGCTTGGATTTCCAAGTAACTTTTGTAGGGGTTGTCCGCTTGGGTGATTGGACGACCAACAACAATATAATCGGAACCAATTGCCTTAGCTTTAGCAGGTGTAACGACACGCTTTTGATCGCCAATTGTCGCTGATTTCGGTCTAATTCCTGGAGTTAGACAGAAAAAATTAGCTGGAGTAACTGATTTAATTGCTTCGACTTCGAGGGCAGAGCAAACAACACCAGCTAAACCTGCTTCCGCGGTTTTACTAGCATAATGCTTAACACTTTCAATTAGTGGCACCTCGATTAATTGATCACGGTGCATTGCAGCTTCACTCGTTGATGTTAACTGGGTCACCGCAATTAGCTTAGGCACTTGCTTACCAATTGGCGTTCCCGCCTCTAAACCAGCCTTGGCCGCCTGCATCATCTCAACGCCACCTGCAGCATGGACATTAGTAATTGAGACACCAAGCTTGGCAATACCCTTCATCGCCTGACAGACAGTATTTGGAATATCATGTAATTTTAAGTCTAAAAAGACGTCATGCCCCAATGATTTTAACCAAGTTACAATCTCTGGACCAGTTTGATAAAAAAGTTCCATGCCAATTTTAACAAATAAGGCTTCATCCTTAGGAAAGCCAACTAAAAACTGGGCAACCTCACTTTGAGTGGCGAAATCTAAAGCAATTATCGGGCGATTTTCTGACATTAATACAAACTCCTTTAATAAATTTTAAAATAAAAAATTTTAGTTTACTCAATTTGCAAAAAAAATAATCAATTGAGTGACAAGTAAAGCTTAATTTTATTATAGCAAAAAGAACAGGCAATTAATTGCCTGTCCTAAATCTATTTTATCTAAGATGCTAAATTTTTTTGTTCAAAACTCTGAAAAATAGCCTAATCGTGCATTCATTTACTTGGACTGCTTTCCTGTATCTCCAAAGTTGCGAAAAGAAAGCAGTCACATCACAATTAATAGACTGCTTTCTTGATACATACTTTTATTAATAATTCTTTTTATTTATTCAGCAGCTAAATTGGCTTGTTCTTCTTTTACTAATTTTGCGTCGTACATTTTGATAAATGGGAAATAAATTGCAAAGGCTAAGAACCCCATTAATACCGCTAGAATAATGGCACGAAAATCACCTGCTGTTCCAATAAATGCTCCTAAGCCAATTGGAGATGGCCATGGTACCTGCGCAATAATTGGATTTACGAGACCAATCTTAATTGCAAAATAGGCAACAGAAGCACAGCTAATCGGTGCTAAGAAAAATGGCACTGCAAGATAAGGATTATAGACAATCGGTAATCCAAATATTAATGGCTCATTAATATTAAATAAACCGGGTACAATCGAAGCTTTTCCCAATACCTTTAGCTGTTCACTTTTCGCTAATATAAGAATAAAGATACATAGGCCTAAAGTTGCACCACTACCACCCATAATGACAAAGGAATTGTTGAATTCACCCGCAAATGGAATTTGAGCACCATTAGAAATATTTTGTTCCATATTCGTTAAAAGAATAGGGGTAATAAATGCACCGATAATATTAGCACCGTGAATACCAACTACCCACAAAGCATGGATTAAAAATTCAATAACGACAATACCGAGCCATGTATTGGTCAAATTGGTAACAAAGCCAAAAGGAATTGCGACCATCTTAAAGACATCAGTTCCTAAGCCAACTAAAATACCATTAATAATCAAAACTGCAAAGGTAATTACAAAAGCAGGTACTAAAGCAGTAAAGGCTCTTGAAACACCTGGTGGCACTGCATCTGGCATTTTAATTACCAAATTCTTTTTAACACATAGAACATAGAGGTTTACAGCGATTGCACCCATAATAATTGCCGTGAAAATACCAGAGGTTCCTAAGCGATCTAAGCTTGAACCACCAACACGCCAGCCACCAATTACTGATTCAGAGTCAGTAATACTTTGCACTAATACAAATTTTCCTTTTTCAAAAACTAGTTCTGGAATGCACATAAAAAAGGCAGCTACCGAAAGTAATGCACCATTCAATGGATTCACATTTACGCCTTCTTCTTCAAAAGTCTTAGTATATTCATAACCAATTACAATTGAAAAATAGAGAGATAAAATACCCATTGTACATTTGTTGGCAATCATATATAAATCACTAAAGTTAAAAAATGTATTATTAAAGAAATCTTCTAAACCTGTAAAAGTCAATGGTAAAATATTAAAAACTAAAAACATTGAGCCAACAATTGTAAAAGGAATACTCGCGACACCCGCTCCCATGATTGCTCTTACAAAACGAAACGAAGAAATTTTGCCCATTGGACCCATCAAATATTTTTCTAAAACGCTAAAAACTTTATCCATTTATTGCCTCCTTTTATTTTTTAATTAAAAAATTGCTGAAAGTGTTTAAAACTAATCTCATTTCCTATGATTTAATTGCATTTTGATAAGCAATAATTCGTTGATATTGTCGATCATCTAAATTTTCTATTTTTTTTAATTTATAAAGCATGCCAAGAGCTATCAAGGCAAGAAATATTGTCAAAATAGTAACCATTATTTTTAACTGGAATGTATCTTTTAAAAAGGTAAAAAAGATAGAATACAAGGGTGTAAAGGTAAAGACTAGCATCAGTATGCTTATTGCAAGCTGCAGCTGATAGAAATATTTAGTCCAAATTGCAGTGTGCTTCGGTGTGCTAAATAGCTTCATTTGCTCCCACATGACACCAAATCCTAGAATTAATAATATGGCAGGCACAATCACACCGACTGAACGGCTAAATCCAAGTAATAAGCAACCATACAAATTAATAAATAGAAATAACGCACTAACATAGCGAACTAATAAAAAACGATTAAAATACATATTTTGTAAACTCATTTTTTTTCGGTCATTTTCATATTGTTGTTGATTAATTGACTTATTCCTTGAACCATTCATCAGCATTTTCCTTTCGTACATAAATTAAATCTGATAACTCATTATGGATTTGTCCTCTGATAGAGTAATTTCATTCTTAATGCGACTTCTCTGAGAGTCATTGTTGTCATTAAATGGTCTTGCGCATGAACCATAATAATTTCCATCACAATTTCTTTGCCACCGGCATAATCTTGAAGTAATTTTGTCTGTCCTTTATGAGCAAGTAATAATGCCTCGTTAGCAGCTTCTAATTTTTCGTCTGCTTTATCGAACTCTCCTTGTTCCATATGCGTAAATGCCTCGTGAATCATTGTTCGGGCATTACCACTATGAAGAATTAGCTCGAAAGCGACAACCTGTAATTTTTCATCCATAAGCGATTATTGTCCCTTTCTTTTAAATTAGTTTCAAAAATTCTTGCTGAAATTCAGAGAAATGCTTGACCTGTAAAAGCGTTTCTCGCGTTTCAGATAAATCAAGTAATGAAACGACTGCTTTGGTAAAAACAGTAAAATAGCTATTGTCAAATTGCGAAGGCGATAGCAGAAAAATAAATTGAATGTTTGGAAAATCTTTATCCCAAAAAACACCTTGCGGAATAATTGCAACGGCAATTTTTGGAAATTTTCCCTGAGGTACCACTGGATGTGGTACTGCAATTTGTGTACTAAATGCTACTGAACCTAGATGTTCTCTTGTATCAAGCTGCGTTAGCATTAAATCAAGGTAATCATCTTTCTCCCATTTTGCTAATCGCAAAAGTAATTGTTTTATGATTGTGTCTCTACTTAAGGACTCTGTAATAATTAAAAAAGAATCTTCTTTAAAAACCTGTTGAAATAATCGGACCTTTTCAATTGATGGATTCGATTGATTGTCAATCGTGTTTTTCAAACGCTTTTCCGGATGTAATCGATCAAATGCTGATCGAACCTTTAGAATATCCCGCTCATCAAAAAATACACTTACATGAATCACCGGAATCGCAAAAACAAGCTGTGATAAGTCAATTGAAGTAATAATTGCATCAGCTGACTGGATTGATTCCAAATTTAATTCAAAATAGCCAAATACGCCAATAATTTCAATTCTTTCACCAAATTCCTTAATTAGTCTGGTTTGCAAAAGCTGAGCACTTCCAAAACCAGTCGCACAAATCACGATTACTCGAATTTTTTGAGCAACCTTATTCCGTTCAATTGCTGCCATTAAGTGCAGGGTTAAATAGGCCCATTCGTCTTCGGAAATTTCATGCTTTGAAAAAAGATTAAGACGACCGAAATAATGCTTTGTAAGCATTAATTCAAAATTAAAATCACTTTTAATTTTATCTAGAAGTGGATTAGTCATCTTAATATCATTCAAAATCCTTAATTTCAAAGTATAAATATGTGTTAAAAGCGCTTCGAATAGCTGACCATCATTAGCAATTGGGAAATGTTGATCTTGTTCAATTGCTAATAAAATATCTTTTAATTCGTTCTGCAATAATTGATCTTGTACTGAGTCAGAAGTTTTTGTTTCTTTTTCTTGTCGATTAACTTTAGAAAATAGATGTAGTGCTAAAAAATAAATTTCTTCTTTTGGAAATTTAATCGCCTGAAGTCCCTCAACTCGATTAATGATATGCTCTGCAACTTGATATTCTTTGCTATGTTTATCTAGATTAATAACCTCTTTGGTTTTAATCACAAATTCATTTTGAAATCGTTTAATACTTAAGGCAAGATGTAGTACTAAATTATGAATAATAAAATCATAAACTTTTAGTCCCTCTCTTCGGCATTCTTCAATTACAATCATTGTAATTTTTTCTAATTGTATTTCTTTAAAAAATGAACGATTACCAATATGATTTTCCAGTAATGTCATGTAATTTTGATTAAAGAAATATGACATGATAAAATGACGCTTGTCTCTTTCCTTACCCGTCACAAACACACCCGAATTAGCCTTCCAATGAATTTCTAAATTAAAGGGGTCTAAAATTTCTTTTATTTTTGATAATTCCTTTGATAGCGTAGAACGACTAACAAATAGAGTATCCATCAGGTCCTCAAATTTTAAGTGTGCATTATTTAAGATTAATTGATTTAAAAGATAGTTTTGCGGATTAACTGTTTGGGCAATTTCCTTTTCTTCTGAAGTCAAAATGTGCTGAGGTCTATTTTTCTTTAAAAATGCTTCGAATTCTAGTGGCTGTATCACCTCGAGAGCAAAGCCCGCACCCTGTTTTGCATTAACCTTAGCACCATTCGCCTCAATTAATTCCTCAATATTCTTAATATATGTCCGAACTGTTCGATCGGAAATACCTAATTTTTCCGCTAATACTTTTGATGTAATATGTGAATTTTTAAACTGATAGAGTAACTGAATGAGTTCAATTTCTTTATCTTTAAGCACAAGCTCACCCCTTTCAGTTTCGACATACATCACAACTACTCAATATTTTTTAAGACTAGGTCACCCATCTTTTCAATTCCCATCGGAATCGGAATATAGGCTTGAAATGGAATCTCAACTACAGGCTTTCCAACCTTCTTACCTTCTGATTCAAATTGTTTAAAATACATTTTTGTTTGTGGACTAATTAAAAATAAATCAAAATCACTATTTGCAATCATTTTATTACCTTCAGTTGCCGAGACTGCATCAATTTCAATTGATTTACCCTGTGCCTGTAAATATTCTGTGGTTTTTTTTGCCATTACTGATGATGACATACCAGCTGCACAAATGATAAGTGCTTTTTTCATTTCATCACTACCTTTCCTTCTCTATACAATTTAGAGCTGTTCACCATTTGTCGCAATGACCGCTTGATACCAGTCAAAGGACTTCTTCTTACTTCTTTCTAAAGTACCTTCACCTGCATTATTTTTATCAACGTAAATAAAGCCATATCGTTTATCCATTTCGCCAGTACCTGCTGAGACTAAATCAATGCAGCCCCAAGGTGTGTAGCCAATCAAGTCCACACCATCTTCAATGACCGCCTTTTTCATTTCTGAAATGTGTGCCTTCAAGTAATCAATACGATAGTCGTCATTAATTGAACCATCCTTTTCCACCGTATCATAGGCACCAAAGCCATTTTCAACAATAAATAAAGGTAAATGATACATATCCGTAAACCAATTCAATGCATAACGTAGCCCTTCTGGATCAATCTGCCAGCCCCAATCAGAAGCCTCTAAAAATTCATTACGAATCAATGCCCTACTTTCATCATATTCAAAATTTGCTTGATTTTCTTGGTGGGCAATCGCAAAGGACATATAATAACTAAAACCAATATAATCAACTGTTCCAGCCTCGAGCTCAGCCAAATCCTGTTCAGTAATATCTAGCTGATAATCTTTTCTTGCCCAATAATTAAGTAACCATGTCGGATAATGACCATGAACGTGAACATCAGCAAAATAATATCGACTTGCCATAGCTCTTTGAGCCATTAGTATATCCTTCGGATGACAAGTTGCGGGATAGATAGGACACATCGCAATCATACAACCAATCTCAAAATCTGGATTAATTTGATGACCAATTTTAACCGCACGAGCGGAAGCAACCAACTCATAATGTGCTGCTTGATACATAATTGCTTCACGATTCTCACCAGTTTCGTAAATAATACCTGAATTTGTAAATGGCGCAAAATCCTCATTATAGTTCGCTTGATTGTTAATTTCATTAAAGGTCATCCAGTATTTAACCTTATTTTGATAACGTTTAAAGCATACTTCAGCGAATTTAACAAAAAAATCAATTGTTTGACGATTTCTAAAACCACCATATTTTTCAACTAAGGCAAATGGCATTTCAAAATGCGACAAAGTAATGATGGGTTCAATATTATACTTTAAGCATTCATCAAATAAATCATCATAAAACTTTAAACCTACTTCATTTGGCTCTAAATCATCGCCATTTGGAAAAATACGACTCCAAGCAATTGAAGTTCTAAAGCATTTAAAACCCATTTCCGCAAATAGAGCAATATCTGACTGATAGCGATGATAAAAATCAATTGCTTCATGATTAGGATAATTCTTCTGTGCCATCACACCCTTCGTAATTTCTCTTGGTCGATCCACTCCACCGACAGTCATTACATCCGCAACACTTACTCCCTTACCGTCAACATTCCATGCCCCTTCTAATTGGTGAGCAGCAACTGCACCTCCCCATAAAAATTTTTCTGATAAGCCTTTAGCCATTATCCCACTCCCTTATCTTAATATTTTGTTCTTACAACACCTCAATTATAAAAGCGCTTACATATATTTGCCAGTTGCATTTTTTCCGTTTCATTAAGGAAAATATGCTAGGACTAAACATTTAGCAACTGATTAGTCATAAAAAAGAGCTGAGAAAATAATCTCAACTCTATTTATCTACAGGTGTCATAATATAAAACCTTGCCTCCTATTAATTTTCTCGTCATTAATTAATAATTATAATTTGTTATTTCTGTTATATTAACCCGAAATGACTAAAGGCATTTTTTAAGCCATCTTCTGCAACATCGTCGGTGATATAATCAGCCATCGCTTTGATTTCAGGACCGCCATTACCCATAGCTACCCCAATTTTACTTACCTCGAGCATTGGAATATCAATTTTGGCATCGCCAAAGGCAATTGTCTGCTCTAAACTAATATCAAGGGCATCAACTAATTTTTTGACTGCCTTTTTTTTATCAATTCCTGATACACCAATATCGCCAAATAACGCTTTTTCACCTACTCCACCCCAGGTTCCGACCTTTAAATGCGGAAAGACTTGTCGTGCTTCTAAGAAATCATCATAGCTTTCTAAAATAAAGCTTACCTTGTTGACATCATTGCGATATAAATTACCATCGAAAATGATGCCATGAAGCGCATTTTCAGCATCTAGTGCCTTTGCTTCACTTTCAGGCATCCCTTTACCCTTTGCATACTCATAGAAAGTAGATTGACTACGTGTTTTAAAATTGCGACTTGCAAAAAGACCGGCATTTGTTTCAACATAAAATGCCAACCTTCGACTATTGAGCCAATCAACAATCGCTTTGCTATCTTGTTCAGAAATCACCTGATGCATGATTACTTCATTTTTGGATTCCACATAGCTTCCATTACCACCAATTAAACCATCAAAACCAATTTCCCAGAGTGCTTCAGGAATTTCCGCACGACTTCTTCCTGTATTCATATAAACAAGATGACCGTTCAAGCGTGCTTGTCTAATTGCTTCAATGGCACTTACTGGAATAACATTTTCATAAGTAACAATCGTACCATCAACATCTAAAAAAACAACTTTTTGTGACATAACTGCCTCCCAATTTTGATTTCGTGAACTTAGTAAAAATAAATATAAAAACCCAACCAAAATGAACAAGCCAAAAAAGACTTATTTATTTTGATTGGGTTTGGCTTATAACTAACTAAAACCATGATATTAGTTACAATAACCATCCGCTCACCATTAATTATATCGTATAGAATAATTTATTATTTGTCAATCTTTGCTCTAGACTGCCTAGAAGTATATAGCAAAAATCTATAGCTATTACATTTTCTTATCCAGCTTAAACCTGTGAATCATAAATCTTAAATACAAACCAAGTAGTTTTTTTAGACTAGTCTCAATTCATATAATATTTAAAAACATTAAACTATTTAGAAATATCTTTCTTATGACCTATTTCTAACATCAGAATGAGCAATTCACATCTGATATGTCCGCAATCAAGCGAAAATCACCAATATGATATCGCCAAAGATCACTTTTATTTGCCATTAGGCCTTTACCCTGTTGACGTGGATTATCTGTACCTACAAGATTTTTTTCAAACCATGCAACAATTAATCGTGCCATATGCCTATCTAGTTTTTAAGTGTCCTTTGTGCCTTTTTTTCATAGCTAACATGACAAATCATAAACCTGATGCTCTTTTCATCTCATCGTGTGAAACACTTTCATCTTTTATTTGATGTTTTGCCATTGCTTTATCATAAAGTGTCATATCTATCTGATCTTCAAGTGAATCGAGTAGATTTTTTTGACAAGTTCAGATAGTGAAACATGATGCAAATTAGCCATTTGTTCAATAAATTGTTTTTCTTCTTCACTTACCCTGAAAGTTATTGTACTCATATTGTCTTACATCTCCTTTACTTTGGTTGTAAGACATTCCACTTACAAAGTCAAATAAAAGCTTAGACTATATAAAGCAATAATTTATATTAATTAGCAACTTTATTTAAATGTCATTTGAATTTTTTGTAACTCAGTTTTCTTGATTTAGTGAAACAGATATTAGCCTTTTTATTGATTAAAATTGAATTATGCTAAATGGAAATTTGCTTACATGACTAATATACGCAAAAAAAGAGAACATTTTTTTGTCCTCTTAAAGTCATGATATTATTACTCTTCACAGTCAACTGAGATCTAGATATTTACTTTGGAAATATCAGCAACCAATTCATAATATTGAATTTGAAAAAAAACTTTTTTTCTGATTATTTGCCAACCGTTTTGTTTCAACAGTGCTGTTAATTCTTTAATTGAATAAACCTTAACATCGCCCTCTTGATTATATTTATCAATATACTGATTATATAATTTTAGAAATACTGGAATATTAATTTCAGCAATGACTAGACGACCACCCTTTCTTAAGACCCGCTTGGCCTCACTTAAAAACAAAGCAGGATCTGGAAAATGATGAAAGCTCGCCGAGCAAATCAAAACATTAAAGAAATCATCCGGAAATGGTAGCTTTAAGGCACTTCCCTGATAAAACTTAAACTGAGGGTAATTTTTCTTAGCAATTTCAACAAATTGTTCAGAGATATCAATCCCATAGCCATTGATAATTCGATTTCGATTTAAAAGTGCCAATAGTTTACCATTTGCACAGCCAACATCCAAGACTCGTTCGCCAGAATTAATCACCAATTCGTGTCCAATTAAACGTTTAAATGGAAAACTAAAAAGTCCATCAACAGAATAATCAAAATGATCTGCAATTTTATTATAATATGCCTGACTTAATTTTTCATAATCCTTCATAATAATTTACCTCACGATTCAATTATTCTTTGGTATAAATCGCTTCAATTTCTGCTACAAAAAATTCATGAAAATCATGCTCAGGATAATACTTTGTGACTAAATCATCAAGCAGAAAGGAATCTGACTCTAATTGATCATGATATATTTTTTTAACAACAAAAATAAAGTTTGCCTCTTTAAAACTAATTACTTGGTCAATTTCAATTGGATGTAAACCAACCTCAGCAATCTTATCTGGATTATCACGACCTGAGACCTTACCTAAATAACTTAAATCCTTTCGGTGCTCCGAATTGAAAAATGATAGGCTAAAATGAGTTGATTGATTGATGAATTCTTTGGTATAACGTTGAGGACGGATAAATACAGTCACTACGTTTTTATGCCAAAGCACGCCCATCGAGCCCCAGCTTGCAGTCATCGTATTACAATTTTTGACAGAATCACCTGCCGTAATCAAACACCATTCCTTACCAATTTTTGTAAAAGGATTGAAATCTAATTCATCAATTTTAACCTTTTTTAACCCCATTTAATGACCCCTTTTTTCTATATCCAAAATAGTATTAATAGATTTTCAATTTATTCTAGCTGAAATTGAAGCTTTAACTAACTAATACTATCTTAACTTTATCCATAAAATTTAGCTATAGTTTTATTGTTTTTTTAATCAATTAAAAATTCGTTAATTAATTACATGAGCTAAGTCTTAGTTGAGGACGCCTAGTCTGTCTCGCGATATTTCATCCATTCATTTAACAGATTTTGGGTCGCTTGATAGACATCAGCTGCCATTGAAATAGCTGAAACAACAAACCAGCCCGCCACGTGAGTTTTTGCAAGCGATTGAAGATCCTCCAATTTAACACCCCCACCGGCAACTAAAGGTAATTGGGACTTCAAGGCAAGTTCATCAATCCCACTAACGCCCTGAACATAGCCATGCCCACAATCTGTTTTTGTCGGTGTCGCATGAATTGGTCCTGCACCAATATAGTCGATTATGCCCATAAAATCTTGATTTGCCTGCAAGACTAAATCTAATGAATCACAGGTCAAACCGATAATCGCACTCTCACCTAATAATTGACGGGCAATTTTAGGTGGCAGATCATCCTGACCAATATGAATGCCATCAATATTTGCCCCTAAAGCCTTGGCAGCAAGTACGACATCTAGTCGATCGTTAATTACAAATTTAACGATTCTCCCATTTTTTTGATTAAATTGCGTAACAATTTTGGCAATCTGAACTGCTGAATTAATAAAATCGCGAGTTGATAAATGCTTTTCTCTCAGCTGTAAAAAGGTAATACCTCCCTCTAATGCTGAATGAATAACGGAAAATATATCGCGACCTGCAGTATTCTCCGAGCCAACAACTAGATAAGCTGATAAATCAAAAGATTTATTCATTCGGAGCCTCCGATTCATTAACATAATTATCATAATCTAAATTGCTAATCGAATAGGATTTTTGGGTTAGCTGATAAAGCGCATCAATAAAAGCGACTTTGAAGCTCGCTGGACCTTTCGCTGATAAATAGGCTTCATTCTGAGCGAGATTATAAACTAAGGTACCAGTCAAACCAGCAATTAACGGAGATGTCACTGCCAGATAAGCAGCGCAAACCCCTGCCAAGGAACAGCCAAAGCCGGTTACCTTTGTAGCCAAAACATTGCCACCTTTAATACGAAAAATTTTGTGTCCATCGGTCACTAAATCTATTTCACCTGATACTGCCACAGCACCGCCAGTATATTTTGCAATGGCAATCGCAGCATCCTTTGCGCTTTCAACTAAATCTGCTGATTCAACTCCCTTTGGTCCTTGACTATCCACCTCAGCTAAGCCCCATAATTTTGCAACAGCAATAATCTCAGAGGCGTTACCGCGAAATAAAGCTGGCTTTTGTGGCTTCATTTGAGCAATTAATTGATCGCTTTTCATTCCCAACCCAACTGCAACAGGATCAATACATAGTGGTACACTAGCTTCTAAGCCTGCCTGAATCGATTCTGGAATTGAAATGAGTCGTTCATCAGATAAAGTACCCATATTAATATAAGTCGCTTGGGCAAATTGAGTCAATAGAGCTGAATCTCCCGGAAATTCAGTCATCGCCGCCGCTGCACCAACTGCTAATTGCGCATTTGCAACAAAATCAACTGTAACATTATTGGTAATTGAATGAACCATCGGACTTTTTTCACGAACAGCATCAATTGCCTTTTGAACAGAATTATACATCGTTAAACCTCGTTCTTTCCCTTAATTTTTAAGCTTTATAATTTATTCATTTAAACAATATAATAAAATTTATTTATTCATTAACTTAACCTTGTTTTTGTTTGGACGATGTCTAAATTTACCTCTGCCCAATGATTTGTAGGGCCATACCCGTGACCAACAGAAATTTCCTGATTGATTGCTGCATAAATAAAAGCCTTCGCAATTCTGATTGCCATTTCAACCGATTTCCCCTTCGCAAGCTCTGCAACAATGCAGGATGCAAAGGTATCTCCTGTTCCATGTGTCCGAACTGTCTCTAGCCTTGGAGTCTGGTACCACATCTCTTGTCCATCCGCAAAGAGCACAAAATCGGCTGATGATGTTCCTTGACCGTGCCCACCTTTGATAATCACCTGATTGGCACCTAGCCGTTTTAAATCATAAGCAGCTTGCATCATTTCTTTCTCACTTTCAACGGGATAGCCTACTAATGCCTCCGCTTCAGGTATATTAGGTGTAACAATTTCAGAAATTGGCAGTAAATCATTTTTAACGGCATCAATCGCTGAGGGGTCCAATAAACGGCTACCACCCTTGGCTACCATGACTGGATCAACCACTAATGGTCCAAAATTCACCTTTTGATAAATTTCAGCAACCGTTTGAACGATTTCTGCAGACGCAAGCATGCCTGTTTTAGCCGCTCTAATCCTAAAATCAGCATCC
Source organism: Streptococcaceae bacterium (assembly GCA_022484805.1). Classification (GTDB taxonomy): domain Bacteria; phylum Bacillota; class Bacilli; order Lactobacillales; family Streptococcaceae; genus MMGLQ5-1. The sequence goes on from JAKVKP010000019.1 coordinate 44,491, forward strand.
AGAGATTCAAATTGTGCCACGATAAAATCAATTGGTATTTCAAAGGCACTAGAAACGCCATAAGTATTTTGAGCAGTGAGTGCCGTAATTATTGACATGCCGAAAACATGACGTGCCTGAAACGTTTTCAAATCAGCTTGGATACCCGCACCACCACCAGAATCGGAGCCTGCAATGGTCACAGCCTGTGGCGTTTGATTAATAGCCATATTCAACACCTACCTCATCTTGTTCAACCGTATACCATTTTTCTTTTTTCATCGACATTTCCCAAAAATTTAATTCATAAATACTGCTTTTAATAAAGGCTTGCTCTGCCGATGCTAATTGCTCAGAGCTCTTTTTTTCAGCTAAACGATTCACTACTAAACAATAATCACTAATGAAATCAAGCATTTCGTCATCACCATAAGTGTCAAGCCATGCCTGATAAATTGGCTCTGGACTTTTTTTGACTTTAAAACGTTGTCCAATCTCCGTATAAAGCCATGCACAAGGAAGTAAGCTCGTTAATACAGCTAATTCATCCTGTTCCACAAATTGACGATAAATGTGTGACACATAGGCATAATTTGTAGGTGAAATTTCTGTTGAGCGCACCTCGGCAGCTTGAATCTGTAAGGTTTCAAAAAACGATTCACGAACACTAATTTCACCTGCTGCTAAGCTTTCATTTCCCTCAAGCATCAAGCGTTTAATGGCTTGTTCCTTAGTACGCATCGCCAAACGATAATGCGCTTGGGCAAAATGTGATAGATAGTAGTGATCCTGAATCAAATAAAAACGAAAGACTTTTGAATCGAGTGTGCCATCAACCAATTGCTTAATAAATGGATGATTGAAGCTTTTTTCCCACAAATAGTCCGCATTTTTTCTTAAAACATCTGTATATGACATCCGTACCCCCAAAAAGAGTTATTCATTGAATTATAGGTTATCCTAGGTTTTACCCTCTGAAATCGCACTGAATGAAAGAACGCTGAGTACCTTTGCCACTAATCTAGCTTTAACAGTCTGTGGTTAGGAAAATAGACGATTAATGCGCACGTGCATTGCACGCTTACGCTAAATCCCTAATTTTCTACACCACAAAACAACTGTTTCAGCTTTTTGAATAATCTAGCTTCGAGTGCTTGACTATGCTCTCCCGAGACATTCATTTATCATCGATAAGTCTACTAAACCAATAAATTGGTAAGTTTCCTTTATCTTGAAAATGAATTGTCTACCGTTCGAGCATGTCAAAGCAAGCACTCTTAGCTTTTTAGATGACCGCCTCAAATTGTAAACAATTTTCGTAAAATAGCCTTTATGGCGCTCAGCGAAAGCTAATCGTTCAGTGTGTTCTGAAATCACACTGAACGAAAGAACGCTGAGTACCTTTGCCACTAACCTAGCCTTAACAGTCTGTGGTTAGGAAAATAGACGATTGATACGTACATGCGTTGCACGCTTACGCTAAATCCCTAATTTTCTACACCTCAAAACAACTGTTTCAGCTTTTTGAATAATCTAGCTTCGAGTGCTTGACAATGCTCTCCCGAGACATTCATTTATCATCGATAAGTCTACTAAACCAATGAATTGGTAAGTTTCCTT